>NZ_JBIMLB010000021.1:0-96024 GCF_051860785.1 Hydrogenophaga sp.
CGCATCCTGTGGGCCATGTTCGCCAGGGACAAGGCCTTTGATCCTCACCACATCAGCATACGGCCAGCCTCCGGCTGAACCAAGACAAAGGAGTTTCTTGCAAGACGCCGATCCAAAGATGCGTGAACAGGTTAGACCGGCAGCGGCCAAGCTCGAACGCCAACTTGTGGCAAGCGATTGCCACGTAAATGGGTAGGAGCCCCGCTGAGCGGTTTGCATCTGGGTCCGCACCGTGAGCCACAACGCTACGGTGCAACAAGGCCGACAGTAGGTTCGCAGTCTTTCCTCGTTTGCCACGGCTCTGCGTCGCCAGGAAGAAGTACAGCTCTCCAATGCGCTGGTCACGATGCCGCAGCCAAGTCGGTAGGGTCAGGCTCGGACTGAGGAGTGCTCAACAGCGCTGGAATACACAGCGAACAAACAAAGGGGAGGGAAAAGAGTCAAGGCAGAGGCTTGACTTTGTGGGAAGTCCCAGTAGGTTGGCGTACCGGATCGATAACCAAAACCGGCGAGACCGAAGTCTCCCCATCCGGGCCACCATAAAGAGGCTCAGACAAGAAACAAGAGACAGCTGCATTGGCAGCCGTCTCTTGTTGGTTATCGATTCCAGGACGCCAATCCTGATCGCACTTCTGTACGACGGAAGCAGTATAGGGGCAAGCGATGCGCCTCAGCGCGCGAACAGCCAGACCACGCCAATCAGCAGCAGCCCGGCCACCACCAGCAGGATGCGCGTGCGCTTGCGCAGCAGATCCACCGCGCCCACCAGCCGCGCGTTCTGCTCGGCCAGCTCGGCCAGGGTCTGGGCCATCTGTTCCTGCACGGCGGCCTGCTGGTCGATCAACTGACGCGCTTCCACCAGGCGGTTCTTCAGCTCACCCAGGCTTGGTGCCTGGTTCAGGTCCAGCGGCTCGGCCGGCGGCATCGGGGTCAAGGGCGCCTTCTGGCGGTCCATCAATTTGCGGGCGGCGTTCAGTACCTTCGGCGCGTGTTCGATCACGTCGCCCCAGGGAATCACTTTCAGCGCAACCATCCAGGGAATGGCCATGGGGGGAGTCCTTTCGGTGGTGGGGGCACCCAGTGGGAGCAGCTTAACCCGGGTGGGTTCCCTCAGATGGGGACGGCGCGGCCCTTCTCAACAGCCACCAGCCGCCGCCTGCGACCGCCAGCAACAGCGCGGGGAAGCCGATGGTGGGTGCCCACTGCAGCGCGGCCGCACCCAGCGCGGGGGCGAGCACGCCGCCCAGGGTGTACGACAGCACCAGCACCGCTGTGCTGTTGACCAGCGTGATGCCTTCTTCGCGCGAGCCGATGTCGATCATGGCCAGCGTATACAGGCAGCCGCCCGCGCCACCCCAGAGAAAGGCCACCGGCGCGGCGAGCCAGGGCGTGCCGGCGACGAAGGGAATCACCAGCGTGGCCAGCAGTGTGACGAGCGCGCAGGCGCGCATGAGCGTGAGGCGCGCCGCGCGTTCGTCGCCCCAGCGCCTCTGGGGATGGTGCGACATGCGATCGGCCAGTACGCCGGCGGGCAGCATCATGATGGCGCTGCCCAGGCCGCTGGCCGACACCAGCAGCGCCGCCAGCGTGGCGCCCAGGCCCAGGGCCAGGCCGTACAGCGGCAGGATGGAGGTGAGGCCGCTCTCGAAAAAGCCGCCGACGAAACCCACGGTCATGATCAGCGGGTGCGCGCGCAGCGCATGCCACACGCCGCCAAGCCCCACCCGGGCGCTGTGCGCATCGGCCGCCGCCGGCACACGCGGGATCAGCAGACTCCAGCTGAGGCCGAGCACCGTGAATCCCAGCGCGAGCCACAACGCCACGTCGCTCTGCGCACCGACCCAGGCCAGCACCAGCGGCCCGAGCACGAAGGTGGTGCCCACCATGGTCTCGAAGATGCCGACGTTGCGCCCGCGCTGGTGCGACGGCGAGAACTCGGCCACCACAGCCTCGGCCAGCACCCAACGCAGGCCCGCTGCCATGCCCTCGATGAAGATGCAGACGAACCACAGCGCCAGCGAATCGCTGAACAGGAAGCCGGTGATGGCGAGCACCGGCACGAAGGCCGCTAGCCACAGCGAGGGTCGGCGGCCCAGGCGCTGCGTGATTGCGGAGGCAAACGGCGTCATCGCGAAGATGCCCAGCCAGCCGGTGGCGACGAACACGCCTGCGAGCGCGGTCGACACGCCATCACCCTTCAAGCGCAGCAGCAACAGCGGCATGAGCATGAAGTAACCCACCAGCTGGAAGAAGGTGGAGCCGAAGATGGCGAACAGGCCCAGGGGTGCGTTCACCGTGGTGCCGCCCTGCGCCACACCAAGACCGGCCGAAGGCGGCGGCAAAGGGTGCTCGCTCATGCGCCGCGAGTTTCCAGGACCGCTGTGGCGACTTCGTTGAAACCGGCGCCGCGCTCGCCTTGCGTCACGTAGCGCGGGTGATGCGAAAGGGCGTCCCAGAAGCGCGCCACGTTGGCCACGCCCACGCTGTTTGGAAAGTGGCCGAACATGCGCGCGTCGTTGGTGGAGTCGCCCACGTAGACCCACTGGTCGAGCTCGTCGTCGAGCGCACGGCCGAGGTGCTCGCGCACGATCCAGCGTGCGCCGGCCAGCTTGTCGTGGTCACCGATCCAGCCATTGATGTGGATCGAACTCACCGTGGCGTTCAGGCCTTCCGCTTTCATGATGCGCACCACCTGGGCGATCTCGTCTTCGCTCAGGTGCGCGAATTCGCTGTGGTCGATGGCGATGTCGGTCTCGCGGCCGGGGCTGTCTTCGGCCAGCCGCGTCTGCGGCAATTCGGACAGCACGCGTTGTGCGACGGCCTGGAGCCGCTGGAAGTGGGCGGCGCGGGTGTCGGCGTCCTGCAGGTAGGCGCGGCAGAGCTGGCCGCCTGCCCCGCGCCACAGCGCGACTGCACCGTTTTCCGCCACGATCGCGCCCACCGGCCAGTCCAGCGCAAAGGCCTCGCTCCAGCCGGCGGGCCTGCCGGTGATGGCGAACACCGGCAGGCCCGCCTCGCGCAGGCGTTGCAGGGCGTCCAGCGCCTCGGGCGTGATGGCGCCCTCGGTCGTGAGCGTGTCGTCTATGTCGGTCAGCACGCCGCGAATGCGCGCGCGCGCCGAGGCTGGCCAATGGTTGAGCGGTGTTCTGTCCATGGAAGCCGGGCAGTGTCTCATACACACTGAAACATGCAGGTCGGCTAGAATCCCCCGATCCGAGGAGCGTTGCAGCGTCCCACCGACTTGTTCGGCAGCGGGGCGTGAGGCTCGGACCATCCATGCAACGACGCTCATCCACATCCCGTGCGATGAGCTCATTTCGACTCCCCCTGCGCGATGTGGTTTGTCCATCCTTTCCGGAGCGAACCATGAATGCACGTCTGAACAACCCGACCGCCGACAGCGCGATCGCCGATCTTTCCCTGGCCGAATGGGGCCGCAAGGAAATCCGCATTGCGGAAACCGAAATGCCTGGCCTGATGGCCATCCGTGAAGAGTTCTCCGCTGCCAAGCCGCTCAAGGGCGCGCGCATCACCGGCAGCATCCACATGACCATCCAGACCGCGGTGCTGGTCGAAACCCTGCAGGCCCTGGGCGCCAGCGTGCGCTGGGCTTCTTGCAACATCTTCTCCACGCAGGACCACGCCGCCGCCGCACTGGTGGCGCAAGGCACGCCGGTGTTCGCGCACAAGGGCGAAACCCTGACCGAATACTGGGACTTCACCCACCGCATCTTTGAATTCGGTGCCGCAGGCACCGAAGGCGAAGGCCCGAACATGATCCTGGACGACGGCGGCGACGCCACGCTGCTGATGATCCTGGGCCAGAAGGCCGAGAAGGACCCGTCGGTCATCAGCAAGCCGACCAGCGAAGAGGAAACCTGCCTGTATGCCGCCATCAAGGCCAAGCTGGCGCAGGACCCGACCTGGTACACCCGCAAGGCCGCGCAGATCATCGGCGTGACCGAAGAGACCACCACGGGCGTGCACCGCCTGAAGGAAATGAGCGCCAAGGGCACGCTGCCGTTCCGCGCCATCAACGTGAACGACTCGGTGACCAAGAGCAAGTTTGACAACCTGTACGGCTGCCGTGAGTCGCTGGTCGACGGCATCAAGCGCGCCACCGACGTGATGATCGCCGGCAAGGTCGCCGTGGTCGCCGGCTACGGCGACGTGGGCAAGGGCTCGGCCCAGGCGCTGCGCGCCCTGTCGGCGCAAGTGTGGGTGACCGAGATCGACCCCATCAACGCCCTGCAGGCCGCGATGGAAGGCTACAAGGTCGTGACGATGGAATACGCCGCCGACAAGGCCGACATCTTCGTCACCACCACCGGCAACAAGTCCATCATCACGCACGACCACATGGTGAAGATGAAGGACCAGGCCATCGTCTGCAACATCGGCCACTTCGACAACGAGATCGACATCGCCTCGATCGAGAAGTACGAATGGGAAGAGATCAAGCCGCAGGTCGACCACGTCAAGTTTCCCGATGGCAAGAAGATCATCATGCTGGCCAAGGGCCGCCTGGTGAACCTGGGCTGCGGCACCGGCCACCCCAGTTTCGTGATGTCGTCCAGCTTCGCCAACCAGACCATTGCGCAGATCGAGCTGTTCACCCAGCCGAAGAAGTACGAAGTGGGCCAGGTCTATGTGCTGCCCAAGCACCTGGACGAGAAGGTCGCACGCCTGCATCTGAAGAAGGTCGGTGCGATGCTGACGGAACTGACCGACGAGCAGGCGGCTTACATCGGCGTGAACAAGGCGGGTCCCTACAAGCCCGATACCTACCGGTATTGATCGGCATGCGGGTCGACCAGTTGCTGGTCGAGCGCGGCCTGGCGGCCACCCGTTCGCAGGCCCAGCGGCTGATTGCCACGGGCGTGCAATGGCGGCTGCCCGGCGGCGAGTGGATCACCGTGGCCAAGAACGGCGAAATGCTGCGCGAAGTGGCCGAGCTGCGTCTGCTGGACACCGCCGAGGCGCGTTATGTCTCGCGGGGTGGCCTCAAGCTTGAAGGCGCCTTGCGGCACACCGGGCTCGATGTGACCGGCCTGCGCTGCCTCGATGTGGGTCAGAGCAGCGGGGGGTTCACCGACTGTCTTCTGCAGCAGGGCGCGCAGCAGGTGGTGGGCCTGGACGTGGGTCAGGACCAGTTGCACCCGAAGCTCCGCGTCGATCCACGTGTGGTCTGCATCGAGAAGTGCAACGCGCGCGAGGTCTCGGCCCGCGTGCTGCAGGACGCGGGTGGACCGCCGCCGTTCGACCTGATCGTGGGCGACCTGTCGTTCATTTCGCAGACGCTGGTGTGGCCGGCGCTGGTGCCGCTGATGGCCGCGCGCGGACACCTGCTGATGCTGGTGAAACCGCAGTTCGAGTTGCAGCCCGGGCAGATCGGCAAAGGGGGCCTGGTGAAGGACGCCGCGAGCCACGCCCTGGTTCGCGAACGCATCGAACAGGCCTGTGCCGACGCCAGCCTGGCGATGCGCGACTACTTCGACAGCCCGATCACAGGCGGTGACGGCAACCGCGAGTTTTTTGTTTTGTGCCAACAAGTGACGTAAGGAAGAAGTCGTGAGCCTTCCCATCAGCCTGGAATTCTTTCCGACCAAGACGCCCGAAGGCGCCGTGAAGCTGCGCGCGGTGCGCCAGCAGCTGTACGCCCTCAAGCCCGAGTTCTGCTCGGTCACCTTTGGCGCCGGGGGGTCGACGCAGGACGGCACCTTGCAGGCGGTGACCGAAATCATCGCCGAGGGCTGCCCGGCGGCGCCGCACCTCAGCTGCATCGGCCAGTCGCGCGAGAGCATCCGCGAGCGCCTCGCGGCCTACACGGCGGCCGGCATCCGCCGCATCGTTGCGTTGCGCGGCGACCTGCCCAGCGGCTACGGCATGGGCGGCGAGTTCCGCTACGCCAGCGACCTCATCGCCTTTGTGCGAGCCGAGACCGGTGACCGTTTTCACATCGAGGCGGCGGCGTATCCCGAAACGCATCCGCAGGCGAAGTCGCCGCAGAGCGACCTGGAGGCGTTTGCGGCCAAGGTGAAGGCCGGGGCCAACGCCGGCATCACGCAGTACTTCTTCAACAGCGATGCCTACTTCCGCTACGTCGACGATCTGCATGCCCTGGGTGTGGAGGTGCCGGTGGTCCCCGGCATCATGCCCATCACCAGCTCGACGCAGCTGATGCGTTTTTCCGATGCCTGTGGCGCCGAGATCCCGCGCTGGATCCGCCTGCGGCTGCAGGCCTTCGGCGACGACACCGCGTCCATCAAGGCGTTCGGGCTGGATGTGGTGACCGACCTGTGCGACCAGCTGCGCAACGCCGGCGTGCCCGGCCTGCATTTCTACACCATGAACCAGAGCGGCGCGACGACCGAGATCGTGCAGCGGCTTGGCACGTCATGAGCTTCAAGCCCGCGCTCGTTGCCCTGCTGGCCACGGTGCTCTGGCTGGGCGGTTGTGCGACGCGCGCTCCGTCGACGCCCGATGTTCCGAGCGCGCCTGACACGGCTCAAGACGACGGTGAAATACCGGACGAGATCGAGCGCGGCATGGCATCGTGGTATGGCGAACGATTCCATGGGCGGCGCACCGCGAGTGGCGAGCCTTTCGACATGAATGCCATGACCGCCGCGCACAAGACCTTGCCTTTCGGCACGCAAGTGCGCGTGCGCCACGCCAGAACAGGCAAGGAAGTGCTGGTGCGAATCAACGACCGGGGGCCGCACGTGAGAGGCCGCATCATCGACCTGAGCCGTGCGGCCGCTGCGTCGATCGGTCTGGTGCAGACCGGCGTGGCACCGGTCGTGGTCTTCAGGAACTAGCGTTCGTCGTAGCTCACCACCACCCGATCGGTGGTGGGCCTTGCCTGGCAGCTCAGCACGAAGCCCTTGTCGGTTTCCCAAGGTTCCAGGGTGAAGTTCTTCTCCATCGCAACCGTTCCTTCCAGCACCTTGGCGCGGCAGGTGCAGCACACCCCGCCCCGGCACGACCACGGAAGGTCCAGTCCGGCATTGAGCGCCACGTCGAGCACGCGTTCGTCGCGACTCATGCGCAGCTCGTGGGGTTTGCCGTCGAGCACCACGGTCAGCGCCACGTCGCCTTCGGTTCGCACGGCCGGCTGCCCCAGCACCACGGCTTGCCGCTGGTCTGGCGACAGGGCCTCCAGTGTGGGCGATGTGAATCGTTCGGTGTGCACTCGGTCGGCGCGCACGCCGGCATCGAGCAAGGCCTTTTCGGTGGCTTCGATCATGGCCTCGGGGCCACAGACGAAAACTTCATCCATGCTGGCCACGGGCAGCAGCGTGCCGATGAGTTCACGCACTTTGTCGCCATCGATGCGGCCTTCGAGCAACGGCACTTCCTGCGCCTGGCGCGAAAGGATGTGGATCAGCGTGAGCCGGCTTGCGTAGCGGTCCTTCAAGTCCTGCAGGGCTTCGTTGAACATCACGCTGCCCATGCGGCGGTTGCCGTACACCAGGGTGAACTTGCTGTCTTCGGACTCTTCCAGCGTGCTTGCCATGAGTGACAGGATGGGGGTGATGCCCGAGCCCGCAGCAAAACCCACGCGGTGCACGGCGCGTGGCTTGTGCACGGTGAAGCGGCCATCCGGCGGCATGGCCTTGAGCGTGTCGCCTGGCTTGAGCGCGGAGGCCGCCCAGTTGGAGAACACACCGCCTTCCACCGGTCGAATGCCCAGCGTGAGTTCGCCCTGGCGGGTGTACAGGCTGCGCGGACTGCTGATGGAGTAGCTGCGCCGCACGTCCTGCCCACCGATGGTGGCGCGCACGGTGAGGAACTGGCCAGGCTCGAAGGTGAAGGCGGTGCGCTGCTCCGGCGGGACGGCCAGCGTGACGGCCACTGCGCCGGCCGCTTCGGGCGTGACCCGGGCGATCGGCAGTTCGTGGAAACGGGCGGCGGTGCTCATGGCGTCAATAGGGTTTGAAGTAGTCGAAGGGTTCGAGGCAATCGAGGCAGCGGTACATGGACTTGCATGCGGTGGAGCCGAAGGGCGAGGTCTCGGTGGTGTGGGTCGAGCCGCATTGCGGGCACGGCACGGCATCGCGTGCCAGGGCCTGGCGCGAGAACTTCAGCACGTTGGTGCCCGCAGGTGCGCTGCTGCTGCACTGCGGTGGCGCAATGCCGTAAGCCCTCAGCTTCTCCCGCGCGGCCTCGCTCATCCAGTCGGTGGTCCAGGCCGGGGCCAGTTGCGTGACCACGCGGGCCGAATGCCCCGCCTTCGTGAGCGCCGCACGCACGTCGTCCTCGATCTGGCCCATGGCCGGGCAACCGCTGTAAGTGGGCGTGATCACCACCTCGGGTGTGCCATCGGCACCGGTGCGCACGTCGCGCAGGATGCCGAGCTCGCGCAGGCTGATCACCGGAATCTCCGGATCGGCCAGATCGGCGAGTGCGTCCCAGATGTCGGCGTGCATCGCTGGTCTCACCACACGGCGGCCGGGTGCGCACGCGCCAGGCTCTGCATCTCCGCGAGCAGGAAGCCCATGTGCTCGGAGTGCACGCCGAGCTTGCCCTGCGGCACGTAACCTTGCCCGGCAGGTCGTTGCAGGGTGGCTTCGTTCAGGGTGTCGTCCAGCAGGGCGCTCCAGTCAGCCTGGAGGCTGGCCGCATCGATGCCGGTGCCGCCCTTCGCCGCTTGCGCCTCGGCTTCGCTGCCGATCCAGAACTCCTGGGCATAGGGCAGCAGATGGTCGAGCGCAGCCTGCGCGCGGGCATGCGATTCCGTGGTGCCGTCGCCGAAACGCACCAGCCAGTCGCTGGCATGGCGCAGGTGGTAGCGCGTCTCCTTGATCGACTTGGCGGCGATGGCCGCGAGTTGCGCGTCGGCAGACGACTGCAGCCGGTCCCATACCAGCACCATGAGCGTGCTGTAGAGGAAATTGCGCGTGATGGTGGTCGCGTAGTCGCGGTCACCGGATGCTGTGCCCGCGAGTGGCCCGCTGTGGGGCAGTTCCAGCAGCGTGTGGTTGCGGAACTCGGCCACGTCGCGAAAGTAGGCCAGCGTGTCTTCGGTGATGCGGCCGTCCTGTCGCGCACCTTTCAGGTGGGCAAAGCGCCGGGCCTGATCGGCATCGTCGTTGATCAGTGCCGCTGCGTGCTGGTAGAGCAGGCGCGCCTGGCCCAGCAGGTCCAGGCTGTTGTTGGCAAGGGCCAGGTCTTCTTCCAGGATGGGGCCGTGGCCGCACCACTCGGCGTTGCGCTGGCCCAGCACCAGGGCGTTGTCGGCCAGGTGAAGCAGGTAGTCGACCGGAGCATGGGCGGTGGTGGTCATCACATGTGCCCCACTTTGTCGGGAATCTCGTAGAAGGTCGGGTGGCGGTAGACCTTGTCGGCCGCCGGGTCGAAGAAGCTGTCCTTGCTGTCGGGCTCGCTGGCGGTGATGCTGGCGGATTGCACCACCCAGATGCTCACCCCTTCCTGGCGGCGCGTGTACACGTCGCGCGCCAGATGCAGTGCATGCTGGGCGTCGCTGGCATGCAGGCTGCCGCAGTGCTTGTGCTCCAGGCCTTGCTTGCTGCGGACGAACACTTCCCAGAGCGGCCATTCTTTCAAGGCAGGGGCGTTCATGCGGCCTCCTTCATGGTGCGTGCCTGTTGCTTGCGCGCATGTGCCAGGGCCGCTTCGCGCACCCAGGCGCCGTCGTCCCACGCTTTCACGCGCGTGGCCAGCCGTTCCTTGTTGCAGGGGCCGTCGCCGTTCACCACAGCCCAGAACTCGTCCCAGTCGATCTGGCCGTAGTCGTGGTGCCCGCGTGCCTCGTTCCACTTGAGATCGGGATCGGGCAGGGTCACGCCCAGCACGTCGGCCTGCGGCACGGTCGCGTCCACGAACTTCTGGCGCAGGTCGTCGTTGGAGATGCGCTTGATGCCCCAGCGCATGCCCTGCACGCTGTTGGGGCTGTCGGCGTCGGGCGGGCCGAACATCGCCAGGCATTTCCACCACCAGCGGTTCACCGCGTCCTGCACCATGGCCTTCTGCTCGGCCGTGCCCTGCATCATCACCAGAAGGGCTTCAAAGCCCTGGCGCTGGTGGAAGCTCTCTTCCTTGCAGACGCGGATCATGGCGCGTGCGTACGGGCCGTAGCTGCAGCGACAGAGAGGAATCTGGTTCATGATCGCCGCGCCGTCGACCAGCCAGCCGATCACGCCGACGTCGGCCCAGGTCAGGGTGGGGTAGTTGAAGATCGAGCTGTACTTGGCGCGGCCGCTGTGTAGCGCGTCGTACATCTGGTCGCGGCTGGTGCCCAGCGTCTCGGCCGCGCTGTAGAGGTAGAGGCCGTGGCCCGCCTCGTCCTGCACTTTCGCCACCAGGATGGTCTTGCGCTTGAGGCTGGGCGCGCGCGAGATCCAGTTGCCTTCGGGCAGCATGCCGACGATCTCGCTGTGCGCATGCTGGCTGATCTGCCGCACCAGCGTCTTGCGATAGGCCTCGGGCATCCAGTCGCGCGGCTCGATCTTGCCGTCGGCGTCGATCACCGCATCGAAATGGGTCTGCAGCGCGGCGTCGTGGGGCACGGCCTTGAGAGGGCTGTCGGCCTTGGCCTCG
The DNA here is from genome assembly GCF_051860785.1 of Hydrogenophaga sp. Taxonomy (GTDB): domain Bacteria; phylum Pseudomonadota; class Gammaproteobacteria; order Burkholderiales; family Burkholderiaceae_C; genus Hydrogenophaga. Next base: position 10,564 of record NZ_JBIMLB010000021.1, read on the forward strand.
GCATCCGGGACGTTGAACGACTGGGTGTACATGGGGCGTCTCCTTTGGGCATTGGTGCGCGTTCCGGGGAGTATAGCCAATTAGCCGACCGATCGGTCGGCTAATTTTCGTGCGCTGAAGAGGGTTTCTCCGGAGCCAGCCACCGTTCGCACATTCGCTTACCTGCACCGCACCTGGCGCCCGTAGAGTGACCGGCATGCATGCACCTCACACACCGTCTGCCCGCCTCCCGCTCTGGATCGCCGCGGGCGTGACCTGCCTGGCAGTGGCGGCTTGCGGTGGCGGTGGCTCGGATACGGCCGCGCCGGCAGCCGGCAGCGTGAGCGGCACGCCCACCAGCGTCGCAGGTTCTTCGGGCTCCACGGGCACGCCGGGCTTGCTCGCCCTGGATGCGAGCACCAGCTGTGGCCTGGCCGATTTCCAGAACACGCTGATGCAGCAGATCAACGCCGCGCGCTCCACCGGCCGCACCTGTGGCAGCACCGCGATGCCGGCCGTCGCCCCGCTGGCCTGGAACAACCGGCTGTTCTCTGCTGCCGCGCGGCATTCTGGTGACATGGCGACCAACAACTATTTTTCCCACACCGGCTTGAACGGCAGCACCCCCGCGCAGCGCATCGCCGCCGAGGGCTATGCCTGGTCCTGGGCCGGGGAGAACATCGCCGCGGGACAGCAGACCATCACCAGTGTCATGAACGGCTGGCTGGCCAGCCCAGGGCATTGCGCCAACATCATGCGGGCCGAATACCGCGACGTGGGCGTGAGTTGCGTGCAGCAAAGCGGCAGCACCTACGGCAAGTACTGGACCATGGCGCTGGCCCGGCCGCAGTAAGCCGTCGTGGTGTCAGCCGCCCGACTCGATGGCCTGTGACTTTCCCCGGCCGCGTCCGAGGTGGCTGAGCAACTGGGGCAGGGCCTCGGCCAGCACCGCCTTGAGCGTGTGTGGCGGGTTGATCACAAACATGCCGCTGGCGGTGAGGCCTGGCCGGTCGTCCGGGCCATGGGTGGGGTCCTGGCCGATGGCCAGGGTGGCATGCAGCCAGGGGCGCTGCGCCTGGTTGGACAGCGTCTTCAGTCGGCGCGGCAGATCGTGCGCTTCCGGGCGTGGGATCACCGGATACCAGACCAGGAACGTGCCGGTGGGAAAACGCCGCAGGCATTCTTGTATGCAGGCACTCACTTTCCCATAATCGCTCTTGATCTCGTAGCTGGGGTCGATCAGCACCAGCGCCCGCTTGGAGCCCGTGGCCGACGGTGGTGGTGGCAGCAGGGGTTTGACGCCCTCAAAGCCATCCTGCCGCGCCACGGCGATCTGCCGCCCCGCTTCGAGCTGGGCAATATTGGCCGAGAGCGTGCGGCTGTCGGTCGGGTGCAACTCGAAAAGCTTGAGCCGGTCGCGCGATTCGGCGCGCATGAGCTGATGCAAGACGAAGGGCGAACCCGGGTAGACGCGCAGTGCACCTGAGGGGTTGTAGCTGGCGATCAGATCGAGGTAGTCGTCGATGGCGGGTGCGGCAGCGGGAGGCTCCTTCCCTGCCGGGCGCAGGGCAGCCATGAGCTTCACCACGCCGTCCCTCGCCTCGCCACCGGTTTCGGTGTAGTCGCCGTCCAGCCGGTAAAGGCCAGCACCGGCGTGGGTATCGATCAGCGTGATGCCTGCCTCTTTCTGCATCAGATGGCGCAGGGTGGCGATGAGGGTCAGGTGCTTGAGCACGTCGGCATGGTTCCCGGCGTGGAAGGCGTGGCGGTAGCTGAACATCGTCCGATGGTAGCGGCTCGGCCCCTCCTTTCTACCGTCCAGGCATGCCCATTTGCCAGCGGGACCGGTTATTTCGTACAATCGAGGGCTTCGCAGCGACTTGCTGGCTCCGCGGCGAAGTATTCAAACCCCACCTAAGAGCGTTCCGTCAGAGAACGACCGACCGTGGAAAAGAGCCGCCAAACCAACTCTTCAAGAGAAAACTCATGACCAAAACGTTCAGCGCCAAACCCGCTGACGTGAAGCACGAGTGGTTTGTGATTGACGCGACCGACAAGGTCCTCGGACGAGTAGCCAGTGAAGTTGCTCTCCGTTTGCGCGGCAAACACAAGGCCATTTACACGCCTCACGTCGATACCGGTGACTTCATCGTCATCATCAACGCAGCCAAGATCCGCGTCACGGGCAACAAGGCCCTCGACAAGGTGTACTACCGCCACTCGGGTTTTCCCGGCGGTATCTATGGCACCAACTTCCGCGACATGCAGGCCAAGCACCCTGGCCGCGCACTCGAGAAGGCTGTCAAGGGCATGCTGCCCAAGGGCCCGCTCGGCTACGCCATGATCAAGAAGCTCAAGGTGTACGGCGGTGCTGAGCACCCGCACACCGCCCAACAGCCGCAAGTGCTGGAACTCTAAAGGAGCCTTGAGATGATTGGTGAATGGAACAATGGCACCGGCCGTCGCAAATCCAGCGTCGCCCGTGTGTTTCTGAAAAAAGGCAGTGGCCACATCACGGTCAATGGCAAGGACATCCAGGCCTACTTCGGCCGCGAGACCTCCATCATGATCGCCAAGCAGCCCCTGCTGTTGACCAACCACGCCGAGACCTTCGACATCCAGGTCAACGTGCACGGTGGCGGTGAGTCTGGCCAGGCCGGCGCAGTGCGTCACGGCATCACGCGTGCCCTGATCGACTACGACGCCACGCTCAAGTCGGAACTGTCGCAAGCCGGTTTCGTCACACGCGACGCCCGTGAAGTGGAACGGAAAAAAGTGGGTTTGCGTTCGGCACGCCGTCGCAAGCAGTTCAGCAAGCGCTAAGCGCCCTGGCAGCCACGCAGAAACCGCCTTCAAGTCGAACTTGGGGCGGTTTTTGCTTTCTGGGGCCGGGTTTCTTTTGCTTGCACTTGAAAGGTTTGAATGCGTTTTCGCTTGCTGCGTCGAAGACTCACGGTCAGTGCACCGCTCGTGTCTGTGCGCAGCAGGCTGCCCTGGCCCATGCGCTGTCTGCTGGGGGCGATCGTGCTGGGCTTTTCGGGAGCGCTCGCGGTCTGGGCTTTCGAATTTGGCAAAGACATTGCGGGGCTGGATCGCAACGCCGCTCTCGAATTGCAACAGCTGCGCCGGGAAGTTCAGGTGTTGCGTTCCAACCTGAACGAATCGCAGTCGGTGTCCAACACCTCCGAAAGCCTCCTGATTGCCGAGCGTGCTACGCAAGAGCAGCTCATGATGCAGATTCGCCAGTTGCAGGCGGACAACCAGACGTTGCGCAGTGACCTCGGCTTCTTCGAGCGCCTGATTCCCGGCTCGGGCACCGATGCCTTGAGCATCCGCGGCCTGCAGGCCGAACGCGTGTCGGACACGCAACTGCGCTGGCAGGTGCTCATGATGCAGGCAAGCAAGAATGCGCCCGACTTCAAGGGTGCCCTCGAGATCACTTTCGCCGGCACGCTGGCTGGCAAGCCCTGGACCGCCGCGCAGGCGCCCGCACCGCAACCGGTGCTGATCAAGGGCTATCTGCGCATGGAGGGGCTGGTGGACGTGCCCGCCCAGGCCGTGGTAAAAAATGTGACCGCCAAGATCCTGCAGGGCAGTTCGGTGAGGTCCATGCAAAGCTCCAACCTGTAACCCTTCGTCAGGAGTCACTCATGTTCAACAAGAAAAAGCAGCCGCCTATCAAGAGCCTGATTGCCCAGGGCACCCGGATCGAGGGCCATGTGCTTTTCCACGATGGCTTGCGCATCGATGGCGAGGTGGTTGGCGACATCCGCGCGAGCGATGAATCCCCCAGCCTTCTGGTGGTGAGCGAAGTGGCCACGGTGACCGGCCAGATCCACGCCGATCACGTCATCATCAATGGCCATGTCAAGGGCCCGGTTCTGGCGTTCGATCTGCTCGAGCTGCAGCCCAAGGCGCGAATCGAGGGTGACGTGTCCTACAAGGCGCTGGAAATGCACCAGGGTGCCACCATCAGCGGGCAGCTCAAACCCATGGCGGGCGGCCTTGAAGACAAACCCACACTGAAACTGGCGGCAAACAACGGTTGAACCCGGTGCGGGGCGATTTGCTTTAGCATGGCACCCTTGTCCGTGGGTGAATCGCACCCACCTAGATTTCGTGGCCCGTCTTGCGGCCACACCCATCCCGAGAGGTGATCCATGAGCGCCGTGGCTGAAAACATCCAGACCGAAATGCCTGCACCGCTGATCTTCACCGACAGCGCGGCGGCCAAAGTGGCCGAACTGGTGGCCGAAGAAGGCAACCCCGATCTGAAGCTGCGCGTGTTCGTGCAGGGCGGTGGTTGCTCCGGCTTCCAGTATGGTTTCACCTTCGATGAAGTGGTGAACGAAGACGACACCACCATGAGCAAGAACGGCGTGTCGTTGCTCATCGATGCCATGAGCTACCAGTACCTGGTGGGTGCCGAGATTGACTACAAGGAAGACCTCGAAGGCGCGCAATTCGTCATCAAGAACCCCAACGCCAGCACCACCTGCGGTTGCGGTTCGAGCTTCAGCGTCTAGACGCGAACACGCCGAAGCAACAAAAAAGGGAGCTGCAAGCTCCCTTTTTTCATGGGTGATCGGTCCTGGCTTACTGAGCGCTGGCCTGCTGCACGCTGGCGGCGGCATCCAGTTGAACCCGCTGCATTTGCGCCACGGCTTCAAAGCGCTGGCGAAGCTCTGCCGGCACGGGGATCGATTCGCTCTGACGGGCGATCTCCAGCGGGTCCACGTGCACGCCGTTGTCGCGGAATTCCAGGTGCAGATGCGGGCCGGTGGATGCGCCCGTCGACCCCACGGCGCCAATGTGCTCGCCCTGGTTTACGCGTTGCCCATCGCGCACGGCGATGCGGCTCAGGTGGGCGTAGACGGTCATCTGGTTGTTGCGGTGGCGGATGTAGATGACGTTGCCGTAACCACGCTGCACGCCCGCAAATTCCACCACGCCGTCACCAATGGTGCGCACCGGCGTGCCAGTGGGGGCGGCGTAGTCCACGCCCATGTGGGCCTTGCGCTCGCCCGAGATGGGGTGGAAGCGCATGCCGTAGCCGCTGCTCACGCGTGAGAATTCCAGGGGGGAAGACAGGTAGTAGCGCCGTGCGCTCTGGCCATTGAAATCGTAGTAGCCGCCCTTGTGGCCAGCGTCCTCGAACCACACAGCTTCGTGCTCGCGGCCGTTGTTGACGAACTCCGCGCTCAGCACACGGCCGGTGCGCAGGCTCTCGCCATCGGCCTCCAGGCTTTCGTAGACCACGCTGAAACGGTCGCCCTGGCGCAGGTCGCGGCGGAAATCGATGTTGCTGGCGAACATTTCGGCCAGCTGGATGGCGACGGGGTCGGGGATGCCGGCCTCGTCGGTGGCGGCGAACAGCGAGCTGCGAATCACGCCGCTGGCCAGCCGGGGGGATGCCGTGAGCGGGGCCTGTTCCAGCCGCGAAGCGAAGCCCGTGGGCGTTTGCTCGACGACCAGGCGCGTAAAGGAGCCTTCGTCCGAAGCCGCCAGCCAGCGCGCCGACAGGCGCAACAGCGACTGGCGATCGGACGTTTCGACCGTGACCAGGCGGCCGGCGCGCCCATTGATGAGCTGTCGCGCGATCGGATCGTTGCGCAGGAAAGCCTGGGCCTGTCCGTCGTTCACACCCAGGCGCTGCAGAAGGCTCTGGGCGGTGTCGTCGCGGCGGGTGGTTTCGCTGCGGAACAGCACCAGCGCGGGCGCGGTTTCGGCGCTGAATCCGTGGCTTTGAATCAGGGAGTTGGTATCCAGCGCTTCGATCACCTGGCGAACAGGCAGATCGGACGCATCCGGGGCGAGTGGCGCGATGCCGAAGGCGGTGACGCCAGTGCCCAGCAGGATGACACCGACGCCGCCCATGATGCGGCGGGGATGCCTTGCGAGGCTCTGGGTGGTGGCATCAAGAAGCTGTGCCAGCGTATGAAGTAGCGGACGGATCAAAATCGGGGTTCCCGGCAAGGGCTTGCCCACGATCTGTGGGGCAATGGCACACAAAAAAGAGCGGTCGAGTCGGAACAAGTTCACTCGATCGCTCGGTGGGTGACGAGGCGCCCTTGCCATCGTGCAAAAAGCGCGCCAACTAAAATCTGTCACCCTGGCCGCGCAGTATAGCCATCGCAGCCCCCTCCGCATTCGAGAAAACGCGTATGAACCCCAGCTTGAACGAACCCAAAAGTATTCCGAACGAAGTGCCCCAAGGCAGTGCGCTGACGGACGGTGTGAGGGAAGCGCTGAGCGTCACGCTTCGCGGGTGCGAAGAATTGATACCTCAGGCCGATTGGGTCAAAAAATTGTCACAGGCGGAAACCACAGGCCAGTCGTTGCGCATCAAATTGGGGCTGGACCCCACCGCGCCCGACATCCACATTGGCCACACGGTGGTGCTGAACAAGATGCGCCAGCTGCAGGACCTGGGCCACCAGGTGATCTTTCTGATCGGCGATTTCACCAGCCTGATCGGCGACCCCTCGGGCCGCAACAACACGCGCCCCCCCTTGACGAGCGAACAGATCAAGGTCAACGCGGAAACCTATTACAAACAGGCCAGCCTGGTGCTGGACCCGGCACGCACGGAGATTCGCTACAACAGCGAATGGAGTCTGCCGCTGGGATCGATGGGCATGATCCAGCTCGCGGCCAAGTACACGGTGGCCCGGATGATGGAACGCAACGATTTCCACGACCGCTTCAAGGCGGGCACGCCGATCAGCGTGCACGAATTCCTGTACCCGCTGATGCAGGGCTACGACTCGGTGGCGCTCAAGAGCGATCTGGAGCTGGGCGGGACCGACCAGAAGTTCAACCTGCTCATGGGCCGCCACTTGCAGGCCGAATACGGCCAGGAGCCGCAGTGCATCCTGACCATGCCGCTGCTGGAAGGCCTGGACGGCGTGGACAAGATGTCCAAGAGCAAGAACAACTACATCGGCATCACGGAAGATGCGAACTCGATGTTTGCCAAGGTGCTGAGCATTTCGGATACGTTGATGTGGCGCTGGTACACGCTGCTGTCGTTCAAGTCGATGGCGCACATCGAGTCGCTGAAGAAGGCGATTGCGGAGGGCGCGAATCCGAAGGACGCGAAGGTGGCGCTGGCCAAGGAGATCACGGCGCGTTTCCACAGCGCGGCGGCGGCGGATGCGGCCGAGCAGGACTTCATCAACCGTTCCAGGGGCGGAGTGCCGGACCAGATTCCCGACGTCTCTTTGTCGGGTGCGCCGCTGGGCATTGCTTCGCTGCTCAAGTCGGCGGGCCTGGCGCCTTCCTCAAGTGAGGCCAACCGCCTTGTCGATGGGGGCGGCGTGCGGGTGGACGGCGCGGTGGTCAGTGACAAGGGTTTGAAACTGCCGGCCGGTACATATGTGATGCAGGTGGGGAAACGGAAGTTTGCTCGGGTTTCCCTGAGTTGAAGCCAGCGAAGTGGCTCACCTCCCGGCCTTCTCCAGCATGACCACCATGGCTGAGTAGCCTCGAGACTTTGCAAGCGCCAGCGGCGTCTGCCCCTGACGGTCCGTCAGCGCCAGGCTGGCACCCGCGTCGATCAAGGCTTTCAAGGTCGCCTGATGCCGCGCACCACCGTCACCCAGCACGATGGACTCGATCACCGCCGTCCAGTGCAGGTTGTTCACGTGGTCCAGCGGCGCGCCCGCTGCAATGAGCTGACGCACCACGCCGTCGTGCCCCAGGTGCGCCGCCGCAATGAGGGCCGTGCCGTCGTAGCGGCTGGTGGTCTGCTTCGCGCTGGCGCCGAGTTGCAGCAGCACGCGCAACGTTTCCTCATCGTCCGCGACCGAGGCGATGGTGACACCGTCGTAGCGGTCGTTCTCCAGCCGGTTGATGTCGGCGCCGGCCTTGGCCAGCGCGCGGATCGCCTCGCGTTGACGCGCGAAGGTAGCCACATGCAGTGGTGTGCGCCCATGGGCGTCGGTGGCGTTGAGTGGTGCACCTGCGGCCGCCAGTCGTGCGATCTTTGCCGTGTCGCCTTTGTAGGCCGCTGCGTGCAGCCCCGTGTAGGTCGCCACTTCGGCCGCGCTGGGGCCGACCTGCGCCTGAGCGCCTGCAACGGTGAAAATCAGCGACAGCGCCAACAACAGGGTCTTCATTTCAGAAGCTCGGCAACTTTGGCAATGCCCGCGTTCGCACATTGCTCGTCCAGATGACCACCGGGCGCGCCGCCCACGCCAACGGCACCGATGACTTCGTTGCCCACCTTGATGGGCACACCGCCACCCAGCACCAGGAAGCCCGGGATGTCCACCAGCGTCGCGGCGCCCGGGTTCTTCTGTACGTTCTCCAGCATGGCGGCGGTGGTGTTGCGTGCTGAAGCCGAGGTGTAGGCCTTGCCCTGTGCGGCTCCCACCGTGTGCGGGCCGGCGTTGTCGGCGCGCTGCAGGGCGCGCAGGGAGCCGGCACGGTCCACCACGGCGGCCGTCACGTTGTAGCCGCTCGCGCTGCACGACGCGACGGTGGCGGCGGCGATCTGGTTGGCCAGGTCGAGCGACATGTTCTTTTCCACGCGCACGGCCTGGGCGCTGGCGGCGGTGGCGATGACGGACAGGGCAAGGAATGAGGTCTGGGCGATGAGTTTCATGGTGTTCTCCGGGTGTTGTGAAGCGGTTCGATCAACCGTGGGAGAACTGTAGAAATTCGCGCGCGCCGGCACCATTCGGACGGCTACGCGCAGCCCTCCGTAGAACTACGCAGTGCCGGCATCATCGGCATCCACCAGCGCGGCGTAGTGCCGGATCAGGTGCGCCAGCGACGCCACCTGCAGCTTGGCGAACAGGTTGGCCCGGTGGGTTTCCACGGTGCGCGGCGACAGGCCCAGCGCACGGCCGATTTCCTTGTTGGTGAGGCCCTCGACGATCAGGCCCAGCACCTCGCGCTCGCGCTCGGAGAGTTGCGCATAGCGCTCACGGGCGGCGCGATCGCCTTCGTTCCTCTGGCGCGAGCGCACATGCTGGCGCACGGCGTTCTGCAGCGCTTCCAGCAAGGCCTCGTCGTTCACCGGCTTTTCCAGAAACTCTGCTGCGCCGGCCTTGAAGGCGCGGCGGCACATCTCCACCGTGCCATGGCCGGTGAGCATGATCACCGGCTGGTCCACGCCCTGCGCCACCAGCGTGTCGAGCACCGTGAGACCGCTGATGCCAGGCATGCGAACGTCCAGCAGGATGGCACCGATGCCCTCGCGGTCGAACTCCTTCAGGAAAGCCTGCGGATCGCTCCAGGGCTGCACGCGCAGACCCACCGTGCCGATCAGCAAGGCCAGGCTTTCCCGCACCGCCTGGTCGTCGTCGATCAGGTGCACCGTGGGCGACAAGGTGTCGGTGCTCACGGGTGGACTCCTTTCAGCGGCAGCCTCAGCCGGAACACCGCCCCGCCCGCGGGCGGGTTGGCGGCGGTGATCGAGCCTCCCATGCCCTGGGCGAGCGATTCGCACAGGCTCAGCCCGAGGCCCAGCCCGTTTTCGCGGGTGGAGAAGAAGGGTTCGAACAGCCGAGGCAAAACGTCGGGCGCAATGCCAGGGCCGCTGTCGGCCACCGCCAGTTCGGCCTGCCCGCCGTGCACGCCCAGCGTCAGCACGAGACGGCGCTTCGTGGCTTCTACCTGCTCCAGCGCCTGCAGCGCATTGAGGATCAGGTTGTGCACGATCTGGTCGAGCGCCACCGGGTCGGCCTGCACCATCAGGTTCTGCGCGCCTTCGTGCACGGGCTCGACGCCACGCCGCTTGCATTCGGGTTCCAGCAGGTACAGCGCGCGGCGCACGGCTTCGACCAGGTCCACCGCCTGCTGCTGGCCGGCGGTGTCGGGGCGCTCCACCGCGCGGCGCAGACGACCCACCACCTCGGCTGCGCGACGGGCTTGTTCGGCGGCCTGGGTCATGGCACCGCGCGCGGTATCGATGGCTGGGGGCTCGTCGTTGAGCAGACGCTGGGCGGCCTGGGTATTGGCCAGAACGGCGGTGAGTGGCTGGTTGAGTTCGTGTGCCATGCCGGCGGCCAGTTCACCCAGCGTGTTCAGCCGTCCCACCTGTCCGAGCCGCAGCAGTTCTTCCGCGCGGCGGCGTTCGCTGCGCTGGCGCTGCAGGTGCCGCAGGGCGGCCAGCAAAAACGCCACCGACAGCATCCAGGCCAGCATGCGCCCCCAGGGCAACTGGCTCCAGCCCACATCGCGCACGGCCACCACGTCGAATGGCTGGCTCTCGGCGGCCACCACCTTGTGGAACTCGAAGCGCCAGCCGCTTCCTCCCGCTTTCGCTGGCGCACCGGGCTGGATGACGTGCTCGCTGCCCGCGTGCACCAGCGACACCCGCACCGGGCTGCTCTCGCGCTGCATCGGCCACTCCGACCACGGCACCATGCCGCGCAGATCGATGGTGAGTGCGTAGCTCGTCGGCGTGGCTGCGAGCACCATGCGGTAGCGCCCGCTGTGCAGGTCGGGCGCGGCCAGTGCGGCGCGGCGGGCCGTTCTCGAGGCGGCCTCGGCCTCGGCGAGCGCTGTGTCGGGCCATGTCTGGTTGGCGTCGCGCCGCTGGACGGCAAGAATCTGAGGGTAGAGCGCGGGCAGGCGTTGCTCGGGCGGCGTGCCGGACGGTCCCGCACCGTCGGGTTGCAGCAGCGCCAGCGTGGCGAGGATGGCGTCGTGCTGCACCACTTGTTGACTCAGCAGGCGGTGCACGATGCGCGCGTCGGTCTCGAACAGCGCGCGTTGATCCGCCAGCGAACTCCGGGCGAGCCATACCGCGCCGCCCAGGGCGATGGCCACCCCGGCGGGCACCCACCACTTGAGCGATTGCCAAGACTGCCGCATGCGGCCGATTCTGGCACGCTGGCCAGCCGTCACAATCCGGTGCATGACACCCGCGCACTCTCGCATGCTGACACCGAGGCGCCTGCTGATGGCGTCCATCGTCGTCGCGGTGGTCACCATCGCGCTCAAGACCCTGGCCTGGGTCATCACCGATTCGGTGGGGCTTCTGTCCGACGCCATGGAGTCGCTGGTGAACCTGGCCAGTGCGGTGTTTGGCCTGGTGATGGTGACGATCGCGGCGCGTCCAGCCGACGAGGACCATCCCTACGGCCACCACAAGGCCGAGTACTTTTCCTCTGGATTCGAAGGCATCCTCATCATCGCTGCGGCCCTCGGCATCATCTGGGCGGCCGGGCACCGCCTGTTCGACCCGCGACCCATCGAGCAAGTCGGCTGGGGCCTGGCGCTGTCGGTGACGAGCTCGGCGCTCAACGGTCTGCTGGCCTGGGTGATGTTCCGGGCTGCGAAAGAGCACCGGTCCATTGCGCTGGAGGCCGATGCAAAACACCTTGTCACCGATGTCTGGACCTCCGCCGGTGTGGTGCTGGGTATTGGCCTGGTGCATTTCAGTGGCTGGCTGTGGCTCGACCCGCTGGTCGCCATGGCCGTGGCGACCAACATTCTCAAGGAAGGTTTTCACCTCATGTGGCGTTCGTCGCAGGGGCTGATGGACGAAGCGGTCGAGCCCGAGGTTCTGGCCACCATCCAGCAGACGCTGGACGGATTTGCATCCACAGCGGGTGAAACAACCATCATCCGTTTCGACCACGTGAGTTCGCGCAAGGCCGGCCAGCGGCGATTCGTTGACCTGCACATGCACATGCCGGCGAACTGGTCGCTGGGCAGGGCCGCGGCCGTGCGCACAAGCGTGGAGCAGGCGCTCATGAGCGCTGTGCCGGGCCTGCGTGCCACCATCCAGCTGCTGCCCAGCGATGTGGAAGCGCACTTCGATGATGAAAGGGACCTGATTTGATTTCGCTGCTTCAACGGGTGAGTGAGGCCCGAGTGGACATCGATGGCCAGACGGTGGGCGCCATCGGTCATGGCCTGCTGGTGCTGGTGTGCGCCGAACCCGACGACACCGAAGCCACCGGCGAGAAGCTGCTCGCCAAGATCCTCAAGCTGCGCATCTTCAGCGACGAGGCCGGCAAGATGAACCGCAGCGTGCAGGACGTGGGCGGCGGCATGCTGATCGTCAGTCAGTTCACTCTGGCGGCCGACACCAGGAGTGGCAACCGGCCGGGTTTCACGGGCGCCGCGCCGCCCGTGCTGGGTGAAGCGCTCTACAACGCGTTCGTGAAGTCGGCCCGGGCGCAGCACCCGGTGGTCCACACGGGCCGTTTCGGTGCCGACATGAAGGTGCACTTGGTCAACGACGGACCCGTCACGATTCCCTTGCGGATGGTGGCGTAAGAGCGCAGGTCCTCGTCCAGAGCACTCACGGAACCGGCTTTGCCGGGCCGTAGAGTGCGCCCCCGGGGGTGACGCCGCAGGCGGCGCGGGGGGATCTAGCGATACGGATCGGGCTGGCCGAGGCCCGCGAGGATCTGGGTCTCGCGCGCTTCCATCTCTTCCGCGTCTTCTTCTCCGGTCTCGTGGTCCCAGCCCTGCGCGTGCAGCGTGCCGTGCACCAGCAGGTGCACGTAGTGCTGGGCCAGCGGCTTCTTCAGTTCGGCCGCTTCGCGCGCCACGACCGGGGCGCACAGCACCAGGTCGGCCATCACCATCGGCTCGGTGGCGTAGTCGAAAGTCAGCACGTTGGTGGCGTAGTCGCGGCCGCGGTAGTCGCGGTTGAGTGCCTGGCCTTCCTCGGCATCGACGATGCGCACCGTGATCTCGGCATCGGCCTCCAGCGCGTGGCGGATGCAGCGCACCACGAGATGGCGTGGCAACGCGGCACGGTGGGTGGCGGCGTCGGCGAGGTCGCCGAACTGCAGGGACAGCGAGAGCGAGGGCAGCGCCATCAGCGTTTGGCCGGCTGGGCGAAACAGTTGGCCAGCAACGTGGCCTCTTGCGCGCCCTGGCCGACGGGCTGGATGCTGAGCTCGCCCTTCATGCCCTGGGTGTACCAGCGCAGGCTGTACCGCTCGTCCAGCGCCACGAAGCGCACGCCGGTGGTGGCGCGGCGGCCTTGCAACATCACGGTGCGGTTCTGGTGGTGCAGCGCGGCGAACGCGTTGCCATTGGCCAGGTTGAGGTAGACCAGTTCGATCTCAGCGCCGCCGTCGCATTTGTACTGCACGGTCTGGCTGCTGAACATCAGGGGCTGTGCCGCCGGTGCGGGTGCGCTGCCCTGGGCGAAGGCGCTGGACGCCAGCGCGCCCACCAAGGCCAGCAGGGCGCGAAAAGGCATGGGGTTTCGCATGGGGTGTGATCTCAGCTGGCGCTGCGTCGGGCGCGTTTGACCGGAGGCGCATCTTCTGCCGCCGGCGTGCGGGCGTCGTAGGCGTCCACGATGCGCGCCACCAGCGGGTGGCGCACCACGTCGGCGCTGGAGAGGCGTGTGATGGCGATGCCCTGCACGCGCTTCAAGACGCGCTCGGCATCGATCAGGCCACTCAGCTGCGTGCGCGGCAGGTCAATCTGGCTCACGTCGCCCGTGACCACCGCCTTGGCGCCGAAGCCGATGCGGGTGAGGAACATCTTCATCTGCTCGACGGTGGTGTTCTGCGCCTCGTCCAGGATCACGAAGGCGTGGTTGAGCGTGCGTCCGCGCATGAAGGCCAGTGGCGCGATCTCGATCTGCTGGCGCTCGAACGCTTTGGCCACCTTGTCGGCTCCCATCAGGTCGTAGAGCGCGTCGTACAGCGGACGCAGATAAGGGTCCACTTTCTGGCCGAGGTCGCCGGGCAGGAAACCGAGCTTCTCGCCCGCTTCCACGGCGGGGCGCGTGAGCACGATGCGCTGCACCGCGCTGCGCTCCAGCGCGTCCACCGCGCAGGCCACGGCCAGATACGTCTTGCCGGTGCCGGCCGGGCCAATGCCGAAGGTGATGTCGTGGGTGGCCATGTTCTCCAGGTAGCGCGCCTGGTTGGGCGTGCGCCCGCGCACCTCGCCACGCCGCGTCTGCATGGCCAGGGCACCGTCGCCGGGCTCGGCCAGCGCGGTGTCGCCGCTCAGCATCAGTTGAACCTGCTCTGCGGGAATCGGTTTCTTCGCCATCTCGTAGAGCGCCTGCAAGGTTTCCAGCGCCTGGGTGGCCTTCGCCTTGGGCCCTTCGATGCGGAACTGCTCGAAGCGGTGCGCCACCTTGACTTGCAGCGCGGCCTCGATGCTGCGGATGTGGCTGTCCATGGGTCCGCACAGGTGCGACATGCGCGTGTTGTCGGGCGGTGAGAAGGTGTGTCTGAGAATCAAGCCGATAATTCCCGTGAAGTTAGGCCCCCAACCCTGGCGAAGCCAGGCCCCCCGAGGGGGTGCAGTTGTTCTTGGGACGGCCCTGCGAACGACTGGAAAGAAAGAACGCCAATGATAGGCAAGTTGACCGGTACGCTGCTGGAAAAGAATCCGCCCCAGATCCTGCTGGACTGCCACGGCGTGGGCTACGAGGTGGACGTGCCGATGAGCACCTTCTACAACCTGCCCGCCACCGGCGAGAAAGTGGCCTTGCTCACGCACTTCGTGGTCCGTGAGGACGCGCAGATTCTCTACGGTTTCGGCACCGCACCGGAGCGCGAGGCCTTTCGCCAGCTCATCAAGATCAGCGGCGTCGGTCCGCGCACCGCGCTCTCAGTGCTCTCCGGCATGAGCGTGGCCGACCTGTCCCAGGCCATCAGCGCGCAGGACAGCGGCCGCATCGTCAAGGTGCCCGGTATCGGCAAGAAGACCGCCGAACGCCTGCTGCTCGAACTCAAGGGCAAGCTGGGTGCCGACCTGAACCTCAGCGGCGGTGGTCTGGTGCAGAGCGATGTGCAGAGCGATATTCAGCAGGCTCTGATGGCGCTCGGCTACAGCGACAAGGACGCCAGCGCAGCGTTCAAGGCCCTGCCCAAGGATGTGGGTGTGAGCGACGGCATCAAGCTCGCGCTGAAAACTCTGGCGAAGTAAATGAGCATCCAGACCGACGATTTCGCCCCCGCGCCGCGCGTGGTGTCTGCCGCGCCGGCCTCACCCAAGGAAGAGGCGATAGAGCGTGCGCTGCGGCCCAAGCTGCTGGACGAGTACGTGGGACAGCTCAAGGTGCGCGAGCAGCTCGAGATCTTCATCGGCGCGGCGAAGAAGCGCAGCGAGGCGCTGGACCACGTGCTGCTGTTCGGCCCTCCGGGCCTGGGCAAGACCACGCTCTCGCACATCATCGCGCAGGAACTCGGCGTGAACCTGCGCCAGACCAGTGGGCCCGTGCTGGAGAAGCCCAAGGACCTGGCGGCGCTGCTGACCAACCTGGAGCCCAACGACGTGCTCTTCATCGACGAGATCCACCGACTCTCGCCGGTGGTGGAAGAAATTCTCTATCCCGCGCTGGAGGACTACCAGATCGACATCATGATCGGCGAAGGCCCGGCGGCGCGCAGCATCAAGCTGGACCTGCAACCCTTCACCCTGGTCGGCGCCACCACCCGCGCCGGCATGCTCACCAACCCGCTGCGCGACCGCTTCGGCATCGTGGCGCGGCTGGAGTTCTACACCTCAGAAGAACTCGCGCGCATCGTCAAACGCAGTGCGGGCTTGCTGAACGCGCCGATGGATGCGGAAGGCGGTTTCGAGATCGCGCGCCGCTCGCGCGGCACGCCCCGCATCGCCAACCGCCTGTTGCGCCGCGTGCGCGACTACGCGGATGTGAAAGGCAGCGGCACGATCACGAAAGACATCGCCAACCGTGCCCTCGCCATGCTCGACGTGGACCCGCAGGGCTTCGACCTGATGGACCGCAAGCTGCTCGAAGCCGTGATCCACCGTTTCGACGGCGGCCCGGTCGGGCTGGACAACATCGCCGCCAGCATCGGCGAAGAGCGCGACACCATCGAAGACGTGATCGAGCCTTACCTGATCCAGCAGGGCTTTCTGCAGCGCACGCCGCGCGGGCGCATTGCCACGCTGGCGGCGTACCGGCATCTGGGCGTGGCACCGCCCACGGCCGACGGGGCCTTGTTCAACGAGTGACCGGCGTGGGGCGCTGGCGCAGCATGCCGGCCACGATCAGGCACTGCGCGGCGTAGTAGGTGCTCAGCACCCACACTTGCGACATCGGCAGAGGCGTGACGAACCGGTTGATGGCCAGCAGGGTGTCGCTGAGCATGAAGCTTCCGGCGCCCACCGCCACCAGCACCGATGGCGCATCTCGCAGCACGGTGGCGCGACCGATGGCCTGGGCTGCCATCAGCGCGATGGCCACCACATAGGCCGCCACCGGTGCGCGCAAGCCCGCAGGCAGGCCTCCTAACCAGAGCACGCTGTACATGGCCAGGCCGACGCCGGTCACCGCAACAAGAGCCCTGCGGCTGGGCAGCCAATTGACGTCCTGGCGGAAGAGGGCGATGTAGGCCAGATGGGCCAGCAGGAAAGCCACGAGGCCCGGGATGAAATAGCCCGGGAGCATGAGGAACGCGTCGCCTGCCAGCGAGGCCGCCAGGGCAGCCAGCAACCAGCGCATGCCGCGCGGACGTGCGTGGAACACGATCGCCATCGCCGCCAGCATGGCCAGGGGCTTGAACACGCGGTGCAGCTCCACCCAGCCCAGCGCCGCGCAGGCCATGGACAAGGCGCCACATTCGATCAGCAGCGCCTCGCCCATCCCGATGCGGCCCTGCATCACCGCGCCGATGGCCCACAGCGCAACCAGCAGAACGGAAAACACCACCGCGTTGCGCGCCATCGGCAAGACATCGGCGAACCACAGGAACCCGGCCACGCCACCGAGCAGCAGCGCGAACTGCACGCCCGCGAAGATCTGCACATCCCGGCCGGTGGAGGGCGCATAGCGCTGCACGCGGGCCACGTCGAAAGCGGGTGATGGGAAACGCGCCGCCACATCGGCGGGTCGCCAGCCCGGCGGCTTGAACCACACGCGGACCTTGTCGACCCAGCTTCGTGTGTGCCAGGCGTCCTTCAGCAGTCCCCAGTACACCTCGCCATTGGCCCACAGCGGATCCCAGCTGTTCAGCGGCTTGCGCGTGCCGTACACGCACTTCTCGTCCTCTTCCTTGAAGCTGCCGAAGAGGCGGTCCCAGACGATGAGGATGCCGCCGTAGTTGCGGTCGACGTAGCGGTCGTTCACGGCGTGGTGCACGCGGTGGTTGGACGGGCTGCAGAACCAGCGGTCGAACCAGCCGAGCTTGCCCACCTGCTCGGTGTGCACCCAGAACTGGTAGAGCAGGTCGATGAGGGCCACCACGCCGAACACCAGGGGCGGTACACCCGCTACCGCCATCGGCAGGTAGAACACCCAGCCCAGCAACGCGCCCGAGCTGGTCTGGCGCAGCGCGGTGGAGAGGTTGTAGTCCTGGCTCTGGTGGTGCACCACGTGCGCGGCCCAGAACACGGCGCTCTCGTGCCCGGCGCGGTGCAGCCAGTAGTAGCAGAAGTCGTAGAACACCAGCGCCACGAGCCAGCCGGCCCAGGTGGTCCAGAACGGGTGATCGGGCCAGATCGCCACCGACGAGTAGACGGCGGTATAGATGCCCACCCGCAGCAAACGCGTGAACACCGCGCTGATCTGGCTGAGCATGCCCAGGCCGATGCTGGAGATGGCGTCGTCGAGGCGGTAGGTGTTGCGCCGGCGCTTGATGCCGATGGCGTACTCCACCGCGATGAGGGCGAAGAAGACCGGGGTGGCCAGCACGATGATCTGGCTGGGGCTCATGTGGGGCTCATGTGGAGCTTGTGGGGCAGGGGCTGGGCATGCGCGCATTGTGGCCAGATTCACCGCTGCCCGAGGCTGGCAACAACCCGCATGCCCCGTGCCAGAATCGGGCATGTCCGCTCCCTCGCAGCCCGCCGCGAACGCCCCTGAGAGTGCCACCACCGCGCTCTACCGTGCCGCTCTCGGCCCGGTGAACACGGCGCACTACCTGAGCCTGTTTGCGCGCTTCGACGAGGCCGGGCGCGCCAGTCCGGCCTGGAACTGGGCCGCCGGCCTGATCACGCTCAACTGGCTGGCGTTTCGTCAGGTGTGGCTGGCCGCGCTGGTCTATGTGGCCTGTGCCGAGGGGCTGGCCCTGCTCATTCTGGGCCTGGCCCGGCGTTTCCTGCACTGGCCACCGGCGGTGGAGTGGGGTGTGCTGGGCGCGCTGCTTGCCCTGTGCATTGCCATCCCCGGGGCTTATGGCAACGCCTGGCTGCACGCCGACACCCGTCGGCGCATGACGCGTGCCGTGCGCGAGGCCCGCACCGTGCGTGAAGCCTGCGAGGCGCTGGAGAAACAGGCCAGCACGCGGCGCAGGCTCTGGGGGCTGGTGGCGCTGAACGCGCTGCTGGTGGGTTCACTGGTCGCGGGCTATGTGGCCTGGTCGTGGGCGCCGGCCGAACCGCCCACCGAGGTGACTGCGCCGGCGTCGGCCCCCGTCGCGCCGCCCGCTCCACCCGAGCCCTTGGTGGAGACGCCTGCGCAAACCACCGTTGAACCCGCCACGGAACCCGCAGCCGCTGCGGCCTCCGAACCCGCCGTGGTTGAAGTGCCGCGGGAAGTGGTGGTCGAGCCACCAGCGTCAGAGCCGGTGGCTCCCGTGCCGCCGCCGATCCTTGCACCGATCCCGAAACCGCCCGCACCCGAGCCGGCCGCTGCGGCCTCGACCAGGGAATACGCCATCAACGTAGGGCTGTTCGCCGATCCCGCCAATGCCGAGAAGGCCCATGCCCGTCTGCTGGAAGAGGGCCTGCCGGCTTTCACCCAGATCGTGGAAATGCCCAAGGGTGCGCGCACCCGCGTGCGCGTAGGCCCCTTTGCCGACCGCCATGCGGTCGAGGCGGCGGCCGAGCGCATCCGCTCGCTGGGGCTGGAGGCCCAGATCTACCAGCCGTGACCGCGTGCGTCCACGGCGATGATGCGCTCCACGTGTCCAGCGGCGAGTCCGCCCCGCACACCCACCATGAAGTCGTGCAGGTTGACCGTGGGATCGCAGTGGCCGGGCACCAGCCAGACCGTTTCGCCCAGTTCGGGCAGTGCGGCGCCCGGACCAGAGGCGCGCAGCAGGCCGTGCTCGTCGCCGCCGTTGGCGTAGGTCAGGCCGCCGGGAAACCACACCGCGGGCAGGCCGCTGTCGATGGCGTGGCTCTTGTGGCCCGCGTCGCACACGGCGTGCAACGCGCCCCGGCTCATCACCTGGCTCTTGACGAACAGGGCGTGCTCGAACACGGGGGCTTGCGGCGCGGGCTCGTTCAATGCGTAGTCCGCGTCCATGAACAGGTAAGAGCCCGCCTGCAACTCGCCCCACACGCGGCTGGAGGCCTCCAGCACGAAAGTGCCCGTGCCCGCACCGGTGATCAGGGGCACGGAGAAGCCGCTGGCTTGCAGCCGCTCGCGCGCCAAGGCTGCCGTCCACGCCGCTTCGCCGATGGCCTGGGCCCGTTCCGCCGGGTTGCGCCGGTGTTGCGCGGCACCGTGGTAGGCCTGCAGACCCGCGAAATGCAGCACCGGGTTGGCCAGGATGCTGTGCGCGAGCACCACGGCCGTCTCCCCGGGCGGCACACCGCAGCGGCCGTGGCCCACGTCGATCTCGATGTACACGTCCATGCGGTGCTCTCCCCGCACGCCCGCATCGGTCAGGGCATCGGCCAGCCGCGCCACGCCCAGCGCGCTGTCCACCACCAGGCCGAAGCGCGTGGGCAGGTCGCGCACCGCCTGCGCCAGCCGTCGGAGTTTTTGCGGCGCAATCACTTCGTTGGTGATGAGGATGTCGTGCGCGCCCGCGTGCGCCAGCGCCAGGGCCTCATCGGTCTTCTGCACGCACACCCCGACCGCACCGTGGGCTACCTGCAACCGCGCGAGTTCGGCGCTCTTGTGCATCTTGGCGTGAGGCCGCAATCGAAGCCCGCGCTCGTGGGCGAACCCAGCCATGCGCGCGAGGTTGTGGTCCATGGCGTCGAGGTCGATCACCAGCGAAGGCGTGTCGACCACGGCCACGCCCTGGCCGATCCACGCGCGCGCGCGCTCCCAGCGCGAGGCTTCGTCAAGTGCTGGATTCATCGAGCGCGTTTCCTGTTTCGACTTGCAGATGCTGGGTATCGCCCCAGCCGACCAGACTCAGGCCTTCGGGTGACCAGAGCAGCCGGTTGATGCCGGTGTTGGGCAGTTCCCAGCTGCGCGGGGCCTGCAGTTCCAGCCGTGTGGCTGCGCGGTAGAGGATGTCCAGCACGCCGCCGTGCGCGACCATCAGCACTTGTTCACCGGGGTGCCGCGCTGCCAGCGACAGCACGGTGGGGATCACGCGCAGCTGCAATTGATGGAGAGATTCGCCACCGGCCGGCGCGAAATCGGGCATGCGCTTGCGCCAGGCCAGCGCTTCGGTGGGCCAGCGCAGCTCCAGGTCGGCCCAGGTGTGGCCCTCGAACTGGCCAAAATGGCGCTCGCGCAGGCCGGTGTGGGTGACGACCGGCAGGCCCTTGAGTCGGGCCACAGCTTCGGCGGTCTCGAAGGCGCGGCCCAGGTCGCTGGCGTAGACCGCGGCAATCGGCTCGTCCTGCAGGGCCAGCGCCAGTCGGCCGGCCTGCCAGCGGCCGCGCTCGTTGAGTGCGATGTCGGTGTGGCCCTGGATGCGTGTGTCGCGATTCCAGGCGGTTTCGCCGTGGCGCACGGCCAGGATGCGGGTGATCTGCAAGAGAGGCTTTCGGGGAATGGTCGGACAGCGGCGACTTTAGCGGGTCGGACACCGGCTGGAAACCGGCGCAGGCTGGGCTTTGCGAGACAATTCGCTCATGACGCCCTCAACGCCCGACGGGGATTTTTCCACCCTTTTCAATTTCCTGCCGATCGGGGCGTATCGGAGCTCGTCTGACGGCCACATGATCCGTGCCAACCAGGCGCTGGTGGAACTCAACGGTTACGAGACCGAGGCGGAAATGATCGAAGGCGTGAAGGATATTGCCATCGAGTGGTACGTCGACCCGGCGCGGCGCAACGAATTCAAACAGCAGCTCGAGCGCGATGGTTTCGTGCGCGGCTTCATCTCTGAAATCTACCGCCACAAGACGCGTGAGCGGGTCTGGATCAGCGAAAACGCACACGCCGTGCGCAACGTGGCAGGTGAGCTGCGGTACTACGAAGGCACGGTGGAGGACATCACCGAGCGCATCCGCAGCCAGAAAGCCGTGCGCGAGAGCGAGGAACAGCTGCGACTGATCACGTCTCAGGTGCCGGGCATGGTGTTCTCCGTGTTCGTCAAGCCCGATGGCCAGCGCGAGTACCTCTACGTGAGCCCGGGCGTGCGCGACATCTACGGCTTCGAGCCCGAGGACCTTCTGCGCGACCCCTTGCTGGCCTCGCGCTACCGCCATCCCGACGATCAGGCCATCCTCGAGCAGGACATGCAGGACATCCAGAGGGGACCAGTCGATCTGGGCGGTGAGTTCCGCATTGTCCTTCCCGATGGCAACGTGAAGTGGGTGTACCGACGTTCCTATGCGGTCACGGTCGGACCAGAGGGCACCCACCGCGTGGGCGTGTTGCTCGACATCACCGCACGCAAGCAGGCCGAGGCTGCGCTGCACGCCAACGAAGCGCTCTGGAAACTGGCCCTGGAAAGCGCGGGCGATGGCGTGTGGGAATGGAATCCCCAGACCGACCAGGGCTTCGTCTCGGTGGGTATCAAAAACATGCTGGGTTATGGCGATGAGGACCTGTTCAACCTCGATGCACTGACCCACTCCGACGACATTCCCCAGATGCGGGCCGACCGGCAGGCGCACTTCGACGGCCACCTGCCCGCCTACCGCAACGAGCACCGCATCCGCTGCAGGGACGGTTCGTGGAAATGGGTGCTTTCGCGGGGCATGGTGATCGCGCGTGATGAGGATGGCCAGCCGCTGCGCATCGTGGGCACGCACACCGACATCACCGAACACAAGCTGGCAGAAGCCCAGCAACGGGTGCTGGAAGTGCAACTGCGCGAGTCGCAGAAGATGGAGGCCATCGGCACGCTGGCCGGTGGTGTCGCACACGATTTCAACAACCTGCTCGCCGCCATTCTGGGCAATCTGGTGCTGGCGCGCGAGGACGTGGGCGACGGGCATCCGGCCCAGGAAAGTCTGACCGAGATCAACCGTGCGGCCATTCGTGCGCGGCAGCTGGTGCAGCAGATCCTGACCTTCAGCCGGCGTCAGACGCAGGAAATGGTGCGCCAGCCCCTGACCCCGCTGGTGGAAGAGGCGCTGGGCCTCATGCGCTCGCTGCTGCCCGCCGGCATCAAGCTGGTGGCCCGGCTGCCGGGCCGGGGGCTGCCCGTGCAGGCCGATGCCACGCAGATGCAGCAGGTGCTGATGAACCTGTGCACCAACGCCTGGCAGGCCATGGATGGCCAGGCGGGAGACATCACGGTGGCGCTGCGCGAGGTGAGCCTGGACGCTTCGAAGGCCCTGCAACTGGGCGGTGTGCCCAGCGGCACCTACGCCTGCCTGAGCGTGGCCGACAACGGGCCCGGCATGGACGAAGACACCCAGCGCCGCATCTTCGAACCGTTCTTCACCACCAAGGCGCCCGGAGCCGGCACGGGTCTGGGGCTGGCGGTGGTGCACGGCATCGTCAAAGCCCATCGGGGCGCCATTCAGATCCAGAGCCGTTCGGGCGAGGGCGCGCGTTTCGACGTCTACCTGCCGCTCGCATCCGCTGCGGCGCAGGGCGACGAATCACCAGCGCCTGAAGCAGTGGCTCCGCAACGGCCCGAAGCGGCCGTGCCGGGCAAGCACGTGATCTACATCGACGACTACGAAGCGCTGGTGTTCCTGGTGGGCCGGCTGCTGCGCAAGCAGGGCTACCGGGCCAGCACCTTCGAGTCGGGCGAGGCGGCGCTGGACTGGCTGCGCGCCCATCCCCAGGAGCCGGTGGACCTGGTGGTGACCGACCAGAACATGCCCGGCCTCTCTGGTGTGGAAGTGGCCCACCTGGTGCGCAGCCTGCGTCCTGCGCTGCGCGTCGCCATCGTCTCGGGCCACGTGAACGACAAGCTGCTGGCCCAGGCGGCCGAGGCCGGCGTGCGCGAGGTGCTGGGCAAGCAGGACAGCATGGACGCCCTGGGCGAGGCGATCCGCAACCTGCTCGAGCAACCCGCTGCCTGAGCCCTGATCAGCGAGGGACTTCGATGTCGACCTGGCGCAAGCCCTCGGGCGGCGTGGGAAAGCCTCGCAGCGCAGCGTCGAGCATGGCCGACCACAGCGGGTTCGAACTGTGCCAGCGGCCGTCGTGCGCGGCGCGGGTCTCGTACACCACCTGCCCGGTCGCCGCATGGCGCACCACGATGGCCACCTGGCGCTGGTAATACGGCGTTTCCATGCGCATGAACATCATGGGCGGCGCGAAGATGACTTGCCCGGTGCCGGTCACGTAGTAGTCGCGCCCGGGGAACCCGTAGCCTGGGCCGAAGCCGCGCCAGCTGTCATAGGGATCTTCCCAGGGGGCGCGCGGCAGTCGCAGCGTGGACGCCGTGGCCTGCACGGTCCAGGGCGCGGCGGTACCCTCTGTGGCTTGCGTCCAGCCCAGTCTGGCCAGTGCCAGAGCGGTCAGGTTCTCAAGCTCGCTCTGGCTGGCGGCACCTGGCCCCTGGCGCTGAGAGGGGAGGCGGTCGAAGCGGTACACCTGCGGTGCCTGGGGCACGGCGGCGGCAGGCGCGCCGGTGCGCTCGCCCCAGCGCGCAAAGCTCTGCACCTGGTTGTCCACCAGGAACACGCTGGCGCAGCCGCTGAGGGCCAGCATCGCCAGGCCGGAAATGAAGGTGCGAATCCAGGTCATGAAGCCTCCAGGGCCCGTCGGCGGGCGAATTCAGTGTGTGGTGGTCGAAATCGGTATGACCGCGCGGTCGGGTGCGGCGTTCCCGACATTTACAAAGCGTTCCGGCTCGGCGGGTCGGGTCGCCACAGGCTCGTCGTCAAAGGCCTTGTCGCCATTCTCGTCCGGCTCGCCCGTGGCTTCCAGGCTGGCGAAAGGGTGCAGCTCGCGGTCCATCAGGTGGCTGGGCACCACGTTCTGCAGCGCGGTGAACATGTTTTCCACCCGCCCCGGGAATTTTTTCTCCCAGTCCTGCAGCATCAGGCTCACCTGCTTGCGCTGCAGGTTGTCCTGGCTGCCGCACAGCGTGCAGGGAATGATGGGGAACTGGCGAATCTCGGCCCAGCGGGCGAGGTCTTTCTCCGCCACGTACGCCATGGGGCGGATCACCACGTGCTTGCCGTCGTCGCTCACCAGCTTGGGCGGCATGCCCTTGAGCTTGGCCCCGAAGAACATGTTGAGCAGCAGCGTCTGCAGGATGTCGTCGCGGTGGTGGCCCAGCGCAATGCGGGTGGCGCCCAGTTCGCTGGCCACACGGTACAGAATGCCACGGCGCAGCCGGCTGCACAGGCTGCACATGGTCTTGCCTTCAGGAATCACGCGCTTGACGATGGAATAGGTGTCCTGGTTCTCGATGTGGAACGGCACGCCGAGTTTCGTGAGGTACGCGGGCAGGACGTCGGCCGGGAAGCCGGGCTGTTTCTGGTCGAGGTTGACCACGATCAGCTCGAAACGCACCGGCGCGCGCGCCTGCAGTTTCTGCAGGATGTCGAGCATGCCGTAGCTGTCCTTGCCGCCCGAGAGGCAGACCATCACGCGGTCACCTTCGCCGATCATGTTGTAGTCGACGATCGCACGGCCGACTTCGCGGCACAGGCGTTTTTCGAGTTTGTGGTTTTCGAGTTCGGTGTTCATCGGAGTCCTTTACCGTTGGCTATCGCCAGGCGTCGCCAGGCATGATGCGCTTCATGAATTCATCGAACATGGGCACGGTGAACGCCGTGTCGCCATGCGTCTGGCTCCAGACCATGCCCTTGGTGATCAGCGAGCTGCGTGTGGGCGCGAGCGACGAGACTTTTTCGTCGAGGTCCGCCGCGATGTCGCCCGAGCGGTGCGGCCCCGGGCCCAGCGCGGCCATGGCGCGCAGGTATTTTTTTTCCTTCGGCGTGCAGCGATCGAAGCGCACCCGGAAGAATCCCTCGTCCAGCGCGGCCACCGCCGTGACGCTGGCCTTGCGGACCACGTCGACCCCGATCGGACTGCTTTCCGCAGCCAGCCAGGTGTGGCTGCCCCAGGCCTGCAGGAAATACGCGTAGCCCTGGCTCAGGCGAAGGATCTCCTTCAAGGCGGGGGGCGTGATCTCCACACCCTCGTCGCGCAGCGGCTTTTCAATCGCCTGCGTGGCGGCCTCATTGGGCAGCGCACCGATCTCGGGGAAATCGAAAAGCCGCTCTGCGTAGGATTTGGCGTTGCCCAACTGGCCGCGCAACTGCGGCAGTCCCGCGCCCACCAGCACCACCGGCAACTGCCGTTGAGCGGTCCGGTGCAACGCGGTGATGAGGGCGGCCAGTTGCACTTCAGGCACGTATTGCAGCTCGTCGATGAAGATCGCCAGCGCCGTGCCCGCCGCCTTGGCCGCCAGGCCGACCTGTTCCATCAGGGCCTGCAGGTCGTGCTCGAGGTCGCCGTTGTCCGCCAGGCCCGGTTCGGCTTCGTAGTCGAGCCCGACCTCGATGTCGTTGTAGGTCACTTTCAGCCGGCTGGCGAAGCCCGCCAGCGCGCGCAGGCCGCGAATGGCAAACGCTTTCGCGGCCTCGGTCTGACTCAGGCGCAGCAGGGCCTGTCTCAACTGGGGTGCGAGCAGCGCGGGCAGGGATCGGCCCTCCGGCGCTTCCAGTCGCACGGTGTGGATGCCGGCGGCCTCTGCGTCGTCGCGCACGCGGTCCAGCAGCACCGTCTTGCCCACACCGCGCAGCCCGACCAGCATGGCGCTTTTGGCGGGCCGCCCGATGCGGGCGCGTTCCAGCGCAATGCGCAGCGATTCACGCAGCGCGTCGCGCCCGGCCAGCTCTGGAGGTGGTGTGCCGGCACCAGGCGCAAAGGGGTTGCGGATGGGGTTCATGAGAAGCGATTCTACTGAAGTTTGAAAAGTTACAAAAAATCAATAACTTGACAAATTTCACTTGATTCAAGAGATCGGATGCCGCCGCAGGTCCGGCGCGGGGTGGTCACGTCACCATTTCCCGCTTTCCATGCGGATCGCCACCTCGCAGTCTTCAAAAATCTCCAGCTTGGCGATCTTCACCCGCACGCCGATCACGCCCGGCAACTGCATCAGCCGGCGCGTGAGCTTGCCGATCAGGCTTTCCAGCAGGTTCACGTGTTCGGCGGTGCACTCGTCGATGATGATCTGCCGCACCTTGCGGTAGTCCAGCACGTGGCCGATGTCGTCGTCGTGGGGCAGCAGCGGTTGTGTGCCCTGGTTGAGTTCGGCGTCGACCTGGATCGGCTGTGGCGTGGACTTCTCATGGTCCAGGATGCCCAGGTTGGCGTCGAAGCGCAGCCCCGTGAGCGTGAGGATCTGCGTGCCGGACTGCGGTGAAGGGGATGTGCTTGTGTTCACGTTGCCTCCGGGGCCACGGGTTTGATGCGGAAGACCTCGACGCCCACGGCTTCGGTGTCGGGGTACACGTCGGGCTTGCAGGTGGAGAGGCGGACCGCGCGCACGCCGGGATGCCCCAGCAGGCTTCTGGCCAGGTCGTCGCACAGCGTTTCCTGCAGCTCGATGTGGCCTTGCTGCAAGCGCCGGGCCACGACCTCTCGGACGAAGTCGTAGTCCACGACTTCGCCGATGTGGTCGTGCTGTGGCGTGGATTGGGCGTAGGGCACATACAGCTCCACATCGATCCACATGCGTTGCGGCGCGGTTTTCTCGAAGTCGTGCACGCCGATCTGGACCCACACCTCGTGACGGCGCAGGAAGAGCTTGCGGCACTCCAGCAACAAGGTGTCGATCTCAGGATTTGCTCTGGCCACGTTCGGCCTCCTTGAACAGATCGTCGATGACGAACATCACGTCGCGCTCCAGTGGAACCAGGTGCTGGCCGTTGTCGACGCAAAGGGTGGTGCCCGTGATGGACGGCGTGCCAGCCAGGAACAGGCAGGCCTTGGCCACATCGCCCGGGTCGATGGGTTTGCGCAGCAGGTTGATGCGGCTCGCGCGCTCGAAATTGGTCGCATCCTGGGGGCCACTGAGGTACATGAGTCCGGGCGCCACGCCGCACACGCGCACCGAGGGCGCCAGCGCCTGGGCCTGCAGGGCCACCACCCTTTCCAGCGCCAGCTTGGACGTGGTGTACGAAAAGTAATCGGGGTTGAGGTTGTAGACCTTCTGGTCGAGCACGTGGATCACGCAGGCATCGGTCACGGGCTTCGCGTTCACCTGCCTAGCCAGTTCCCTGCCCAGCAGCAAGGGCGCGATCAGGTTGACTTCCAGCATGCTTCTGGCGAGCGCGGGGTCGAAGTCCATGCCGGTGTCGGGTGTGAACTGCGAGGCGTTGTTCACCACGGCGCGCAAGGGGCCGCTGCGCTGCTCGATCGCCTGCACCATGCCCAGCACTTCATCCTGCCTGGACAGATCGGCCTGGATGAGGTTGACCGACCCTCCGGCTTGCCGCAGCTCGCTTTGCAGTTCGCTGGCCTGCCGGGCGGAGTGCTGGTAGTGGCACCACACCTCCCAGCCGGCCCGTGCAAACGCACGCACCAGCTCGGCGCCCAGGCGCTGCGCGCCACCTGTTACCAGGATTCGATCAGCCATGGGGCACCCGCGTGGCAGACAAAAGGGTGGGCCGCATAATCGCCGATCGTTCACTTATCTCACTCATGGCGCCCGCCTCACTTGTTGACCGCTCGGTAGATGACTTGCCCGGGATTATCCGGCACCGCATCACCGAGGCTGGCGGCTGGCTGCCGTTCGACCGCTTCATGGCGATGGCCTTGTACGAACCCGGGCTGGGTTATTACGCCAACGCCGCGCCGAAGTTCGGCCATCTGCCCCGGGACGGCAGCGATTTCGTGACCGCACCCGAACTCACGCCGCTGTTCGGCCACACGCTGGCGCGCCAGGTGGCGCAGGCACTGGCCGCCACCGGCACCGATGAGGTGTGGGAGTTCGGCGCCGGCAGTGGCGCGCTCGCCCGCGACGTGCTTGACGCGCTGACCGTGCTGGGCCAGGCACCCGTTCGCTACACCATCGTGGACCTCTCCGGCAGCCTGCGCGAGCGGCAGCGCGCCACGCTGGAGGCGCACGCGGGCCGCGTGCACTGGGCCGATGCCCTGCCCGAGCGCCTGAGCGGCGTGGTGCTGGGCAACGAGGTGCTCGATGCCATGCCGGTGCAGCTGCTGGTGCGCCTGGGTGGCGTGTGGTTCGAGCGCGGCGTGGCGCTTGCCGATGCGGGCCAGTTCGCCTGGGCCGACCGCGCGACCAGCCTGCGCCCGCCGTTCGAGGTGCCCGGCGAACACGACTACCTCACCGAAATCCATCCTCAGGCCGAAGCTTTCGTGCGAACCCTGGCCGATCGCCTGCAACGCGGTGCGGCCTTTTTGATCGATTACGGCTTTCCCGAGGCCGAGTACTACCACCCGCAGCGAACCATGGGCACGCTGATCTGCCACCGCGGCCACCGCAGCGACAGTGAACCGCTGGCCGAGGTGGGTTCGAAGGACATCACCGCCCACGTGAACTTCACCGGTGTGGCACTGGCCGCGCAGGAGGCCGGCCTCGGCGTCATCGGCTACGCCAGCCAGGGCCGCTTCCTGCTCAACTGCGGCCTGCTCGACCTGGCGCAGCGCGCCGATGTGCAGCAGAACGCGATGATGCAGAAGCTGCTCAACGAGCACGAGATGGGTGAACTCTTCAAGGTCCTGGCGCTGGCCCCTGCCGCGAGCGCCGAAGGATGGGTTCCCATGGGTTTTTCGGCTGGCGACCGCTCGCATAGGCTCTGAGCACCACCATGATCCGCTGGATGATCGTCATCTTCCTGGCCTTGCTGCTCATCAGCTGGTTCACGCCGCTGCTGCACAAGCTGGGTTTCGGCAAGCTGCCGGGCGATTTCCGCTTCAAGGCATTCGGGCGCGAGTGGTTCCTGCCGTTCACCACCACCATCCTGCTGAGCTTCATCGCCAGCCTCATCGCACAGCTCATCTGAACATGCCTTCCAATTTCCTTTCGGGTCGTGTGCTCGCTGACGTCGGCGGTACCCACGCCCGCTTCGCCTGGCAAGCCAGTGCCGGCGCAGCCATCGAACATGTGCGCGTGCTGCGCGTTGCCGAACACGCCAGCCTGCAGCACGCGCTGCGCAGCTACCTCGATGGCCTCGGGCTTGAGCGCCCTGCTGCAGCGGCCATCGCCATGGCCAACCCGGTCACGGGGGATCTGGTGCGGATGACCAACCACGACTGGTCGTTCTCCCAGGCCGCACTCCAGGCCGAGTTCGGTCTGCAGACCCTGCGCGTGCTTAACGATTTCACTGCGCTGGCGCTCGCGTTGCCCCACCTGCCGGCCGACGAGTTGCGTCAGGTGGGCGGTGGCCCGGCGAAGCCGCAGGCAGCCATTGGGCTGCTGGGTGCGGGCACCGGCCTGGGCGTGTCGGGCCTGTTGCCCGATGGCCGGGGCGGCTGGGTGCCGATTCAGGGTGAAGGAGGCCACGTCACCCTGCCGGCGTCCACGCGCCGCGAGCGGCTGGTGATGGACGGTTTCGAGCGGCGGCATGGCCGCGCCTCGGCCGAACGCATGCTCAGTGGGCCAGGCCTGCTGGAGGCCTTCTTGCTCCTGTGCGAGGCCGACAGCGCCAGCGCCGGTGGACTGGCCAGTGCCGCCGCCGTGAGTGAAGCGGCACTGGCCGGCAGCCACCCGCAGGCCAACGAGGCCCTGAACATGTTCTGTGGCCTGCTGGGTTCAGTGGCGGGCGATCTCGCGCTCACCCTGGGCGCACGCGGCGGCGTGTATATCGGGGGCGGCATCGTTCCCCGGCTGGGCACGTGGTTCGATGCTTCGCCGTTTCGGGAGCGCTTCGAAGCCAAGGGACGGTTCCAGGCCTACCTGGCCGCCATTCCCGTGTGGGTGATCACCTCAGCGCAATCGCCGGCGCTGCTGGGTGCCTCGCACGCGCTGGACGCCGTGGCCTGAGGCGCGCTCATCCGTTGTCGTCGTCAAGCTTCCATGTGAAGCCGCAGCGCTTGCAGCAGACCGGCACCCAGCCCGCGTTCGGCCGGTGCTGGGCTTCGACCAGTTGCAACAGGCCATAGGCCTTGCACTGCGGGCAATTGGCCTGGTTGGCCAATTCCTCGGCGTGCATCAGCAGGAAAAGGTAGCGACGCAGAGCCCATAGCGAGATTGCGCCGCAAAGCAGCACGAAGGCGAAGTCCATGATCTGCTCGCCAGTGCTGCCGCCGCCGAGGGCTTCAAAACTCGCCAGCAGGGCCACCACCGAGAGCAGGGCCAGCAGCATGTGCGCATGGCTGGAGAGCAGTTCGCGCTCATACCACTTGCGGAAACCCACCCGCCGGATGCCTTCGGCCAGCGTGCGATTCAGGGGATTGCGGGCGGCCATGGTGGTGGAGCGGAGTGGGCCACATGTTGGCACACGCAGCCTCGCCGCACCAGCCCGCCGGGCCGATATCCCACGGTCGCCGTGGGATTCCTCAGGTCTCCTGCCGTTGCTGCAACGGCTGCAGCGGGAAAGAGGGCGCCCTGCCTTCTCGATCCTGCCCGGCGTACACCGTGAGGTGCGGGTAGGGGATCTCGATGCCCTTGGCGTCAAAAGCGGCCTTGAGCCGGCGCAGGTATTCCCGCTTCACACCCCACTGCTCCAGCGGCAGGGTGCGGAACCGGCAACGGATGATCAGACCCGACTCACCCCAGCTGTCGACCCCGGCGATTTCCAGGTCGGCGATGATCTTGCCCATGAAATCGGGCTCCTCGCGCAGCGCGGCAGCCACGTCGCGCATCACCTCCATGACCTCGTCCACGTTCTCGCGGTAGGCCACCCGGATGTCGAGGACCGCCTGGCTGTAGTCACGGGTCATGTTGATCACGGTGTTGATCACGCCATTGGGCACGTAGTGCACGTTGCCGTCGTAGTCGCGCAGCTGCACGTAGCGCAGCGTCACCTCTTCCACCATGCCGGCGTGGTCGCCGATCTTGATCACGTCACCCTGGCGGATCTGGTTTTCCAACAGCAGGAAGAAGCCGGTGAAGTAGTCCTTGACGAGACTTTGGGCGCCGAAGCCCACCGCGAGACCCACCACACCGGCGGCGCCCAGAATGGGTGCCACCGAGACGCCCAGTTCGGCCAGCACCAGCATGCCGGCCACCAGGCTCACGACCACCGCCACGAGGTAGCGGAACACGCGGCCCAGGGTTTGGGCACGCTTGGCTGCCTCGCGATCGTCGATGCGGCTGGCAATGCGTTCGCGCAAGGTCCTGACCGCGCGTTGCAGAACCACGATCAGCAGCCAAGCCGCCAGGATGATCACCAGGATGCGCATGAGGCTTGCCGCAGCGCCGCCCAGGCTGATTCCCCAGCGGTTTGCAAGGTCGATAAAGTCGTTCAAGGGAGTTCCTCCAGAAAAAAGAAAAAGCAAAGCAGGCGCCGGCCTTGCGACCGGCGCCTGCGGCGAGGATGGATTACGGGGCGGGAATGGCGGCGAGCGCTGCCAGGAAGCGCTCGCGCCACCAGTGCACGTCGTGTGCGCGGATGTCGGTCAGCAGCGCCTGGTGGCGGCGCTGGCGTTCTTCGAGCGGCATCTGCAGTGCGCGCTGAATGGTCTGCGCGGTGCGCGAAGTGTCGTAAGGGTTGACCAGCAGGGCTTCATGCATCTGTTCGGCTGCACCCGCAAAGCGCGAGAGCACCAGCACGCCGGGGTCCTCGGGATCCTGCGCGACGACGAACTCCTTGGCGACCAGGTTCATGCCGTCGCGCAGCGGCGTCACCAGGGCCACGCTGGCCGCGCGGTAGAGCCCCGGCAGGCGTTTGCGCGCCACGTTGCGGTGGATGTAGCGCACCGGCATCCAGTCCAGTTCGCCGTGATCTCCGTTGATCGAACCGCACAGGCTCTCCAGTTCCTGGCGCAACGCCGCGTACGCGTCGACCGACTCGCGGCTGGGCGCCGCGATCTGGATCAGCGTGGCGCTGCCGAGGTTCTCCGGGTAGTCCTGCAACAACTGGCGAAATGCCTTGAGCCGCTGGGGCAAACCTTTGGAATAGTCAAGCCGCTCCACGCCCAGCAGCAGGCGGCGGCGCGAGTACTCGGTGCGCATCTGGTTGTGCATGTCCTGCGATTCGCGGCCCTTGCCCAGCTCGATGAACTCCTCCACATCGATGCCGATCGGGAAGGCCTGCACCTGCAGCGTCTTGCCGAAAGCGCGGAACTCGTGTTCGCCCAGGATGTCGGCCGGCGTCTCGGTACCGACGTAACGCGCAAAGTGCGCGACATCGGCCTCGCTCTGCAGGCCCACCAGGTCGTAGGCGAAAAACGAGCGCATCAGCCAGTCGTGCTCAGGCACTGCGGCCAGGATCAGGGGCGGCGGCAACGGAATGTGCAGGAAGAAGCCCATGCGCTGCTTGCAGCCCATGGCGCGCAGCTCGGCGGCCAGCGGAATGAGGTGGTAGTCGTGCACCCAGATCACGTCGTCGGGCTTGAGCAGACTGGCCAGCTTGTGCGCAAACATCTGGTTCACGCGCCGGTAGCCTCCGATGTAGCCGGCATCGAAATCGGCCAGGTCGAGCCGGTAGTGGAACACCGGCCAGAGCACGCCATTGCTGTAGCCGAGGTAGTAGCTGTCGTGGTCTTCTCGACTGAGGTCCACGGTGGCGAGCTGCACCTTTCCGGCCTGCTGCAGGTGCATGTCGCCTTCGCCCGGCGTGCCGTCTTCCACGATCTTGCCGCTCCAGCCGAACCACAGGCCCCCCGAAGATTCCAGCGCCTGGCCCAGCGCCACGGCAAGGCCACCCGAGGCGGTCTTGCGCGGATCGGCGAGGCGGTTGGAGATGACGACGAGACGACCCAT
This sequence comes from Hydrogenophaga sp., assembly GCF_051860785.1. GTDB lineage: Bacteria > Pseudomonadota > Gammaproteobacteria > Burkholderiales > Burkholderiaceae_C > Hydrogenophaga. The sequence continues at coordinate 43,350 of NZ_JBIMLB010000021.1, forward strand.
TTAAATCACCGTGTCCCAGGTGGCCGAGAGCCGCACTGCGGCGTTGATGATGCCCACCATCGAATACGTCTGCGGGAAGTTGCCCCACATCTCTCCGGTGGTGGCATGCGTGTCTTCCGACAGCATGCCCAGCGGGTTGCGCGCAGCCAGCATGGTTTCGAAGATGGCGCGGGCTTCTTCAACACGGCCGATGCGTGCCAGCGCGTCGATGCGCCAGAAGGTGCAGATGTTGAAAGCGGTCTCGGGTCTGCCGAAGTCGTCGGCCGCTTCATAGCGGCGCATGAAAGGGCCGTCGCACAGGTGCTTCTCCAGCGCGTCCAGTGTGGAGATGAAGCGCGGGTCCTTCGGGTCAATGAGGCCGACCTCGGCCATCAGCAGCACACTGGCGTCGAGGTCGCGGCCGCCGAAGCTCTCGGCGAAGGCCTGGCGCTCCTCGTTCCATGATTCACGCAGGATGCGTTCGCGCATGGCGTCGGCATGGCGCTTCCAGTAGGTGGATCGCTCGGGCAGGCCCAGGGTGTGTGCGATCTTGGCCAGGCGATCGCAGGCGGCCCAGCACATCAGCACCGAGCTGGTGTGCACACGAGCGCGGGTGCGCAGCTCCCACATGCCTGCATCCGGCTGGTCGTGGATGCGAACGGCCTGCTCGCCCACTTCCTCCAGCCGCTCGAACTCAGCGAGACCCGCAGGGTGCAGCAGGCGGCGGTCGTGAAACGCTTGCGCGGCGGCGAGCACGATGTTGCCGTACACGTCGTGCTGGAAGTGTTCCTGCGCCTGGTTTCCCACGCGCACCGGCCCCATGCCGCGGTAGCCCGGCAGGGTTTCGCAGATGCGCTCGGGCAGCTCACGCTCCAGGCCGATGCCGTGCAGCGGCTGCACATGGCCGCCGCCCGCGCCCACGACCACGTTGGCCAGCCAGCGCAGGTAGTCCTCCATGGTGCCCACTTCGGCCAGGCTGTTGAGCGCGCGCACCACGAAGAAAGCGTCGCGCAGCCAGCAGTAGCGGTAGTCCCAGTTGCGCTGGGTCCCAGGTGCTTCGGGGATGCTGGTGGTCATGGCAGCGATGATCGCGCCGGTGTCCTCGTACAGCGAGAGCTTGAGCGTGATGGCCGCGCGGATCACCGCGTCCTGCCATTCCAGGGGCAACGCCAGGCGCTGGCTCCAGCCGCGCCAGTACGCCAGCGTCTCCTGTTCGAAATGGCGCGCGGTGTCCCCCACGCCGCCTTCGAGGGTTTCGTCCGGTCCGAGCAGAAAGTTGTGTTCGCGCGTCAGCAGAAAGGGTTCGCGCGCCAGCACGTGGCTGATCGAGGCATCGGTCTGCAGGCGCAGCGTCTGCTGGTCGCCCACGTATCGGATGTGGTTGCTGCCCGAGGTGATGGTGGGCGTCTGGCGTCCCCAGTCGAAGCGTGGGGTGACGCTCACGCGGATGCGCGGCGCACCCTGCAGCGGTCGCACGCGGCGCACCAGCATGGTGGGCCGGAAAAAGCGCCCGCGCGAGGGAAAGCGCGGCGCGAAATCGGTGATGGCGAGGCCCTGGCCATGGCGGTCCCACAGTTCAGTGACCAGCACGGCGGTGTTGGGCTCGTAGCGCTGGCGTGCCTCGGCCAGGTCTTCAATTTCGATCGCAAAAGAGCCCTGCTCGGCGTCTTCTCCCCCCAGCAAGGCGTGGAAGACGGGATCGCCATCAAAGCGTGGCAGGCAACTCCAGACCACGCGGCCGTGAGGATCGATCAGCGCGCTGAAGGCGCAGTTGCCGACCACGCCGAGTGACAGTGAAGGAGGCGCGGGCAGGGCGAAACCGTGCGGGTGAGAGGGCATGTCGTCGGGTTTCATGGTGTGGCGGTCTGGACGTGCAGGGATTCGGACAACCAGGTCCGCAGTGCTTCCGGGCTCGGACATCGGTGTCGAGCCACGGAAGGTCCGTCGCCCACCTTGATGCCTCTGCCGCCCAGGCGTTGCACCACCTCGAACCCGGCTTCGTCGGTCACGTCGTCACCAGCAAACACCGGTTCGCGACCGGCAAAAGGGGCTTCCTGCATGAAGGCCTCGATCGCCTTGCCCTTGCTCACGCGGGTGGACTTCACTTCCACCACGGCCTTGCCACGCAGCAGTTGCAACTCGGGGTCGTTGGCGATCGCCGAAGCCAGCGTCGTCACGCACAGGGCCTCCAGCGCAGGTGCCAGACGGAAATGCAGTGCCATCGAAGTGCGCTTGTGTTCCACCAGCAGGCCTTCATGCTGGGATGCCACAGCGCGCGCGGCCTGCAGGGCGCCGGCCAGGCCCAGCGGTGCCGCCTGTTCGAAATGGCCGAGTGCCGACTGGCGCAGCGCGCCATGCTCGAACGCGCCTGGCCAGCGCCACGGCTTGAGCATCGGTTCGATGTCCTCGCGCGCACGCCCGGTGACCAGCGCCAGCGCACCGTTCAGTCGGTTGTGCAGCCGGTCCAGCAGCGGCACCAGATCCTCGGGGATGACCACCGAATCGGGCCGTTGGGCGAGATCGGCGAGCGTTCCATCGAAGTCCAGGAAGAGCGCCATGCGGTCTGTCAGCAATGTGGGAAATGTGCTCATCTGCCCGCTACCGTAACAGACACGACGGCGGGTCGAGCGGATGGCGCGTTTGACCGAGCGCTGCGGTGCGGGACTTGTTGCCGCTCTTGCGACTTGTTTCCGTTCAGTCCAGCAGATCGAGACCCATGCCCTGGGCGACCGCTGTCACACGCGCTTTTTGAATGCGTTCTCCCACCCGTGGGCCGGCGAGGCCATCGGCCTGGGCCTGGGAGGCCACCACAGCGGTGTCCACACACTGCGCCAGCGCCAGTGCCTGTGCCAGCCGCACGCGGGGGGGGTACTCGTTCTCGCCATGCCCCAGCCGTCCGCGCGCGTCGCACTCGCAGGCCAGCAGCACGTCGTGAAACCTCGCGGGTTTGCGCAGCGCGTCGCAACGCTCGAGCAGCCGCACCAGCGCCGCCGCGCCGAGTTCGCCGCTGCGGTGGATGTTGCCATGCTCGCGCGCCACCACGTCGGCCAGCTCGCGACACTCCACCGGCACGCGCCAGCGATCGCACACCTGCTTGAGCAGTTTCGCGCTGCGCGCTTCGTGGCCGATGTGACGTGGCAGTGCGTCGACCGGTGTGGTGCCTTTGCCAAGGTCGTGGCACAGGCAGGCAAAGCGCGTGGCCAGGTTCGCGTCCAGCCGCGCGCTCATGTCCAGAACCATCATGAGATGCACACCGGTGTCGATCTCGGGGTGGTATTCGGGGCGCTGGGGCACCCCCCAAAGACGATCCACCTCCGGCAGCAGCCGCTGGAGTGCGCCGCATTCGCGCAGCACCTCGAACATGCGGCTCGGTCGCTGCTCCATGAGCCCGCGCGAGAGCTCCTGCCACACGCGCTCGGCCACCAGGTGGTCCACCTCGCCGTGCTCCACCATCTGGCGCATCAGCACCCCGGTTTCCGGCGCGACGCTGAAGCGTGGGAAGCGCGCGGCGAAGCGCGCCACACGAAGGATGCGAACCGGGTCTTCGGCAAACGAGGCGGTGACGTGGCGCAGCACGCCATCGCGCAGGTCGCGCTGGCCCTGGTGCGGATCGATCAACGGGGCGTTTGCCGGGTCGTTCGCCTGATCGGCGGCCACCGCCATGGCGTTGATCGTCAGGTCGCGCCGCGCGAGGTCGTCTTCCAGCGTGACGCCAGGCGCTGCGTGGAACGCGAAGCCGTGATACCCCGGCGCGGTCTTGCGCTCGGTGCGCGCCAGTGCATATTCCTCGCGGGTTTGCGGGTGCAGGAACACCGGGAAGTCGCGGCCCACGGGCAGGAACCCCTGATCCACCATGGCTTCGGGCGTGGCGCCCACCACCACCCAGTCGCGGTCCACGTGGGAAGCCTTGGGCGCATGGGCGTCGCGCGCCATCAGCGCGTCGCGCACGGCGCCGCCCACGAGGTAGGTTTTCATGGGAGCGAGTTTAGGGGCTTCGCCCCGTCACCGCCCCAGACGATAGGGCTCGTCGAAGTCGATGAAATCGTGCTCCTTCAGCGCGTCGCCTATCCAGGCCTGGACACCGGGCAGCGCAGTGACCCGCGCGACATACGCCGCCAGATCGGCAGGCACGGGCAGGCCGTAGGTGTTGATGCGCATGCACACCGGTGCGAAGTACGCATCGGCAATCGTGAAGTCACCGAACAGCAGGCTGCCCTCTGGCTGGGACGCCAGCAGATCGCTCCACATGCCGCAAAGCCGCGCGACATCCGCGCGCACATCGGGTTTGTCGCGCCAGATCAGCCGCCCCACGTCGGGCAGCAAGGCTTCAATGTTCATGGGGCAGTGGTTGCGCAGCGCCCCGAAGCCGCTGTGCATCTCGGCGCAGACGCTGCGGGCGCGGGCGCGCGCCTTGGGGTCTAGAGGCCACAGGCGCTTTTGCGGAAAAGTCTCCGCGAGATACTCTGCAATCGCCAGCGTGTCCCAGATCGCCAGGCCGTCGTCCACGAGCACGGGGACCTTGCCCAGCGGGTTCACGGTGCGCAGCTTGCTCTTGAACCTGGAATCGGCGTCGAACGAGTCGAATCGCACCATCACTTCTTCAAACGGAATGCCGGCCTGTTTCATCAGCACCCAGGGGCGCATGGACCAGGACGAGTAGTTCTTGTTGCCGATGTAGAGCTGCAGTGCCATGGGATTCCTCTGTTTGAATCCCGGCATGTTAGTGGAGGCTGGCTGCGGCATTGATGCCAAACCATGCCTCCACTGATTCGCCATTCACCTACCCGCGCAGCGGCCGAGCGTGGGGGCAACGGGCCCGCCGCCGGGCCGCCCCCAAGGCAGGCCCAGCCCCCTCGGGGGGCAGCGACCCGCGCAGCGGCGGAGCGTGGGGGCTCAATTCTTTAGGCGTACTTTTCCAGGATGCGTGTGGAGCGCTCGACTTCACGGAAGGTTTCCACTTCCGAGGCCGATTCCGAGACCGCTTCCATGACCGTGCAGGCCATCATGCGGTAGAAGGCCTTGTCCATCGCCTTGCGCGCGGCCGACATCTGCTGCGCCACGTCCTCGCAAGGCCGGGCGCTGTCGACCATCTCGATCAACCCGCGCACCTGGCCTTCGATGCGCTTGAGGCGGTTGATCACCTCTCGCTGGTGCTCGGTGCGCACACCGTTGTTCGCGTGCAGCAGGCCGACGTGGCGGGACGGCGTCGGGAGCGGGGAGGGTACGAGGGTGGCGGTCATGGGCTCTCCTGTCGGTTGAAAGTACTCGCTTTTGGCGAGGCGACGAAGTTTGCCAAACAAATACTTCACCCTGAGGGGTTCGATCCCCAAACGACTCAACGACGTGCCGAATGGCGGTAAGCAAGCAACCGGCTGCGGCCGCCCTGATTACCCAGGTACGTCGGGGCGATGGTGTTCACGCTGGCGGCCTCGATGCCCAGGGAGGCCAGACCGGGCCACTGGTTGGTGGCCACGTTGTCCGTGGACATGGCATCGAGGTTGTCGCGGCTCATGAGCGGCTCGCCCGGCAGCATCTCCATGACGCGGGCTTGCCATCGCGCCAGCGTGCCGGGCAGGGGCATCACCGGGCGCTGATGGCTGCCGTGGCGTCCCGCAAGGCGCACCAGATCGGCCAGGGTGAAGGTCTCGGGGCCGGCGCATTCGAAGGTCTGGCCCACGCTGCTCATGGGCAGATCCACATCGCGCAGGCTGGCCACCACGGCGCTGGCCACATCTTCCACCCACACCGGCTGGAAGCGCGCGCGGGCGCCCGCCAGCGGCACCAGGGGCAGCACGGACTGCATGCGGGCGAACAGGTTGAGGAAGCGGTCTCCGGCGCCAAAGATCACGCTGGGCCGCAGGATCGTGAGGTCCAGGCTGGCACCGCGAAGGACTTCTTCGCCACGTGCCTTGCTGCGCTGGTATCGGGACGGCGCGTCCAGGCTCACACCCAGGGCGCTGACGTGCACCACGCGCCTGAGGCCCTCTGCAGCGCAAGCCTCCGCGATGGCCAGGGGCAGTTCGACGTGCACCTTTTCGAACGCATCTTCGGTGCCGTGCAGAATGGCCACGAGGTTCACCACGGCGTCGTGTCCCTCCATCAGCGCGAGCAGCTGGGCGGGGTCGTGCACGTTGGCCTCGATCACCGTGACACGCGGCAAAGGCTGAACGCTCGAGGCGTTGATGGCTCGCCGCGTGGGAACCGTGATGCGCCAGCCCTGGCGGTGCAGCTTTTCGCACACGTGGCGGCCCACGAAGCCGGTGCCGCCCAGGACAAGAACGTTTCGGATCGGGGTCATGGCAGTTCGGTGTTGATGGCTTGCGAGGTCTGGGATCGTGGGCCCACCGTGCCCAGGCGTGCTCGCAACGATTGTGGCTGGCCGGTGATGATCGCGGCGTAATGGGTGGTGTTGGCCAGCACGCGCTTGACGTAGTCGCGCGTTTCCTCGAAGGGAATGTTCTCGGCCCACACTTCACCAGGTACCGTGGGGCCGTTGCGCCACGTGCGCGAGCGGCCCGGTCCTGCGTTGTAGGCGGCAGCGGCCAGCGGCAGTGAGCCTTCGAAATCGTCCAGCGCGAACTTGAGGTAGGCGGTGCCGATCAGGATGTTGGTGTCGCGATCGGTGATCTGGCCGGGCTTGAAGTCGGTCAGGCCGATCTTGCGGGCGGTCCAGCGCGCGGTGGCGGGCATCACCTGCATGAGGCCGGATGCGCCCACCCCTGAACGCGCGTCGGTGATGAAGCGGCTTTCCTGCCGAATGAGGCCATAGACGTAGGCGGGGTCGAGGCCGATTTCCCGGGCGCGCGGCACCACGGATTCGCGGTGCGGCAAGGGGAAACGCTGCGCGTGGTCCAGCACCTGCGGCGTGCGCTCGCTGGTGTTGATGCAGCGATCCCAGAACTCGTGCCTGCAGGCCAGGTCGGCCGCGGCCAGCAGCTCGCGTTCAGGCATGCCGCCCGGCGTGTGCAGGCCCACGGTGTAGTTCCACTCGCGCACGCCTTCGCTGCGCAGGCCGAGCTTCATGGCAATCAGCGCTCGGCGCAGGCCAGGGGTGGTCTGCGCGGCTGCGATTTCCTCCGGACTCAGGGCCTCCGGGGCGGGCGGCACGGTGATCGGGCGGCCCAGCGCTTCCATGGCCAGCAGTTCGTAGAAGCCGCGCGGTGAGGCAATGGATTCGTAAAGCGCGTTGGCCTGCACGGAGGCGGTCGCAGGATCGGGCAGCTTGAGCGCCTGCACGGCGCGCGCGTTCCAGTAGACCCAGGTCGGATCGTTGCGCTGGTCCTCGCTCATGGCGGCCACCGCATCGCGCACGGCGGCCCAGGCGCTGGCGCGCATGCCCGCGCGCGCCTTCCAGGCCAGGTGCTCGTCGTGCATGAACCGCTCCTCGCCATTGGCGAAGTAAGTCAGGGCGTCTGCCTGGAGTCTTTGCGCCGATCGCTTGCCGATCACGCCCCAGATCCAGCTTCGCTCTTCCTTGGTGAGCTGGGCCTTCCAGCGCAGGTGGTCGGCTTCCACCGCGGCTGCAGCCGCATCGTTGGCGGCCAGGCGGATGATGGCCAGCGTCACCAGCTCCTTGGTGCGCGGACGGATGGCGGTGATCTTGTCGTCCAGGTACTTCGCCGGGTCATTTGCGATCTGCTCCACCGTTGCGGCCCTTTCGGGATCCAGCATCGCCACGGCCTGGCTGGCCACGCGCGCGCGGTTGGAGTCCATGGCCAGCCGGGCGCGTTGCCACACCGCCTCGGGCTTCAGGTGCCCGCTGGCCAGCAGCGCTTGCGCGGCGGTGGCGCAGCCGTCTTCTGCTTCGCGCTGGGCCAGCCAGTTGGCCTGCACCTGCACGGCAGCGGCATCTGCCGGGATGCGGCCCGCAGCTGCGTCGAGCATGAGCCCGTAGCAGCGCACCTGGCGGTCGTCCTGCATGCGGAATTTCGGCAGCTCGGCTTCGAAGACGGCCCAGTTGCGCGCCTTGCCCAGCAGCAGCAGCCAGTCGTTGCGGAGCCGATCTTCCCAGTAGGTACCGGCCATGCGGTCCAGTGCGACGCGAATGTCGGCCACGCTGGCGGTCTCCAGACGGGGGCGCATGTCCCAGTACATGGCCAGGGGCTCCAGCGCGTGGCCTCGGATCTGGGGCAGCAAGCTGGCGAGTTGCCCCGTGTTGTTGCGCCGGAAGGCTTCGCGCATCTCCAGCAAGGCGGCATCGGACCCACCGGATGCACTCTGCGCACACGCCAGACCAGCCTGCAGCAGCGCGCCCGCCATAATGAGCCGCCAGCCGGCCGCGATCCGCTTCTGAATTCCCTGTGTCATACCAACCCGTTTCATGCGCTGATTATGGACAACAAAGAAGGTCAGAGTGACCCACGACCCCACACGGCGCCCGCGGAAGGATCGGCAGCGGCGCTGAAGATCGAGTGGCGCAAGTCGCTGATCGAGAAACGCCAGGCCCTGGCCGACCGCAACCTGCGCAACGATTTGCTGCAGCGGGTCATGCGCGTGTGGCTGATCCACCGGCCCGACGCCATCATTGGCGCCTACTGGCCGATCAAGGGCGAGTTCGACCCCCTGCCCGCGCTGTTCCGCTGGCAGGAAGCCGGTCTGGAGGAAGATGCGCAGGGCGCACAGCGGCACCGGCGCATCGGCCTGCCGGTGGTCAACAAGATCGACAAGACGCTCACCTTCTACACCTGGTACCCCGGTTGCCCGATGGAAGAGGATGCCTATGGCATCCCGAAGCCAAAGGACACCGAGATCGTCGAGCCCTCGCTGATCTTCGTGCCCTGCGTGGGCTATGGCCCCGGCGGCTTCCGGCTCGGTTACGGCGGCGGCTTCTACGACCGCACCCTGGCCAGCCTTCAGCCCAAGCCCTTCACCGTGGGCCTGGGCTACGACTTCGGGTACCTGCCGTACCTCAAGCCCGAGGCCCACGATGTGCCGCTGGATGCCATCCTGAGTGACACCGGGGTGATGTGGCCTGTGAAATAGAGGCCCCACCGCTTCGCGGATCGTTACGGATGCTCCGCGCTCGCGTGCACCTCGGTGATGCGCTTCTCGCGCCGCACCAAATAGAGCCCGCTGCCGATGATGATGGCCGCGCCGAGCCAGGTGTGTGAGCTGGGCAGCGTGTGCCAGATCAGCCAGTCCAGCCCCAGCCCCCAGGCCAGGGCGCTGTATTCGAATGGCGCCACCGCTGAAGCCTGGCCGTGGCGGAAGGCTTCAGTGATGGCGAGCTGGCCGCAGAAGCCGGTGATGGCCAGCGCCAGCAACAGGGGTGCGTCGGCGCGGTGGATCGACACCCAGCCAGGCAGGGCCAGCGCGCCCGCGCCCAATGCCATGAACAGCATCATCGACAGCACCATGCTCTCGCTGCTGTCGGTGCGGCTGGCCAGTCGACCGGCGACGGCCGCCACTGCATAGCAGAGAGCGGCACCGAGCGTGGCCAGGCCGCCGATGGTGACGAACCCGGCCTGCAGGTCCGTGCCGCTCGGACGCAGCGCGATCACCACGCCGACGAAGCCGATGCCGATGGCCCACCAGTGCGCCTGCGGCACACGCTCCTTGAGCACCGGCACCGAGAGCGCGGTGATCAAGAGGGGCGAGATGAAGAACAGCGTGTACGCCGCCGACAGCGGCAGTTCGCGCACACCCAGGGTGAACAGCGACAGCATGGTGATGCCGAGCAGGCCGCGCAGCACGTGCAGCGGCCAGCGCACCTTCAACACCGAGTGCCAGGCGCCGCGCCAGGCGATGTAGACCAGCACCAGCGGCAGGGCAGTCATGCCGCGCAGCGCGGCGATCTGCAGCACCGGGTAGCGCGCGGCGAGGGTCTTGAGCACCGCGTCCATGAGTGCGAAGAAACCCACCGCGATCAGCATGAAGACGATGCTGCGCAGGTTGCCGCTGGCGCGGCTGTGAAGGTTCGTCGTCGACATCAATCGATTTGATCCACTGTGTCCGGATCGGGCACGTCGCCGATGGCTTCGCGCGTCAGCGCCGCCTGCTGCAGCAGCCAGTCGCAGAACGCCTTCACCTCCGGGCGCTGCACGCTGCGCGGCGCCACCATCAACCAGTAGACGAGGGGCGAGTCCAGCCGCGTGTGGGGCAGAGGCTCGATCAGATCGCCGCTGGCCAGGCTCTCGGCCACCAGCGGCAGACGCGCCAGGGCCACGCCCTGGCCGGTCAGCGCGGCCTGCACGATCTGGTTGGCGTAGTTGAAGTACATCCAGCGCTGCGGTGAGAGCTTGGGCTGCAGGTGGCTGCGCGCGCCCCTCTTGCCGGTCTTGCTGGCGGCGGGCACGCTGCCGAAGGTGTCGAGCCAGCGTTGCCAGGTGAGCCACTCCAGGTGGCGGGTGCGGTGTGCGTCACCGGCTTCGATCAGCGCGCATTTCGAGAGGTCTTCGATGCTGCTGATGGGATGGCTCTTGAGGAGCCAGGGGCTGGCCACTGGCGTGAGCTGTTCGCCGAACAGGCGCAGCGCCGTCGAAGGCACCGTCTGCGGCACCGCGTAGCGCAGTGCCAGATCCACATCGGCCGTGGCGAGGTCAACCGCGTTGTCGGTCGCGTCGATGCGGATGTCGATATCCGGGTGGTCGCGCTGGAAGGCCTCCAGGCGGGGGATCAGCCACATGGAGGCGAACGAGGCCCAGGTGGTGATGGCCACGCTCTTGCGCCCGGCGCTCTGGCGGATCTGCCGCACGGCGGTGTCGATGCGTTCCAGCGCCATGCTGGAGGCGCGCAGCAGTTGCGAGCCTGCGCTGGTGAGTTCCACGGCGCGCGTGTGGCGCAGAAACAGGGCGGTGCCGACCTCGTCCTCCAGCGCCTGGATCTGCCGGCTGACCGCGCTTTGCGTGAGCGAAAGTTCCTCGGCGGCAGCACGAAAGTTCAGGTGGCGGGCCACGGCGTCGAAGGCGCGCAGATGACCCGCGGCGATGGGCCTGGTGCGGGGGTGGCTGCTGGTCAGCTGCATGGCTTGTCTCCGGACATTGATGCGGTTGTCGAATCAATAGCCTACTGCGTATTCATTGGACCAAAGGGGCAGAGGCGGCGAAGATTGATGCCCAGGATGAGCCATCGTCCCCCACCAGGAGTTCCACATGACCACCCATTCCGCTTCCTGCTCCCCGACCCTGCAACGCGCCATTGGCGTTGCAGCCGCGCGTGGCTGGCGGCTGGATGCCCGCCGCGCGATGAGCCTGCGCCCCAAGGTACCCAGCCGTTTGTACATCACCCAGGGCCGCGCCTGGGTGACGCTCGGTCTGCCCACCCAGGGCCACGGCAACGAGCTGGGCGACCACATGCTGGAAGCCGGCCAGAGCCTGGCGGTGCCGGCCGGTGCGCGCGTGGTCATGGAGCCGTGGCAGCCCGCGCAAGCCACGCCGGTGCGCTTCGAGTGGTGCAGCGAGTCGGAGGCCCGTGCGGCAGAGGTCGATACCCGCTTCGGACGAGAAGTCGCGCAGCCCGGTCGCGAACTGGTCGCGGCGCTCGGCCAGGCCGCCTGGGCGTTCCTGAGGCTGGTGCGTGGCCTGCTGGGCTACAGCGAATACCTGGTCGCAGGTCGCGGAAGGGTACTCACGCCTTTCGAGTCGAACCCGCCCTGAACCAGCGACCCCCACGCTCCACCGCTGCGCGGGTCGCTGCCCCCCAAGGGGGCTGATCCGGCTTGGGGCGGCCCGGCGCCGGATCTCAACGGGTCTTGCGTTTGGGCTTGCGCGCCGCCACGGCGGCCGCGAGCGCCAGCCGCGCCCAAGGCAGCATGAGCGCGGGCGACTCCAGCGCCTCCGCCGGAGGGGTGTGGTAGTTCAGCTTCATGCGCTTCCCCTTGGCCTCGAACACGAAGGGCTGGGCGCCGGCAGCCAGCCATTGCGGCTCGGTCTCGGCGTTGGTCTTGAGGAACAGCGTGTCCCACGCAATGATGCCGATGTTCATGCCATCGACCGAGATGCCCCAGCCACCGAACATGCGCTTGGCCACACAAGGGCCCACGCACGAGAGCAGTTCGCAGGCGTAGGAGGCAAAAGGGTCGATCGGCTTGGCCATGCGCCATCTTAGATGGCGTCCGGCAGAATGCGCCGATGGCCAGACCCAAGTCAGCTTTCCACGACCTCAAGCGCGACGAGATCCTCGACGTTGCTGCCCAGTGCTTCGCGCGCCAGAGCTTTCCGGCCGCCAGCATGAACGACATCGCTGCTGCCTGCGGCACCAGCAAGGCCCGGCTCTACCACTATTACGAGAGCAAGGAAGCCATCCTCTACGACCTTCTGGATCGCTACACGCAGCGCTTGTTGGCGCTCATTGGCGAAGCGGAAGCGCGCGCGCAGCGCAAGAACCTGAGCGAACGCGAGGCGCTCAACGAACTCGTGCGGGTTTTCCTGACCGAGTACGAGACCTCGGCCACGCGCCACGCGGCGCTGGTGTCCGACACGAAATTCCTGGGTGAGGTGCAGCGCGAACTCATCCTCAACCGCCAGCGCGACGTGGTGGCGGCCTTCACCCGCTTTCTCAAGCGCGCCTATCCCGATCGCGTGACGGCGGCCAACCAGACCGCGCTGACCATGATGCTGCTCGGCATGATCAACTGGACTTTCACCTGGCTGCGCCCTGGCGGTCCCATGAGCTACAGCGCCTTTGCTGAAGAGGTGGTGGCCATGCTGGAGCGTGGCATGACCGGTGGTGCGGTCGGGATTTGATGATTTACTGATGCGTAATTGATTTCGTTTAGTTAAAATCGCGCCTCACCCCACCTGGAGACATCCCATGAGCAAAGCTTTCGCCTCGCAGGCCGACCTGGCCGACAAGAAGATCACCTTCGAGCAACTCAGCCCGCACTGCTGGGCCTACACCGCCGAAGGCGACCCGAACTCGGGCGTGATCATTGGCGAGAAGTTCATCATGGTCAGCGACGCCACCGCCACGCCCGCCATGGCGCGCGACCTGATCCAGCAGATCCGCAAGGTGTCGGACAAGCCCATCAAGTACGTGCTGCTCACTCACTACCACGCGGTGCGCGTGCTGGGTGCCAGCGCCTACGCCGCCGAAGGCGCCACTGAAATCATTGCCAGCCGTGGCACCTACGAATTGATCGTCGAGCGCGGCGCCGAGGACATGCAGAGCGAGATGGAGCGTTTCCCGCGCCTGTTCCGCGGTGCCGACAGCGTGCCCGGCCTGACCTGGCCCACCCTGGTGGTGGGCGACGGAAAACCCGGCCGCCAGGGCAGCCTCGAGGTGGACCTGGGCGGCGTGAAGGTGCAGATCTGGCACCCGGGCCCGGGTCACACGCGCGGTGACACGATTGCCTGGGTGGAAGAAGAGAAGGTGCTGTTCAGCGGTGACCTGGTGGAGTACGAAGCCGGCGTCTACACCGGCGACGCCCAACTGGAAGAGTGGCCCGCCACGCTCGAGGCCCTGCGCGCACTCAAGGCCGAGTACATCGTGCCAGGTCGCGGCGAAGCCATGAAAGGCAATGCCGACGTGAACAAGGCGCTGGACTACACCCAGCGCTGGGTGACCACGCTGTTCCAGGCCGGCAAGGAAGCCGCCGCCGCCGGCATGGATCTCAAGGCCGCCATGGCCCACACCCGCAAGAGCATGGACCCGGTGTTCGGCCACGTGTTCATCTACGAACACTGCCTGCCGTTCGACGTGAGCCGCGCCTACGACGAAGCCAAGGGCATCAAGAACCCCCGCATCTGGACGGCCGAGCGCGATCAAGAGATGTGGAGCGCGCTGCAGGCCTGACCGCACAGACCACCACAGAGCAAGCCGCCTTCGGGCGGCTTTTCCTTTGGGGACACGCTACGATCCGCTGCGTTCATCCTTGCCGCTCATGCCCACCACCGTCCTGAACCATTCCGCCACCGACTGGGGCGTCGTCGCCGTCTTTGCGATCGTCTACCTCGGCATGTTTCTCGGCGGCCTGCCCCGGCTGAAGCTGGACCGCTCGGGCGTGGCCTTGCTCGGCGCCATCGCAGTGATCGCGTTGGCCGGCCTGCCGGTGGAAGACGCGGCGCGTGCCATCGACCTGCCCACCATCGTGTTGCTGTTTGCCTTCATGGTGGTGTCGGCGCAGATGCGGCTCGGCGGTTTCTATGGCGCGGTCACCCGCCGCGTGGGCGACATGCCGCTCTCGCGCAGCGGGCTGCTCGCGGCGCTCATCCTCGTGGCGGGGGCGCTCTCGGCGGTGTTCTCCAACGACATCGTCTGCCTTGCCATGACACCCGTGGTCGCGCGGCTGTGCCTGCGCCGCGGCATCGACCCGCTGCCTTTCCTGATCGGTCTGGCCTGCGCGGCCAACATCGGGTCGGCCGCCACGCTGATCGGCAATCCGCAGAACATGCTGATCGGCTCGGTGCTGCAGTTGCCGTTTGCGGGTTATGTGCGGCAGGCCCTGCCGCCCGTGCTGATCGGTTTGGCGTTGTTGTGGGGGTGGCTGGCGTTCGGGCCGGGTCGGGGGAGCCCTCACCCCGGCCCTCTGCCGCCAGCGGGAGAGGGGACAGATGCGGACGCAGAACCTGCTTTCGATGGCTGGCAGACCGCCAAGGGCCTTTTTGTCGCTGGCGCGCTCTTGCTGATCTTCCTGTTCACCAACTGGCCACGCGATGTGGCCGCGCTCGTGGGCGCTGGCGTGTTGCTGCTGAGTCGACGTCTTCACTCATCGCATGTGTTGGGGTTGGTCGATTGGCCCCTGCTCATCCTTTTCATGGGCCTGTTCGTGGTGAATCACGCGTTCGAAACCACAGGCCTGGCGGCGCAGGCGGTGGCATGGCTGGGCACGCAGGGCGTGCACCTGACCGACCCCGGGCCACTGCTGGTGGCGGGTGCGGTGCTCTCCAACCTGGTGTCCAACGTGCCGGCAGTCATGCTGTTGCTGCCCCATCTGGCGGGCAGTGGTGAACAGGCGGGTGTGATGCTTGCGCTGGTGACCACCTTCGCGGGCAATCTGCTTCTGGTGGGTTCGATCGCCAACCTCATCGTGGCCGACCTTGCGCGCCAGCAGGGCATCGAGATTCACTGGAAACGCCACGCCGTCACCGGCATTCCGGTGACGCTGATCACGCTGGGCGTGGTGTGGGGCTGGGTGCGCTGGTGGATGTGAGGGACTGACAGCCGGATGCGGTCAAGCCAATGAATGCCAGCGACTCAACCGCAGCACGCAGCGGCTCACCCTGTATGAGCCATCAAATCAACGCCGGATAGGATCCGCCATCGATCTGAATGTTCTGGCCTGAGACAAAACTGGCTTGGACGCTGCAGAGGTACGCGCACATATCGCCGACCTCCTGAGGTTGACCGAATCGCTTGGCAGCAATGGTCTCAGTGATCTGGCGCCGAGCTTCGTCACGCGAGATTCCGCTTTCCTTCATCATTCTCTGGGCCATCAACTCCTGCCGGTCAGTATCGATGCGCTCTGGAAGGAGGTTGTTGACCGTGACATTGTCGATTGCCACATCCATCGAAAGCGCTTTGGAGAAGGCGGTCAACCCAGTACGGGCGGTGGCCGACAGAATCATCCATGAATAGGGCATCTTCACCATCGCCGAGGTGATGTTCACGACTCGGCCGAACTTCCTCTGCTGCATGCCTGGCACGAGGGCGGTCATCATCATGATCGCGGGCAGCATGTTGTTTTCAAGCGCGCCGACCCAATCGGCGTAAGTCCAGTCGCCCCAATTGCCCGGTCGCGGCCCCTCGTTGTTGTTGACCAGAATGTCAGCATCAGGGCAGGCCGCGATCAATGCTTGCCGCCCTTCCTCCGTACGAAGATCCGCTTGAACCGGCGTCACTTCGACGCCGGTGCGCGCCTTCAGCTCTTTGGCGGCATTCGTCAGTCGCGCCGAATCACGGCCATTGATCCAGACGTTGCATCCCTCTTTGGCGAGCGCCTCAGCACAGGCAAGGCCCAGCCCCTTCGATGAGGCGCACACGAGCGCTTTGCGCCCCGAAATTCCCAAATCCATATCGAGCTTCTCCAGGTGGTGGTTCGATCAACATGCGATGCACCGATGTCTGCAATTTGCCGCAGCATGTCAGCGTGAGTCGTTTCTACAACTGCTTCATCAAGGTTTTGGCTGCAGCGAGAAGCTGCTTGGCATTGGCGGAAACGCTCCGGTCCATTCGAGGAAGCGGACCGGCCACTGCAAGCGCGAAGACTTCTCCCGCAAGCCTGACAGGGACGGCCACGCCCATCACATCCATGCTGATCTCCGCGCGGCCTACATACCAGCCCTTGACTGAAGCCTTTTTGATTTCGTCCTTCAATTGAGTGCGCTGTGCCACGCTCAGCCGCGCACCGTTTGCGCCGTGCAGCCGCAATAGGGACGAGTCGCGTTCTTCGTCGGACAGAGCACTCAACAATGCTTTGCCACTGGACGTCAGATTCAGCGATTTGAGCTGGCCCACCTCGGCGGTGTAGCGAATGGTTTGCTTGCTCTCCATGACATCGAGCAGCACCACCGAATCGGCCAGCCGCTTCGAGAGCATCACGGTTTCTCCGCTGCTATCGCGCAGCTTTTCAAGATGCGGTCGCACGAGTCCGAGCACTGGATCGTGCGTTCCGATTTCGCGTGACTTCAACAGCCAACGCGCTGTTGGATAGAACATCTTTCGTCCGCCGACTTCGTACAGATAGCCGCTGGCCTCCAGCGTTCGCATAAGTCCAAAGCATGTCGAAGTTGGGATGTCCAGAAGGCGCGAAAGCTCCGAAAGGTTCATCGGCCTTCGGTGTTCCGCGAAGGCTTCAAAGATCTGAAGAGCACTGGTGACTGTCCGAACAAGCATGAATCGATCGTAGCACGCAGCATGCCTTTCTTTCGCAGAATCGCATTCACTTTCGCATTTGCGAAATCTCACTTTTCACGTATGCGAAATATGTTGCGCTATCTTGAACTATGGGCATCTCGTGTGATGTACTTCGGTCCCACGATTGGACTGGAGAACCTATGCTCTCGAAGGAAGAAAACGACTTGCTCACGCGAGTCGGACCAGGAACGCCAATGGGAAGTTTGTTTCGGCGCTTCTGGTTGCCTGCCGTGCTTTCCGAAGAAATTGCGCAGCCAGACTCCGCGCCAGTGCGGTTGCGCATCCTGAGCGAGGACCTGCTCGCGTTTCGCGACAGCAGCGGTCGTGTGGGTCTGGTGGATGCGTACTGCGCCCACCGAGGCGCTCCTTTGTTCTTCGCGAGAAATGAACAAGGCGGCCTGCGCTGCGCTTATCACGGCTGGAAGTTCGACGTCGAGGGCAACTGCGTGGACATTCCCAATGACTGCCGCATCAAAGACAACCCTCGCGTGCTTGCGGCCTGCTCCATCGGCTCGTATCCGGTCGTGGAGGCCGGCGGTGTGGTCTGGGTGTACATGGGCCCTAAAGACCGGATGCCACCGCCGCCGAATTTCGAATGGACGCGTGTACCTGAGGGGCATCGTCACGTGTCCCGCTGGTTGCAGCGCTCCAACTGGCTGCAAGGCGCTGAGGGCGAGATCGATAGCTCTCATATCAGCTTCCTGCACCAAGAGCTCGATCCGGCCGAATCCGCGCTTGGCGTGACTGGAGCGGATCTCGCTGTAGACGGCGCACCGGTGATCACACTCAAAGACATGGCCTATGGCTTCGCGAGTGCAGCACGTCGCAGCCGTGGGGAAGACTACTTCTGGCGCATCTCGCAATGGGTCGCTCCGATGTTCAGTCTGATTCCGCGGGCGCCCAGTCCGTTCTTCACCGGCAGCGGGGGTCGCGCATGGGTCCCGGTCGATGACTACAACACCGTGACGTTCGCATACAGCTTTCGACCGGATCGCCCGCTGAGCGATGAGGAACTGGAGCTCATCAACGGCGGGGCTCACTTTCCACCTCGCACAAGGAAGGTCGCCTTGGCGCTTGGAGACAGAGGCCCCATCGATGTGTTCGTACCCGAAGCGGGCATGGACAACGATTACATGATCGATCGGCAGATGCAGCGCACCAGGAATTTCACCGGCATCTGGGGCGTCAACGCGCAGGACCGCTCAGTACAGGAAGGGATGAGAGCCGCGCCCTCCAGCCCCATCGGCATCGTCGACAGGACCAAGGAGCGTTTGATGGGTTCCGACATTGCCATCGTCACTGCACGCCGCAAGCTGCTCGCGATGGTGAAGGATCTACAGCAAGGCATCGAGCCGGCAGCGGCATCGGATGTCACGCACTACACGGCCCGAGCGATCAGCAGCATCTCCGCGACGGGATCCCTCGATCAGTATCTCTCGGAGTACGAGGCTCCTCAACCCAGTCACGCGGAGCATTGACCTCAGCCGCGATCTCGAAAGTATCACCCCGCCCGCAGCGCGAGCTGCTTCAACAAATCCAACGGAGACAAGAGCCCCATGAACTTCCTTAAGGTATGCCTTTGGGCGGCTTTGACAGCCCTCTTCATGTCCAGCGCGATGGCGCAGGGCTATCCCAATCGTCCCATTCGACTGCTGGTCGGGTACGTCCCCGGTGCGACCGGGCCTGACTTCTCGGCGCGCACGGTCGCACCCAAGCTGTCCCAAATCCTGGGTCAACCCGTTGTGGTGGAGAACAGGCCGGGCGCGGGTGGCACCATTGCCACCGGGATGGTCGTGAATGCCCCCGCCGACGGCTACACGCTGCTGCTCGGAGAAACGGGGCAACTCGAAATCGCTCCGTTCGTCTACAAAAGCTTGCCCTACAAGACGCTGACCGATCTCACGCCGATCGGCATGATGACTGATGGCGCCGGCATCGTATTGGTGGCGAATACGAAGACAACGGCGATCCGGTCGATTCCCGATCTGATCCGCGAGGCGAAGGCAGCGCCGGGCAAACTGAGTTATGGCACCGCCGGGATCGGGTCGATTCATCACCTCTTGATGGAGTCCTTCAAAGACGGTACGGGGATCGACGTCATGCACGTTCCGTACAAGGGCGGCGGACAGGCTCTGCCCGCGTTCCTGGCAGGCGACGTTCCAATTCTGGTCGCGGCCTATCAGACGGTGGCTCCCCACGTGAAGGCCGGCAGCGCCGTGGTGCTGGGTGCGACTGGCGGAGCACGACTGCCCGCGCTGCCCGACATTCCATCGCTCTCCGAATTCGTCAAGGGCTACAACATGGAATCGCAACTCGGCATCCTCGGCCCGGCCAACATGCCGCCGGAGATCGTGGAGAAGCTGTCACGAGCTCTCAAGGCGACGCTCGAAAGTCCGGACGTGAGGGAAACACTTTCGGCGGAAGGTACGAGGCCAATCCGATGGACTTCTCCCGAAGATTACCGTCAGATCATCGGCGACAACCTCAAGAAGTTCGAGCGCGCGGTTCGGCTTGCCAACGTACAGCCCCAGTAAATGGCGAAATCGATCGACCGAAAGCTGCGCATCGGAGTGCTCGGACTGGGCATGGCTGGCGCTTTGATGGTTCCTCATGTGGCAGGACATACACGCTGTGTTCTCAATGGTGCGGCCGATCGCGATGCACGCCTGCGCGAGAAATTCGCGCAGGACTTCAACCTTCCGACCTATGAGGATGCCAGCTCGCTGATCGAAAGCCCGGACATTGATGCGGTCTACATCGCAACGCCCCATCAGATGCACAAAGATCAAGCGCTGTTGGCGGCGGCACACGGAAAGCATGTCGTTGTCGAAAAACCGATGGCGCTGTCGCTCTCCGATTGCGACGAGATGATCGCAGCAGCCGATCGACATGATGTGACCCTTATCGTCGGTCACACCTTCAGTTTCGAACCAGCCATCAAAGAGATCAGTCGGCTTGCGGAACGCGCGAGCTATGGCCCTTTGGCCATGCTCGCGATGTGGAACTACACCGATTTTCTTTACAGGCCTCGCCGCCCGGAAGAACTCGATACAGACAAGGGCGGCGGCATTCTGTTCAATCAGATTCCGCACCAGGTCGATATCGCCAGAGCCGTGGCGAGGTCACCGGTGCGCAGTGTGCGCGCCTCCACAGCCATTCTGGATTCGCGCCGCCCCACCGAAGGTTGTTGCTCCGCCTTCATCGACTTCGAAAGCGGAGCGTCAGCAAGCCTCGTGTATAGCGGCTATGACCACTTCGACAGCGACGAATTGCACGGCTGGGTGGGCGCCACAGGGCGCAAGAAGACGCCTAAGCAAGGCCACGCCCGGCGCGCACTCGCCAACCTGGACGAAGACGCAGAGCTGCGGCTGAGGGCGGAAAGATACGGATATGGCTCCCCAGCGGGGGCTACAGAAGCCGAGCCCGAGTACCCATCGCACTTCGGAACTCTGGTCGCGACCTTCAAGCATGCCGATATCCGAACAACGCCTGCCGGCCTTGCCATCTATTCAGATGAAAGTGTGCAGCACGTCGAGCTTTCAGCCAAGAACAGCGGCAGAACGCAGGTGCTCGATGAGCTCTGCGATGCCGTCTTCCTGAAGCGCCCTCCCATGCACGACGGCCGCTTCGCCATTGGGACGGTGGAAGCCTGTCTCGCCATTCAGCAATCCGCGCGTTCGCGTCGCGAAGTCTTTCTGCGCTGAATGCGCATTTCCTACGCACGAAAAATGATCATCGACATCCACGGACACTACACCACGGAGCCCGCCGCCTTCCACGCATTCCGAGACCGACAACTCGCCGGGCTTGCCGATGCCTCTCGAAGACCCAGTTCCTTGGACCTCGGTCTTACAGACGAAGCGATCGTCGAAAGCGTGCAGCCGCAGCTGAAGTTCCAGAAAGAGCGAGGAACCGATCTGACGCTGTTCTCGCCACGCGCCGCGGGCATGGCACACCACGTGGGTACTGAAGCCATCAGCCAGCAATGGACGTCGATGTGCAATGACCTGGTACATCGAGTCTGCACACTCTTGCCCGACAGCTTCGTCGGCGTCGGACAACTGCCGCAATCTCCAGGCGTCTCGCCGAGCCGATGCATCCCGGAACTGAAGCGAATCGTGAATGAACTGGGATTCGTCGGCGTCAACCTCAACCCCGATCCGGCTGGCGGCATGTGGACGGATCCGCCCCTGATCGACGAATACTGGTATCCGCTCTACGAGGCGCTTTGCGAGCTCGATGTGCCGGCGATGATTCATGTGTCGTCCTCATGCAATCCGAACTTTCATGGCACCGGGGCCCACTACATCAACGGTGACACGACGGCCTTCATGCAGTTGGTCCAGGGCAATCTGTTCAAGCATTTCCCAACGCTGCGATTCGTCATCCCGCACGGCGGCGGTGCGGTTCCCTACCACTGGGGGCGCTATCGCGGCCTTGCGCTGAATCTGGGAAAACCCCCTCTGCCAGAGCATCTGCTAAACAACGTTTTCTTCGACACCTGTGTCTATCACCTGCCGGGGATCGAACTCCTCTCGAAGGTGATCCCGGTAGACAACATTCTTTTCGGCTCCGAGATGGTCGGGGCAGTTCGCGGCATCGATCCGGAAACGGGGCATCATTTCGACGACACCCGCCGCTACGTCGATGGGTTGTCCGGTCTCAGCGAAGAGAGCCGCTACAAGATATTCGAAGGAAACGCGCGGCGCGTTTACCCGATGCTCGACAAGCTGCTTTCCCAGCGCGGGCATCGACCCGCATCTCTTGGAGTGCAGTCATGAGCACGCCATCACGGATTCTGAAAATTCCGACACGCCCCGACCCTGCGCTCGTGCAGGCACTCGGATCGATGGTCACCCCTCACCTGTCGGACAGCATGGAGCGACTCTACGCCGGCGGCGCAGCGCTTCGGCCGATACATCGGGGAGGGAAGCTCGCCGGACCCGCCTTTACGGTGCGAACAGCGCCTGGCGACAACCTGCTGGTGCACAAGGCGCTCGACATGGCCCAGCCGGGCGACGTCATCGTCGTTGATGCCGGTGGCCTCACGGGCAACGCGATCATCGGAGAGATGATGGCGCTGTATGCCCAGCAGCGCGGAATCGCTGGCATCGTGATCTGGGGCGCCATTCGCGATTCAGCGGAACTGGCCGCCTCCGACTTCCCGATCTACGCAGCCGGTATCACGCATCGCGGGCCCTACAGGAATGGGCCGGGAGAGATCAACGTCCCGATCGTGGTGGGCGAATTGCCAGTCCAGCCCGGCGACATCATGGTCGGCGACGCCGATGGCCTTGTCGCCGTCCCTCAGCACGACGCCACACGTGTCCTGGAGTCTGCCAGGCGGATTCTGGCCAAGGAGACCGAAGTGGCGAAAAGCTTCCGATCGGGCACCGCAGACCGCAGCTGGGTCGACCAGGTTCTCAAAGAAAAGGGCTACTCGCTTGAATAGGCGGTCGGCCACAGCAATCCGTTTTTGGAGACTTCATGGCAAAAATCTGCAGCGTCATCGCGACGTCCCATTCACCCTTTCTCTTCGAACCGCTTTCATGGTGGAACAACACGAGGGCCGGGCGCAGCTACGCGCCAGGGGCGATCGTTGACGACGACGAGGAAAACGCAAGAAAGTTCGATCGCGTCCAGCAAGGGATGGTGAAGCTGCGCGATGTGTTTCAAGAGGCGCGACCGGATGTGGTTCTGTGCTTCGGAGACGACCAGGACGAACAGTTCGACCTGAACAATCACCCTTCTTTCGCGGTTTACGTGGGCCCGGCATTCGAGGGTTACAAGGCAGTGCGGTATGCCGAAAAGCTCGGCGCCCGCCCGTTCAAACCCAAGGTGCCAGAACACTGGGCCAAGATTGACGCTCGTCCCGAACTCGCCAGGTCATTGCAATTTGCATTGATGGATGCGGGATTCGACCCAGCCTTCATGCTCGATCTACCGGACAAGGACATCGGCATGGGGCATGCCTTCATGCGCCCCATGGGCCCATTGACCGATGGCCGTTTCGACGTGCCGATGGTGCCGGTATTGGTCAACTGCCTGTATGCGCCTCAGCCCACCGCCGCGCGTTGCGTCGCGCTGGCGCGAGAGGTTCGCAAGATCGTCGAGAACACCTGGCCGCAGGATCTGCGGGTGGCGGTCGTCGGCTCAGGGGGTCTGTGGCACACGCCTGGCGCGCGGGAATCGTATCTGGACGAAGAGTTCGATCGCGAAATACTCACCCGATTGCAGGCTGGTAACGCCGATGCCATGGCCTCTTACTTCGACGCCTGGAAACCTCGCGAAGAGTTGAAGCACCTCAAGTGCTTCGATCAGTTTTCGGGCGGCACCGGAATGTCGCGCGGCGTCGGCGGCGGTTCGGGGGAGACCCGCAACTGGATCATGGCCGCTGCGGTTGCCGACAGGCCCGGTCGTGTCATCGACTACATACCGGTTCATGCCTCACCTTGCGGCGTCGGCTTCGCCTACTGGGAGATGGTGGGCTAAGGGAAAACCAGGCAACGCTTCGCCCGAAAGGTACGCGCCATTCGGGCTCTCACTCGATCATCGGTCCAACAACAGCAACAGCAACATGCGATTCGTTTCATTCAAGCCCAAAGATTCAGACCACGCGGGGCTCGCCATTCAAACCAGTTCGGGGCTTCTGGCGCTCCCTTACGCCAATACCCGAGGCGTTCCCCAAGACCTCAAAGTCCTTATCGAGAATGGCCCCGCCGCCATGCGGGAAGTCCATGCGCTCATCGAGCAGCATGGAGAGCCAGTCCTCATCGATACGGTGGACTTCCTTCCTCCCGTGACCGCGCCCGGCAAGATCCTTTGCGTTGGCCTCAACTACCGGGATCACACCAAAGAAAGCAACTTCGAGCAGCCAGCCTATCCGACGCTGTTTCTCAGAGTCCCTGGCAGCCTCGTCGGGCATGAACAAGCCATCGTTCGTCCTGCTTGCTCGGAACAACTGGACTATGAAGGTGAGCTTGCTGCCTTCATCGGCAAAGGCGGCAAGCACATCTCCAGAGAATCCGCTCTTGATCATGTCGCCGGTTATGCGACATCGAACGAAGGATGCGTGCGCGACTATCAATTCAAGTCGCCGCAATGGACGATGGGAAAGAATTTCGATAGATCCGGATCAATCGGCCCTGAGTTCGTATCGGCGGATGAACTCCCTCCTGGCGCGGTGGGCTTGGCGATAAGCACCCGCCTCAACGGACAAATCGTTCAATCCGCGAACACATCGGAGATGGTGTTCGACCTCGCCACCGTGATCTCCCTCGCTTCCGAAGTCATGACGCTGGCGCCTGGCGATGTGATCCTGACCGGCACACCAGCCGGGGTAGGCTTTGCGCGCAACCCACAACTCTTCCTGCGTGACGGCGATGTCATCGAGGTGGAGATAGAGCGCGTCGGCCTGCTTCGCAATCGCGTCGCCGACGAAGGCAACCGAATGGCAGCAACCCCGCACGCATGAAGGCCACCGGACCGCTTACAGAGTTCTCATGAAACTGGAATTTCAAGATCTTGTCGTGCACGATGTGAAAAGGGAAGCGACAAACGTGCTGTCATTCGACATTCGGCACCCAGATGGCGCGTCACTTCCTGCCTTCACCGCAGGCGGTCATCTCGACATCAAACTGCCCAACGGCCTGGTTCGAAGCTACTCGCTCGTCAACTCCCAGGACGACACGCATCGATACCTCATCGCGGTCAACAAAGACGCGGCAAGCCGGGGCGGCTCGCGGTTCATGCATGACCATCTCGGCCCCGGCGCTACCGTGGCCGTAGGCTTGCCTCGCAATCACTTTCCCCTGAACGAAGAAGCCGAACATTCGACGTTCGTGGCCGGAGGTATCGGCATCACCCCAATGCTTTGCATGATCGAGCGGCTGAACGCGCTGCAGCGGCATTGGGCGCTCTTCTACTTTGCACGCAGTCGAGCGACCGCTGCCTTCACCTCTGTAATCGAAGCACTGGAGAATGCCGGATCGGGGCGCGCCAGATTCATCTTCGATGAAGGTCGCGCCGGAAGCGTCCTCGGCCTTGAAAAAATCATTGTCGATGCGCCCAAGGAAACCCACTTCTACTGTTGCGGCCCCGTTGGCATGCTCGAACGCTTTGAGCAAGTGACATCGAATCTCGCGCCACAGTACGTACACAGAGAATATTTTTCCGCGCAAGCGCCGGCCCCTGCCGAGGGTGAATTTGTCGTCGAGCTCGCGAAGTCGCAGCGGAGCCTCGTCGTCGCACCAGGGAAGACCATTCTGGACACCCTGCTGGATGCGGGTATTGAAGTGGCGTACTCGTGCAGTCAAGGGGTATGCGGCGCCTGCGAGACCACGGTTCTGGAAGGCATTCCTGAACACCACGATCTCGTTCTGTCTCCAGAAGCGCAAGCAAGCCACAAGACCATGATGATCTGCTGCTCTGGAAGCCGCAGCCCCAAGCTGGTACTGGACATTTGAACGAGCAACCGAAGGAGCATCACAGTGCACCAGAGAAGTATTGAAGTCGAAGGCCTCGCGCACAAGAGTGCGCCGATTCCCAGCGCCTGCCGAATTGGGCCGATCTTGGCCACATCCGGCGTCGGCGGCAGAAATCCTCACACCGATCAAATGCCGGAGGACGCCGACACACAAGCCGTGAACTGTTTTGACAACCTCAAGCGGGTTCTCGAAGCAGCTGGACTTGGGATGCAGAATGTGGTCAAGATCACGGTCTATCTGGCCGATGAAACCCATCGCGCTGCAGTCAATGCTCCGTGGTTGCAGCACTTTCCGGACCCAGCACACCGGCCGGCTCGTCATGCGCTGGTGACATCGCTTCGCGGAGGCATGCTGGTCCAATTGGAAGCTCTGGCCGTGGCCTCTGAATCGACCCAGGATTGAACTGACCCCCAGAAGTCGGACGAACTTCAAGGGGTTCAGCTCCCAGGTCCGACCCCGCGTTAGCGCTCAGTGAATCGACGACAGGAACTGCTGCAGCTCAGGTGTCTCCGGCGTTCCAAACAACTTCGCGGGTGGCCCCATTTCGTGCACACGCCCCTGGTGCATGAAGATCACGCGATCGCTCACCTTGCGCGCGAAACTCATCTCGTGCGTCACCATCAGCAAGGTCATGCCTTCGTCGGCCAAGGACTCCACCACGCGCAGTACTTCGCCCACCAGTTCGGGGTCCAGCGCAGAGGTGATCTCGTCGCAAAGCAGCACACTGGGCTGCATGGCGAGGGCTCGTGCAATCGCCACGCGCTGCTGCTGGCCACCCGAAAGCTGATCGGGAAACGAGTCGAACTTCTCGGCCAGGCCCACGCGCTGGAGCAACTGGCGCGCACGTTCGGCCCCTTCGGCTGGCGCCGTCTTCTTCACCAGGCCCGGTGCGAGCATCACGTTGCGGCCCACGCTCAGGTGCGGGAACAGGTTGAAGTTCTGGAAGATCATGCCGACGTGCTGGCGCAGCTCGCGCATGGCGGCAGCGTTGTTGTGCAGCAGGGGCTTGTCGTCGACGCTCAGCGAACCGGCCTGAAACACCTCGAGCCCGTTGATGCAGCGCAGAAGCGTGCTCTTGCCCGAGCCGCTCTTGCCAATGATGGCGATCACTTCGCCGGCCTTCACCTGCAGGACGATGCCCTTGAGCACCTCGTTGCTGCCGTAGGACTTGCGAAGCTGCTGGATGTCGACGATGGTGCGTTCAGCGACTGGCATTGAGTTTCCTCTCGAGGGTGCGTGCGTACAGGCTCACGGGGAAGCACAGCGCGAAATACATCAGGGCCACACAGCTGTAGACCAGGAAGGGTGCGAAGGTGGCGTTGGTGATCATGGTCCCGGCCTTGGTGAGTTCGACGAAACCGATCACCGAGGCCAGCGCCGTGCCCTTGACCACCTGCACCAGGAAGCCCACCGTGGGCGCGATGGCGATGCGCGTGGCCTGCGGCAACACCACGTAGCGCAGTTGTTCGCCGAAGTTCAGCGCCAGGCTTTGTGCTGCTTCCCATTGACCTTTGGGCACTGCCGCCACGCAGCCGCGCCAGATCTCGACCAGGAAGGCGCTGGTGTAGAGCGTGAGCGCCACCGACGCCGCCGTCCAGGCCGAGGTCTCGAAGCCGAACAGCGCCAGCCCGAAATACGCCAGGAAGAGCTGCATCAGCAGCGGTGTGCCCTGGAAGAGCTGCACGTAGCCGGCGACGAAGGTTTCTGCGCCCGGCCACTTCGCGGTGCGCGCCACCAGCAGCGCCATGCCGACGATGCCGCCACCGATGAAGGCGATGAGCGAGAGCACGACCGTCCAGCGCGCAGCCAGCAACAGGTTGCGGACGATGTCCCACAGTGTGAAGTCAACCACGACGGCCTCCAAAGAGATAGCGCGGACCCAACCAATTCAACAAGGCCCGCACGCCGATCGACAACAGCAGGTAGATGCCGGTGGCGACGATGAAGGCCTCGAACGCGCGGAAGTTGCGGCTCTGGATCAGGTTGGCGGCGTAACTGAGTTCCTGCGTGGAGATCTGCCCACACACCGCCGAGCCGAGCATGACGATGATGATCTGGCTCGTGAGTGCGGGCCACACCTTCTTGAGCGAGGGGGGGAGCACCACGTGAAAGAACGTCTGCACGCGCGACAGCGCCAGGCTGGCGGCGGCCTCGAACTGGCCCTTGGGCGTGGCCTCGATGCCGGCGCGGATGATCTCGGCCGCGTAGGCGCCGAGGTTGATCACCATCGCGATCACCGACGCGATCTCGGGCGTGAGCTTCACGCCCGCAGCCGGCAGGCCGAAGAACACGAAGAACAACTGCACGATAAAGGGCGTGTTGCGGATCAGCTCCACGTAGGTGGCGGCGATCCAGCGCAGTGCCAGCGGCCCGCTGCTGCGCGCCCAGGCGCAGGCCGTGCCCAGGAGCAGCCCGATCACGGCCGAGATCGCGGTCAGGCCGAGTGTCCAGAGCACGCCCTTGGCCAGCAAGGGCCACTGGGCGAGCACCGCAGGGAAGTCGAGTTCGATGCCCATGGGGCCCACTCACTCCGGGAGCGTGCCAGCAGGGCGTCCCAGCCACTTCTTCGCCATGGCATCGAGCTCGCCGGCCTTCTTGGCAGCGATGATGATCTCGTTGACTTTGGCGCGCAGCGCGTCTTCACCCTTGGCCACACCGATGAAGTTCGGGCTGTCTTTCAGCAGCAGCTTGTATTCGGCACCCAGCGCCGGGTTGCGCTTGATCATGTTGTCGGCCACGGAGACACCGGTGGCAATGAACTGTGTCTGGCCCGACACGAAGGCCGATACCGTGGCGTTGTTGTCCTCGAAGCGCTTGACGTCGGTGTTGGCCGGAGCGACCTTGGTGAGCTCCTGGTCTTCGATCGCGCCGCGCGTGACCGCCACCGACTTGCCGCCCAGGGCATTGAAGTCCGCGAGTGCCGAACCCTTGGGGCCGTACACGGCCTGGAAGAAGGGCGAGTAGGCGGCGGTGAAGTCAATCACCTTCTCGCGCTCGGGGTTCTTGCCCAGCGTGGAGATCACCAGATCGGCCTTCTTGGTCTGCAGGTAGGGGATGCGGTTGGCGCTGGTCACGGGCACCAGTTCGACCTTCACGCCCAGCTTGGTGGCGATCAGGTTGGCCGTGTCCACGTCCAGACCCTGGGGCTTGAGGTCGATGCCCACGAAGCCGTAGGGCGGGAAGTCGGTGGGCACGGCGATCTTGATCAGCTTGGCCTTCATCACGCCGTCCAGCGCGGTCTGGGCCTGGGCCGTGCCCAGGCCGAGCGTGGTGGCCAGGGCCAGGGTGGACATGAGGAAGGCGCGTTTGGTGGTTCTCATAGCAGGGCTCCTAGGTAGGTTTCGGTCGGGGTGGCGGGGTGGTCGGGGTCTGTCTTGCGGGTGCGCTTTTTCGCGGCGGTATGGCTGGCCTCACGCACTGGGGCGAGTGCTTCGCGCAGATCGGCCAGGGGATCGTTGGGCGAGCCGAGCCGCAGCGCGGCCTGCACCTGGCCGATGTGGGTGGCCATCAGTTGTTCGGCGGCCGCCACGTCGCCGCGTTCGAGCGCCGCCACGATGTCCACATGGTCCTGGCACGACTGCACCGCGTCGTGGTTGCTCTGGTAGAGCATGGCGATGAGCGTGGTGCGCGCGGTGAAGTCGCGCAGCGTGTCGGCGAGCAACTGGTTGCCCAGGCACTCGGCCAGGCACACGTGAAAGTCGCCGAGCAGGTAACTGCGCTGGCCCACGTCGTCGCCCTTGAGCGCGGCCTGCTCCTGTTTCAGGTGCTGGCGCAGGCGGCGCAGGGCATTCTTGTCGATGTTGCGGGCGCTGCGGATCAGGCCCGTTTCGATCACGCGGCGGGCTTCGAAGGCGTCGCGTGCTTCATCGTGGGAGGGTTGCACCACGTACCAGCCGCGGCGCGAGCTGACGGTGACGATGCCGCGCGCTGCGAGGCGCACCAGTGCTTCGCGCACCAGCGTGCGGCTGCAGTCGAACAGCATCGACAGGCTTTGCTCACCCAGGCGCGTACCGGGCGCCAGGCGCTGCGCCAGCACGGCTTCGATGATGCGTTGGGTGATGTCGGTGGAACTGACCATGAAAAGACCTCTGGAGTCCTCTCATGCGATTTCCGTGCCACGGCCATACAAGCCTTGTATGCAAGATGAATGCACCTGGCTTGTGCGCAGTCGGGGTGCGCGCGCGCCTGCGCGCACCAAAGCGCGTTGCGCCCGGCGGTGCCGGGCTGCTGTTCTGGTGCGTGCTCAGCGCTGGGCGCTGAGCACGCGGAAATCGTCCTCGTAACCTTTGAGGACGCGCACCGCGTTGGCCCGCTGCTGGGGCGTGGTGCTGTTGTGCAGGCGGGCAAACTGGGCGCAGCCCTGTCGTACCAGCTCGCGCTGGTAGGCGTCATAGCCCGGCGCAGGGGATCGTTTCACGCGCGCATAGTGTTCGCGCACCAGCTGACTCGCGCGCGCGGGGGTGGCCTGCGCATCCTTCAGGGTTTGCAGAAGGTCGGCCTGGCGGCGCAGCCGCTCTTCCTGGGTTCGCTCCGCGTCGAACGGCGAGGACTGAATCAGTTCGCGCAAGAGCGCGCGCTGCTCCCGGCTGAGCGTGCCGTAGAGCATTTCGCTGCGACTGGTGGCGCGATCGAGGCGTTTCTTCAGGCGCTGCTCCGGGTTGCCGCGCAGGAAGTCCTTCTCGAATTCCTCGTTGCTGCGTGCCTGATGACGCTGCAGATGCTCCAGTTGTGCAGGGGTCAGTTGCAGGGCCAGGCGGCTGAAGGGTTCCACGGTCTGGTCTGCCGCGCGTTCGATCCGCTCGCGCACGTCCTCGAACTGGGCGCAGGCCTGCGCCGGCGTCAAGTCTTCGGGGGCCAGCGCCTGCCACTCCCGCAGCCGGCCGGCGTAAATGGGCAGTTCGTTCTGGCGGTGCCACTGAAAGAACTGGTTGAGCGCATCGCGCGCCTGGGTGGATTGCACGTTGTCCAGGTCCACGTACGCGTCCAGCCACCAGTAGGTGATGGTGGGCGCCTGGTTGTAGGCCAGACGGGCGGCGGTGCAGGCCGACAGCGCCACCGCCAGCACCAGCCACGCACCCAGCTGGCCCACCCGGCGGGGGATAATCCGCCGCAGGCGATGGCCGGCATGTGCGCCGCGCAGCCAATCCCCGAAAGAGGTTTTCATGTCGTTCCCAGTGGATGTGGTGGTGATGGCGGCCGGCAAAGGCACGCGCATGAAGAGTCAGCGGCCCAAAGTGTTGCACCGTTTGGGAGGCCGCGCACTCGCTCAGCACGTGATCGACTGCGCGGCGCGGTTATCGGCGCGCTCGGTGGTGGTGATCACGGGCCACGGGGCCGAGCAGGTCGAGGCCGGCCTCGCGACGCCGGTGGCCGCCGGCGACAGCACCGCTCCGCAGTTGCGCTTTGTGCGCCAGGAGCCCCAGCTGGGCACCGGCCACGCGGTGCAGCAGGCCGTGCCGGTCCTGGCCGACGACGGTGTCGTGCTCATCCTCAACGGCGATGTGCCCTTGATCGGCCAGGCCACGCTGGAGGCCCTGCTCCAGGCGTGCGACGGGCAGCATCTGGCGCTGCTCAGTGTGGACACGGGCGGCGACGCCACCGGCTATGGGCGCATCGTGCGCGCCGTGGATGCCGATCGGTCGGTGCACGCGATCGTGGAGCACAAGGACGCCAACGAAGCGCAGCGGCGCATCACCGAGTGGTACAGCGGCGTCATGGCGGCGCCGGCATCCCTGCTCAAACCCTTGCTGGCGGGATTGACCAACGACAACAGCCAGGGCGAGTACTACCTGACGGATGTCGTGAAACATGCGGTGGCGCAGGGCCTGGTGGTGCGCGCCATCACCACGCGCGACGCGGTGGAGGTGGCGGGTGTGAACAGCCCGGTGCAACTCGCCGAGCTCGAACGGGCTTACCAGCGCCGGCTGGCTGACGCCTTGATGGAGCAGGGCGTTCGTCTGGCCGACCCGGCGCGGCTGGACGTGCGCGGTGAACTGCTCTGCGGCCAGGACGTGGAGATCGATGTCAATTGCGTGTTCGAAGGCCGGGTGAAGCTGGGTGAGGGCGTTCGCATCGGTGCGAACTGCGTGATCGCCAACGCTGCCATCGACGCCGGTGCGGTCATCCACCCCTTCACCCACATCGACGGCGAGAAGCTGGGTGTATCGGTGGGGCGCGGCGCGCTGGTGGGACCGTTCGCGCGGCTGCGTCCGGGTGCACAGCTGGGTGCCGACGTGCACATCGGCAACTTCGTCGAGGTCAAGAACTCGACCCTGGCCGATGGCGCCAAGGCCAACCACCTGGCCTATCTGGGCGATGCCACGGTGGGCGAGCGGGTGAACTACGGGGCGGGCAGCATCACGGCGAACTACGACGGGGCCAACAAACACCGCACCGTGATCGAGGCCGACGTGCACGTGGGCAGCAACTGCGTGCTGGTGGCGCCGGTCACCATCGGCGCAGGGGGCACGGTGGGCGCGGGCTCCACCATCAGCAAGAGCACGGCGCCTGGTGTGCTGTCGGTGGCGCGCGGCAAACAGGTGTCTCTGGCGAACTGGCAGCGACCTGAGAAGAAGCGCTGAGAAACTTCAGCCGCCCCTGACGTCGAGCGACTGGCCGTTGAATCGGCTGTTGCCGAAGCCGCTGTGGCCGCTGTACGCAGCGGGGCGACGGCCAATGCCGTTGAGATCCATCAGACGGCTGAGACCCATGACTTCGGAGTCGCGGAAACCAGTCTGCGAATGCTGCTGATCGAACCCGGAGAACTGGCTTTCCAGTTGCTGCAGGGCGCTCTCGCGCGCGTCTTCCTTGGACTTGGGCTTGGGCAGGGCGGCCAGATTGAGTTGCTCGCGGAAGTCGGCGGGTGAGGGCATGCGGTGCAGGCCATTCTTCAGAAACACAAAGCGCACACCAGCGGTCTTGAGGATGCGGTTCTTCATCTTGGCCTGGTGCGTCTTGGCCTTGGCATCGCTCAGGTGGTACTGCTCGATGTCGAAGGCGAAGCTGGGCCGGCCGTCTTCGCCGCAAACCACGAAGTCCACCTTCTGGTGGTTCAGGCGCTCCATGGCACGCTGGCGATCTGCTGCGCGGCGCACCGAGAGCATGTTCTTGAGTGGCACATTGGGCAGCACCACCTGGCCTGGAAAGGTGTCCTGCAAGTAGTCGAGCATGTGCACCTGTTCGATGGTGAGAATGCGCTCGGGCGTGTAGCGGTCATCACGGCCCGACGACCTGCGCTGGGACGATTTCCGGTAGGCCCAGACGCCCAACCCCATCAAGACGATGGCGGCCGCAGCGATGGCGATCCACATGAATTCCATACAAGCTCCTTGAACCTGGCAGCAAGCCTGCCCGGACTCGAGATGTGGAGGTTGTTACAGACTGGCAGGCCCGTCAACACCGGGTAGCCGATTCGAATACCGGAACTGTGCGTTTTGCATCAAAAGCGCTGGCCTTGTGCGGACAAAGGTACACAAATCCATCAGTCCTTTGGCGCCATACCCAGTGGAAGGCGCGGTTCGAACTTTGCGCGTTTGAGGCTGAAAAAGGCCTTGATGTTGCGCACGTTGGCATCGCCAGTGAACAGCCGCTGTGCCAGCGCCAGGTAGCCGGGCATGTCGATGCAATGCACCACCAGCACGAAATCCGGCCCTGGGCTCACGCGGTAGCACTGCTGCACCTCGGCCACCGGGAGCACGCGTGTCTCGAACGCATCGAGGTGCTCGGCGCCCTGGCGCTCCAGCGTGATCTCCACCAGCGCGGTGAGGCCGTGGCCCAGCAACGGGGCCAGCCGGTCGGGGCTGAGCAAGGCCACCTCGCGTTCGATCAATCCCATCTGCCGCAGGCGCTTCACACGGCGCAGGCTGGTTGGCGGCGACAGGTGTGCCAGCTCGGCCAGGGCCTGGTTGCTGCGCGAAGCGTCGGTTTGCAGCAGGTCCAGCAATCGAAGGTCAGCTTCGTCGATTTCTTTTGATTCCATACGCGATGCTTTTATGAAATATTATTCATTCATTGATTTGTGAAGAAATTATCTGCTGAAAATTATGAAATTATGGAGATTAATTTTCAGTGGAGATGATTAGCATCGCCTTCATTCCATTTTGAGGAGCGCGACATGTGCGGCATCGTGGCAGGGGTTTCAGGGCGTGACATCGTGCCCGTGCTGGTTCAGGGGCTGCAACGGCTGGAGTACCGGGGCTACGACTCCTGTGGCGTGGCCGTGCACGACGGAGGCCTGAAGCGGGCGCGCAGCACCGCGCGCGTGGCGGAACTGGCGGTGCAGGTGCAGGCTGAGCACATCGCCAGCGGCACCGGCATCGCCCACACCCGATGGGCGACCCACGGCGCCCCGGCGGTGCACAACGCGCATCCGCACTTCAGCCATGGCCCGGGCGGCAGCACGAGCGCGGGCCGCGTGGCCCTGGTGCACAACGGCATCATCGAAAACCACGACGAGTTGCGTGCCGCTCTGCAAGCCAAAGGGTATGTGTTCGAGAGCCAGACCGACACCGAGGTGATCGCCCACCTGATCGATTCGCTCTACGAAGGCGACGTGTTCGCCGCATTGCAGACGGCGGTGCGCCAGTTGCACGGCGCTTATGCGCTGGCCGTGTTCCACAAGGACGAACCGCACCGCGTCGTGGGCGCGCGCGCGGGGTCACCGCTGGTGCTGGGCGTGGGAAAGGCCGATGGCGAGCACTTCCTGGCCAGCGACGCCATGGCCCTGGCCGGCGTGACGGATCAGATCGTCTACCTGGAAGAGGGCGACCTGGTGGACCTGCAGCTCGGCCGCTATTGGGTGCTCGACGCCGCAGGCCGCTCGCTCGATGCGACGCAGCGGCCGGTGAAGACCGTGCAGGCCCACAGTGGCGCGGCCGAACTCGGCCCCTACCGCCACTACATGCAGAAGGAAATCTTCGAACAGCCACGCGCCATTGGCGACACCCTGGAAGGCGTTGCCGGCATCACGCCAGAACTGTTTGGTGACCGTGCCTACAGCGTGTTCAAGGACATCGACAACGTGCTCATCCTGGCGTGCGGCACCAGCTATTACAGCGGCTGCACCGCCAAGTACTGGCTCGAGGGCATCGCGAAGATCCCGACCCAGGTGGAAGTGGCGAGCGAATACCGTTACCGCACCAGCGTGCCCAACCCGCGCACCCTGGTGGTGACCATCACGCAGAGCGGCGAAACCGCCGATACCCTGGCCGCATTGCGCCACGCCCAGGGCCTGGGCATGAAGCACACGCTGACCATCTGCAACGTGGCCACCTCAGCCATGGTGCGCGAATGCGAGCTGGCCTACATCACGCGCGCCGGGGTGGAGATCGGCGTGGCGTCCACCAAGGCCTTCACCACGCAGCTCGCTGGCCTGTTCCTGCTCACCCTGGTGCTGGCGCAGGCGCGTGGCCACCTGACCGAGGAAGCTGAAGACGAACACCTCAAGGCCATGCGCCACCTGCCCGTGGCACTGCAGGCCGTGCTGGCGCTGGAGCCGCAGGTGATCAGCTGGGCCGAAGATTTCGCCCGCATGGACAACGCGCTCTTCCTGGGCCGTGGCCTGCACTACCCGATTGCGCTGGAAGGCGCCTTGAAGCTCAAGGAAATCAGCTACATCCACGCCGAGGCCTACCCGGCCGGCGAACTCAAGCACGGCCCGCTGGCGCTGGTGACCGGGGCGATGCCGGTGGTGACGGTGGCACCCAACGACGCCCTGCTGGAGAAACTCAAGAGCAACATGCAGGAAGTGCGCGCGCGCGGCGGTGTGCTCTACGTGCTGGCCGATGCCGACACGCGCATCGCGAGCAGCGAAGGCATCCACGTCATTCGCATGCCCGAACACTACGGCGCGCTCAGCCCCTTGCTGCACGTGGTGCCGCTGCAGATGCTGGCGTACCACACGGCCTTGGCGAAAGGCACGGACGTGGACAAGCCGAGGAACCTGGCGAAGAGCGTGACGGTGGAGTGACGCTTCACGACGCCATTGACTAGACGGAATAAAGTTCGTCGGGTCGGAATAAAGTCCGTCGGAGCGGCAACTGACAGGAAGGGCTGATGTGCAGCGGTGGACGTCCAGCGTGTTGTCGTCAACGAGTGCCGCTGGACGTAAAGCGGACCCTCGAGAAGGCCGGTATTGGCGACGATGCGGCGAAGCCTCTCGAAACCCGCTGCGCTCACCCACTCCTACTCGATAACCACGTAGAACGGATCGCTCTGACCTAGTAGAAAGTCATCGGATCTTCGGATCAGGAAGGCTTCCACCATATGGACGCCGCGGTACGACAACTGCTCCCACCGTACCGATGGCTCATCCGAGCAGTAGTAATCGCCACGGAGCGCGTTTGCACGTCGCGCGACTTCATCCGTGTTGGTCACGCGCCATTCGATCTTGTAAGTCGCTGGGAAAGGAAGCCCGAGATTGTTGCTGGCGTTAAAGCGGACCCAGCATCCGGACTGCGTGGGCGCAAGCGAGGCAAGCGAGTGGACCTTCTGCCCATAGCGGGATGTCCACAGCTGCGCACCAACATTCACGGTCAGCCGCGAGCCTGCAGCTGATCGCCATCGCGGACGGCGCATGTGCGGCAGACGATCAAAGCCAATGGGCAGAGCCGAGCGGCCGATCTTCTTCACCAATGCCACCAGATCGGCCACGCCAGCTGACATTGGGCTTCCCCGGACAACGGACAGCGCAGCTTCACTGACCTTGCCAGCCTTCTCGACGGCCTCCTGAACGGCAAAGTCCTCACCGAAGACACGCTGCCACTTTCCGATGCTTTCCTCTCTGTCTGGCTCATCGTAGGCGTCATCGATCCAGCCACGGTACAGATTGATCTTCGCTCGAAAGTTCGAATATTTGGTGTCGTCCCAGGCGGTGCTTTGGATCTCCTCGAACAATACAGGATTGCGCACCGTGGGCTTGCTTGGGTTGGCCTGCAACCAGTCATCGAGCCGACCAATCAGCGTCTTGAGAGTCGTGGGAACATCCACGAAACCCGCAGCCCCTTTGTCAGAGGCGTACACATGCTTGCCAAGTAGGGTCGTCAGGAGGAACGAGGGGCTGGTGAAGTTCGTCTTGATATCTCTGAGGTACTTCAGCAGCCGGGTGGCCTTGCGGAAGTTGTTGTTGCCGCAGATGCTGTTGCGCTCGATCAGCCAGTCCGTGTAGTCGAGCGGGTTGGACTTCTCGAAGAGATTGGTATCACGATTGCAAACCTCCCAGACACCGGTGTGAAGACGCTCCTTCACACAAGGCGCCACGTCAATCTTGCGCTCGCCGGCGTACTCAATGGTGATGCAATGCGAGTGGCGTCTGATCTTGTCCTTGTACAGACCGAGCTTGCCCATATCCGCATAAAGCTCGTTGATGTAGTCCTTCGGTTCCCAGCCCGCGACCGGCTTCACGTAAACCAGCAGATCCGCATCGAATGGATCTCCAGGCAGGGGCCTGATGATGGTCTTGTGAGCCCAGGAGCCTTGCGCGGCGAAGCCGACGATGGAAGGCTTCCAGTCCAGCCCTCGCACCGCCGTTTTGATGGCTTCGATACTGCTTTCGAGCTGATCGAAGCGCGTGCTGTTGAGGTTGACGGTGTCGTTCAGGAAGGCGTTGAAGTCTTGGACCAGTTTCATTCTTCTACCCGTCTTTAGTGCACGTTGCCGGACGCGCGCAGTTCTCGCACCCAGTGGTCCGCGCCAGCGTTCATCCGCTCTTCCATCTGTCTGCGCAACAGGCTGTAGACCCAGTCGAAGATCAATGGACTGGAGGCGCGGTGGTTGAAGATGGCATCTTGCAGCTCGCGCGACCGCATGCTGATCTCCTGTTCCGCCGCGCCACTGCGGGAGCGGTCCCAGAGCTTCTTTACTTCATCGTTCAGACGGTCCAGCAACTCAATGGTCGCCGCCTGTCGATTGCCTTCTCTGAGCGCCCAGATCATCACCGGCGTCATCGGGGCCAGCGTCGATAGCACGAAGGTCGTCATGGTGTGGTCGATTGCAAGCGACGCGAATCCAGCCACGGCGATGAGCACCACGCAGCCGGTCAAGAGAACGCGCCTGTAGCGCTTGCGTAAAGCGCTGTCGTACCAGAGATTGGTGCGCTGGCACACCAGCCTTGCCAAATGGAGCGGCAGTTCCTTGACAGCGAGCGGGTACCAATTGATCAACCGTTGCTCGTCTTTGTCGCTGAGCTTCTTGCATGCGTCGGCAAAGACATCTTCGGGGTCGATCCGGCTGCCAACCAAAAAGGCGTTCCAGTCCATTTCCAATACCGTGCAGTCGAAATCCTCCTGCAGCTTGGCCGCGTTCTTGAGCTGCGCACGGTGCCAGCGATCAAGAAGCAGAACCTCCAGGAAGCTGAACATCAGGGCGGCGAATGCGATGAACGGCTTCGACGGGAGGAGCAGCGCTGACACGATCAGACCGACGATCGGGAAAACGAGCGAGATCACGAGGCCCGCAGCCTGGACATTCTTGGCCCGCCGGTAAATTAGTGTCCTGGCACGCAGCAAGTTGAGCATTCGCGGCTCCACCTGCCTTTTATCGATTTCATTCATGTTGCCCTCTGATCCTCGCATCATTGCTCTTCTCCTGCGGCCTCGGTCATCGATGTCTCAAGCCCAACGCTTCCTGCGTTGCTGCGGATGCTCACCGCCGCCGGCCCACACTCCTGTGGTCAACCAGTCCTCGAAATGCCACAGCCACTCTGCGGTCCAGGCGATGTAAGTGTCGAGCAACTTCATCTGTGGCAGCCACTCGCGCTGCTTCGGCCACCATAGACACAGCTTGGTGCCGGGGCCGTCGTTGGGGTAGATGTGCGGCAGCGCGGCTTCGTCAACCAGGGTGGTCAGGTCAGGACTCAAGACGAACATTTCCGGTGGGCGCGAATCGGGTGTCAGGCGCAGCTCGCACTCGTAGACGCGACCGAACTCGCTCGGCGCCAGACGGAATCGATAGCGCAAGGCGCGGCCCGACAGAAATATCAGCCTGGCGCCATCGAGAGGCAGGGCCCGCAGTTCCATGGCTCGCTGGGCCAAGGTCGATACGGGCGGGGCCGGGTACGGTGTCATCAACGGCCGAAATATGTATGGGGCCGTGCTGCGACGTTGACCGGAGCGGCTGCCGCCGACGAGATCAGCGTCACACGGCCCGCGACACGGCTGCTTTGCCGACGCTGGCTCTGGTCCTGCTGGATGGCACCCGCGCAACGTGGTCCGAATGCGTCCTCCAGCGCCGTGATCAGCACATCCATTCCCTCATGATTCTCGATCGCTTGGAGGATGCGCTTCAGATCCTCGATGAGGCGACGATGCCACGAGAAAAACGCCTCCTGCCGCGCAGACGAATTCATGCTGGCCGCCAGGTTGTCTCGCGGGGCGGACGGGTTAGGCAAGACCCATTCTTCGGAACCATCGGACCGGGGAATCCGCCCGAAATGCAGCGGCATCCGCTCCACGATATCGAGCAGCAATTCCAGGGGACTCTCGTGCGGCTGAGGTGCCTCCACCGCATACGCCATTGCGGCCAACGTCGTTAGGAATACAGATGGGGGCGCCATGTCCGGGCTGCCTTGCGCAATGCCGAAAGCCATATTGCGATGCAGCTTCAGCAGTTGCACCAGTCGGCACAGCAGCCGGTCGAATACCTCTTGCGCGTCGGGTAACGGCGTTACATCCGCGCGCGTCACCGAATCCATCCCCTCCGAAAAGCTCAGTGCCGCTGTGAAATTTGGAGAGATCGCGGCCGCGAGATCGAAATGTTTCGCGTACCCGCGTGGATTCGTGGAATCGAAGAGCCGCAGTTCCCGATCAGGGATCAGGCCGTGCGTGTCGCCGAACGGCGCGGCCAGCAGTGGGGAATCAATAACCGGCGCGATGTCGGCGCACATGCCTTCAGCGTACTCCAGTGTCGCGCAACGCTCCCAGCGACGCAGCCGAAGCCCGTGTGCATCTGCGTAGCGGGACAAGGCGCGATGCAAACGGTCGAGCAGCAGGGCCGGCCCTTGCTCGCCCTCGTATTGGCCACGTGCGCCCGACGCCATGCGCGCGATCAAATCGATGTCGAAGCCCTCCCGAGTCCCATCCCGGGGCCGCACGATCGTGCCCAACTGCCGAGAACCATGGGCGTGGATCTGAATCAGGTCGCCTCGGAATTCCGGGCATGCCGAAAGGAACTCGCCGGTGCTGTTGTATGAGCGCTCCAGCGCCATCAACTGGGTGGAAGTGGGCTCGTGGGCCCGGGCGATGACATCCACCAAGTGGAAAAAGCGCGCCGACGAGCGCATGGAGATGCGAGGGCGCTGAGCGAGAGTCACAGGTTCGCGGTTCACAGGAGCTCCTTGAAATTCTTGTCGATGACTGCCGGTTTCACCTGGACTCACCCAAGCTCAGCGTTTGTGCTTGGTGGGGTCCACCAGCTTGTAGCCTTGGCCTGGCCGCGGCGTCGGCGGCAGCGGCTTGCCCTTCACGCCGGTTACTTCATTGCCGGTGCCCGGGTTCTGGTACTGGCCGGATTTCGGTGCCGGCGTACCGGGCTTCAACGTCTTGCTCATGGTCGTCCCCTTTCAGGATCGGTTGGTTGATTGCGATATTCCGGTTCTTGACCTCTTCCCCCTGGCCGCGTTACCAACTCGGGGTTGCGCAAAAAGTTCGGAACTATCACAATAAAAATTGTGGACTTCAGAACTCCTGAAGTCAAGTACTTTTTTTATTGGGAATCCGAACAAGCATGCCAACACTGGGTGAGAAAGTCCGCGCACTGCGGAAGAAAGCAGGATTGACGTTGGAACAGTTCGCCGAACAGATCGGTGCGTCAAAGTCATCCGTATGGGAATTGGAAAACAAGGAAAAGGCCCGCCCGTCCGCAGATCGGATCAATGAGGTGGCGAAGGTCCTAGGCGTGACGCCCGAATTCCTGATGAATGACGACGTCGCCGAGCCCTCGATCGACGTGGCCGACGAAGCCTTCTTCCGCAAGTACCAGTCTCTGGACAACGGAGTAAAGCAGCAGTTGCAGGAGATCCTCAGCGTCCTCGATAAGAAGGCGGGCCCTTGATCGAGGCGCTTTCTCCAGTACGCGAAGCAATCAAGATGGCGCAGCTATGGCGCGCCGTCCATGGCCTCACGTTTCCACTCAACGCGGGAGCGCTGGCGCAGGAATGGTCCAGAAACGTGGTGCCCGAGGCCCCCATTGGCGAGTTGCATGGCCAAGAGCTGAAAGGTTTCGAAGGGGGGTTGTTCTGGCTGAAGGAGAGAAAGGTCTGGGCGCTGCTGTACCACCCGCACCCCGATCTGCCAGGTCGATCCAACTTCACTGTTGCGCACGAGTTCGGGCACTACGTCCTGCACCGCAAATTGCAGGATGCGTTTCAATGCTCTCAGAGCGCGACACTGGGCATCACTGGTGCCAGGATCGAGCGCGAGGCAGACCAGTTCGCGTCGTACCTGCTTATGCCTATCGACGACTACACCCAGCAGGTGCGTGGGCGTCGGATCACCCTGGATCTGCTGGGCGAGTGCGCAGACCGTTACGGCGTCTCTCTCACGGCAGCGATTCTCAAGTGGTTGGAGTTCACTGATCAGGCCGCCGTTGCAGTCATGGGACGGGAAGGAATGCTGCACTGGTGGAAGGCCAGTAGCAGTGCGAAGAAATACACGTTTGGAACGCTGCAGGAGGGTATGGAACTACCTTCGGGCTCGATCGCTGTGAGCCCGGACCAAGCGCTTTCAACTGCGGACTATCGATCGGGCGTGGAGCACCCTGAAGGCGTCTGGCCCATCAGGTTGCCTGTGCGCGAGATGGTCGTGCTCTCTGACCGGTATGACATGTCTATTTCGCTGTTGATACTCGAAGCACCTGGAGTGGAGCATCCAGATGCACCAGACGAAGACATGACGACCAACTTGCCTTCGTTCTGATTCTCGACGCCAGCAGATCGGGTGTTCGTGTAGAGCGAATTTTGAAGCTTGCGCGCGAAAGGGGAGTCGCTCAGGACCTCTATGCGGAGAAATGCTTGGTTTCGAAACGGCTTCGCAGTCTTGCTAAGCAGCGCAACTTTGCTGCACACAATGCGCCGATGGCGCATGTGTTTGAAAGCATCGATACAGGCCAACTCGAAATCCGGTTTGAAGTTCGGGGCGTGAACAATAGCGAGCGCTTGGTCACCCAGGATGCACTGCAGGCTTGGTTCAAGGACGCCGTAGCCCTTGAAAATGATCTGGCGTTGCTTGCTGGGTGCATTTCCAAGCCCACTTCTGAGTAGCGGCATTTGTGTCCAGGGGTGGGCCAAACCAAGCGAGCATCTGCGTCAGCAGACTGGATGCGGTCGTTCGTAGTCGGCGCCGCAGCGAATAGGTTCCGCAGGAGCGGACACCAGCGACGTAGCCCGTGAGGCACCGATCCCTGGCGCGTCTGCCCTGACGAGCGCATGAATACTGTCCGACCTAAACTATGACGTGATTTTGCACATAGCAGGCCGAAAGTCGCGTTTCAAGCCGAGCCGCCGACGTGTGTGGCCAAATACCTGAAGGAAAGCACCCGAAATGACTCAAGCCAAACTGCGGACTTCAGCACATGCTCGCGGAACCAAAAGGCGCCGAGGCTAGCGTTTGGAGCGCTCTCTTCGAGCTTGATAATCGGAGGTGCCTGTCCAGCCGGGAGTGCCGACACGCGAAACCAGCTTGCAGTGTCCTTCACGACCGTCAGGCACGGGGGCAACCAATTCAGTCGGAAGGTGTTCAGAAGGATGACGAACGAAGCGTTCTCGCGCGTGAAGATCGATGCCCAGCTCCGCGACCACGGCTGGGAGATCACGAATACGAACGCTGTGCGCTTCGAGTACGTGTTGCCCGACCGCACCAAGGCCGACTACGTGCTGTGCGACCGCAACGGCCGGTCGCTGGCCGTCGTCGAAGCTAAGAAGGCGGCCATCAACCCGGCCGAAGCTGAAGACCAGGCCAAGGCCTACGCCGCCCAGCTCAAGGTCCCCTACATCTTCCTGGCTAACGGTAACGAGATCCGATTTTGGGAGTGGCAGACTGAGGCCTTCCCGCGCCTGGTCAAGACCTTCTTCTCCCAAAGCGATCTGGAGCGCCGGGCTGCCACCTCCCAAGTGAAGCGCAACGTGCTGTCGGTCGAGATCGACAAGCACATCGTCGAGCGCGAATATCAGACCGATTGCATTGACGCGCTGTGCCGAGAGATCCAGGCCGGCCGCCGCAAGCTCCTGGTCGAGATGGCCACCGGCACCGGCAAGACCCGCACGGCCGCCGCTTTCATCAAGCGCCTGTTCGAGGCCGGCGCGATCACCCGCGTCCTCTTCCTCGTCGACCGCATCCCGCTAGCCAAGCAAACCGAAGACGCCTTTGCCGAACACCTGAGCGACTTTCCGGCCTACGTGCTGCGCGCCGGGCGCCGCTTCCAGGACGAGAAGCGCATCACCATCACCACGCTGCAGAGCATGGTGAACATCTATCACGAGTATTCGGCCGGCTACTTCGACTTGGTGATCTCGGACGAGTGCCACCGCTCGATCTACGGCAAGTGGAGCGGCGTGCTCAAGCACTTCGACGGCGTGCAGGTGGGCCTAACGGCCACCCCGTGCATTGCCGACCCCTCGACCTTCAACGACGAGGACGACCGGCTC
Source organism: Hydrogenophaga sp. (assembly GCF_051860785.1). Taxonomy (GTDB): domain Bacteria; phylum Pseudomonadota; class Gammaproteobacteria; order Burkholderiales; family Burkholderiaceae_C; genus Hydrogenophaga. The sequence goes on from NZ_JBIMLB010000021.1 coordinate 86,241, forward strand.
GCCATCCGCGACACCCTGCGCTTCTTTGAGGTCGACCGGCCGACCTTCAGCTACAAGATGAAGGACGCCATCCGCGAGGGCTACCTCGTGCCGTACCAGATCTACAAGGCCAAAACCGTCAAGACGGCGGCCGAAGGCGGATTCGAGGTCGCGCGCGACGAGCTCGACTGGTCGGCGATGGACGTCACCACCCAGGCCGAGCTGGAAGAGATGTTCGATGGTGCCAAGACCATCACCATCGACCCGGCGGCCCTCGAACGCAAGATCACCATCCCGGAGCGCAACCGCGCCATGGTGCGTGAGTTTCGCCAGGTGATGGATAACGGCTACCTCGACGCCAAGGGCGTGCTGCGCAAGCCGCTGTTCGGCAAGGTCATCGTCTTCGCCGTCACCAAGCGCCATGCCGAGACCCTGGCCAACATGTTCGACCAGGCCTTTGCCGACAAGAAGACCTCACCCGAGGTGCGCTATGCCGACTACGTTGTCTCCGGCATGGGTGACGACGACACGGTTGACGGCATGACCAAGATCAAGCGCTTCAAGAAGGAGACCTTCCCCCAGATCCTGGTCTCGGTGAACATGCTCGACACCGGCTTCGACTGCCCGGAGGTCGTTAGCCTGGTCTTCGCGCGCTTCACCCGCTCGACCATCCTGTACCAGCAGATGCGCGGCCGTGGCACGCGCAAGGCCAAGGGCAAGCCGGTCTTCACGATGTTCGACTTCGTCGGCGTCACCGACTTCCATGGTGACGACGAAGCATCAGGTGAGGGCGGCCTCGTCATGGAGCGCAAGCCCCGGCCGCACAGCGAACCCCGCAAGCTGCTGTCCCTGGATGTCGACGACCACATCGACCCCAACACTCGTGCCTGGGTGACGGTGGACGAAGACGGCAACCTGGTCTTTCCCGAAGCGAACGAACTGCAGCAGGAACAGGTCGGCGCCCGCTTCGAGGCCTGGATACTGGCCCGCGAAGAGGAATTCACGCCCGACCAAGAGCGCTGGCTGCGCACTGTCGGCAGCCAGCTCCGCGCCAACGCCGACACCTGGGACGAGTTCACCGCTGGGCACTTCGCCTTTCCGCCCTTCACGCTGATGGGCGGCATGCCCGAGGCGATGCGCGTGTTCGGCGGTGCCGAGGCCCTCAACGACATCCTCGAATCGCTCAGCGCCGCCGTGTTCGGCGACGCGGACCCATCTCAATCCGATCCGGGCGTGCAGCCGCGCGCGCCGTCCTGAACCCGCAAGACAAGAGACCCCTCGATGCCTTTGACCCCAGACATGCGGCGTGATGTCGACGCGATCCGTAACTACCTGTTCGGCGGCGGCTACCCCGACCCGGTCAGCAACGCCGAGCAGCTGGCCTTCCTGTTCTTCTTCTACCTGGTCGAGGGCATCGACGCTGAGAACCAGGCGCGCGCCAAGGTCCTTAAGCAGCCCTACACCAGCATGTTCGACGGCCTCTGGACGCTGAAAAATCCGCTCAACGCGCCCACCACGGGCGAGACCACCATCCCGAAAGACCGCTTCCGCTGGTCGATCTGGGCGACGGGCCTGTCGGGCGAACCGCTGGTGCGCTTCCTGCGCGATGAGGTGTTCCCGTTCTTCACCGAGGTGGCGGGCGGCTCGGCCGTCAATTTCATGCACGGCGCGCGGCTGGTCATCGACGAGCCCACCGTGCTGACCCAGGTCGTGACTCTGGTCGATGGCCTGCGCCTGGACCGTTCTGACGCTGACACCAAGGGCGATCTCTTCGAGCATGTGCTCCGGCAGATCAAGCAGGCCGGCGAGCTGGGCCAGTTCCGTACGCCCCGGCACATCATCCGCACCATCGTCGAGATCGTAGACCCCAAGGTCGGCGAGACCGTCTATGACCCGGCCGCCGGCACCGCGGGCTTCCTCGTGGCCGCCTACAACCACATGCGCCTGGCCAACTCGTCACCGGGCGCCATCCAGCACGTCGAGTTCGACGGCAAGATCCACACGCGCGGCCTAGGCGACAAGCTGTCCAGCGCGCAGCTTTCTGCCATCCAGAACAAGACATTCTTCGGCAACGACGTGGACCCGAAGATGATCCGCCTGGCCACGATGAACCTGACGCTGCGCGGCCTGCCCAACGTGCGTGTGCTGCTGCGCAACGTGCTGACCACCAGCTTCGACAACGAACGCAAGGCCGAGCTGGGCCTGCCTACGGAGGGCTACCACGTTGTGCTGGCCAACCCGCCGTTCTCTGGGCGCGTGGACAAGGACCGCATCGTTGACGACGTGAAGATCGGCACCAGCACGGCGACCGAACTGCTGTTCATGAAGTACATGATGGACAGCCTGCGCCCAGGCGGGCGCTGCGGCGTCATCGTGCCCGAGGGCGTGCTCTTCGGCTCCACCGGCGCACACAAAGAACTGCGGAGACAGCTCCTCGAAAACAACCGCGTCGAGGCGGTGATGAGCCTGCCCGGCGGCGTCTTCCAGCCCTACTCGGGCGTGAAGACCTCGGTGCTGTTCTTCCGCCGTGGCGGCAAGACCGAGAACGTCATGTTCCTGCACGCCGACAACGACGGCTACAAGATGGACGCCAACCACGACACGCCGGTCGAGGCTGACGACATGCCTGGCCTGGCTGCGGCCTTTCGTGACCGCGAGTCCAGGCTCAAGGCCTGGAGCGAGCGCGACCCCAAGACCGAATGGGCTGCGCCCTGGTGGTTCGCCGACGCCACCGCGCTGCGAGCCAACGACTTCAACCTATCGGCCAGCCGCTACCGGCCGATGAGCCAGGTGCAAGCCGCGCACCAGGACCCGCGCGAGCTGCTGGCCGAGCTGGCTGCAATCGAGGTCGAGATCGCCGAAGAAGTTGAGGCGTTGCGCACGGCGCTCAGCGAGGCTCCATGAGTGTTCAACTTGTGCGACTTGGTGACTGGTGCGCTCAAGATCGGCAGTCTGTAAGGCCCGGCGAAGCGGCAGATCTCCGCTACATCGGACTTGAGACCGTTGAATCGAATACAGGGCGGTTGCTCGACGGCGCGCTATCGAAGACCCCAGAGGAACCGCAAGCCAACAGCTTCAGCTTCGGACCCGAACACGTCCTGTATGGGAAGCTGAGGCCATACCTCAATAAGGTTGTGTTGCCAGACTTCCTTGGCAAATGCTCAACGGAGCTAGTGCCCCTTCGGCCAGCCGATGGTCTGGATCGCAGCTACCTAGCTTACTTCCTGCGATCGCCGCGAACAGTCGAGCGCATCTCTGCGCGAACGGCCGGAGCGCGGATGCCGCGCGCCGACATGGGCTTTGTTCTGGGGTTGCAGATACCGCTGCCGGCGATGGGCGAGCAACTTCGCATCGTCGATCAGCTCTCCCGCGCCGAAGGCATCGTGCGCCTGCGCTGCCAAGCGCAGCAGAAGGCCGCTGAACTGATCCCCGCAATCTTCGTGGACATGTTCGGCGACCCGGTGACGAACCCGAAGGGCTGGCCTGTGTTCCCCCTGAGCGCGGTCTCCGAGGTGATCTCGGGCGTCGCCAAGGGTCGCGATCTGGCCGCCGATGAAAGCGTCGAGCTGCCCTACATGCGCGTCGCCAACGTCAAGGACGGCCGCCTTGACCTGAATGAAGTGAAGACGATCCTCATCAAGAAGACAGAGGTCGAGAAGCTCCGCATCGTGCCCGGTGATCTGCTGATGACGGAGGGCGGCGACCCCGACAAGTTGGGGCGAGCAGCGCTCTGGTGCGGCGAGATCAACTTGTGCGTCCATCAGAACCACATCTTCAAGGTCCGCAGCCACAGGGATCGCCTGGTCCCCGAGTACCTGCGCTCCCTGGTCGGCAGCGCGTACGGGAAGGCGTACTTCCTCAGCGTGGCAAAGAAGACCACAGGCATTGCGTCCATCAACAAGACGCAGCTCAGCGCGTTCCCGGTTCTGCTTCCGCCGTTGGCCGCGCAAGAGAGCTTCAGGCGGCAAGTCGAGGCCGTCGAGGGGGTCGGCGCGCTGCAGGATGCTGCGGCTAAGAAGGCCGAAGCAACGTTCCGATCGCTGCTGGCGAGAGCGTTCACGGAAACAGACCTGCAAGTGAATCGTGAGATGGAAGAGGCGCTCGGATGATCCCCGACTACCAAACCCTCATGCGTCCCGTTCTGGCCTGCGCTGTGGCTGGCGAGACCCGGATCGGCGATGCCGTCGAGCACCTGGCCAACCAGCTGGGCCTGACTCCTGACGAGTGCGCTGAGCTGCTACCCAGCGGTAAGCAATCCCGGTTCGCGAATCGAGTGAACTGGGCCAAGGCCTACTTGGCCAAGGCCGGCTTGGTCGAAAACACGCGGCGCGGCTACTTCCGCATCACGCAGCGCGGCCAGGCCGCACTGGCGGATGTCACGGCCACAATCAACAATGCCTACCTCGACCAGTTCAAGGAGTTCCAGGACTTCAAAGCCAAGGTCAACGAGGCCGACGGTGCCAACGCCGCGACGACAGCGCAGGCGTCAGCACCTTTCAGTGCCCAGGTTGGCACCGAGACCCCGGACGAGGCCCTGCGCAAGGCCCACAGTGCCATCACCGGGGCCCTGGCCACCGACCTGCTGGACCGCGTGCGCAAGGCCACGCCGGCCTTCTTCGAGAAACTGATCGTTGAGCTGCTGCTGGCCATGGGCTACGGCGGCACATCAGAAGAGGCCGGCCGTGCGCTGGGCCAGAGCGGTGACGACGGCGTCGACGGGGTCATAGACCAAGACCCGCTCGGCGTGGACCAGATCTTCGTCCAGGCCAAGCGCTACGCAGAAGGCAACAACATCGGCGCCGGCGCGATCCGCGACTTCTACGGCGCCCTGAGCCTGAAGAAGGCCCACAAGGGCATCTTCGTCACGACCTCGGCCTTCAGCCAGCCCGCGGTCGACACTGCGCGCGGGCTCGGCTCACGGATCGTTCTGATCGATGGCCTGCAGCTCTCACGGCTGATGATTCGCTACAACGTGGGCTGCCGCGATGAGGATGTGCTGCACCTCAAAAAGGTGGACGAGGACTTCTTTGAGGCTTAAGGCAACTTGCGTCGACAGTGGCACCAATCGTTTGGCGACCACGTGTTTCCGGGCAGATGGCTGCTTTAGCCTCTCATCGGGTCATCAACGAGGCAACTCGAGTGACGGGAAACGCTGCCAAGCGGGTCATGAAGTATGTAGAGCAGCACAGCCGTATTTACCGCGTCTCAAGTTCCGTGAGCCTGTCTACCAGAGAACCCCTCAAGCCTATCGCGAAGTTGTTCGACTGCCCTTGATCGCCGCTGCTGTGCATTTGTCAGCCTCTGCGTTGCGTGGTTCCCACGATTTGCAAAGTTGAATGCTTGACCTGAATCCTCCAGCCACTGCCGATCATTTCGATACAGCCAAGCGTAAGTTGCAGGCGCCACTCTTCTTGCAGCTTTAGTAGCAAGGCCATTTTCACCTTGGCGCAGTCCATTCCAGCCATTTCGCGCCTTAGCAAGGCGGAGGTCAAATCGAGACTGGTGCCACTGTACCTGGAGACCGGGGGTGGTTCGGAGAACACGGGTGATCGTTTCTATCGACAGCTGTAGCTCTGTTGCCATATCGCTTTTTTCGTGACCTAGTTGGAGACGGGTCACGATCGTCTCGCGTATTTCGTGGGTGAGCTTTTGGGGACGGTGAGGGGCCTCAGTTCCTTGCGCACTCGCCCACGCTGTGAATGTGCTGTACGAGACGCCGGCTTGTTGGGCAGCGCGGGACATGCTGATCTTTCCGGCGCATGCCTCGGACAGAATCGTTCCCTGCCAAGCATGGGGGCCATTTGTGGTGGGGGTGCGGGTGGGGGTGGGATCGGGTTGCACTTCCTCGCTCGGTGCTGATTGGTCATACGACGCCATGAGTGCATGTAGATCCTTGAACCAGACCGAACACCAGAGCAGCCAGCGCAGTGGGTGCGTCACCGAACGTCCAGAAAGCGCCCGCAGCAACTGGCCCTTGAGGAGATCTTTGTCCGCTAGGTGCTGCATCTCAGGTAGCGCCAACTGGCGTTTAGAAAGCAGATCAAGCGAGGGTTCGATGTCCCGCCATCGAATCTGTCCGGACTGGCTGGCCAAGTTCAGATCGATCAGCCGACGCCGCAAAGCGAGGCCGAGGCCCACTGGGTCATGGAACGTGCTGTGTTCTAGTTGAACCAGCTCCTCACCCATGGAAGCCAATTTGGTCAGCCAGCGCATCGAATCTCTATCTTTGGCGTTCAGTGAAACTGCACTGGGGATCGATTCGGAGGAGGGACTCGGCAGCACCCAAGCGAACCGCGCTCGTTGATCCAGCTTGTATGGAGAAATTCTCAAAGGCACATGGTGTGTAGTGCAGATCCAGGTTCCTGGCAGCTGGTGAACCCTGTGCCAATAAGCCCAGCCGTGGCGCTCCTGATCAACGGCTATGCAGCGAGGACAAGACTTCAGCGGGTGGGCCGCCCCGAGCCCACTGGTGAGCAGTCCAAGCTGGTATTTAAGGCTCCCGATGCTTGGCCCTCGCATGGCCTCGTGGGCGAGGGCTGCAAGCCTCGGCGATCGGAAGGGCAGGTAAAACGGGAGCAAGGTGCGTTGGTTGATGATCGAGACGGCATCTCCTATCGCACCACCGCTCCGGGTCACCAAAGCGTCCAGTCTGGCGGGGAGATCGTGTGCGGTGCCGATTCTTCGGTCTCCGAATAACTGCAGACAGGTTGCTGCGTCGCGTCCATTCGCAGACAGCCGGTGGTACCGGCTGCACCAGCTGAACAGTGTCTCGTCCCCAAACGGACGTAGCCGAAAAACGAACCCTGGAATTTCAGTTTGGTTGTTCACGGGACGCACCTTCTGCGGGGCCTTGAGGGACTGGCCGACGTGCTTTCGGTGAGGTGCTCCGGAGGAGCTGATCTCCTCGCAGCAATGCCTCAGCGGTGACAGGAACGGTTCGGGCCCTTTTTGCCTTCGGCGTTGGGGAGGGGACAGAGTCTTCAGCAGCTACGGCTGAAGCCCGGAGCTGTTTGAGCGCCGCTCGGGCCGCGACGCTCAGCGTGCTTTGAATAAGCGCCTCGGGAGTCGATACGGCTGGTGGTGATGCTTGAGTCGCCGGAGTTCGTGGAGGAGCAGCAGGGCGTCTCCATGCGGGAGGATCCAGATCCTCGAATGGACACACCAGGTCGGGACGGCTTTCCTCCATCGTGCGGGATACCGCCAGCGACGCCAAGGCCTCCACATTTCGCCGGGATATGCTAAAGCTACGGCCGCGGTAGGCCCGTCGCACGTCCTGCATCGTGACATCGAAACGACCTTGGTCGCGGACGTCTCTGTACGCTGCGACAAGCAACTCCCGAAGCAACCGATACAGGCCCCCGGTGTAGCGATGGAGCTCCTCTCCATCCCGGGACGAATCGAGTAAGAATATTGAGGGCGAGACCTTCAGCAGCTCGTCGATGACATCACGCCACACAGGGTCCTCGACCGTCGGTGGATTCAGAACCATAGGGCGTGCGAGCAGTCGATCTGTCTCTTCATGCGCGCGCTTTTTCAGCTTGTTCACCAGCGAGTAGTTGGCGATGTAAACCATCGGTACCCCCAAATTGGCAAACGTCATGATCAGTTGTGACGTTTGTGTGCTGGCAGTGCTGCTCTGGGTGAAAAACTGCATCTCGTCGACCGCCAGCATGCAGGTCGCAGTGGCCCCAAACCAATCGCGAAGGTGTGTCTTGAGAAACGGCAGGGAGTACACCGAATTGCTGGATGCAATCACTGGGTTGGAAAGTGATTTGAGGATGCTGGCGACACTGGGTTTCCCGCTGATCGTGGCCAGCTTCGCGGGATGTATGGACAGCACCTGACCCGCCGCCGCGAAACTGGTGCCGTTCGCGGGCTGAAGCACACGCACCAGTGCCTTGATCAGCGATGACTTGCTGACGCCGGCGAGTCCGCATAGGCAGATCAGCGACTCAGACGCAGCTTCCTCAGTCGGCGTGGCGCTTCGCAACCGGTTATACGCATTGAGAGTGGGGAACTGGTCTTGAGCGAACGTCTTGGCAATCTGCAAGAGCCGTCCAAGCAGATCCAGATGGTCCTTGCCCGGCACGAACACCTCCTTCCAGGCATCTTCAAGTGCTTTGCCAGCTTGCTCTGATGGCATCGATGAAAGACCAGTGATTTCCCGGCAGGGCGCGTACGCCAGGGTGCGAATCGACTCGTCAGTCTCAAGTCCCTCGAACCACGACAGCCAGTTACTGGTCGGGTCTGCGCTCATCATTTACGACCTTCAGTGAACTGCATGTGCGGCACGGTCTGCTGCCGATCCGCAATCGATGCCTTCTTCCCGCGCTTCGAGCGCCCAGGCTTGTTGGTCGCCTGGTCGAATTTCTCACCAGTGGCGCTCTGGAGTCGCATTTCGAAGTCGGCATGGACGGCCTGGCGGTGTTGCCGGTGTTCGCGTTTGCCATCCCGCCGAATCTGCTGGATTTTCTCCAACTCGACGACCGACACGTAAAGCTGGCCATCGCCATCGCGGATCGAAAGCTGAGCGTCCACTTCGATCAACTGGTGGCCCAGATCCACCCATATGTGCCTGACACACACATCCAGGGCGTAGCCCCGAAGCTTGAACCGTCCGGTGTCGTGCGCCGCTTGGAGCACACCCGATTCGGTCAATGCTTTCGAGGCGAACCGTGCGTCCCGAAAGTACACAGCGTCATCCTGTACCGTTACTTCGATCGGCGTGAGGTAGGCCCTGACGGCCTCTTCAAACCTCATGTTCATCGCGTGGCTGCGGCCCAGGCTATCAAGGTGGTTCCAAATCGCCACAGGATTGGGAAGCACACCGGCGATCAATGAGCGGTGATTTAACCGATCAGAAACATCGGTTGCGTTGTTGTCGCGAACGGCACGAAGAATCTCTTGCTGAGCAAGCTGGGGAATCGTTTTTTGGGTTTCTTTGTAGGTCGGGCTCCCCTCATTCTTAACGGCCTTTGGGTGCAGAGTCTCCACCGTGGCCTTGGATTGCCCTGAATAGCTGGGTGCGCCTTCCTTGATGATGAATTGGAATGCCTCCTCTTTCCCGTCCGCCTTGGAAGTGCTGCCAGGTCCGCGGTCGTTGATCACGTGGGGAGATACTCCTCGACTTGGCCAGTCTTGCGGCGTCAACTCCAAGCCAAATAGCTGCGCGAACTTGACCTTGTCGATCGCGGCGCAGAATAACGCCATGCGGTAGGCCGATGCTTTTTCGGCGCCCACCGAGAAACCTACCCCGGCAATGATTCCGGAGGCAGTGCACCGAATCCGCACGGTCAGTAGGGGAGGCAGATGACTGCCGGGCAGGTAGCCCTTGCACACTTCTTCGCATTGATATCCATCTTGTTCCGTCCGCTCCATCAGGCTGCTGACCGATTCGGTGAAACGTCCCAATGAATGGGCCAGGTGGTTCCTCACTCTGGCTTGGCCGAGCTTGTGAATCTGCCGCTCCTTGAGGGAGAACGCTTGGCCGATTCGATAGTTAAATTGGTCTTCGCTCGGGAAAGGGAGTCCTGCTGGATGGATGAATTTCATATTTCCCGACGGGCCCCTTTGGGGCACGCAACCAAAAATTTCTACAACTGTGCGACGGTAGATGGTGTTGAGATGCACACCCGATCGACTGAATTTCCGGTAGCCTTCAACGATTCGATCCTGCATCTCCTGGCTGGTACATCCATGGCCATGCTGGGCACCTTGCTGTACCGAGGTGCGCATTCCACTGATGGCGGACAGTGATTCCATTCCCATCGCGGACAGCGTTCCAGACGATGGCGGACACGCTGCG
>NZ_JBIMLB010000022.1:0-95058 GCF_051860785.1 Hydrogenophaga sp.
GTAGCCAGAAAACCCATCAACCCAGTGGCTCAATATTCGACGTGATCACTGGCTCAGTTGTGCTGATGAATCAACAGGGCGCCGCCTTCGCCGCACTGGGGATTGGGCTCAATGGCCTGTTGACCGCGCTGATCGTTCCGCTGCTCGCGAAGTTCTGGAGCTGAGAGCGATGACCGTGCAACCCACCGGCCATCGCGGCCGGCCTATTTTGGCCGGTACATCTTGAACAGCGCTTGCTGAGTGATCTCGAAGTAGTCCGCCGGGCCGCCTCCACGCAAGATGGGGGCGGCCTTTGTCGTGTCGTAGCTGCCCTCGGGCAGCAGCTCGGTGTCGATGTGCACGGCGACGACTTCGCCCGTCACCATCCAGGTCTCCACCGGCTTGCCGTCCAGCCCTGCCAGCTGCTGAATCTGGAGCACTTTGCACTCGAGGTTCACGGGGCTCTCGCCGACGCGGGGCGCGGCCACGATCTGCGATTTCACCGGGCTCAGGCCCGTCAGATCGAACTCGTTCACATCGCTGGACACGGCTGCGCTGCTGAGATTGACCTGCTCGGCCAGCGCCCGCGTGGCGAGATTGACGACGAATTCGCGCGTCGCCTGGACATTGCGGATCGTGTCCTTGAACCCCACGCTGGAGAACGCCACGATGGGAGGTTTGTAGTTGAACAGGTTGAAGAAGCTGTAGGGCGCGAGGTTCAGTTGCCCGTCCTCGCTTCGCGACGAGATCCATCCGATGGGCCTGGGCCCGACGATGGAGGCGATCGGATCGTGGGCCAGGCCGTGGCCTTTGCGCGGCTCGTAGCTGTGTATGGTCTTCGATGGTGTTGTCATGATTCCCTGAAGGTTCGTTGGTTGATGGGGGGCAACGCCGCCAATCGCAGAGGGCCTGCGCCGCTCTTCCGTGCGCCGAGACTGGCAAGGAACAGGGCCTCTCGTCTGCATGTGCGTTCGACTTCGCGGCACAGCCTATCGCAGGTTGCTGAAGTAGCGCGCTGGCGGCTGACCCAGCGCCTTTCGGAACATCGTGATGAAGGCGGTCACCGAGTCGTAGCCGAGATTGCCGGCCACCTCTTGGACGGAGCGCCCCTCGGCGAGCTGGCGCAGCGCCACGATCAGGTGGAGTTGCTGACGCCAGCGGCCGAACGTCAGCCCCGTCTCCTTCTGCACCAGACGCGCCAGCGAACGGCTGCTCATGGCGAGACGGCTGGCCCACTCGTCAATCGTGGTTCGGTCCGAAGGATCGAGGACCCAAGCGTCCACCATGCGTCGCATCTTCGGGTGGTCCGAGATCGGCAGGTGCAGCCGCTCCACCGGCATGGTCGCGAGCACTTCGAGCAGCACGCCCACCAGGCGAGCCATCGGGCTGTCCAGGGCGTACTGCTGATCGTCATGGTCCGCCAGATGCTCGATCAGCTCCCGCACGAGCGGGCTGATGGACAGCGTACAGGTCTCGGCGGGCAACGCGGTCGCGCCCGGTTCCACGAAAAGGAAGCAGATCCTTGCGTTGGCCGTGACGTGGTTGCTGTGCGGCGTGCCACCGGGGATCCACACCGCGCACTGCGGCGGAACCATCCACATCGCGTTCGGCACCTCGCAGGTCACCCCGCCACGAAGGGCCAACACGAGCTGTCCTTTTCGGTGGGTGTGGACGGGTTGCTCCGAGTCGTTCTCGGCGACCTCGACGCGCAGCGCCAGCGCGGGCAGCGCGCTGCGATCCGGGTCGAACGCCGCCAGCGAGGTCGTCAGGGATTTGCTGGTTGTCACTTTTTAGTGATTCATTGTCAATTTATCTATAGGCAACATTAAACACGAAGAGTACCTTACGGGTAAACCCTAGTGAAAGTCCCTATGAATGCTTTAGCGCTGTCACATCGAGCCCCCAGCCGGGCCTTGCTCATCATCGGCATCCTGCTGATCGCCACGACGCTGCGCGCGCCCATCACCGGCGTGGCGCCCCTGCTCGGCATGATCCGCCCGTACTTCGACCTGGGCACCACCGCAGCGGGCGCGCTGACCGCCCTGCCCCTGCTTGCCTTCGCGGTGGTGTCGCCCTTCGGAGCCCTGCTCGCTCGCGAGTACGGCCTGGAGCGGTCCCTCTTCTTCGCGCTGATGCTGGTCACCGCCGGGATCGTGCTGCGCTCACGCGATGCGGCCTGGTGCCTCTACACCGGCACCTGGATCATCGGGATGGGCATTGCCATCGGCAACGTGCTGCTGCCCAGCCTGATCAAGCGCGATTTTCCGGAGAAGGTGACCTCCATCACCGGGCTGTATGCGCTGGCGATGGGCATGGCCGCGGCGCTCGCCTCTGCGGTCGCCATCCCGCTCGAGCACTTCTGGGGCTGGAGGCACTCGCTCGGAACCATCGTGGCGCTGCCCCTTGCCGCCCTCGCCGTCTGGGTGATGCAGGTCGGTGCGCACACCAAGCCGGCCCGTGACACCGCCGCCCCGCCCCATGGCGGAAAAGTCTGGAGCTCCGCGCTCGCCTGGCAGGTCACGCTGTTCCTCGGCCTGAACTCCGCCATCTACTACGTGGCCATCGCCTGGCTGCCCACCATCCTTCAGGATGCCGGCCTCTCGGCGGCCCATGCAGGCAGCCTGCACGGTCTGCTCCAGTTGGCGACGGCCATTCCTGGCCTCTTGCTTGGCCCGATCCTGGCCCGCATGAAGGATCAACGTGCGGCCGCCATCACCGTCTCGTCGATCTCGGCTGCGGCGCTGGCCGGCTTGCTCGTGGCTCCGGAATGGGCTCCGTTGTGGACCGTGGCATTCGGGATCGGGTCGGGTGCTGCGATCATCCTGGGGCTCGCTTTCATCAGCCTGCGCACCCGCAATGCCCACCAGGCTGCTGCGTTGTCCGGTATGTCACAGTGCATCGGCTACTTGCTGGCTGCAATCGGCCCGCTTGCCATGGGTGCGATCCACGACCAGTTGCATGGCTGGGCCGTGCCCCTTGGCGTCACGGTAGCGCTTGCGCTCGCCGCGGCAGCGATCGGTGCGCTGGCAGGCCGCCGGCGGCAGATTTGAGCGAAAGCTCCGATGGAGTTGCATGGCACCGCCTCCGCGTCGAGGCCTGCCTTGCAGCCCCGTAGGCCCATACCGAACCAGAACACCAGGAGGAGGCAGTCGCCATGCAACCGCATAACCCACAGCCCCAGGAAGGCACAGATCCGCCCCATCGAGTGGCGCCGACCGAGTCCGGGCACCACCCGACCCATCACGCGTGTCACGACGCTGGCCAGTCCGCGAGCGGCCAGGCGGATCACGAGCCCCATCAGGGGCATCAAGGCCATCAGCACCACATGCACCCCGAGGGCCGGGAGCACCAGGCGCACGGGCACGGACATGATGAGCACCATGCACATCATGCACACCATGGCCACACGTCAGCAGCCGTTGTAGTGCCCCAGGGGCAGGACAAGGTCGAGTACACCTGCCCGATGCATCCCCAGGTCCGGCAGATGGGCCCCGGCAACTGCCCGATCTGCGGCATGGCGCTCGAACCCGTCATCGCACAGGACGGTCAGGCGCGCAGTCCCGAGCTGCAGGACTTCGAGCGTCGACTGTGGATTGCAGCCGTGCTGACCCTGCCTGTCTTCGTCATGGAGATGGGAGGGCATCTCTTCAACATCCACAGCTTCCTCGCGCCGCAGCTGTCGAACTGGCTACAGATGGCTCTCGCCACACCCGTGGTGCTGTGGGCCGGCCTGCCGTTCTTCGAGCGGGCCTGGGTGTCGCTGAAGAACCGCAGCCCCAACATGTTCACGCTGGTCGCCCTGGGCACCGGCGCCGCGTGGCTCTACAGCATGGTCGCGACGCTTCGTCCCAGCTGGTTTCCCGAGGCACTGCGCGGCCACGACGGATCGGTTCCGGTGTACTTTGAAGCTTCCGCCGTCATCACGGTGCTGGTGCTGCTGGGCCAGGTGCTGGAGCTGCGCGCGCGGGAAAAGACGTCGGGTGCCATCAAGGCATTGCTGGGCCTGGCGCCCAAGACAGCAGTTCGGGTTCGGGCTGACGGATCCGACGAAACGGCATCGGTCGATGACATCCAGGTCGGCGATCTGCTTCGCGTGCGCCCAGGGGAGAAGATCCCCGTGGACGGCGAGCTGGTGGAGGGCCGCTGCAACGTCGACGAATCCATGGTGACAGGCGAATCGATGCCGGTCACCAAGACGCCGGGCTCGAAGGTTTCCGCAGGCACGCTCAACCAGTCCGGTAGCTTCGTCATGCGGGCGCAGAAGGTCGGTGCCGAGACCTTGCTCTCGCAGATCGTCCACATGGTCGCAGCCGCGCAGCGCAGCCGGGCACCAATCCAGCGCATGGCCGACCAGGTCTCCGCGTGGTTTGTGCCTGCCGTCGTGCTCGTCGCCGCTCTGACGTTCGTGGTCTGGCTTGTGTGGGGGCCTGAGCCCAGCTTCAGCTACGCGCTGGTGACCTCGGTCGCCGTGCTGATCATCGCCTGCCCTTGCGCACTGGGCCTGGCCACGCCCATGTCCATCATGGTCGGCGTGGGTCGTGGCGCACAGCAAGGCGTGCTGATTCGCGATGCCCAGGCACTTGAGCGCGTGGAGAAAGTCGACACGCTCATCGTCGACAAGACGGGCACGCTCACCGAAGGCCGCCCCCGCGTGGTGCATGTCGAGGCGGCCAGCGGCTTCACCGCGGACCAGATCGTCCAGAAGCTCGCCAGCGTCGAGCGCGCCAGCGAACACCCGCTCGCCGTCGCCGTGCTGGCCGAAGCACAGCATCGCGCCCTCGCGCTGTCCAACGTCCAGGATTTCGACTCACCGGTCGGCCGTGGCGTCGTCGGCACGGTCGACCAGCAGCGCATCGTCTCCGGCAACGCCCGCTTCATGGACGAGAACGGCATCCCGACCCAGGCCGTGGAGGGCGCGGCGCAGGCACAACGCCAGCGCGCTGCGACGGTCATCTTCGTCGGCATCGCGGGCCAGCTCGCCGGTTTCGTGGCGATCGCCGATCCGGTCAAGAGCACGACGCCGGAAGCACTCGCTGCGCTCAAGGCGCTCGGCATCCGCATCGTCATGCTCACGGGCGACGGCAAGGGCACGGCCGAGGTCGTCGCCCGCCAACTCGGGATCGATGACGTCGTGGCCGAGGTCCTGCCCGAGGACAAGGCCAAGGTGGTGCGCGATCTGAGCGCGCAAGGCCGCGTGGTCGCCATGGCCGGTGACGGCGTGAACGACGCGCCGGCGCTCGCCGCCGCCGATGTCGGCATCGCCATGGGCACGGGTGCCGACGTCGCGATGGAAAGCGCTGGCGTGACGCTGCTCAAGGGCGACCTGCTCGGCATCGTCCGCGCCCGGGAACTGTCCCGCGCCACCATGCGCAACATCCGGCAGAACCTGTTCCTGAGCTTCGCCTACAACGTCGCCGGCGTCCCGCTGGCGGCCGGCGTGCTCTACCCCCTCTACGGCTGGCTGCTCTCGCCCGTGGTGGCCGCCGCCGCCATGGCCCTGTCATCCGTCAGCGTCATCGCCAATGCCTTGCGCCTGCGCGCGGCCCGCACAGGAGGCGGCGCCCCCTGAGCAAGCGTCCGAAGCTGATTCCCTCTCTTCCACTTCAACAACAACCGGAGACCATCCGATGCCACACGATCAGGCCCAAGATCCCAACGACAAACGCGCCCAGCTGCGCGCCGCCGCGCTGGAGTATCACGAGTTCCCGACCCCGGGGAAGATCTCGGTGACGCCCACCAAGCAACTGGTCAATCAACACGACCTGGCGCTGGCGTACTCGCCCGGCGTGGCTGCGCCCTGTGAAGAAATCCAGAGAGACCCGAATGCGGCGGCGCGCTACACCAGCCGAGCCAACCTCGTCGGTGTGATCAGCAATGGCACCGCTGTATTGGGCCTGGGGGACATCGGTGCGCTGGCATCCAAGCCCGTGATGGAGGGCAAAGGCGTCCTGTTCAAGAAGTTTTCCGGCATCGACGTGTTCGACATCGAGATCGATGAAAAGGATCCCGAGCAGCTGGTCAAGGTGATCGCCGCGCTGGAGCCGACCTTCGGCGGCATCAACCTCGAGGACATCAAGGCCCCCGAGTGCTTCTACGTCGAGCGCGAGCTGCGCAAGCGCATGAAGATCCCCGTGTTCCACGATGACCAGCACGGCACTGCCATCGTTGTCGGGGCGGCGGTGATCGGCGGGCTCAAAGTGGTCGGCAAGCGCATCGAGGACGTCAAGCTCGTCACCTCGGGCGCCGGAGCCGCGGCGCTGGCCTGCCTGGGGCTGTTGCTCAAGCTCGGACTCAAGCGCGAGAACGTCTGGGTCACCGACATCAAGGGGCTGGTTTACGAAGGCCGTACCGAACTGATGGACGAGATCAAGGCGACCTACGCGCAGCCGACGGACAAGCGCACGCTGGCCGAGGTCATCGACGGCGCCGACGTCTTCATGGGCCTCTCGGCCGGCGGCGTGCTCAAGCCCGACATGGTGGCCCGCATGGCCGACAAGCCCTTGATTTTGGCGCTGGCCAACCCGACTCCGGAGATCACGCCAGACGAGGTCAAGGCGGTGCGCAGCGACGCCGTGATCGCCACCGGCCGAAGCGACTATCCGAACCAGGTCAACAACGTCCTGTGCTTCCCCTACCTCTTCCGGGGTGCCCTGGACTGCGGCGCCACCACGATCAACGACGAGATGGAGGTCGCGGCGGTCCACGCGATCGCCGAACTCGCGCAGGCCGAACAAAGCGAGGAAGTCGCCCGTGCCTATGTGGGCGAGAAGCTGCAGTTCGGTCCCGAGTACCTGATTCCAAAGCCCTTCGATCCCCGGCTGATGATCAAGGTCGCCCCAGCGGTGGCCAAGGCCGCCGAGGCCAGCGGCGTCGCCTCGCGCCCGATCCGCGACATGGGCTCCTACGTCCAGCGACTGCAGAACTTCGTCTACACGTCCGGGACGATCATGACGCCGATCATCCGAGCGGCCAAGGCCGCGCAGAGCAAGCGCGTCGCCTACAGCGAGGGCGAGGAAGAGCGTGTGTTGCGTGCCGCGCAGATCGTCGTCGACGAAGGGATCGCACGCCCGACCTTGATCGGACGGCCCGCCATCATCGAGCAGCGCATCCAGAAATTCGGCCTGCGCCTGCAGCAGGGAACCGACTACGACGTGGTCAACACCGAGCATGACGATCGCTATAAAGACTTCTGGCGGACCTACCACCAGCTGACGGAGCGCAAGGGTGTCACGGTCCAAATCGCCAAGATCGAAATGCGTCGGCGCCTCTCGCTGATCGGCGCGATGCTGCTGCACAAGGACCAGGTCGACGGACTGATCGTCGGGACATGGGGAGGCTACGGCCTGCACCTGAACTACATCGACCAGGTCATCGGCAAGAAGGCGGGCGCGCAGACCTACGCGGCCATGAACGGGCTGATCCTGCCGGGGCGGCAGATCTTCCTCGTGGACACCCACGTCAATGTCGACCCGTCGGCCGCACAGCTCGCCGAGATCACGATTGCCGCAGCGCACGAGGTGCAGCGCTTCGGCATCGTGCCCAAGGCCGCGCTGCTGTCGCACTCGAACTTCGGCAGCAGCAGCGAGCCAAGTGCGCAGAAGATGCGCGACACCCTCGCGCTGCTCCGCGAACAGGCGCCCTGGCTGGAGGTCGATGGGGAGATGCACGGCGACGTCGCGCTCGACGCCAAGGCGCGCAAGGCGGTCATGCCCAACACAGTGCTGGAGGGCGACGCCAACCTGCTGGTCATGCCCACCCTAGATGCCGCCAACATCGCCTACAACCTGCTGAAGGCGGCCGCCGGCCAGAACATCGCGATTGGACCCATCCTGCTGGGTGCGGACAAGGCGGTGCATGTCCTGACGCCGAGCACGACGGTGCGGCGCATCGTCAACATGACGGCACTGGCCGTGGTCGACGCGGACGCTCGCGCAGCGCATCATCCTTCGGTCTAGGCCACGACGGGGGCTGCGCGGCCCCCTGTCCCAGGCGTGCACAGACGCACGAACGCAGCGCGGGTAACCCGGAGCGTTGCCGGGGTCGATTCCGGCAGCGCGTCGGAGTCCTGTTCATAGGCCTCGCTCACCCTGCGCGGATAGTCCGCGCAGGGTGAGACGCGCCCGCGCGCCGGCGCGATGGACCACCATGGGCGCCCTCGCCCCAGGCGGCAACTGTGGGCCGTTGCCCCAGCGGACCTGACCACCCCGAAGTCCGATCGCGCGCATTCGCCACCGGCAAGCGGCTGCGTCAGCGCCCGCTTTCCGAGGCGTTACATCCTCGCGCAGCTCAACCGGGGCCTGACACCCGATAGTGGTCCCTGCATTCTGGCTCCGGCCAACGCACGCCCTTGTGGCGTACCCGAGTCCGCTCGGGCGTCGCGGTCGTTACCCGCCCCACCGCCACGGCAGCCCTGAGCTGCCCGTCCACCGCACACCCTGAGCCCTGTGCCCGCATCTGCGGGCACAGGGCCGTGTGCTTTCGTTCATCCCATACGGGGAGCTCGCCTCCCCCATGGGTCGGTGCGTTCCCCGTTTTCCTTCGGAGAACCACCGATGGCACGCACCACCGCGCCTTCCCTGTGGCTGCCGGGCTTCGACCCGGACGAGCCAGAGCTTCTCGATCCGTCCCCCGAGACGGATCTGTTTGCTGATTCCCCCGCGCCTGAAGCGGCCCCCGCCGCCACCATGCAGGCTGCGGACGTGCCGATCGGGATCATCATTCCCAGCACAGAGGCAACCGACGAAAGTCCAGCGCCCTCCTCCCCGTCGCGCTCCAGCTGGCGTGTTATCGCCGGCGCCAAGCGCGATGAAGCCCGAGTCCTGTGGCCAGCACTGCACCGTGAGCAGTTGGCCGGCCTGAGCGGCGCCGTCACGAAGTTCGACGCCAACGTCGCGGCCATCCGCGTCCTGCAGGTGCTCGAAGCCGGTCAACGTGCCCCGGACGCCGAAGAGCGCGGTCAACTGCTGCGCTTCACCGGCTGGGGCGGCCTGCCCGCCGCCTTCAACCTCGAAGGCGACGATGCGGCGTGGCGCCGTCGCGCCGAGGAGCTGCAGGCCCTGCTGCCGGCCGAGGACTACGACTCGGCCCGCGCCTCGGTCAACAACAGCCACTACACCGAGGTCCACGTGATCGAGGCGATATGGCAGGCCGTGGCGCGCTTCGGCTTCACCGGCGGCCGTGTGCTGGAACCCGCAGCGGGCGTCGGCCATTTCCTCGGTGCCATGCCTAGGGCACTCGCCGAACGCAGCGCGCTCACCGCGGTGGAGATCGACCGGCTGTCGGGGCGTCTGCTGCAGACGCTGTACGCACCGCACGGTGCCGACGTGCGCGTCGTGCCCTTCGAGAAGCTCGCGCTGCCCGAAAACTGGTTCGACCTGGTGATCGGCAACGTACCCTTCGGCAACTACCCGGTCGCCGACACCAGCACCAAGGCGTACGCGCGCTTTCGGATCCACAACTACTTCTTCGGCCGCGCGCTGGACCTGGTCCGCCCCGGCGGCCTGGTGTGTTTCATCACGAGCACCGGCACGATGGAGGCGCGCGCGGATGCCGTGCGCGAGCACATCGCGTCGCAAGCCGAACTGCTGGGCGCGATCCGCCTGCCGATGGGTGCCTTCGCCGGCATCGCGTCGACGGATGTGCAGACGGACATCCTGTTCCTGCGCAAGCGCCACCCCGGCGAAGCCGTGAGCGGTGCCTGGCTGGAGCGCGTGATGGTGCCCGACGAACTGCGGCATCCGCGCTGCGCGCAGAAGTACCTGCAGATCAACGCCTGGTACGCGCGCAACCCGGGCTTCTGCATCGGCCGGGTCACGCAGGAGAGCAACGGCTACGAGGAAGTGCCGACGGTCGTGTTCGAGGGTGACCTCGAGCCAGCGCTGGCCGAGCGTATCGCGCTGCTGCCCAGCGGCGTGTACCAAGCGGCCAAGCCCGTGGCGCTAGCGGCCGTGCGTGCCACCGTGCCGGCCGAGCCCGGCGCGCGGCCCGGCAGCTACCGTGTCCACCACGGGCGCGTGCACCGGGTCGAAGGCGCCGAGCTGGTCGACCTGCACGACAGCCTGAACGCCACGCAGCGTGCCCGCGTCGCGGGCCTGTGCGCGATCCGGGACCATGCCCGAACGCTGCTCGACGCGCAGCTGGCACAGGACGGTGACGAAGGGCTGGACCGTCTACGGACCATGCTCAACGGGACCTACGACCGCTACGTGGCGCGCTACGGATGCCTGAGTACCCGGGCCAACGCGCTGGCGTTTCGGCGCGACCCGGACTACCCGCTGCTGCTGTCGCTGGAGCACTACGACGAAGAGTCGGACAGCGCCCGCAAGGCAGCGCTGTTCACGCAGCGCACGCTGCGCCGGGTCACGGCGCCGACGGCGGTCACAGAACCGGCCGAGGCGCTGGCCACGTCGGTGCAATGGCGGGGCCGCGTCGATCCGGCCTACATGGCGCGGCTGCTGTCGGCGCCCGAGGAGGAGGTGCTGGCCGCGCTGACCGAGGCCGGGCAGATCTTTCTGGACCCGGCCGACAACGCCTGGAAAGCGTCCGACGAGTACCTGTCGGGCAACGTCAAGGAGAAGCTCAAGCAGGCCGCGCTGTCGGGCCCAGCCTTCCGCCGCAACGTGGAGGCGCTGGAGCGCGTGCAGCCCGAGGACCTGCAGCCGGCGGCCATCGAGCCGCGCCTGGGCGCGGTGTGGATCCCCGCCGGCGACGTGGAGGGGTTCGTGCACGAAGTGCTGGAACTCAAGGACTGCCAGGTGGCGTATTCGGCAGAGGCCGGCGCCTGGTCGGTGACCTACCCCGAGTGGAGCGCGCGGCAGAACGTGAAGGTGACCCAGGAATGGGGCACGCCACGCATGAACGCGATCGAGCTGGTACAGGCCGCGCTCAACGTGCAGGTGCCCACGGTGCGGGACGCACATCCCACCGAGGACCGCTACGTCGTCAATCCGGCGGAAACGCTGGCGGCGCGCGAGAAGCTGGGGGCGCTGAAGGACCGTTTCGCGGCCTGGGCCTTCGAGGACAACGAACGCCGCGAGCGGCTGTGCCGGGTCTACAACGACCTGTTCAACGCGACGCGGCCGCGGCACTTCGATGGTTCGCACCTGAAGCTGCCGGGGTTCTCGCAGTGCTTCACGCTGCACCCGCACCAGCGGGATTCGGTGTGGCGCGTCGTGCAGACCGGCAACGTGGGCCTGTTCCACGTGGTCGGCGCCGGCAAGACGGCAGTGTGCGTGATCGCGAGCATGGAGATGCGGCGCCTGGGCTTCCTCGCGAAGCCCTGCCATGTGGTCCCGAATCACATGCTCAGCCAATACACGGCCGAGTTCGTGCGCCTGTATCCGCAGGCCTCGGTGCTCATGGCCGGAAAGGAGGATCTGGAAGGCGATCGCCGGCGCGAGCTGGTGTCGCGCATCGCCACGGGCGATTGGGACGCGGTGGTCATCACGCACTCGAGCTTCGAGCGCATCCGGATGTCGCCGCAGTTCACAGAGGACTACATCACGGAGGTGATCCATGAGATAGAGATGGCTGTGCGCGCCGAGAAGAGCGGTGACCGGAGCAATCGGATCATCAAGCAGCTCGAGGCGCAGAAGAAGAGCTGGAAAGTTCGCCTGGAACGGCTGCTCGCCGACAAGAAGAAGGATGACCTGCTGACCTGGGAGTTGCTGGGCATCGACGGCTTGTTCGTTGACGAGGCCCACCTGCACAAGAACCTCTACCGGTTCACCAAGATGACGCGGGTCGCAGGCCTGCCGCAGAGCAATTCGGAGCGCGCGTTCGACCTCTACCTGAAGACGCGCTACACGATGAAGCTGCACGGCAACGCGCAGCGCGGCGTGGTCTTCGCGACCGCGACACCGGTGGCCAACACCATGGCCGAGATCCACACGATGCAGCGCTACCTGCAGCCCAGGAGGCTGGAGGCCCTGGGACTGCAGCAGTTCGACGCCTGGGCGGCGACCTTCGGGGAGTCGGTCACGGCACTGGAGATCGCGCCGGACGGCAGCGGCTACCGCATGCACACGCGCTTCGCGCGCTTCATCAACGTGCCGGAGCTGATGGCCATCTTCGGCGAGATCGCGGACATCCGCACCGCCGAGATGCTGGACCTGCCGGTGCCCAAGCTGCGTGGCGGCAAGCCGCGCACGGTGGCCTGTCCGGCCAGCACGGCGCTCAAGGCCTACGTGCAGACGCTGGTCAAGCGGGCGGAGGCGATCCGCAACGGGCATGTCGATCCGACCGAGGACAACATGCTCGCGGTCACAAACGACGGCCGCGCCGCCGCGCTGGACTTCCGGCTGGTTGCACCGACGGCGCGGTTCGATCCGGACGGCAAGGTCGCAGCCTGCACCCGCGAGGTGCTGGCGATCTGGCAGCGGACTGCGGACTTCCGCGGCACGCAGTTGGTGTTCTGCGACCAGTCGAGCCCGAAGGGGGGCAAGGCCTTCAGCGTCTACGAGGACCTGAAGGAGCGGCTGTTGGAGGCGGGCATCCCCGAGCGGGAGATCGCCTTCATCCACGACGCCGAGACCGACGTCCAGAAGGCCAAACTGTTCAAGGCGGTCCGCGAGGGCCGCGTGCGGGTGCTGCTGGGATCGACCGGCAAGATGGGCGTCGGCACGAACGTGCAGACGCGCCTGGTGGCGCTGCATCACCTCGATGCGCCGTGGCGCCCGTGTGACGTCGAGCAGCGCGAGGGCCGCATCCTGCGGCAAGGCAACGAATGCGAGGAAGTCGAGATCTTCCGCTACGTGACCGAGCAAAGCTTCGATGCCTATTCCTGGCAGACGCTGGAGACCAAGGCGAGGTTCATCGCGCAGGTCATGCGCGGCGACAAGGGGCTGCGGGCGATCGAGGACGTGGAACTGGCCACGCTGAGCTACGCCGAAGTGAAGGCCCTAGCATCGGGCAACCCGATGGTGATCGAGAAGGCCGGCGTGGACGCGGAGGTGGCCAAGCTCTCCACCCTGTTCTCGGTCTGGCGCAACCAGCGCTGGGCCAACGAGAGCGAGGTGGGACGGCTGCCGATGCTGATCGCGTCGCTGGAGCAGAAGGTGGCACTGCACGCGGTGGATGCCGAAGCAGCGCAACCGCAGACGATGGCGCAGCTCGCCGTGGAGCTGGGTGGCCGCCAGGTCGCCGGGCCCGACGCCGTGGGCGAGGCCCTGCGCGAACTGGTGAAGGCAGCGAAGGCGGAGAACCGCCATGGCGCGCCGCTGATCGACCGGGCCGTGGGCCGCTTTGGCGGTTTCGAGCTGGGCCTGACGGCGGTGCGTGGCGAGGAGACGCCAGCGCTGTACCTGGCCGGTCGCTGCCGCTACGACGCCCAACCCTACCAGACGGGTCCGGGCCTGGTGTCGGCCTTGCTGGCGGCGCTGACCTCGGTTGCCGAGCAGCATGCCCGCACGGGCGAGCAGCTCAGCGTGCGCCGCAAGCGCTTGGAAGACCTGCAGCTCGAACTGGACCGTCCGTTTGAGCACGAAGCAAGGCTGACCACACTGCTGGTGCGCCAGCGCGAACTGGTCAAGCAGCTCGACCTCGGCAAGGACGAGGCGGGCAGCGCCGGCCTCGATGGCGAGGCGGCCCGCCAGGCCGCCTGAACATTGGCCCCACTACCGCAAGGTGGTGGGGCTTTTTTTCGTCTCACGATGACGCCGTCGCCGCGGTTCGCTTGAGCAAGGCAAGGCTCGAGGCAAGCGGCGCGGCATCGCCATGTGGCGAACATCGCGGGCGAATCGGGGCGATTTCGGGTGGCAAATCGAGCTTGCACATGCCCACGGCCGCCGGACGCGCATACTGGAGAGGCTTCCCGTGGGCATCGCGTCCACAAAGCCTTCATCGGCAGCTCCGGCTGTCCTGAAGTCCAGCTTCGCTGGCGTCGCAGTCGATACCTGCCCTCGAGTTCCCTGGCTTCGTCCGGGGTGGCTGCTTTGGCAGCCATGAGTTCTTGTCGGCCTTCGGGCTGACGCCTGCACATGGACGGTGGCCTCACGGCTACCTGCCATCGAGCGAAGGCCCTCACCGCAAGGCGTGGGTCTTCATCCCATGCCGACCCATGCCGGGTCGGTACCGAGCCGCCTCGCTAGCGCGAGGCACACCCGAACGGGGACCCCAGTCCCCGCCAGGGTTGGGCGTTCCCCTTTTTCATCGAAGGAGAACCCCATGCTCGCTGTCATTGCAGCTGTAGAACCGCGCCGCATCCCGGTGCTGCTGGGTGGATCCGGCCTTGCCGGTCATCCACCCGTCCCGCACCGCAAATTGCCGGTGCTGCTGCGGCCCCTGCCCTGCCTCGGCAAGTGCATGGGCCGTCCGTGCGCTGACTGCCGCGCCGCGGGTTGACCATGACGGTCGATCTGTACCGGCGCCGAGTCGCCGCCACTGTGGTCGAACTGGCCCGGGAAGACCCCTTCCTGGTTCAGGAAGTCATCGCTCGCCTGCGCGCAACGGGCGAGATTGAAGCCGACGATCTGGTCTATCTGGACCGGATCGCCGATCGTTGGATCGGGATCGCCGAAACCAATGCCAGGCAAGGGACCTCAACGCACGCGCGTCAAACGCGCGGGTAGCGAGGCCCCCTTTGCCTTGGCAAGGGCGGTTGCGACCTTTTCCAGCAGTTCCGGACGCTCCTCGCCCAGCGTATTGGCCCATCGGGCCAGTGCCTGGTCGAGATCGTCCTGCGTTCGCGCCCCGCCGACGTCGACTCCGAGCTTTCGGAACTCTTCGACCTCGGTGGGCGTGAACCGGAGTGAGTGGCCTGCACGAAGCATGTGTGGGTGATCCAAGGCGTGTGGGTAGCCAGCTTAGCAAAGCAGCGCACCGCCACAACCCCTGGGAGACTGACGCCTCCCGCCTCGGGGCTTGGCGCGCACATCCCGCAAGCAAGGAGAATGACCATGAGTCAGAGTGCTTCGCGCCCCAAACCGCGACCCAGTGCCATCGGCACGGAAGAAGAGAAAGCCTGGGTGTCGTTCTATCGACGCGCGAGCAAGGACCCGGCGATCGCCGCCGAGGTTCTGGCCCAGCTCGATGCGGACCCCGAGATGAAGCGCGAACACCTCGCGCTGTACCTGTGCTGCCGCGAGTCACTGCGTGTCCAGCAGGCACGCGATGCTCGCAACCAGCGCATCGGCCAGTTCGTGCGATGGCTGATGGGTGCGCTGCTCGTCAGGCTGCCATCGGCTGCTGCGCGCTCCCTGGGCCGTGGACGCGACGTTGCCGTGGCTTGTCTGCCCGAGAATGCCAGTGAACCCGCGCAAGCGCAGGTTCGCCGGCTGTCGAAGGACCCCAAGGTTCGTTCCGCAAGGACGGCCTTCAAGGCACCAACGACCGAAGTACCAACGCCCGCCGAGTCGTCCACCGACCCGGCCCAGGCGCTGCCACAGCGAGGCCAGGCGACTGGCTGAGCGAAAGCAACCGCGTTCTCCCGGCCCCGTGCCGGGAGAACGGCCCGGTTTTTCCACTTCACGCGCGGCCCCGCGTCACCGGGCCAATCCACTCGCCTTCAACCTGCGGTTGCGTCTCTCACCGGGACAGCGCCGCTGCACGCACGTGCTCCTCCAGATCGATGACCACATCCGCCATGCCCGCCAGTTCCGGGGTCTGCGAGATGAAGAACTCGCGCGTGTATCCGCCGATACGCAGCACCTCACGCTTCATCGCACCGAACATGCGCTTGCGTGCTGGATCCAGCGCACCGTCGGCTTCGTCCGAGAACAGCGTCGCATAGCGGCGCTCACTGGTCTGGGAGAGGTACAGCGCCACGGCCCGGACCAGGCACTCGTTGATCCAGACTCTCTCGCCACCGCTCATCATCCGGACGCTCTTGCTCTCACCGGATTCGGCATCGTGCACCACGATGTCGAAGCCTTCCCGAAGCTCCCCCTTCGCGGTCTCCGCCTGCGTCACGATGGACACCGTGAAACGTGCCCCATAGCAGGCCATCAGCAGCTCGTTGGCCAGACCTGAAAGCGCGGGCCCGGCATCGTCGATCGCCAGCGCGATCAAGCCGTCGTTGCTCATGCAGCGCGCGAGCAGGGTCCAATCTGCGACCGCGTCCTCGACCCGCTTGGCACGCCGCTGCACAGATACCCGCCGTTGGCCGAGTTGCTGTTGGGCGCGGCGCAGTTCCACCAATGCCTGCGACTGCCGCACGGCCTCGAGGTGTGCGGCTTGCAACGCCTCGCACTGCGCGGCCGCGCGATCTCGATCCGCCTCGGCCGCACGCAGGGCGCGCCCATCGAATGGCATCGGGAGCGCCTGTAGCAGCGCATCGATCCTCGCCAGCGACTTCTGCAACTGCTCGGACTGTGTGCGGCGCTGGCCCTCGATGCCGCGCAAGGACGCCAGGATGCACTCCCGTTCCTCCTGCTCTTGCCGAGCAGGTTCCGGGTCACCGTCAACCTCCGCCGTGCCCTTCAGTTCCTCGTTCGCCTCCGCAAGGCGCAGGCGCGTGCCGGCGATCTCCTCCGCCTTGCCCGCCAACAGCGCATAGCGTGAGGCCCTTGCACGGCTGCGTTCCAGCCGATCTTCTTCTCGCTGCAATTGCGCCTCGGCCGAAGACGTCGCTTCGACACGCCCTCGCGCCAACTGGACATCAGCGAGCGCCTGCGTCCGCTCTGCAGCGAGACGCTGCAACACGCCTTCGGCGCTCGGAATCAATGCCTTCGCTTCCCGGGCGTCCGCCAGCAGCTGGCAGTCCCCCTGCAACGCCATTCCGCTGCAGGGCACCTCCCGCGTGAGCGCGAACCTGCGGCTCAGCGACTGCGCCCGAAGAGCCGCCTGTCCCGCCTCGCGCTCGATGGCCTCGACCCGCTGCTCGCCCAGGCGCATCGCGCTGCGCGCCGACTCCCACGCCGTGACCGCTTCTCGTGCCTGAAGGAGACGACCGGCCCGCATGGGCAACACACGCTCGGCCAGCGGCAGCCGCTTGACCGCACGCTCAACCAGCGGGGCACGCGACAGCAGGGCAACGCATTGCACCTGTGCCGCCTGCGCCCGCTCCCGCCGTCGCCGGGTCTGCTCGGCGCGCTGCGCGCATCGCTGGTCGAGGCGTTCGAGCCTTTGCCGGTCCAGGCGTTCGCGCTCTCCAAGGTCACGGATGGCCGCAAGGTCGGCCGCCTGCGCAGCGGATCGCTCTTCCTGCAACTGGCTGCGCCTCGCATCCGTCTCTCGGCTCTGGTCGCGCTGGGCCATCAGGCGGGCGCAGGATTGGCTCAGCTCCTCCCGCCTTTCGGCCGCTTTGCTCGCTGCAAACTGAGCCTGCTGGGCCCGTGCCGGGGCGTCCGCTGCTTTCGCCAAGCCGCAGGCTGCCGCTTCCTCGTCCTCGACGATGACGGCGAGTTCCTGCCGGATCCCCACCAACCCCGCTTTCAGCAGCTTGGCCGTCTGCGACGCCTTGGCACCCAGTTCCCGGATCTGATCCTGCGCCAACAGATCGGCCAGCAGGGTCTTGATCTCGCCATTGCGGTAGTCCGACAGTTGCCGCTTGCCCTGGGCGCCAAACACGGATGTGAAGAACGTGTCCGCGCTTCCGCACAGATGCTCGACGCAACGGGTGTAGGTTTCGACTTTCCCGTCTGACACAGTGCCATCGTCCAGTACCACCGGGCGCCACACGCCATCGTCCGCCAGAGTGCTCAGATAGGCCTCCGTTCTGCGCCGGCCGTTGAGACGGATCACCACCTGGGTGCGGTAGCAGCGCCCCTCCAGGGCCCAGGTCAGGTCCTTCTCGCTTTCGGGAAGGTACACGTGGTCGTAGTAGCTGAACCCGCCCGCGCCCGCCGTCGCGACCCTTGAGGGCATGGTCATGAACGGATGCATGTTGTCGAGCACGGTGCTCTTGCCGCGCCCGTTCGCGCCGGTGATCGCCACCAGTTGCGCGCCATCACACAGGGCTTCGAAGTCCAATGTCAGGGTTTCAAGACCAAGGCCGTCTCGAATGCCGCGAAAGCCTTTGAGAGTGAGAGACAGAAGTTGCATGTTGCGAGTCCTTGATGTGGGTGGAATGCCATCGGTCGATGAACCCCAGTCTCTCGCTCAGTTGGACGCAATCAAGGGCATGCTTGGAGAGTCAGATATGCTTTACACAGTGAATAACGATGAAAGAACAATGATTTGAGCCGGACATTCTTCGCCTACCACCTCACCCACCACTTCGGGCCATTCAGCCTGCACAGTTACCACACCAACAACACGACGGTCAGGGAGGGTGATCAGGTGTATGTTGTCTCCGGCGATGACGCATCGGACGGAGGCAAGGACTACTCGCTCGAGGGCCTCTTCCGAATTCATCGGCGCCTCGACGGCCCGTTCGAACTGATGAATCTCAAGGGACAGCCTGCGACGTTCCAGTTTCGGCTCTCGATGACCGCGATCCGCGTACCCGACGCTCCGGTTCCGCTTCAGGGCGCGCCTTGGTACGACCGCCAGGAAGTCCACCGCTTCTTCTCGAGTGGACAGAACTTCAACCCGCTGCCCACCGAGCCGGACTACAAGGAACGATTCGACGCACTGCTGGCTGGCTATGGCCAGTCGAGCGCCAGCGAGCTCGTCGATGACCTGGCGGAGATCGAGCGGACCGTCCCCGACGCCACCGAACGCGCGGCGCTCACCCAGGCGCGCATTGGCCAGGGACGTTTCCGGGCCGACGTGACACGGCTCTGGGGGCGTGGCGAGGTCTGCGCGCTCACCGCCATCGCGCTACCCGAGCTGTTGATCGCGTCCCACATCCGGCCCTGGCGGGACTCGTCGAACGAAGAACGGCTCGACCCCGCCAATGGCCTGCTGCTCGCCACACATGCCGACAAGCTGTTCGACCGGCACTTGCTCAGTTTCGATCTGCAGCGCGGCGAGCTGCGCAGCGTGATCGCGCCAAGCGCCCAAGGCGATGCGGCCCGACTCGGCCTGACGCCCGGCATGCCCCTGCGGGCAGCACATCTTCCCCCCAGCGCGGCGCGGCGGCTTGAAGCCTACCTCGCAGAGCACTTTTCGCGCTTCCAGGCGCGCAAGGCGAAGCTGTCTGCTACCGGGTAACCGGCGCGGGTTGTCGCCGGGCACCGCCATTGCAAAGCGATGGGGATGTCGACGTCTCGTGCGACGGTAGTGCCGCACCATCGCTCATGGGCTCCAGGTCGGAGCTCGGTCCGGCGTGGTGGAGCAACCGCTCGGCAATGTCTTCCGGCGAGTGTTCGCCAAGTTCCGCAAGGCGCATCAACAGCGGTTCTGCATTGACGTCGGTCACCCTCGCCCACGCACGCAGCTTGTCGGCCAGGCGCGGCAGGCGAGAGATGCCCGCGGCCCGGGTTCGCACCACAGGCACGATGCGCCCTTCGAGCTTCGTTTCCGCCGCATCACCCAGCATGCGCTGGATGGCATCGCGATCCACCGCGCTGCGGTCCTCCTCCCCCACGGTCCATCGGACCCGCACGCTCGCGCCAGCCACGTCCTGCTGGGCCAATGCCTCGCGCAGTACCGAGAGATCGGGTCGGCCTTCGAAGACGATGTCGACGGTCCGTCGCGCCGGTGTCGGCACCAAGGTCGCGCTGGCCCTTGTCGCATCCACCTCCCACAGCAGGAAGCCCTTGTCGCCATCCTCGCCGTAGTGAAAGCGCCCGATGGACCCGGCGTAAGCGACCAGCTGCCGCCCAGCCTTGGAATCCTGCTCCCAGGACTGATGGCGGTGGATGTGGCCGAGCATGAAGGCCTGGGTCTCAGCCGCGAACAGCGCTCCGGTCGTGAACTCGTGGTCGAAGCCGGCCATCGGCACGCCATGCTCGCTGACCGAGCCGAAGACCGTGCCGTGGGACACGCCGATGGTCGGCAGCCCCGCCGACCGGGCCAGCCGGTTCGCCGGGCCGAAGCCCGCCAGCAGGCGGCCAAGGTGTTCGCCAACGGCCGACGCCGCCTGCGCCGCGCCCACCGCGGCCGCCACCGTGGCCTTGTTGACCGTGGGCAGGCAGGAGAAGAGCGCGACCGTGTCCGCCGGCAGCGATTCGAATTGCCACGACGGTGACCGGACCCATCCGCCGCGCCCCGTGAGCGCCACCTGTTGGATGCTGTCGGCGACATGGATCGGGTGCTTGCCACCGATCGAACGGAACACGTCGAGCGTCCCGGGCGGTTCGTGCGAATAGGTGCCCTGCAGCATCAGCACGGGGCAGCCGTCGGCCAGGCGCCGAACCTGTGCAGCCAGGCGTGCGGCCGCCGGTGCATGCAGATCGAGGGCATGGTCCGTCGCGTCCCCGGAGATGACCGCTGCCTGCGCGCCCGCAGCGATGGCACGGTCGATGGCCGCACCGAAGCAGCGATCGGCTTCCGACAGGGTCTTGGCCCCGAAGTGGAGATCGGAGAAGTGTGCGATACGCATGGTGTGGGCCCCTTTCATGCCGTGAGTCTGAGTTCGGTCTCAACCTTGTCAACGTAGCCCTCCGGGTCGTGGACGTAGCGCTCCAGTTCGTCCCAGGCTCGGCCACGGCCGTGCGGGTTGATCCGCCAGCCTCGGCCCCAGCGACGGTCCGCGTAGCTGCCATACCGCTCCGGCGGGATGCCCATCGCCTCCACCCGCGCCATCACCTGAGCAAGCATTGGACGCCCGGGGCGTGCGGATTCGGCGCCATCGCTCGCGGTCGAGTGCGCCGCCCCATCCAGGATGTCGCTCTCGCCCACCGGCCTGTCTTCCAGAATCTGTGTGGACAGCTGTGCCTGCTGGAGAACGCTCTCCTCGTCCTCTTGGTCCCGCAGCAGTGCCGTCACGTCCACGGGAGCCTCGAGCTCGATGATCCACTGGGGCACCCGCACCGCCCTGCCGTGCTCGTCGATATGGGGAACGTCCTTGAGGACCTTGGTCAGGAAGAAGGTCGTCCTGTCACGGCCCAGGAAACCCGAGATGCGTCCGCCGCGCATCATGGCAATGGCCTGGAAGCGCTGGATGGCCGCGCTCATCGCATAGAAGCTCGTCGTCGGCAGTTCCAGCGCACTGATGGAGCGGATGCCCGGGATGAAGAACAGGAAGCGGCCCGTGAGATTGCATTGCCGCGCCTGGTACTCCCGGCAGGACTCGGGATCGCAGATACCACCATTCTCTTCGCGCGGTACCGCCTTGCGACCGCCGAAGATGCGGATCGTGCGCCTGCCCGTGTCGTCCACAGGCACCGGTGCGTGGCGCATGCAGTGGCGAGCCTGTCCGTCGGGCGCATACTGGGACCAGAAGCGCTTCTCGTGGGTGCTCCAGGCCGCCAACTCGTGCGGCATCACGGTCTGCCAATGGTCCGACGGGAACACGACGGGAAATCGGTAGAGCCGGTGGCCCTGGCCGCGGTCTTCTCCGTAGGCCTCCAGGATGTCCCTGGCGATCTCCGGGTTCGGGAAGTCCGAGGCCCGCACGGTGAACCACGGCACGTTCCGCGGCACCAGCGGCGCTTTGAGCTGCGGGATCGCCTCGGCCAGGGTGCGCTCGATCTGCTCGAACGAATGCCCCTCGGCCACGCCGCGCGCATAGATGGCCTTGGCTTCGGGCCGCTCGGCCGCCTTGCGGGTCAGCACCATGATGCCCGGTCGGATCTTGCCGCCGGTGGGGATGCGCGGGGCCATTTGCCCCAGCAGGGTCGGCTGCGCGCCGGGACTGCCTTGGACCTTGACGATCGCGTTTGCCATTGGGTTCTCCTTCATGAGACGTCGTTGGTAGACGCTTCATGCTCTCGCCTCAATGGACGCCTTCAACCCCCGATATGGACTGCGACGATGCTCACCCGACCTGACGAAGGCAGCGGGGCCGCCCTGCTAGATCAAGTCATCCGTCAACTCGTCCAGTGAAGGCTGTGGACGAGGGAACTGCTCGCGCACCGCGCTGCGCTCGGTGATGCCCAGCAAGAGACCGACCTGCATCTCGTCCGCACCCCTGCGGTACAGGCGATCGGCCACGGTGTGGCGGATCGTCAAGGCGGTGACCTTCTCGAGTTCAGCGTAGTGGAAGATCTTGCGGTAGGTCTCCTGGATGCCCCTGCACAGGAATCGCCGCTGCGCCCCAACGCCGTAGGGCTTGATTTCGAAGCCCTCACCCGATGCGGACAGGAACAGACGGCTGTCCGGCACGAGGCCTCTATAGGCGGCGGCCCCGCTCATGCTCAACCCGCGTCGGATGCGCTGCCCCAGGTAGGCATCCATGGCTTCGTCAAGGCGCGCACTGCGGAAGAAAAGCGGGCGGCTGCGTCCATTGATGGCGAACTCGGCACGCAGGCTGGAGGTCCGGCGCACAGTCCCGTCGGCATTCAAGTAATCCCGGACCTCCAGCCTGGCCACCTCCAGGGGCCGGGCGCCCGTCGCCAGCAGCAGGTAGAACAGCGCCGTGTCCTCCTGGGCCTGTTGACTGCGGACGCGGATGCGCGCGGCACCCTTGGCGACCTCCTCCTCGCTGAGCACCCTCCGATCCCTTGCCTCCTGCGGCGGGGGGCCGGTGAGGTTGGCCACGGCCGCCAGGACGGCCGACCGGTGCAACCGGAGCCGGCTGACGAAGGCAGCGCCGTCCTCATTCAGTCCCTTGATACCGGCGATGCTGGCGGCATGTCTGGCCAGTGTCTTGATGCGGCGCTGGACAGCGGTGCGCGCGAGTCCGTGCTGCTCCGCGACCTCCTCGTAGGTGCTGCCGTCGAGCAAGGCGTGAAGCATGCGCACCGACGCCTGCCATTGGGCGTCGGGCCCTTCCAGCTCACCATCCGGACTTGCTTGCTCACACACGCTGGCAGCTCCTTTGCAGGTACGGCACGATGGAGCGCAGGAGCAAGCTCATAGGCCAGCGGGCGGTTGGTGAGGCTACACCTGCGGCCCGTCGCCCTGCACCAGATCCTGGTCGGCAAGGGGCGGGGGCCGAAATGGCCCTGGCGGCCAGGAATGCTGCCGCATCTGCTCCACGCGTCCACCATCGTCAACCATCGGTTCTCCCTTTCAGCCGGCTCGGTTGCCGGATCGGGCCGCTATGCGACCGTCGTGCGCCGTTGGACCTCGTCCAAGGTCCAGACCTCCGCGTACTTCTGCTCCATGTCGAAGAGACTCGCGTCGTGCGGCGCCTGCGCACGGTCGCCGACGCAGTCGCTGACCACGACGGGCTCGAAGCCGAAGCACATGGCGTCGACGACGCTGGCGCGCACGCAACCGCTGGTCACGCTGCCGGCCACCAGCAGGGTTCGCACACCGCTGCGCGCGAGCCACGGGCCGAGGCCGGTGCCGAAGAATGCCGATGGCACGGTCTTGCGAACCACGAGCTCCCCGGCCGCCGGCGCGAGCTCGGGCACGATGGCACTCGCCGGCGCGGATTCGGTCAGCGACAGCATACCCGGCACCTTGGCCGAGAACACATTGGCGTCGCCGCCATCGTCCGCGAAGACGATGCGGCTGTGGGCCACCGGCCATTGCCGGCTGCGCGCCAGCGCGAGCAATTCCCGCGTCCTCGCGATCGCCGCCGGAATGTTGCCGCCGCCGAACACCGCCGGGTCAGCAAAGCCGTTCACGAAGTCGACGATGAGCAGCGCATAGGGCGGCTGCGCCGTCAACGCCGCACCGAAGCCCTGGCGGGAATAGGCGGCCAAGTCGCCCGGCAATGTGCTCTCGGACATCATCCGCGCTCCATCTGGATCTCCTTGACCACGATGTCGCCATCGATGACCACGGGCTCCCCGTCCAGGAACAGGGAGCAGTCCCGCATCGGGATGTCCACGTGGCAGGCAGTGTCGTTCTTGCCGCCGAGTTCGTTGTTTGGCCCCGTCGACCACAGCACGTTGCCGTAGAAGGCGCGCGGCTCCATGCCCATGCCGCCGGGAAAGTCGCCGGGCACCATGCGGTGCCACTTGGCCTTGGGGTTCATGCCCCAGCCAACGTGGCTCATGCCCCAGCCGCGCGGATCCTTGAAGCTGTCCATGTAGGACTTGAGAATGCCCGCCTCCACGCCGCCGCGGATGTCGGTGATCCAGCCCTTCTCGATCGTGTAGGTCACGGGTTCGCGCACGTACATGAGTTGCGGCAGCAGGATGTCGCCCGGCGCCACGACGATCTGGCCGTCCACGCCGTCGTCGTCGCCGCCCGTGAACACGAAGCCCGAGGGCCAGTGGTCCCAGCGTCCCGGAATGTCGGTGCAGGCGTACTCGGTGACGGCCGGATAGGTGTTGAGCTTGTAGGTGACGTCGGTGCCATGGGGCGAGGTGATCCGCAGCACCTTGGCCTTGTCCAGCAGCGTGGCGGCGATCTCGACCTTCTCGCGCAATTCCGGGTAAGGGAGCATGCGTGCCAGCAGTTCGGGTGGCTCAACAGCGGTGAGCACGCGCGTGCCGGAGGCCTGGATGGCCATTTGCTCGGGCGAGAACAGCAGGAAGATGCAATCGATCAGCATGTCGCAGTTCTTGAGTGCCTCGACCGCCTCGGGATTCGCCGCGAGTCCGGTGACGCCGACGTTCCAGCCCGCCGTGGGCAACGGCGCGGGCAGACGCATGTGGTACATCTTCGCGCCCAGGCGCTGGCCGGCGGCCATGAAGGCATCGGCGTAGTCCAGGCGCTCATTGCCCTGCGTGAGCACGACGAGGCGCTCGTCCTGGTGGACGCCTGACATCTTGAGCTGATGCAGACAGATTTCGGTGAAGCTTGCGTGGTCCATGGTGTCGTCCTCCTGAGGATCAGTGGGTGAAATCGAGGACGGCAGCGAGGAAACCCTCGAGGTCGTCCCAGGGAATCATGTGGCCCGCCCCGGCGACGCGGCGGACCTCGATGTGCGGCATGAGGCGGATGACTTCCGCCTCGTCGTCGGGCAGCACGACCTGGGCGCCGCCCGCGACCACCAGCCGCGCCGGCAGCGTGATCAGCGGCAGGTCGGCATGGATGTCGTCGGTGGCGAATCCATCCCATGCCTGCCGGATCGCGCTCCATTGGCAGGTGTGCAGCCACTCAGCACGCAGCGCGAGTTGCTCGTCGGTCCAGGTCGGGCAGTAGGTGCGCATCTGTTCGATGCCACAGCCCTCCTGCGCCAGGCGGATCGAGTCGCCGTACCAGGCCCACTGGGCGGGGTATGGCCGTCGGCTCGGCCCCGACATGGGTGGATCGACCAGGATGAGGCCCGAGAAGGCATCCGGGCTGCGGCGCGCCGCGCGGATGGCAATGCGCGCGCCCATCGAATGTCCCAGCACCACCGGGTGTCCGAGCGAAGCGGCCAGCGCAATCGCGTCGTCGGCCATGGCGTCGAGCGAGTAGTCGAGGTCGCCCGCCTGGCTGAGGCCCCGGCCGCGCACGTCCAGCACGTGCACGTCGAAGCGCTTGGCCAAACGCTCGGCGGCGAAGCCCCAGGTGATCGCCGGGCTCGTGATGCCGGGTAGGAGCAGCAGGGGCCTGCCCGCGCCCGGATATCGGATCAGGTGCTGGCGAATGCCGTTGGCGTGCACGTGGTATCCGGTGGGCATCGCAGCGTCTCCTACCGGTAAGCGCCGGAGAGCAGCGCGCCTGCGCCGGGCACGATCGGGTCGAGCTTGAGCTCCTTGAGGATGGCGTAGGTGGTGGCGATGGCGGCGGTGAGCACCGGCTTGCCGGTCTGGGCCTCGACCTGGGCCACGGCCGGCAGCGAGGGCATCTGCACGCAAGCCGACAGCACGATCACGTCGGCGTCCTTGTAGTCCATGCCCGCGACGATGCCGGGCAGCTTGGCCGGGTCGTGGCGGCCCACGTCCAGGTTGTCGGGGATCTCGAGCGCGCGGTGGTCGACGATCTCGAAGCCTTCGGCGGCGATGTAGTTCATGACCAGCTCCGTCAGCGGCTTCATGTACGGGGCGACCAGCGCGATCTTCTTGGCCTTCATGACCTTCAGCGCCTCGATCAGCGCGCCGGCGCTGGTGATGACGGGGGCGGTGGCGTCGTTGCTGGCGGTGCGCTCGGTCAGGCGCTTCTGGGAGACGCGGTGGTAGCCGTGGCCCATGGCCATGATGGCGACCAGGCAGGCGTAGCCCAGGACGTCGACGCGGGCGTCGGACAGCTCCAGGGCGCAGCGGTCGCTCTCGGCGTCCATGGCGGCGAGCTCTTCCTTGACCACGTGCTTCATGCGCATGCGGCTGGAGTGGAAGGTGAAGCGGTCCTCGGGGCGCGCGATCTGGTGGGCCAGCAGCATGGCCGGCACTTCCGTCTCCATGGTGGTGTTCGAGCTCGGCACGATCTGGCCGATGCGGTAGGTCTTGGTCATAGAGGTTCCTGAAAAATGTGTCTTGGCGGGAAACCGCTACGCGCGGCCACGCCGGAAGCGGTCGAGGTAGAGGGCGCCGAGGATGACCAGCCCGAGGACGATGTCCTGCAGGTAGCCGTTGACCTCGATCAGGTTCATCCCGTTGGAGAGCACCGAGATGAAGAGCGCGCCCAGCAGTGCATTGATGACGCCGCCGCTGCCGCCCTGCAGGCTCAGCCCGCCGATGACCGCCGCAGCGATGCTGGGCAGCAGGAGGCTGGCGCCCAGGCTCGGCTCGCCCGAGCCCGTGCGGGCCGTCAGCATCATGGCGCCGAGGGCGACGAGCAGCGACGCGATCACGTAGGTCGTGACCAGGAAGCGCCGTGTGGGCACGCCCGCCACGTAGGCCGCTCGCTCGTTGGTGCCGATGAGGTAGACCGAGCGCCCATACACCGTGCTGGAGAGCAGCCAGTGCGACACAAGACAGACAGCGGCCGCGATCAGGATCGGAATCGGCACGCCCGCGAGTTCACCGTAGAACAAGTCGCTGAACTCGTCCGGCACACCGAAGACAGGCCGTCCGCCGGAGATGGTCGAGGCCAGACCAAAGGCAATGTTCATCGAGCCCAAGGTCACGACGAAGGGGTTGACACCCAGCCAGGCCGTGCATGCCCCGTTGAACAGGCCCAGGGCGAAGCCCGCGGCCAGTGCGGCGCCGATGCCCGCAGCGACCGCGAGTCCAGCGGACCCGTCGCCCAATACCGCGGTGGTGACCAGTGCGACGACGACGCTGATCAAGGAGACACCCGCCCCGAGCGAGAGGTCGAAGCCGCGCACCAGGATCACGAACATCTGCGCGCAGGCGAAGATCGTCGTATAGCTCGTCTGGATCAGGATGTTGCGCAGGTTGCGCGCCGTCAGCACGTTCTGGTCGACGAGAGCGAAGCCGAGCAAGGTCGCCAGGACCAGGATCCATGTGACATGCCGCCCCAAGCGCAGGACGGGGTTGCTAGAGATCGCTTCAGTGGCCATCGATCTTTCTCCTTTTCTTGAACTCGTCCAAAGCCACGACCAGCACGATCAGCAAGCCCATGACGATGGCCTGCGCCTTGCTGTCGACGCGCAGCAGGTCCATTGCGTTGTTGAGCAGCAGGAGGAACAGCGAGCCAAGCGCCACCCACTGCACCCGACCGACACCGCCGTGCAGGCTGACACCTGCGATCACGGCGGCGCCGATGCTCTGCAGCGCCAGCGTGTCGCCCACCGACCCCTGGCCGGAACCGATCTGGGCCGTCAGCAGCAGGCTCGCGAGCGATGCGGCCAGTGCGCACCCGACGTAGGCCAGCACCAGGTGGAAGCGCACATCGATGCCGGAGACCCGGCTGGCCTGCGGGCTGCCGCCCACGGCGTAGATGCGCGTTCCCAGCGCCGTGTACTTCTGGACGATCCAGACCAACAGCACCACGATCGCCGCCGCCCACACGGTCGGCGGCATGCCCAGCCACAGCGTGCGGCCCAGACCGGCGACGAAAGCCTCGGGCAGGCCGTAGATCGGAATCCCGTTCGTCAGACTCAAGGCCACACCGCCGACGATGGACGCCATCGCCAGCGTCACCATGAACGGCGTGATCCCGAACACCGCGACGGCGATGCCGTTGCACAGCCCGACCACGACGCCCACCGCCAGTCCGGCGGCGATGCCCGCGGTGATGGCGACGCCCGGGCCCGAGCCCGGCGCCAGGTGCGCCATGACCAACGCACTGACGACGCTGGTCAACGCCATCGTCGACCCGACCGACAGGTCCATGCCGCGCACGATCAGCACCAGCATCTGGCCGCAGGCCACGATCATCAGCAGCGCGCCGCCGCGCAGCACGTTGATCAGGTTCTGCGGCCCGAGGAAACGCGGCTCCGTCAGCGCGAGCCCGACGAACAAGACCACGAGCGCCAGGGGGAGCAGTCCAAGATCCAGGAGCCGACCGGCTCCCGCTTTCGCATAGGCCTTCATGCTGTGCCTCCTTGGTCGACCGAGACGGGCTCGTGGGGGAAGAAGTGAGCGAGGATGTCCGCCTCGGCGACCCCCTTGCCCGGCAGTTGCGCGACCACGCGCCCGGCATGCATGACGTAGATGCGGTTGGACAAGCCCATGATCTCCGGCAGCTCCGACGACACGAGCACGACGGCATTGCCCTCCTCCACGATGGCCTTGATGGCGTCGTAGACCTCGAACTTCGCGCCGACGTCGATGCCCACCGTGGGTTCATCGAAGAGATAGACCTTCAGGGGCCGCGACAGGCCACGCGCCAGCAGCACTTTCTGCCGGTTGCCACCGGACAGGTTGCCCACCTGGCGCTCGATGTGCAGGGGGCGCAGCTTCAGGCGTTCCAGGACGCTGGTGATGACCGAGCGCTCGCCCCGCTTGTTCAGCACGCCCCGGCGCGCGAGCGTCGCCTGATCCAGCGCCGCCATCGACGCGTTCTCGCGGATCGGCCGACCGAGGGCCAGGCCCTCGGTCGCGCGGTCCGAGGGGAAGTAGCAGATGCCGGCGCGCAGCGCCGCCGAAGGCGAAAGCGAGGTCAGCGCGCTGCCCTGCAACTCGACCCGACCGTCTGTGATCGGCTCCAGCCCGAAGACCGCGCGCACGAGTTCGGACTTGCCGCAACCCGCCAGACCGGCGATGCCGACGATTTCCCCGCCCGCGACCTCAATGGAGGCGTCGATGACCGCCCCGCCGGCGAGCGTCAGGCCCTGCGTGCGCAGCATGACCGCACCCGGCTTGTGCGAGACTGGCGGGAACAGGATGTCGATTTTGCGACCGGTCATCAGCTCGATGAGCTGCGCATCGGTCACCTCGTGGTTGTGCACAGTGGCGATCCGCCGTCCATCGCGCAGCACCGTGATGCGGTCCGCGATGCGCGAGATCTCGCGCATGCGGTGCGAGACGTAGATGATCGAGACACCGGTCTGCCGCAACTCACCGACCAGCTCGAAGAGACGCTCGGATTCCGCGTCGGTGAGCGACGCGGTTGGTTCGTCGAGGATCAGCACCTTGGCGTTGGAGAGCACCGCCTTGGCGATCTCGACCATCTGCTGCTGGGCCCGGGACAGCCGGCCGATGCGCGCCTGCGGTTCGAGCTTGAAGCCGAGCCGGGCGAGCACCTCGAGCGACTTCTCGCGCATGCGGCGGCGGTCGATGAACCCGGCGCGAACCGGCTCGCGACCGAGGAAGATGTTCTGCTCGACCGTCAGCTCGGGCACCAGGCTGAATTCCTGGAACACCGCGCTGATGCCGAGCTCGCGCGCCTGGTGAGGGGTCAGGCCGCTCACGGCCTTTCCCTCATAGGCGTAGCTGCCGCCATCGGGGCGCAGGACGCCCGCGATGATGTTGATGATGGTCGACTTGCCGGCGCCGTTCTCCCCGAAGAGAACGTGGACCTCGCCGGCAGCGATCTCCAGATCCACCCCATCGAGCGCGCGCACCCCGGGGAAGGTCTTCACGATCCCCTGAAGCTGGATGCGCGGGACGTGGGGCGCCGTCGCGGCTCGCGCCGCGATGTCCGGCTGCACCGGCGCACCCGCTTCAGTGGCTGCCATCATTTGGCAGGCGCTGCGACGCTGTAGACGGCCTGGAACGAGGCGGGAGCCAGCACCAGCGAGGTGTTGATGCTCGGCAAGGTCGAGGTCGTCACCATCGCGGGCACCGGTGCCACGAAGCTCGGCACCTTCTCCTTCTGCAGCGCCTTGATCGCGAGGTCGACCGCGATGCGGCCCTGCAGCACCGGGTACTGCGTCGCGAAGCCAAGGATCTGCCCGCTCTTGAGCGCGTCGAGCATGGCCTGGTTCTCGTACTCGGCGATCAGCAGCACATCCTTGCGGTTGGCCTCGCGCAGTGCGCCGATGGCGCCCTCGATCATCGTGGCGTTGCCCCAGAGCACGTTCAGGTCGGGATTGGCCTGCAGCGCGTTCTGCACGAGGCGCAGTTGGACGGCGACACCGGTGTCACCGAACTTCTCGTCGACCAGGCGCAGGTGCTTGTTGGCGGCAACGGCCTTCTTGAGGCCCTGGGCGAACTGTTCTGCCCAGCCCGAGCCGGCCGGGCCGGGCAGCGCGACGATGTTCGTCTGCTTGCCGGCCACGTGCTGCGCAAGGAAGCTCCCCGTGCTCTCGCCCATCACCACGTTGTCGGCGAAGACCTTGGACGCCGTGGGTGCCTTGTCCACCGGGTTCAGCACCGCGATGACCGGCTTGCCGGCCTTCTCGGCCTCGCGGAATTTCCTGGCCAGGCCCGCCTCGGAGATGGCACCCACCACGAGCGCGTCGAAGCCAGCGGCCATGCAGTCGTCGAACTGGGAGAGCTGTCGCGGCAGGTTCTCGTAGCCGCCGGCCTGGTAGATGGTGACCGCCACGCCCTGGCGCCGCGCTTCCTCGACGATGCCGTAGTTCACGGCCAGCCAGATGGTGTCCTTCATGTGCGGGAACAGCGCACAGATGCGCCACGGCTTCGTGGCCTTCTCGCCCGGTTGGTACTGCAGAGCCACCGGCGCCTTGCCGCTCATGTCCTTGACCGCGGCCGGCCACCAACGCTCCTGCGCCTGGGCACCAGCCCCGAGCAGCACAGCCATGGCTCCGAGCAGAGCCGCCCCAATCGTGTTCTTCAGCTTCATGAAAGCACCTTTCGTTGGATGACTGCGCGAGAGAAGCCGATGCCTCGGCTGGACGAGATCACGCGCAATAATAAATCGGCCGCCCGACCAATTACAACATTAAAAAATAAAGAACTGACACGCGGTTACAGGGTTAACCCGGCAAGCCAGTTCTCCATGCGGCGGCGGCAGAGGCCGTCACCAATGTCTACTCAAGCACGATTCGCGCCAGGAAACCCGGGCGGCATTTCGGCCCCGCGCAGGCCTTTCGAGGGCTCACGTGCACCCTTCTGGACCTTAGGCCGCACCATCCTTGCGCTTGGCACCGACGCGGGCCGCACCACGCCTGGAACGCACCGGCCAGGTCTGCGGCGTCGAAGGCGCGCCAAAGCCGTGGGTCAGGAAATTCGCCATCCGGGCGACGAGCTCTTCCTCGTTGCCGGACTGGAAGCGCCCATCCGAGAGATCGTCGAGCCGGTCCACCCCCGCGAGCATGTACAGATACGTGCCCACCAGGAACACCATGCGCCAGCTCACGTCGGCGGGATCGATGTCCGGCAGCAGGCTTTCGAGTAGCGCGATGTACTGCTTCGTCGAGGGGTCGTAGACCTCCCTGCGCAGTTTGAAAGCCAGGTCCTCGGGCTCGTTGTGCAGGCGCGATTGCAGCCGCACGAAGGCGAGCCCCCCTGGTCCGCTGCGCTTGAGCTCGAACTGCGGCGTGAGGTAGGCGCGCAGGACTTCGTCCACGGTTGGCTTGCCACCAGTGCGGCGCAGCAGTTCGTCCAGGTGGTGCACCCGCAGTTCGGCCAGGACCAGGCCTCGCCGCTTGAAGACGGCTTCGAAAAGCGCCTGCTTGGAGACAAAGTAGTACGAGATCATGGACGGTCGAACGTCCGCCTCCCGGGCAATGTCGCGCGTGGCGGTCGAGACGAATCCCTTTGCGGCGAACATCTGCTCAGCCACATCAAGGATGACAGTGCGGATGTCCCGGTCGACCAGCGGACGACCCGGCCCCCGACGTCCCGTGCTGTCCGCTTCGGCCACCGGCTCGCCGCCGGACACGGCCTTGACCTCGATGCGCTTTGGGCGAGCAGACTTCCCCCCGGCCAACGCCGTGCCACGGGAAGCGGTGGACATTTCATTCTTCGGCATTCAATTCATTCCAGGTCATGTAAGCCTGCGCGTCTCAGCAGCCTTGCTGAATGTCGGCGACGAGGCCGGCGCAATAGACTTCCATGATGCCCCAACTCGATGCACCTTCAAGCAAAGCACCCGGCCGCCAGCCTTCATTGCAACCGAGATGCCGGGGCTCGGCGCACAGGGTGGCGGGGTGTTGGCGAGCGTCCAATGCCGTCGCGGCACGCAATGCCCTCGGCAGGGCTCCTCACCGCTCAGGGGTGCCCGCCGGCCGCCGAACCCGCCTTCAGGCGGCCAGGCAGCGCGCGACCTCCTGGTCGATGGCCCAGTGGAGGAACTGGGTGTCCTCGGACACACCCCAGTAGTGCGCCTTGCACTTCGCCACGTAGGCCTCAAGGTCAGCGAGCGTGCGAATGCCGACAGGCTCGATGTCGGTCAGCCAGTGGAGCTGTTGGATTTCCTTGCGGGTGAGTCGAATCTGGGGGCCCAGGCGGATCATGGCGTCTACCTCTTGGGTGCCATGTTGGCGCAAGACGCAGGCCCTGTGTTCAAGAACCGAGGCAGGCGCGAAAAAATTTCTGCAGTGTCACTCCAGTGACAGCACGGGATGACCGCAATGTCCATCTCCGATCCGATCCAGCGCCCGCGTCAGCGATGCGCAACGGTTCAGCGCAGACGCCGAGCAATTGCCACTGCAAAACGACCGTCCTGACGCGCGCTTTCGGGTTGCTGACGGCCATGCGCTTGATGCGACGGCCTTCGTGGATCACACTGCTGCAAGTGTTGCCTTTCTATGTAAAGGCTCTCCCGGCACTTGCCGGCGTCGCAGACGTTACCTGCCTTCAATACCGTGCCGACTTTCGTTGTGCACCCATTTCCCACCGGGGACGCCGTCCCCGTGGGAATAGGCGTCTCCACCATTTTTCAGCATGGAGATCGCCATGAATCTATCCGCTTTGAGCCGCGAGGCTCTGGTCGACCAATTCTTCTGTACCGCGGCTTGCCCACTGCCAGACACATACCCGCTGGCGCGCGATGGCACGCCCGAGAGCCTGCAGCCGCGCGAGGGCCAGTTGCACCAGCTGCTGGGCCTTGCAAAGGAGCTGCTGCTGCGCGACCTGCAGCGAGACCTCAGCGAAGCACCCATGATGGATCGGCCGCAGAGCCTGCGCGACTGGCTCAAGCTGCGCTTCTCGGGGCTCGACCACGAGGTCTTCCTCGTGGTCTTCCTCGACACG
The DNA here is from genome assembly GCF_051860785.1 of Hydrogenophaga sp. Taxonomy (GTDB): domain Bacteria; phylum Pseudomonadota; class Gammaproteobacteria; order Burkholderiales; family Burkholderiaceae_C; genus Hydrogenophaga. Next base: position 33,180 of record NZ_JBIMLB010000022.1, read on the forward strand.
CAGCACCGGCTGCTGGATGCCGAAGTGATGTTCCGGGGAACCCTCGCGCAGACGACGGTCTATCCTCGAGAGGTCGTGAAGGCTGCGCTCGCGCGCAACGCGGCCGCGGTGGCATTCGCGCACAACCACCCCAGTGGCGAGCCGGAGCCGAGTCGCTCGGACGAAGCCCTCACCGCCACGCTCAAGTCCGCCTTGATGCTCGTGGATGTCCGTGTCATCGACCACTTCGTGGTCGCCGGCAACCAGTTCCTGTCGATGGCCGAGCGCGGTCTGATCTGACGATCAGGCACAGCTCGACCGTTCGACGCCGAATCGAAGGGAGAAATCCTGAAGGCCGGCGCGCCGCATTGCCCAGCGACGCGGCCAGAGCCTTCGGACAAGGAGTACCGCATGGAAACTGACTGTATCGAGGGCCTGCGAGAGCAGGCCGAATCTCTCGTCGCCCTATCCCTGTCGCACCTGACGCCGGCCACGCAGGAGCGGCTTCAGGCGGACGATCTGTCCGTCAATGCCTATCCGACGGACTTCGGCGGCTTTGTATACGTCGGGGCACCGCGCCACCGGCATCCCGCAGAGGCCGACCTGGCATCCATCTTCGAGGCAGCCGAGCAAGCCGGGATCATCTGGCTGAAGTTCGACTGCGAAGCGCCCGTCATCCGGGGCTTGCCGGTGTTCCGACACCGAGGATCCGCCACCTGAGCGGCCTCGCCTCCAAGCGATCCTACGGGCGTGAAGCGCCGTGGGTGCTTGGGGGCAGCTCGGGCATGGGATCGCCGGCATGCCAGAGCCATGTCCCCGTGCCGGCGGCGTGCACCGCCTTCTCCTTGAGCACGCGGTCCTTGGGCTGAAGGAAATCGCTGCTCATGTGCAGGGCGACGGGCGCGGCACCACAGTCGAGCAGCAACGCATTCGGGAAAGGAGCGGCGCTGCGGGCGTCGTAGCGCAGCGGCTTGGCGAAGCGCCGCTGCTGCGCCACCAGCGCGCCGATGAGTGGGATCTCGTGCACACCTTCCACGGGGATCCACTGCTCGTTCACCAGCATCACCGTGGCTGCGTCGATCTCATAGGTGAACTCGCGGCGCGCGTGGATCAGCGCGCCCAGCACCAGCCGCACCCGGTGCCCGGAATCGGCATCGCGGGCCTCGAACAGCGCCGTCTGGGTGCGCACGAGCCGGTCCCAGCTCCTCGTCTCCATCAGCAAGGGCGCATCGGGCATGTGGCGCACCCAGATCCGGCAGCCGTGGTCCCCACGCTCGGCCACCTTCAACTCGCCGATCACCAGCGCCATCGGCGCGCTCCCATCACGGGGCTGGAGGATCGCCAGCTTGTCACGGCGGCGGCGGGCGATGTCGGCCTTCGCGGCTTCGCTGAAGGGCTCCGGCACGTAGAGGCGCTCAGCCAGCGACGCGCCCTTGACCTCGATCTCCTGTGCGGCTTCGAGCAGGTACTTGTGCAGGACGCCCTGGTTGCGGCGCCCTGCCATCGCGGGCGTCCAGCGGTTGAACCCGGCGCGCTCGAACAGGAAGTGCAGCACCGCCCGCAACGACATGCGCCGCCGTGGGACCTCGATCTCGCCAGGATCGCGGGCTTCGCCGCGCGCGATCGCCCGGCCGTTGACGCGCGCCCACGGGAAGTCGACCCGAAGCTCGACACGGCCGGGCTGTGTCTCCAGCACCGCCTCACCCACCAGGTCGCCCAGTCCTGACAGGCCCCCCTCCGGTTCAAAGGACGGGCAGGACGGATGGTGGTCCCGGCCGGTCTCAGGCATGCGCTTGACCAGGTAGCGCTGGTGGCGGGCCACGTACATCTCCACCCCACGCGCCACGCACAGGCACCGGGGTCGCTCGGCCGTCTCGTGGATCTGGGCCAGCACCTCCTGCAGCCCGGGATCGGATGCCTCCCAGACCTTGCCGCGGATCGCGAAGCGCTGCGCATCCGGCCCTGGATCCAGGTTGGCGTCGGACATCATCGCTACACCAGGTCGTCCGTCAGGGCATCCAGGCTCGGCAATCGCCGAGGGAACTGCGTGCGCACCGAACTCCTTTCCGCGATGCCCAGCAACAGGCCGACCTGCAGTTCATCCGCGCCGCGTGAGTAGAGACGATCGGCCACAGTGTGGCGCACGGTGAGCGCGGTGACCTGCTTGAGCTCCGCGTAGCGGAAAAGCTTGCGGTAGGTTTCCTGGATCGCCCGGCACCGGAACCGGTGCTGCCCCTCTTCCCCATAGGGACGGATGTCGAAGCCGTCCCCGCTCTGGGACAGGAACAGCCGGCTGTTGGGATCGAGACCGCGATAGCGATCCCGATCGGCGTCAGCACCGGCGGACGCCGCGCGCTCGGCGAGGTAGGCGTCCAGCGCCAGGATCAGTTGCTTGCTGCGGAAGAAAAGCGGGCGAGACCGTCCCGTGATGGTGGACTCGGCCCGGAACTCGGAGTTGTGGCGCACCCCGCCGTCGGCCTGCAGGTAGTCGCGCACCTCCAGGCGAGCGATCTCCAGCGGACGTGCGGCCGTGGCCAGCAGCACCAGGTACAGCGCCAGGTCCTCCAGCGGCTGCTGGCTCCGCCCGCGAATGCGCAGCGCGCCAGCGGCGATTTCCTCGTCGGACAGGATGCGCACCGAGCGCTGCGGTGCGGGATGGATCTCGCTGAGCCAGTCGATGGCACCCAGGATCGCGTCCCGGTACAGACGCAAGCGTCTCACGAAGGTCGCGCCATCGGCGTTCAGGCCTTCGATCCCGGCCGTCGCGGCCACCTGCACCGCAAGCTGCTTGATCCTGCGCTCCACGGCCGTGCGGCTCACCCCGTGGTCCAGCGCCACCGCCTCGTAGGTCTCCCCGTCGAGCACGGCGCGCAGCATCGCGATCGACAGCGCAGACGTGCGCGGTCGGCCGTCTTCGTTGTCGTCGGGTGAATCCAGCTGAGCCACGCCAACAGCTCCTTGTCAGGTCAATGAGGCCATGACCACATGCTGGACGGCGCCACTGCAGCGCGCCAGCCGAAATCGGGGCTGAATGCGGGGGATTTCGGCATCGGGCCGGGCATGCCTGAGTTCCCCGGCCGATGCGCTCAGGGCGCAGGCGTCAGCCACTGCCCCATGAGATGACTCGCGCGCGCAGCCCGAGGCGGCTTGCGCGCCGCTTCACGCTGCAAGGCCACTGGTGACCGCCCGCCACCGTGCGACTCTCCCGCACCCGCGTTCTTCAGGCTCAGACCAAGCGAGAGCCGTTGCGATGGGCGCCAGACCGCCTGAACGTCCACTACGCAGAACCCGTTGCGGGCGCCAGCGCGGTTTTCTGCATCCATCGCAAGCATTCTCCGGCATCGCCGGATAATGCCTTCCAGGCCGCACGATACGCGTGACCCGAGTCCCGTCCCTTCCCGCTGTGCGCATCCCTGCTCCTTCATCCTGGAGCGGTACAGCCGGCCAGGCGGAAATCCGCGAATGCAGCGCAATCCCTTGGCATCGGGTCACGCCCCGGGCCTTGACCCACATTTGCCTCAGTTTCCCGGAGCGATCAATGAACAACGCCGTCGTCAGAATGACCAATCTGTTTCTTCAGTTGGGCCTTGAATCTGGCGACGCTGCCATTGCCGAGTTCATCAGTTCACACCAGTTGCCTGCTGACGTGAGCCTTGTGGACGCCCCATACTGGAATGAGAGCCAGCGCCAGTTTCTCTCGGACCAGATCAAGGCCGATGCACCCTGGTCCATTGTTGTGGACCAGCTGAACGAGTCGCTGCACGAGGATGCCGTCAAGCGCCAGTCCGGTCTTTGACGCGCTGGCGCACAGCGCCACGCGCCGGTGCTGAGGAAAGCCCGCTGCGATCATGACGCAGGGGCTTCTGCGCCCCCTTCCCGCTCAGCGATCCAGCGCTGCACGTCTTCGGCGCGCCAGGCGGTGATGCCGACCGAGAGACGGACCGGCGCCGGGAACAGGCCGGCCTTGACCCAGCGCCAGAGCGTGGACTTCGAGAAAGGCAGGCACTTCAACAACAGGCTCTGTCGGATGAAGCCGGTGCGAGGCAAGGTCGGCGCGGCGATGCCGCTGTCGTGGTGCACCGGGGCCTGGGGGATGGAAACAACTTGCATGATCAGTCCTTTCGACGGCCAGTGGCCGACGCGAATGAGGGAATGACCTGCTATGTCGCAGCGGGGGATGGTCTGGATGAAGCCGCTGCCGAAGGAACGCATGCACCTCTTCCCCGCAGGCGTTCCGGACACGCGGGGTGGATTGGGGTCTCAGATCGCGCAAAGGTGCGCGGGCGCTTGATGACGTCGACGGGTCGCCCTGGACCCGAAGGCCTTGCTCAAGGGGCGAACGACGCGACCGATGACGGCGGTGCCGTTGATATGGGGCAGGTGACGACTGCGACGGAACCCGACGCTGTGGAAGGGATCGCGGGGAGGATGCACCAACGCACGCCCGCTTAGGGCACTGTACTGTCTTCGGACAGCGACGGGACGTGCTGACACCCCTTGATGGCCATTCGCACGGTGAATCGGCCGCATAGGCGGGCGATTGCCGGTGGCGACTTGATCCGGCTACGCCGTCGCGTCCTCGTCCTTGCCCGCTGCGGCAACCTCGGCCGCAAGCACTGCGGCCGCGGCCACCACGTTGGGCTTAGCCTCCGGGGCTGCATCCGTGGCGTCTCCGTCGGACACATCCGCCTCCGACCCCGGCGCCGATTGAGAGCCCGCGGTTGCGTCCGACTCGCCCGCGGCGCGGCGAGCGTCCATGGCATTCATCTCCCGGCGCAGCCGTGCGGCCAGGTTCCGGGTACCGTTGGCGACGTCGCGCACCTTGCGCTTGAGCGCCGCACGCTCGATGTCGACCGCCTGCGTGGTGATCACCTCGTGAATCTCCAGGGTCTGCAGCAATGGCATCAGTTGGTCGAGCTTTCCCAGGATCTCCAGATAGCGGCGACTGCTGGACGAGAGAACGCCAACATCGAGCTCCATGGGGACGGTGTCATAGGTGGCGGTGCTCGTGATGCCGTTGGCCTGGTACAGGGCCTCCGCGCCGTCGATGGCTTGATTGAGCTCTTCGCCGACCTTGTCCATGTGCGCGCGCACCAGGGCCTCGACCTTCGTCACGTCGTCGTGGTTGAGCCTGGTTCTCGAGATCACCGAGATGAAGTGGATCGCCAGCTGAAAGGTATTGAAGTAGCGGATGAACAGGCGCTTGCCTTCGGCGCTGGCAAAGCTCGCCTTGATCTTCAGGCTCGCGGCCTCGACCCGCCGAAAGTCGGCCTTGGTCTCCTTGGCGAGGATGCGGGCGTTGACACCGCCCTGGTCGTGCTTCACAAAATCGAGTTCGGCCATGGTCGTTAGCTCCTGTGACATCGCATTCCATCGGAATGATCCAGAGCACGGATCGCATTCGCCACGCGAAACGGGCCCGAAGTTGGGCTGATTTCGGCATCGGCGTTGGATTTGGCGGCCCCGGCGATTGACGCTCGCCATGGCTGGCACTACTGTATGGACCAAGCAGTAGCTGGCCCTGCTCCCCCTGGCAAGCCCTGGAGTTTCCATCGACGCCGACCCGCGCACGACGTGCGCGCACAGGCGTCTTGACACCGTCCCACCCACCGGCGGCTTTCGAAGCCGGGCCGGGCATCCCCTGCCCGACGCCGAAAGCTTTTCCCCTGCCGGTCGCTGGCACACCGGCCCCACGTCGCTCCGCAACGTGACCCAGCCAGCCCTGGAATCCCCGATCCGCGACGCGGATCCGTCCACTCGTCCACCCCCTGGGGGCTAACTGCCCCCAGACCGGTGCGTTGGCTCCTGCCTATTTCCCAAGGAGCCAACCATGCTGGACCACAGCATCTCTCCCGAGATCCGTCCCTATCCGCCGGCCGGCATCGCCGACGACGGCGGTCGCTTCGAGCGCACGGTCTTCCAGACCCTGCTCGAACGTCTGCAGGCCGGCGACGCACGCATCGTCCCTGTCGCCACCGCGGCGGCCATGCTCGATGCAGCCGACGACGAATCGCCCATCGAATGGAGCGAGGAAGACGTCGTGCAGCTCCACTGGCGTTTGCTCAAGGAGATCGGCCGGCTGGCCGATCCCGACACGCCGCTGGAGGAGAAGTTCGACACCCTGCGCTGGGTCTTCACCGAGCGCGAGAAGGACCACAAGCCGTTCAGCTTCGTGTCCTGCTTGCGCGTGGTGGGCTGCAGCCCGCTGTCGCCCCTGCCGTACTGCGGCCTGGTCGACGCCGAGGAGGTGCGTGACTTCATCCGCTGCGCTGTGCGCCGGTGGCTGCTGCAGACGCTGACCCGCTATCCCTCGTGGGTGCGCGAGGCCATCGTGGAACACCCGGACTGGGTGGAGACCCGGCTGGCCCGCAACCCGCAGTGGATCAACGAAGAGGTCAGGCGCGTCGCCCTCGAAGGCGACCTGTTCGCCTGATCCACCCGCATGACACCCCCGAAGTGGGAGCGCGCCCCGCTCTCACCCCACAACTGTGAAAGGAGTCCTCCATGACCGATTGGAAGGATGTTCTCTGCCTTGTCGCGATCTTCCTGGCCTACGGCCTCGTCGGCCACCTGGACTACCAGGATGCGGTCGCGATGGAGCAGGCCATGTGCGAGGACGCGCCACAGCCCTGCTACGCGCTCCCCCGCGAAACGGAGGAGCGTCCGCATGCGCTCACCGCCGATGCGATGCCGCCTTGCGACGAAGCATCAGTAGCCATTTCCCATCCGGCCTGCGGGTCGGACAACGATTGAGGAGTCGAGCCATGCGTCAAACCGCACTTCAACCCAAGCGATCGGAAGCACTGCTTCCGGTCCGCACCCTGGGCGACATCGAGTACTTCGTGAAGGAAAGCGAAGTCCTGACCGGCCAAGCCGGCCGCGGCTTTGTCATCGCAGGCGCCGACCGCCTGATCTACCGGGTGCACTGGCACCCGATCGGCCTCACGGTCGAGCGCCTGGACGTGCGCGGCGAAGTCCTGGACAGCCGGCATCTGCTGCCCTGGGAGTTCGAGGACCACGGGCTGGCCCAGGCCCTGGCCTGCGGTCAGTTGTTCACGGCATCGGTGCCGAGCGACACCGGCGCCCGCGCCTGACCCCCACCACCCCGCGCGGGCCATCCCGTCGAGGGTGGCCCGCCATCTTTTAGGAGATCTCCATGAAGATCGAAGTACGCTTCAACGAAGAAGGCGCCCTGCGCAACCAGCGCTTCGCCTTCACCGACCGCTTCACGCTGGTCACCGAGCTTTTGCAGAACGCCCGGCGCGCGGGCGCGCAGCACATCATCGTCGACCACGACGCCGACAGCGGCGTTCTGCGCGTCGGCGACGATGGCCATGGCGTCGAGGACTTCCAGAAGCTCTTGAGCTTCCACGAGTCCGGCTGGGACGAAGGGACCGTGGTTCAGGAGCACCCCTTCGGCATCGGCTTCACCAAGTGCTTGTACGCGGCGACCCACATCGTGGTCTCCTCGGGCACGCGCCGCGTGGAGATCGACACCGCTGCCGCCTTGCAGCGTGAGGGATTCGAGGTCGAGACCGTTGCGCAGGCCATCGATGGCACACTCATCGAACTGCGCGGTGTGCAGATCGCGGATCTGCCGCAGCGCATGGAACTCCTCTGCGAGGGCTTCCCGGTCGATGTCGTCTTCAATGGGAAGCGGCTCGAGCGCCGGTTTGCCGAGGACCAACTGCCCTTCATGCCTTCGCCGATCGGTGCGGTGCATGTGGCGGGCAACCGCAGCGGCAAGGCCGCGCGGAACAACCTGGTGTTCCTGCAGGGATTCTGTGTGAAGCGGCCTCTGTACTACAGCGCCGGCGAGATCAACGTCGTCCACCTGGACCCGCGCCAGTTCATGGCGCGGTTGCCCGACCGGGACACGCTGATCGATGCGGACGAGCAGTTGCGGCGGGTCGAAGCCCAGGTCAAGCAGGCCTGGCGAACGGTGCTGGAAGTCGCGCGGACGCAGTTGGGCGCGGCGGCTTTCGTCGACACCTATTTCGATGCCATGAAGCAGTGGGGCCACCTGGACCTGCTCAACGACATGGACGTGTTGCCGGCCGCGCTGTTCGAGCGCATCGTCGGCTATCCGATCCAGGCAGCCTACGGGCAGCGGGACTATGTCGAGCCGCTGGAGGTTGCGCCGAGTCGCCAGGACATCGAGGAAGGCCGGGTGACCATCGTGTCGCTGGGCTGGCCCGGCGGCGACAACGTCGGCCATTGGATGCTCGCCAAGCACAAGCAGTGGCTGACGGCCGAAGCGCACATCCTCGATCCGGGCCACTGGCTACGCCCACATGTGCGCTACATCGAGGACCAAGACGCCCAGATTGAGGTGCAGTCGGAAACGGCACGTGCCACGTTGGAAGGCCGGTGGGTCTGGCCCCTGGTCATCGTCTGCCAGTCGGTGCGCATCCGTGTGGGCGATCACGCGGTGGTGATCGTGGATGAGGGCGTCTGCCATGACGGCGACATCCTCGTGCCAGCCGGCGAGACCACCGGTGAGCCGGTGCGCCAACTGTCCGACTTCGTCGACAGCAACGATCGGTTCCGCGACGACGAGATGGACGCGGACCGCGATGCGCTGGCCGATCTGATCAGGCGACTGCGGTCGATCGATCCGGTGGACACGCTGACCTCGCTGCTGGACGAGCTCCACCTCGGGAAGTACCCGCTTCTGCACGGCAAGCAGTTCGAGGTGACCGTCGGAATGGGTGGCCAGCCGGGCTGCTCGGTGGCCCTCGTCGCCTCCGCGGCGCAGGTGACCGCCGGAGGCAGCCATGCAGAACGCTGAGTACGCGGCACGGGTCGACGCGGCCAAGCAGCGCGCTCATGGCCGCTGGACCGAAATCCTCGGAGCCATGGGGCTGGAGGAACGGCTGCTGCGGCGCAAGCCGATGCCCTGCCCTGTCTGCAAAGACGGCGTGGACCGCTTCCAGTACACCGACAAGTTCGGCGAAGGCAACTACCACTGCCGCAAGTGCGGTCCAGGCGGCGGCTTCAAGCTGCTGCAGGCCTGCAAGGGCATGGACTTCCACGGCGCCCTCTGTGCCGTGGAGAAGGTGTTGGGCATGTTGCCACCGGCCCGGCCGTCCGAAGATGTCGCGCCAGAGCGCATGAAGAAGCTGGTGCAACGCATCTGGAGCGAGGCGCGAGCCGTCAGCCTTGGGGACGAGGTGGATCGCTACCTGCGGGGCCGTGGGCTTGCCTTGGACAGCTATCCCCCGTCCCTGCGCTTCCATCCCGCTCTGGGCTACTACCAGAAGGAAGGAGCGGCAAAGGCACGCAAGGTGGCCGAGTACCCCGCGATGCTGGCCAGTGTCGAGGACGCCCAAGGCGCCGTGACGCTGCACCGCACCTACCTGAAGGCAGGACGCAAGCTCGACGCCACCGATGCGAAGAAGGTGCTCAGCAGCGGCTTCACGGGCGCCGCGGTGCGGCTCGCAGAGGCGACCGAGGAGTTGGCCGTGTGCGAAGGCATCGAGACCGGCGTCGCCGTGTTCCTCGCGACCGGCAAGCCGGTGTGGTGCGCGCTGAGCGCGGGCAACCTGGAGAAGCTCTGGGTCCCTGACACGGTCCGCAGCGTGTGCGTCTATGGCGACAACGATGCGGACGGCGACTTCACGGGACAGGCCAGCGCATATGCGGTCGCTCGCCGGCTCAGGCGCGAAGAGGTCCAGGGTGGCCATCGCGCGATCCGGGTCTTCCTGCCGCGGCAGGCCGGCTCGGACTGGGCTGACGTCTGGCGACAGCGCCAGGAAGCGGTGCTGCTGCGTGCAGCTTGATGTTTGGCTGGGGGTGGGCATGGCGCCCTCCCCCGCCTTTTCAGCGCAGGTTCGATGGAACGAGCCTGCACTGCAAAGGTTTCTCCCCTGGTAGTTGCCAGACCAGGCCACTCACGTGGCGAAGGCAGCCCTGGAGCTTCACGCGCGACCCCGTCGCGCTTTCGTAGGCCGGTTCACGCCGGCCAACTTCAACCCTTGCGGGGACGCGCGCCCCGTTGGGGGAAGGCCGTCCCCGTTTATCGCAATCGAAGGAGATTGTCATGAGAAACGGACGTACCCTGGTGAGCCTGGCGCATGAACTGCAGCGTCAACTCGATACCAAGAAGGATCTGGTCGTGCCCTCGGGCCTGGTGCACTTCAGCGCCAGCGATGGTGGCGGCACGAACCTCGTGATCGAAGAAGCCGGTGGACCGGCCTCGTACGGCATCACGCCGCTCGCACGACGTCAGCTGGCCGAGAAGCTGGGCATTCCGTACGCGTACTTCGAGCGCATGCGCGAGAAGCAACCGGCACTGCTCGGCAACAACGTCAACACGTGGCTGCAGAGCGAGGCCGACCGGAGGCTGTTGCGCACGCTCGATGGCAATGTGCGCGCGGTGCTGTCCGACCGGTACCGCCGGCTGGACAACTACGACCTGGCCGAGCATGTCTTGCCGATTCTGCAGGGCCTGTCGGGTCTGACGTTCGAGTCGGTTGAGCTGACCGAGACGCGCATGTACCTCAAGTGCGTCACCTCGAAGCTGCAGTACGAGATGGCACCAGGTGACGTCGTTCAGGCCGGCATCGCGATCTCGAACTCCGAAGTCGGACAGGGGACGCTCTCGGTGCAGCCGCTGCTGTTCCGGCTGGTGTGCCGCAACGGACTGATCCTTCCGGACCGTGCCTTGCGCAAGACGCATGTGGGTCGCTCGATGTCCCAGGAGGACGACGGCGTGACGGTCTACCAGGACGACACCCTACAGGCCGACGACAAGGCCTTCTTCCTGAAGGTCCGCGATGTCGTGCAGGCAGCGGTCTCGGAGGTGACCTTCCGCCAGGCCGCGGCGAAGATGCAACGGACCATGGGCATCCAGATCACCGGCGATCCTGTGCAGAGCGTCGAGGTGCTGGCGCAGCGCTACACCCTCAACGACACCGAGCGTTCGGGTGTGCTGCGCCATCTGGTGGCGGGGGGCGATCTGTCGGGCTACGGCCTGGTCAACGCCGTCACCCACTACAGCCAGGAGGTCGAAGACTACGACCGGGCGACCGAGTTTGAGGTCCTGGGCGGCAAGCTGATCGACCTCAGCGCGGCCGAGTGGAAGCCGCTGGCTGAAGCGGCATGAGACCGCGGTAGGTGCAGGTGATGAGAGGGGCTTCGGCCCCTCTCACTTCTGCTTGCTGCATCCGCTCCTGGCAATGCGCCCGAAAGTCTCAGAAGAGCTGAGCGCTGATGGCCCCCTGGACCTTGCCCAGGACCTTGACGCCGCGGCGGCGCCCAGGTGTAGCGGGCGACCACTCGTCGTCCGCATAGGCCTTGTTGTCGCACTTCAGGATCGCACCTTTGCCCAGGCGCATCTCGACACGCCGGATGATGAGAGCGTCATTGCAGCTGAGCGCGTAGATCCCATTTCCCAAAAGCCGCGTGACCGTCGTGTCCACGAAGACCAGATCCCCGAATTTCAGGCGCGGTGCCATCTCGTCGCCCGGCACGCGCATCGGAACCCCGAGCGAGCCTCCACGCGTCAGCGCGTCGGTCATCGATTGCACCGATTCCGCCACCTGAATGAGCTGGGAACATCGACCCGGCTGATTCTCCCCATCGTGCTGCAGCCCAAGCATGCCATCGGCGCTACAGCCCAGGCCGACACAAAGCCGTGCGAACGACTCCAGGTCTGGAAGTCCAGGATCACTCGCATCGAACCATCTGCGCACGCTCTGCGGCGCACGCTGGGTCATGTCCGCCAGGAAGGAAACCGACTTGTCATGGGCGATGCCCATGGCGACGAGTCTCGCGTGCAGCCGATCTCGCACCGCGGGTACGAGCTGCAGTGACGCGACTGTGGGCTCACTTTCTCGAGGCGATGACGCAGACGCTGCACGGCCCCGGGGCCGTGAATCTCGGGGAGCCTTCTCGCGACGAATTGGGCCTCGCTGGGACGATCGGCTGGTCAGTGTCCTTGTGACGGGCATGGCTTTCTCCTCAACGACTGCGAGGCCGTGTTGTACCCCTCCGGCGCTGTTACAGGATGAGCAACTTTTGGAAAGCGCCCGCAATCTCCGGCCGTTTCGTGTGGCAAATTGATTCGCCCCCTCATGCACAGCCGTTTGTGTGACTTTGATCAAGTTGCACAGCATATGCTGTCTCTGACCTGCATTGCCCACTTTATTCGATTCGAGGACGTCGTGAACCATCGTTAAACAGCCTCCCCATCGGGAACACCAAGGAATCGACCATGTGCCACCTGCTTCTATCCGATGTGCAGTCCACCAACCTGCAATTGCTCCACGTGATCCTGATTGGGACGGAGCGAGACAAGGTAGGAACCTGCCGCAAGTTCAGCATGACCGCCGCCCAAGTCGAACAGCTGCGCGCGATGAACCCGGCTGACCTGTGTTCAATGGTCCGCGCGATCGGCGAGACCTCCTTGTTCGTGCCGCGCATCGACTTCGCCGCGCTGCTGAACACGCCACCTGCGCTGGCAGGAACGCTCGCGGCAGCGCACCCGCCCAGGCCCACGATCCCGATCTCGTTTCCGGCAGACCAGTGATGCCCGGAACACGAGTGAACCAGCGCGTGCGGGCGCTGGCGCTGGCGCGTGACTGCGCCTTGCTCGGCGCCCGCGTGCGGACCATCCACCACCTGACGGGTGTGCGGCCACAGGAGTTGATGCACCTCCTGTTCGTCGGCGGCGCCCAGCCGCCTCGGGGCCGGGCGCCAGATACGCGCGAGTGGTTCCACCATGCCAACTTGCTATACCGAACCGAGGCTTCCATCGTGGTCGCCAACTTCCAACGGCTGCACCACATGGGTTTCGGCGCAGTCGAAGCGCTCATCGCGGCATATCGGTACTACCAATCCGTCTATCGACCACCCAACCGGATCAGCTTCGACAGGGCATTCGACCTGGCCGCGCACACAGAGGGCTTGTGGATCGCCAAGACCCGGAGCTTTCGGATTGCGCTGTGCCCGCGATGCGGCAGCGAGTACCTCGATGCGGTTGGCGGTGAAGGCACCGCCGTGCGCGCGTGCCCCTTTTGCCAACTGCTCGAGAAGCACGGACGCGACCCGCGCCTGACCGCGTTTGTGGCCTCGATGCCAGGTCCGCTGGGGGACTCCCCGATGCGAGAGGCCGACGCCGACCCGACATCCGCAGGCTGATGTCGAAAGCCCGGCCACTTTGCCCCCATTTCGGCAAGCCAGAGAGGCCCTGGTTCCGAAGAATGGATCTTCCATGCGCCCACGTTCCCACAGGGCCGCGGAGATCCATCCATGGCAACGGCCGACCCGACCATCACACCAGCCCCAGGCGCATTCGCATCCTCGGACCCCGGGTTCGAAGCCATGTCGATCCAGGCCGTCCTCAGCGCCCATCAGGCGCTGCTCGGGCGGATCAAGCTGTGCTTCGGCGCCGACCGCGCCACCTTCGAGCGCGACCTCATGCCCCTGGTCCAGGGCTACGCGCGGTTCGTCCATCTGCTTCCCGCCACGGCGGACAACTACTTCCGTGCCCCCGGTGGCTTGCTGCAGCTCGGCCTGGAGACCGCCTTCTTCAGCTTGCAGGGCACGGACGCACACATCTTCTCGGGTCGCGCGACCATCTCCGAACGGCGCGAGCTCGAACCGCGCTGGCGCATCGCCACCTTCATCGGCGGCTTGTGCTGTGAGGTGCACCGCACGCTGAGCCACCTCATCGTGACGACGGCGGCGGGCGAGGAATGGCAACCCTTCCTGGGCGGCCTGGCACCCTGGCTCGAGCAACGGGCCAGCGTCCGCTACTTCGTGCGCTGGAGAAGCAACGCGCGCGAGTCCCGAGGGCTGGGCCTCTTCGCGCTGCCCCATGTCATCCCAAGGGAAGTGATGCAAATGCTGGGCGACGGCAACTCGATCGTGATTCCGCAGCTCATGGCCAGCATCGCGGGCGTACCGCAGTACCGGGAGCACAACGTGCTGGACGAACTGGTGCGACGCTCCATGGCGCTGGTCGTGGACCGCAATCTGCTCGCCAGCGCCGATCGCTACGGCAAGCCCCAGTACGGCTCCCACCTCGAGCGCTATCTGGTCGATGCCCTTCGCAGGCTCGCTGCAGGGCATTCCTCATGGACGCCCAACCGCGACAAGAGCCGAGTCTGGATTGGACCCGAAGGCCTCTTCCTGGTCTGGCCAGGCGCAGCCGAGGATGTTCTCGCACTGCTGGAGACCGACCAGTTGGCGGGTATTCCGAAATCACCCCACACCCTGCTGGACTTGCTGCTGGAGGCCGGTGTGTTCGAGGGGCCCGACGCCAGCAAGCAGACCTGGTCGATACAGCCGCCGGGGGCGAAGGCAACGATCGACGCGGTAAAGCTCGCGAGCGCGGCCATCCTTCTCACGGGGCTCGATCCCGCGCCAGCGCCATTGACGGCCAGCCTGTTGCCACCCAGTCCCTCCCGATCGGGTCCTCAGGCGGCGGCAACCACCCCGGAGGCGCCGGCGCAGGCCGAAGGCCCACAGGAAGCCGCGCCCCGCTCCACCGCCAAGGCACCCCGCGAGCCAGTGTCACCCGTGCCGGCCGAGCAATTGTCCCTGCTGGAGACCGAGACGGACGCGGCCACCGAAGGCCTTGAAGGCGACCGTGCCGCGGCAGGTGCGCCATCGTCGTCGCCACCGGCGGACCCGCTACCTCCTGCCATCGCCGCCAAAGCGGCCCCAATCGCCATCGCGCTGAAAGCCCCGATGCGGCTGAACCCCGCCGTGCGGCAAGCGCTCGCAGACATCGTGGCGACGCTGAACGATAGCGCCCGGGCGTCCGATGTCTGTACCGTGGCCGAGGGGGTCTTCATTCCGCTGAACGAGTTCGAGCGACGCGGGGTTCAGCCCGGCATCGCCATCCGCGCCTTGAACGACACGCGCATGATCTGGCGGGCGCACTCCAGCGGGCCACCGACCGTCTCTCGCGACGTTCGCGATGCCCCGGTTCTCGGCGTGGTCCTGATACCCGCGCACGTGGACGGCATCGATCCACGTGCGTTCGCAACGGTCGCCGAAGAGCTGGCCGCTACGCCCCCCCAAGACACGCCACCCGGGAGACCCTGAGATGCTGGTGCGACGCTATGAGATGCCCTGGCGGCGCGCGTTCGAAGCCCACGCCGGGATCATCTGGTTGGCGTCCATGCTGTACTTCGCGGTCGTCGGGGCCACTGGCCGCCTGCCCGCCATGCCGGCCTTGTTGCTGGCGGCAGCCTGCCTGCTGATGGCGGTGCGCAGGCTCTGGCAAGCCGTGCGCATTCTGCGCCTGCGCGGATCTCTGGGCGGGCGGCGCATCCAGGTCCTGACCACGGACGAACTGGCCCGCCTGTGCACGGATCCCGCCCACGTCTTCCTCGGATTCGGTTTCGAGTGGCGACCCGTGCATGCGCAGCGCCTCTACGAGTTGTCCAAGGTGGACTACCGCGAGTTCGCCGTTCCCCGATGGCTCCAGAAGGCGCTCGGCCAGGGCGATGCTGCTCAGCCCGACGCCGAGATTGGCCTGCCCTACATCCACGGGGTCGAACCGCGCGAGCACCCTCTGCACCGGCCGCTGCAGAACTTCGAAGGTGGGACGCTGCTCGTGGGCACCACGCAGTCCGGCAAAGGTGTCGCCTTGGCCAACCTGATCACCCAGGCCGTGCGCCGGGGCGATGTGGTCATCGTGGTTGACCCGAAAAATAGCCGGCGGCTCAAGCGCATCGTCGAACGCGCCTGCGAGGACTACCGGGAAGCGGATACCTTCATGGAGTTCCACCCTGCCTTCCCGGATCGGGGCGTGAGGCTGGACTTCACCTTCAACTGGCAGAAGCCGACCGAAATCGCTTCACGCATCCAGTCCATCATGCCGCCCGACACGGCCGGCGCTTTTTCCGCTTTCGGCTGGGACGCCGTCAACGTGGTGGTGCAAGGGCTGGTCGAACTGGAAGAGCGGCCCAACCTCATCAAACTGACCAAGTACATCGAGGGTGGGATCGAGCCTGTGCTGGAGGCGTCGCTGCGGCGCTTCTACGAGCAGTTGCTGGGCAGCGCCTGGCGCGAGCAACCCGAGATGCGCAAGCTCCTGCACGAGGCCCACCGCGGAAACATGCGCCGCCCTTCCGAGGCGGCCAGTGCCGACCTGATGGCCTTTGTCGCCTACTACGAGCACCAGGTGGCGCAGAACCAGCGCGACAAAGTGCTGGATGCCCAGGTCCGGACGTTCAGGCACAACAGGGAGCACTACCAGAAGATCACCGCCAACCTGCTGCCCATCCTGTCAATGCTGACCTCCGGCGATCTCGGGCGCAGCCTCTCCCCGGATCCCTTCGACGCGGACGATCTGCGCCCGATCATGAACTTCGAGAAGATCGAGCGCGGTGGCCATGTGCTCTACATGTGCCTGGACTCGCTGCCCGACCCCTCTGTTGCATCGGCCATAGGCGCCTTGGCGCTGGCCGACCAGGCCGCACGCGCCGGCATGCGCTACAACCTGGGAACCTACCGACGCATCGCCCTCTTCGTCGATGAAGTCAGCAACGTCATCAACCAGCCGCTGATCGAGATTCTGAACAAGGGCGCCGAAGGCGGGATCTTCGCGACCTGCGCCATGCAGACGCTGGCCGACCTGGCGCGACGACTGGGCAGCGAGGACGCGGCCCGGATGGCGCTCGGTAACCTCAACAACCTCATCGCACTGCGCACCAAGGATCGGCCCACGCAAGACTTCGTGGTGGAGACCTTCGGGAAGACCGCGATCCACACCATGCGTGTCGGCCTGAGCCACGGTGCCGATGCGCACCTGGGCGACTTCTCTTCAAGCTATTCGACCCAGCTCACCGAGAGCTTCGAGGAGGTTGTGCCAGCCGACATCCTGGGCAAGCTGCCGAACCTCCAGTACTTCGCCTCGGTGTCCGGGGGGCGCATCATCAAGGGCCGCTTTCCCATCCTGGATCCGGATGCAGGCGCTGTCGCCGCATCGAACGCGCCTGAAGCGAGGCCAGCATGATCCGCGCTGTGGCCGTGCTTTCGCTGGTGGCGCTCCTTGTGTTGGTGCTCTATGTCCCTTCGGCACATCCCCCTGAGCGGTTTCTTGACCAACTGCGCAGCGAGCACGAAGCGGCCATGGGCTTCTGGGGCACGGAGCCGGCATTCGCCATGTTGGACCGCGCCATGCGGATGCAATCCGGTGCAGCCGAGGCAAGTCCGATTCCCGCGCTGCGGGACATGCCCCGAACGCCGGGTGTCAATGGCGCCGTCGCCTCCGAGATGGCCTCGGTCAACCAGCGGCTCTTCAACAACGCCTACTTCCGCTCGGTCGATGCGCTGCTGATGCTGGCGAGCTACCGGCTGTCCGTGCTGCTTCAGTGGCTGCCGTGGCTGCTGCCACTCGTGCTGGTGGCCGGGACCGACGGCGCGCTCGTACGCGTCATTCGCTCGAAGGAGTTCCTGCAGCACGATCCCGAGCTGTTTGCCGTGTGGTGTTCGTTGCTCATCATCACGCTGTGTGCCATGGTGATCGCGTTCGTGCTGCCGGTGTCCATGCATCCGATGGCACTCGCCGGCTTTCCGGTCGCGGTGGCCGTGCTGCTCGGGCTGGCCATCGCCCATTTCCATCGCCGGGCGTGACGACGCCACCACAAAGCAAGTTCGCTACAACTCGGCCTCTGCCATCAGTTCGGTCATGGTCATGTCCATCGCGCCAGCAATGCGCGCGATGGAGATGACCCCGGGATTCTGGCCGCCGCGTTCGATGCTGCTCATATAGGACCTGTCGATCGCACTGCGGTGCGCAAGCTCCTCCTGAGAGATTCCTCGCGCGCGCCGGCTGCGGCGAATGGCACTGCCCAGTGCGGTGAGCACCGGGTCGTTGGCGTGCCGAGGCGAGGTAATAGGCATACCCGCATGGTGGGTATATGATGCCAATCACACCACGGACGATCTTCCACATTTCCACCCGACATTCAGCAGTGGGCCTGTGAGAAAGACACCCCGCACCAGACCGGCTTCTTCATGAGCATTGACATGAGCACACGCCTGCGCGAACTGGCCGAGCCACTGGTCTCGCTCTCGCTGTGGCACCTGCATCCCACCACGCGCGACCTGCTGCGACGCAACGCCCTGTCCGTCAACGCCTATCCCACGGAAGTGGGAGGGCTGGTGTTTGTCGGATCGCCGCGGCAGCGCATCCCCGTGGAGGGCGACCTTGATTTGCTCACGCAGTTGGCTGAGCAGTCCGGCATTGCCTGGCTCCTATTCGATGTCGAGGGCCCAGCCGTGGACGGTCTCCCGGTCTTCCTGCCCAGTGAGGCCGATTCCTGACCCACAGCCGGCATAGCGAGTGAAAGAGATCGCAAGTGAAGCGGCAGATCCCGCCTTCAGCCGGTGCGGCCATCGCGAACGCGGTACACCACGCAAATGGGTCCCGCCACCGGACCTTACCGCTGAACGACTCGTAGACGGTTCAGCGGACATGAGCGGTGCTGCGCAGCTCAGACCACCTCCGCATTCACCTCCATCGATCTCCTTCAGGTAGGACGCTGTGGGACTGCATAGGACGCGTCGACGGTTCCGATTTCGGGCTGATGGCGAAATCCCCCCCAAAAAGGCCTCATTGCGTCGGGACTCGTGGGACGTGCATCTCTAACCTTCGTGCATGCGCTCATGAGCGTGTTCATTGCATCCCAGGACACGAGGACCGACTTCATGCTGACTGCCATGCCGAACACCCATTTTCCAGGCCACTCGCATGCGGGTGGCCCCGACACCAGCGACGTGGTCGAGACCCGGCTCTGGATGGAGGAGCACAACTGGCTGTACGGGCTGCTACGCAGCAGCGACAACGTGGCGCCGACCTTCCGCATCCCCGACCTGCTCAGCGCCTGCGTGGCGATCATCTTCAGCCGTGACGATGCGGCAGAGCGCATCTTCGGCTTCCTGGGTACGGCGCTGGTCATGCGATCGCCGACGACGCCGCGCCGACGGGAGTCTCTGTGGCGGCCGCAGTACGAGCTGCTGCATGACCTTCAGTGTTCGCCGGCGAACCGGCACCCGAACCCCAAGTTCCAGCTCGATCAGTTGACCACCTCCTGTGTCGCACTGTGTCAGCAGGAGGACGAGTCGGGCGCAGCCGTGCTACGCCAGGCCCGCCACAACATGGTGGAGCGCCACTCGGCCGCACAAGGCCATCGGCAGCGGCGATAGCGCTCCTATAGACCCGCGGCGCGCAGCCGCGCACCCGCACCGACCTCGTCGGGCCCGCGCCCGACCCACCCGCATCACCCGCTCTAGACCCTGACCGGCTCGCCGGTCCCTACCCCGTCGCCGCCTAGCGCCCTTGCTGGGCCTGGCTGGTTCTGAACACCTTGGGGGTCTTCGATGCGTCTGGCTTTCCTCTTCGTGCTCGCCGCGTTCTTGAGCGCGCCAGTCCTGGCCGCGCCGTGCTGGGACACGGCCGCGCAACGCTACGGCGTCGCGCCTGAGTTGCTGTACGCCGTCGCCCGCACCGAATCCAGCCTCAATCCGAAGGCCGTCAACCGGTCGCACGAGAAGCGCACCGGCAGCTATGACATCGGCCTGATGCAGATCAACAGCCGGCACCTGCCCAAGCTCGCCGGCTTCGGGATTCGCGAGGCAGACCTGTACGACGCCTGCATCAACCTGCAGGTCGGCGCCTGGCTGTTGGCCGACAGCTTCGCCCGCCACGGCGTCAGCTGGAACGCAGTGGGAGCCTACAACGCGGCGTGCAGCCAGCTCAAGGGCGATGCATGCACGCAGGCGCGTGCCACCTACGCCTGGAAGGTGTACCGGCACTTGCCGTCGGCATCGCCCAAGGCGGCTGCCCGCCCAGCACCATCGGCGCCCCCTGTCGCAACGGCCCGGCAGGCGCTGCGAGTGAGGGTGGCGCCGTGACACGGCACAAGCCTACCGCACGCTGGCGATCGAGCAGCGCCCTTGCGTGCCTGGCCATCGGTGCATGTGCCGTGACGCAACCTCCGCCGCCTCCGCCGAATCCCGCAATGGCACCGGCGGCCATTGAACCGGCGCGCTTGGCCCAGCACGGCCACGGCCGTCAGGCCGCGTTCCAGCTGTGCCAGGGAGTGGCCTGCCCCCAGCGCACGCCCAAGACCATGACGACGGGACCGGATACCGGCGCCTCTCCCCCGCCGCCCATCGCGCGGATGGAGCACGTCGCGCCTGCAGCGGTTCGGGATGCCGCCAGCGAAGGCGAGCGAGCCACCGCGGCCTCGAGCGCCCCGGCACGCCCGGCGCAAGCCGCCCCGAATGCGTCCGAGCTCCAACAGTTGTCCGTTCACTTCCCCTTCGCAAGCGCGCACCTGAGTGCGGCCGCACGACTTGCACTGCGCGAGGTTGCTCCTCAGCTGGCACGGGCACAGGACATCTCCTTGCACGGGCGCACGGACAGCACAGGTCCCGCCGCCGCGAACGATTCCCTGGCGCAGGCCCGCGCACAGGCCGTACTGCGCGAACTTGTGGCCCTCGCCCCTGGCATTGCTTCGCGCGTGCGGGTCGAAGCGCAAGGGGCGTGCTGCTTCATCGAATCCAACGACGGCCCGGCAGGACGAGCTCGCAACCGCCGGGTCGAGATCCGCTACTGGCTCGACGTTGATGACCCGCCCTGATCGACCACGGACGCATTCACCCGCCGCGGCCGTGGCGCTTCATCGCCACCGAGTCCACCCGCTTCCAACCCGACGAACACACCAGCAACGCCACCCGATCCATCACCTGCAACCGGTCTTCCTTTTTCCCTTGCTGGAGATTTCACATGAGCACTGCTGTCCTGTCCACGCCCACCCCGGCCTCGCTGCGTTCGCCCGCACGCAAGCTCGCCGGCTTTTTCTGCCTTCTCGTCATCGCCTTCGTCGGCCTGGCACTCGCCTTCCCGAGCCACGCGCTGGACCTCGTGGCCTTCACCGGCATCACGGGTCCGCTCACGTCCGCGCTCACCCAGATCGCGGACCTCGGTCCGGGCATCAAGGCCCTGGTGGGCTTCGTCGGCTTCGTCGTCGCGCTGATCTCGCTGTCCGCGCTGCGCAACTTCGGGCCGGTGCTCTTTTACGTCGGCCTGGCCATCTTCGCAGCGGTGGGCCTCGTGATCGCCGGCGCGATCATGGGCGCGGTCGTCTGAGCCCCGGCGCGTCGATATCCCGGAGGCCCACATGCAAGCGGACACCTACATCCCGCGGCGTCTCGACGACAGCTGGAAGATCGGTTTCTGGGATGTCGACGTCGCCGCCCCCATCCTGCTCGCGTTCTTCATCGGCTATCTGTCCTCGAGCAAGCTGGCATTCGCCGTTTGCATGGGCGCAGGCATCGCCGTCTCGCGCTGGATCTCGCGCCTGAAGGCCGACAAGCACCCCGCCTTCGCGATCCACTGGCTCTACTGGCATCTGCCGACGAACCCAGTGACGTCGATGCGTGCGACGCCGCCCTCGCACATCCGCCGGATGGTGGGTTGATCGGAGCACCGCCATGGACTTCGATCGACTCAGCGGCGACCTCAAAGACTTGCGCCGCCGCAACCGGGGCCTGGGACTCGCGGTCGGCGCGCTCGCCGCCGGCCTGTTCCTCGCGCTGATCGTCATCCTCAACCTGCTCGGGACGGTACGCACTGTCGTCGTTCCCCCGACGCTGAACAAGACCTTCTGGGTCAGCGGCGACAAGGCCTCGACCGAGTACCTCGAGCAGATGGGCAGCTTCGTGGCGTGGCTGATCCTGGACGTCACGCCCAGCACGATCGACTGGAAGAAGGACATCCTCCTCGGCTACGTCGACCCTGCGCAGTACGGTGCGCTCAAGACCCGTCAGGAAGTCGAGGCCGAACGCCTCAAGCGCATCAACGCAGTCACGGCCTTCGCGCCGCAACAGCTCGTCGCCAGCGAGGACACCCAGTCGCTGGTGGTGCGGGGCCGGCTGCGCACCCTCGTCAACGGCTTCGAGACCGCCAACGACCTCAAGGCCTATCGCATCGAGTTCGGCCACGCCGGCGCTCGCATGCACGTCCTCGCATTCAAGGAGGTCCCCTATGCGGCGAAATGAACTCGCCTTCGGGGGGCGGCGCGATGCCGACACCCCGTGCACCATGCTGCGCCCCGTCTCCCTCCGACCGCTCTCGCCGATTGCGCAGCTGCCCGGCGCTCAAGCGCCGTCGCGCCGGTGGAAGCACCTGCCGCCAGCAGCGCGCCGGATCCTGGCGGTGACTGCGCTCTCCCTCGGCCTGCAGGCCCACGCGCTGCAGGTGCTCGAAGCCAGCGATGGTGTGGCCGTCGAGGCGATCGTCTCGCAAAAGGAGCCGACGCGCATCCGGATCGAAGGTTCGCCGATCACCGACGTGTTCGGCAACATCCATTCGAGCCAGTGCGGTGCATCGCCGTTGCCCGCCCCCGCGTCGCCGGGGGTTCCGTCCAGCACACCTGGCCTGGCATCGCCAACCGCGCTGTCTTCATCGGCGGTCAATCCCGCCGGCGACGTCATCGTGGAGTGCGACAGGGACAAGGGTGAGGTCTACATCCGGCCGGTCGGCGATGCGACCCGCCCGATCAACCTGTTCGTCTCGTCGGCCACTGCGACCTACACGCTCTTGCTGCGGCGCTCCGACACGCCGGCCGACACCATCGTCATCCGGGACAAGACGCCCCAGGCACTGCGCCTGCCCGTCGCCGAGGCCGTCCCCGCGGGCCCAGCGCCGAACCACGTGCGCACGATGAAGGCCTTGCTGGTGGCCATGGCCTCGGACCGTGTGCCACCGGACGTCAAGGTCGAAGAGACCTCGCGCCCCATCCAGCTCTGGGCCGAGTCCCGTTTCACGCTGCTGCGCAAGTACGAGGGGCGCGGCTTCGTCGGCGAGAAGTACGCGTTGCAGAACATCAGCACCGCGCCGATGGTGCTCGCGGAGCAGGAGTTCGATCGCCCGGACAGCCGCGCAGGTGGAGAGGTCGCCGGCATCGCCATCGAGAACCACAACCTGCGCCCGGGTGAGAGCACCAGCATCTACGTGATTCGCCGGGGAGGTGCGCGATGAGCACACCGTCCACACCTCCCGGCGCGGGACGCCCCCCTGGCTACGCCGTGCGCGGCACGCTGGACCGGCTCTCGCCGCGCCAGCGACAGTACGCGTTGCTCGCCGCCATCCTGGGCGGCGGCATCGGCCTGCTATGGCTGGTCTTCAGCGTCTCGGCCCCGAGCACGCAACCACACAATGGTCGCGCCGCCCAGGCGCAGCCCGGCGACGTGACGAACATCGGGGTGATGCCGCCCGGCGGCCAGGTCAACCCGGTCGATCAATGGGTCGGCACGGCGGGCCGCAAGCTTGCGCAGTACGAGACCGAGCGCGAGGAGCAGGGCCGGCTCAACAAGGACCGGCAGGCCTTCGAGTCCCGCACGATGCAGCGCTTCGCGGAGCTTGAGCAACGGCTGACCTCGAGCCAGCAGGCCCCGGCGCCCACTCCCCCGCCGACGCCGCCGGCCCCGACGCCCGCGCCCGTGAGCCCGACGGCCATGCCACCTGCGACCGGGTTGCCTCCCGCGCCGCCCTCGGGGCCCGGTGCGATGCCCGCCGGACCGCCCACATTCCAGCCGCCGGCGCAACTGGCGCCTCCGGCTCCACCCGCGCCCGTGATCTCGCGCGTGACACTCGCGGATCGCTCGCGTCCGTCTGCCGCTGCCGGCCACGACGGCAATTCCCGCGCCGACGGCTCCCCCACGTCATCCGCCGCACCGAAGACGGTTTCCACCTTCCTCCCGGTGAGCTTCACGCGAGGAGTACTCCTCGGCGGTTTGGATGCCCCCACGGGTGGTCAGTCCCAGTCGAACCCGCACCCGGTGCTGATCCGCCTCTCGGACAACAGCGTGCTGCCCAACCAGTTCCGCGGCGAGTACCGGGAGTGCTTCGTGATCGCCGCGGGCTACGGCGACATCAGCTCCGAGCGTGCCTACCTGCGCACCGAGAACCTGTCCTGCGTGCGCGCCGACGGGGCCACGCTGGAAGTACGCATCCAGGGCTCGGTCTACGGCGAGGACGGCAAGGTGGGCATGCGCGGCCGCCTCGTCACGAAGCAGGGGCAGATGCTGGCCAACGCCCTGCTGGCCGGCGTGGTGAGCGGCATCGGCCAGGGCCTCTCGACGGCCAACACCAGCTACAGCAGCTCGCCGCTGGGCACGATCGCCAGCACCGACAGCAATGCCGATGCGTATCGCGCGGGCCTCGGCCAGGGGGTAGGCAAAGCGCTCGACAGGCTCGCGCAGTACTACATCAAGCTGGCCGAGAACACCTTCCCCGTCATCGAAGTGGACGCCGGCCGCCAGATCGATGTCGTGATTACCAAGGGCGTGCGCATCGATGTGCCGATGACCGCCGCTCTCTCGACCAGCGATCGCGGCAGCCGCCGCGTCCTTTCCCCTGAAACCCGCTACCTGGAGGCCACCGATGATGGCAACTACTGAATCCGTGCGCCCCGTCTTGCGCACCCGGCGTCCCCTGCGTCACCTCGCACACGCAACAGCCCTGGTCTTTGCGTTGTCGGCTGCGCTGGCCGCTTCGGCGCCCGCTCTCGCGGCGACGCCCGATGAAACCAAGCTGCTCGAAAGCCTGCGCAAGGCCCACCCGGGAACGCAGTTCAGCGAAGTGTCCCGCACCGACGTCGACGGCATCTACGAGGTCTGGATGAGCGGCAACGTGGCGTACGTTGCGGCCACCAACCCGCGCTTCTTCATCTTCGGGCGCCTGTTCGACACGCAGAGCATGCGCGACGTGACGGGTCCGAGGATCGCGCAGCGCAACGCCGACCAAGGCGGACAGCTCCAGTCGCAGTCTGTCTCCACGGCGCCCGTGTCCATCGACCAGCTACCGCTCGCCGACGCGATCAAGACCGTGCGCGGCAACGGCCAGCGCAAGGTCGCCGTCTTCAGCGACCCGAACTGCATCTACTGCAAGCAGCTGGAGCCGGAGCTCGCCGGCGTCGACAACGTGACGGTCTACACCTTTCTCGTCCCGTTTCAAGGCGAAGCGCGCCCGATCTCCATCTGGTGCGCCGCCGACCGCGAGCGTGCCTGGCGGCAATGGATGCTGCAGGCGGACGCGAGCCAGTTGCAGCCCAATGCGAACTGCGAGCACCCGGTCATGCGCAACCTCGAACTCGCGCGCCGCCTGGGCGTCCAGGGCACGCCCACGCTCTTCTGGGCGGACGGCACGCGCACGGATGGCTATGTCGGCCGCTCGGTGCTCGAGACCAAGCTCACCGAAGCGGCACGG
Organism: Hydrogenophaga sp.; assembly: GCF_051860785.1. Taxonomy (GTDB): domain Bacteria; phylum Pseudomonadota; class Gammaproteobacteria; order Burkholderiales; family Burkholderiaceae_C; genus Hydrogenophaga. The sequence continues at coordinate 58,399 of NZ_JBIMLB010000022.1, forward strand.
GTGGCCAGCGCCAAGCCAGCGGCGGCGGCGGGGAAAAGGCCATGAGGATCAGGTCCATCCGCGCAGCCGCCCTCGCCCTGCTGCTGCCCCTGGCCGGCTGCGTCAACATGTCCGGCCTCAGTGGCGAGTCCAAGTACGCGTGCGCCGCCCCCGAGGGTGTGGCATGCGACTCGGTCTCGGGGACCTACGCCAACGCCGTGCACAACAACCTGCCGAGCCAGCGGGGTCGTGCTGCGCCGCCGAGCACGGGTACCCCAGAGGCCCCCACGCCTCCCGCCGCGCCCGCACGTCAGCCCGTCACCGGAACCCTTCCTGCGGTCGCATTGCCGGGTCCGGACGGACAGGCCAATCTGGCCTTGCGCTCGCAGTCGCGGGTCCTGCGCCTGTGGACCAAGCCCTGGGAAGACGCCGACGGCGACCTCTGGGACCAAGGCTTCGTGTACGTGCAGGTGGATGCCGGGCGCTGGCAGATCGACCACGTGCGCCAGCGTATCCGCGACCAGTACGTTCCACTTCGTCCACCGCCAGCGCCCGCCGCCGGCGCATCGTCGCAACCGTCTGCGGCCGACACGGAATCGTCGAGCCCCGCGGATCCGGCGGTACAGCGGCCCTCTCCGTTCGGCGCCTTTCCTTCGCTCACCCGCCCGCCGTCCGGGCTGGGCTCCCGTCCCCAGTGAGGCCGCCATGCGCATTCCCACCACCGAACCAGGTTCCGGTGCACCGCACGGCGGTGCGCTGTTCCCTTTCAGCCTTCCCTCTGACACCCCGGCAGAGCAGTTCGCCGGCTGGCTGCCGTACTCCGCCTACCTGGCCGGCGAGAAGATCTTCGTGAACCGCGATGGCATGGGCTTCATGCTGGAGGTCATGCCGCAGTCCGGCGCCGACGAGCGCATGTCGGAGGTGCTGGTTTCGCTCTACGCGAACTGCCCGGCCGAAACCGGCCTGCAGTTCCACCTGTTCGCCTCGCCGCACATCCGGCACCAGCTGCGCCAGTACACCAACCTGCGCGTGGAGGACGACGATCAGGAAGAGAAGGCGCGCGCCTGGGGACGGCCCGTGCCGAACGAGAACCTGTTTCGCAAGCTGGCGCGCCAGCGCGTGCAGCACCTGCTGCGCGGCACCCAGACCTCGATCACCTCGGGCTTCCACTACACCCTGCGCGACTTCCGCCTGATGTTGAGCGTGTGTGTCCCCGGCGATGCGGCGGACCTGAACAAGCGCGAGGCCCTGCTCACCCTGCGCGATTCGATGGCCGCCACGCTGCGCTCCGCCATGCTGCCCAACCGCGTCTGCGATGCGGCCGACCTGATCAACTGGTGCGCGCTGTTCACCAACCCCGACCGGATCGCGCACTCCGACGCCGAGGACCTGAACTTCGACGATGACCGCTGGCTGCACTATGACGACGGCCGGGAGATCCGCGACCAGATCGTGGACTTCGACACGATCCAGGATCCGCACCCCAGCGGCCTGACGCTCTGGAAGGAAACCAGCGCCGAGGTGCTGGAAGCGCGCTTCTATTCGATCAAGAGCTTTCCCGAGCGCTTCGCCCTGTGGCAGATGGGCTCGCTGATCGGCGATCTGATGCAGCCGGCGCTGCAGTACAGCGCGCCTTTCCTGATCACGCTGGGCGTTCACATCCTCGATCCAAACGCCACCAAGTCCATCGTCACCGCGAACCACGTGCGCGCCACGCAGAACGCCAAATCGAAGATGGCCGACGTCATGCCCGACGTGCGCAAGAAGCTCGACGACTGGTCCGCCGCGGCCAACGCGATCGACACCGGCGGCAGTCTGGTGAGTCTGTACCACCAGCTCGCGATCTTCACCCACCCCGACAAGGCCGCCTCGGCGCACGAGGCCGCCAACGCCATCTGGCGCGCCCGCGGCTTCCAGCTCAATGCCGACGCGTACATGCACCGCCAGGCGCTGCTGGCCAGCCTGCCCATGACGCTGACGCCGAGGATGCACAAGGACCTCGGCAAGATGCGCCGGGTCACGCGCAAGACCTTGTCGAACGCCATCCACATGGCGCCCCTGATCGCTGAATGGCGCGGCACGCGCACGCCTGCCCTGGTCTTCGGCGGCCGTCGCGGCCAGGTCATGACGCTGGACCTGTTCGACAACGATCTCGGAAACTACAACTTCGCGATCATCGGCGCGCCCGGCAGTGGCAAGTCGGTGCTGATGAACGAGCTGGCATGGTCCTACCGCGCCATCGGTGCGAAGGTCTGGATGCTGGATCTCGGCCGCTCCTTCGAGAAGCTGTGCCGCAAGGCCCAGGGCACCTACATCGAGTTCCGGCCCGATGTGGACATCTGCCTGAACCCGTTCACGATCGTTCAGGACATCAACGAAGACATCGACATGCTCGTGCCGGGCATCGCCAAGATGTGCTCGATGCAGCACACGCTGGAGGAAGTTCAGTACAAGGCGATCTCGGCGATGGTGCTCAAGCTCTGGCGAGCGCACGGCCAGGACCTCACGATCACCGGGCTGCGCGACGCCTTCAAGACTGGGACCATCGAAGAACTCGGGGTCAACGGTGACCAGCGCATCAAGGACCTGGCCATCATGCTCAACCCCTACGCCAAGGGTGGCCAGTATGAAAGGTTCTTCGAAGGCAAATCCAACGTCGACTTCAGCAACGATTTCATCGTCATCGAGAACGAGGAACTCAAGCGCCGCCCCGACCTGCACGCAGTGGTCAACATCCTGCTGCTGCACCAGATCACCGGCGAGATGTACCTCACGCGCAACCGGCGCAAGGTACTCTTCATCGACGAACTGAAGCAGCAGCTTGGCGACATCGGCGCCGACGATCCCGTCAAGGCTGCCGTGGTCGAGGAGGCAGCCCGCCGCGCACGCAAGTATGGCGGCGCGCTGGGCACCGCGACGCAAAGCGCCGACGACTACTACGGCAGTGCCCAGATGGAGGCGGCCTTCAACTGCTCCGACTGGGTGTTCCTGCTGCGACAAAAACCCGAGTCGATCGAGATGCTGGACCGCAAGGGCCGGCTCAGCATGGACGAGCCCAAGAAGCGCCTGCTCAATTCGCTGCGCACCGAAGCTGGGGCTTTCTCCGAACTCTACATCTCCTCGCCCGTCGGCGAGGGCGTCGCCCGCAACATCCTGGACCCTGCGACACACCTGCTGTTCTCGAACAAGCTCGAGGACAACGCCCCCATCGACGCCCTGCGCGCGCAGGGCCTGTCCATCGACGAGGCGATCACCGAGCTGCTGCGGCAGCGGGGGCATGCGCTATGAAGGCCATGCTGCTTCACGCGGGCCTCACGGCCCTGCTGGTGGCCAGTGGCCTCGCCGCCTACGACCGCTGGGTCGTTCGACCGGCGCTGGTCGTGGGCGTGGTGGACCTGTCGGAGGTGTACCGGGCCAAAGAGGCGCAGTTCACGCAGTTGCTCACGGCCGCCTCCGGCGCGGGATCCGAGGGCGAGCGCGAACGGGCCCTGTCCATGGCCCGCAGCTTCTCGCAGAGGTTGCCCGTCGCGCTGGACGAACTTCCGCGGGAATGCGGCTGCCTGGTGGTGCTGCGCACCGCAGTGGCTGGCAGCCCGCACGCCGTGGACCTCACGCCGGCGCTACGCCGGAAGGTGGACCTGCCATGAACGCCGACACCGCCACCCCACCGGATGCCGCAAGTCGCGATGACCCTGAGCCCTCGGGCTGGGCGTCCCGGCGCCGCCGAGACGTTCAGGAGCTGCTGCGGCACATGCGCCGCCGGTGGTATCTGTACGTGCCGGTCTTCGCCATCTGGGGATTCGCGTACGCGCGACTGTTCATCGATCCGACACCGCGCGTGCCGGTGCTCTTCAACTGGACGCCCAGCCTGCCTTATCGGATGGCGCTGATGCAGTACGGCCACGCCGCGCTGCAGCGCGGCGACCTGATCGTGTTCTCGTTCGCCGGCGAAGCGCAGGAGCAGTACCGCGGACTTCGCGGCCAGCCCTTCTTCAAGATGGTGCGCGGACTACCCGGCGACGTCGTGACGGTGCAAGGGCGCCTGGTCTACGTCAACGGCGAGCCTGTGGGAATCGCCAAGACGCATGCGCATGACCGTCACCCGCTGGCGCCGATCGACGCGATGGTCATCCCCGCCGGGCACTACTACGTGCAAGGCACCAGCCCCGACAGCTTCGACTCCCGCTATCGGTCCAGCGGCCTGGTGCGCGCCGACCAGGTGCTGGGCGTCGTGGTGCCGCTGTTCTGAAGGAGATGCCCATGGTCGCTACCAAATCCGGCCGCCAACCACGTACCCAAGCTCGCGGCCGCATGCGCCTGTGCCTTCTGCACGCGGTGTTGTTCGCGCTCTGTTCCTTGGCGTCCGCACAGACCAGCCCTGCGCGCGGACCTCTGCCAACCGCCCACTCTGCGCCGCAGACGTCTTCTCTTGCCGACGAAATGCCCTTGGCGGACTACCTTGGGTTACTGCGGCAGATCGCCCCGGCCGCTGAGGATGGCGCGCGCACCTACCTGGCCGCGGCCCGTCTGCGCTGTGGCCGCGAGCTGAACACGGCCGAGCTGCGCCTCGCGATGTCGCAGGACGCCGGCGATCCGGTCCTGATGGGCCTGATCCGCGCCGCGCACACCAAGGACCCATCGGCCCGCCGACAACTCGTGACCCAGGTCCGATGCCCGCAGGGAGGATCACAATGAAGCGTCCTTCGCACTCGCCGGCCAGGTTCGCGCGCCTGGCGCTGTCCGCATGGACCGCTCTGAGCGCCGTGGGGATCTTCTGCCCCTTGATGGCGCGCGCCACGGATCTGGGCACGGTCGGACCGACCTACGAGATTGCCGAGCCGCACCTGCTGCAGATGATCGAGCAGCGCCTGCGCGAGAAGGAGCGATCGGGCGAGCTCGCACGGATCGAGCAGGAGGCGCGACAGAGAGGCACGGACTCTGTCCGCCAGCCCACGCCCGTCGCTGGCGTGCGCACCACAGCCGCTCCTCGCACCTTCTACTACGACCCCACGTACACCCTGGACCAGAACATCCTCGGCGCCAAGGGGGAGCTGCTGTTCGCGGCGGGCACACAGGCCAACCCCTTGAACGTGGTCTCCATGACGCGTCACCTGCTGTTCTTCGACGCGCGCGACACCCGTCAGGTGCGGCGCGCCCGTGAGCTGATGGCGCACTACCAGGGCAAGGTCAAGCCCATCCTCACGGGCGGCTCGTACCTCGACCTGATGAAGTCCTGGCGCATCCCCGTGTACTACGACCAGCAAGGTCTGCTCACGCGCCGCCTGGGTATCACCCAGGTGCCCGCCCTCGTGTCCCAGGAAGGCAAGCGCCTGCGCATCGACGAGATGGAGGTCATCCGATGATCCCGCGAGCCACCAACCGTCTCGCCAGATGGCTGCTCACCTTGTGCGTGATGCTGGGTTCCGCTGCCGCCAGCGCCACGACTTGCACCGGCAAGTTCCCGAACCCGATCACGGACATCTGCTGGTCTTGCATCCTGCCCATCAGCATCGGGGGCGCACGCATCGGCAATTTCGGCGACCAGGAGGACATCGACAACCCCTCAAGCCCGCTGTGCACCTGCGGGGTCAATCCGGTGATCGGCCTGTCGGTCGGCTTCTGGGAGCCCGCGCGCCACGTCGAAGCGGTGCGCAAGCCCTTCTGCCTGACCTCGCTCGGCGGCATCGACCTGGACCCCGGCATCCCGGCACCCGAGGCCGCACGATTCACCCGCCCAGAGGCCGATGGCGACGGTGGCAGCTTCTACCAGGCGCACTTCTACGTGAACCCGGTCCTGTACTACCTGGAAGTCGTGACGGACTTCCCTTGTCTGGAGCGCGGCTCTTTCGATCTGGCCTACCTGACCGAGGTCGACCCCCTGTGGGCCGACGACGAGCTCACGCTGATCATCAACCCGGACGCCGCCCTTTTCGCCAACCCGGTGGCGATCGCCGCCTGCGCGGCCGACTGCGTGGCAGCTTCGGTCGGCTTCGGCATCCGCGAGCTCTTCTGGTGCGCGGGCTGCCAGGGCGGGCTTTACCCGATGAATGGCCACGTGCCGTACCACATGGGGGGCGTACGCACTGCCGCGCTCATGGCGCAGCGCCTGACCGCAAAGATGCACCGCGAGTTGATCGCGTGGGGCTGGCATGGGCAGCCGGGCTTGTGCGGCCCCTACTTCGCGCCGGTGATGGACAAGGCGGCCTACAAGACGCAACTCACCCACCCCATTCCCAACACGGCCAAGGAAGCCGGCAAGTGCTGCCAGCCCTTCGGGCGCACGACCGTGATGTGGGGCGCCGGCAAGGAATACCCCGTACGCGGCGAAGACTTCGCCTTCATGTTGTTCAGGAAAAGGAACTGCTGTGTCGGCTACTGAACTTCCACACCGCCTCATCGGCTTCGCGCTGCTCGTTTGCGCAGGGGTTTCCGCCGCGCAAACGCCCGTGATCACCGACGCAGACATCGAGCGCGCCCGCAAGGGCCAGCCTGCCGTCACGGACCAGGACATCGAGGCCGCGCGCCGCAAGCACAACGCGACCGTGCAAGTGCCCGCGCCCCAGACCGGGACGTCCTCCCAGGCTCCGCGTGGCCCATCGATCGACGCGCTCCCGCAGCCAGCGACGCGCACGCCCATCGACCTCGAGGCCCTGGCGCGCGGCTACGCATCGCAGACGGACGCCATGGCCGCTGCGCAAGGCCTGGCAAGCGGCCCCGGGCTCTTCGTCTTCGTGAGCCTTTCCATGCCCCGCCCGGCCCTCGAGAAGCTGGTCGACCAGGCGGCGCGAGCCCGCGCCTCCGTCATCCTTCGTGGCTTCGCCCAGGGCTCGCTGCGCGAGACCGTGGCCCAGGTGCAGGGGCTCATCGGCAAGCGTCAGGTCGCCGTGCAGATCGATCCTCAGGCCTTCGACCGCTTTTCCATTGCGCGTGTCCCCAGCTTCGTGCTGGTGCGCGATGGCACGCGACCCGAGTCCTGTGCTGCGGGGACCTGCGCACCACCCGAAGGCTACCTGCGCGTGGCGGGTGATGTCAGCCTGGACTACGCGCTGGAACACATGCAGCGTGCCGCCCCCGGATTCACGGCTGAGGCGGCACCTTTCCTGGCCCGGCTTGGTCGGTCGGACGCACCAAAGCGGTAGGAGCATCCCATGTCGGCGCACGTCCACCCTGAAGCCAATGGCAGTCTGAAAGGCCTGGCCAAGCGTGCCATCGTCTGGATCACCCTGAGCTGCTTTGTCCTGACACATGCCACAGCCCAGGTCGGCCCCCACGCGGAGGGCACGGCGGCCGGCCAGGCAGCCAACCCGTTCGCCCGAGGAAACATCAACGCGCCGGACGCGTCGACCGTGGTGCCCGGCTACACCACAACGCCACCTGAGCGGCTCTACCACGGCCAACCGAACCTGTCCGGCCAGACCAGCGCACGCCTCGCTGCATGCGCCACGACACCCAACGACCCCGTGTGCCAGGCGCTGCTGGGCGCACGTGCATCGGCCAACACGCCGCGCGAGGCGATTTCTCCCTACGACCCTGCGGTGCTGGGCGCGCGCCGGGTGGCTGCCAATCCGTCGACGGCGCTGGAGGACATCGCGAGCTACTACAGCGGCTGCCAGGTCGACACGGTCGCCACCCCAACGTCCGAAACGCGGGTCTGCCGCCAGTACACGGGAGCCACCGCCCAGTCCTGCGCGCGGACCCTGTCCGTGTCGATCTCGCGCACGAGCAGCTGCTCGCCAGGCGAGTGGTTCGCCCAATCCAGCTCCGGCAGCACGTCGATCGCCATCCAGTGCAGACCCGACCAACCGCCGTCCGCGCAACGCATGCGGGTCACCAGCGGCGGTGTGCCGGTCGCCTTCTTCGACGTGGACGCCAACTCAGCACTCGTGTTCCCGCGCCGTGTGGCCGACCTGCCCACCCCGGCCTGGCCAGCTGGCGGCCCGAATGGCGTATGGATCGTCAACAACCAGTGCAGCGGGGACAACTGCCATCTGACCGGCTTCATCGCTCAGGAGCACCGCCAGATCTGCACGGGCGGAGGAGGCGATTCCGACGCTGTCTGTACCACAGAGCGCCCGTTCCATGAGGTGTATGCCGCCTGCCCCGCCGGCACGCAAAGTGGCAACAACATCGCCTACACCGTCGACAGCGGCGGGGACAGCGGCAGCAGCCAGACTTTCTACCTCGACCAAGCGACCTGCTACGCGCCGACCCCGCGCCCTTCCACCCTCTTTGGCACCGACCTGACAGGGACGGTCGCTGGCTACTACTGGACCACGCATTCCAGCCGGCCGGTCGTGGGCTTCCGACTCAATCCGCTCTACGGCCCCATCCCCCAGATGGCGCTGAGTTTCGAGCGGCCGCACACCACCGTCACCGAGTCGGACCAATGGGATGACCAATGCCCAGCACTGGCCAGCGATGGCCGCTGCGCCATCACGGGGGCGGCTCGGTGTGCGGACGGACCCGGCACGAAGGAAGTCGACGGTGCACAGGTCACACGCGCCTGCTGGCGCTACGAGACGTCGCTGTCCTGCCAATTCGGCAGCCCCACCGACGAATGTGCACCCTTGGCTGCTTCAGGGTGCACGCCGTCAGGGACGGTCTGCCGCCAGATGAATGCGGCCACGGGCGTGTGCGAGGTGACCGAGAATACCTACACCTGCCCGGTCGCATCTGCCTCCGCGGTGACCGCACGGAATTGCCCGACCGACGTCTTCTGCGTTGCGGGCAGTTGCTTCAACACGACCTACACGAGCGACGCGGACTTCGCGCGCTCGATGTCCTTCCTCGAGGCCGCACGTGAAGCCGCGGTGTACCTGGACACGGACAGTCTCCAGGTATTCAAGGGCGAGGCCAACCGCTGCCGCGACCGCCTGCTCACCAATTGCTGCCGCAGCGACCCGGCTGGTTCGGGCATGACCAACCAGAGCATGTTCGGCGTCGGCTCCCGGCTGGTTTTCGACGCGCTGATGAACTCGGGCAATCGGGAGTTCCTGTACCAGGGCATGCAGGCGCTGTTGATGGGTGGCGGCTTCAGCGGCAGCTTCACCAGCTATGGCGTCACCGTGGCGGTGAATGGGACCGCCCTGCCGGCGGGATCGGCCGTGCTCTATTCCGGGCAAAGCGTTGTCGTGGCCTTCGACCCCTGGTCCCTGGTAATCGCCATCGTGATCTACATCGTGATGGCGGCGCTGTCCTGCGACGAGGAGGAGGGCAAGCTCGCGATGAAGGAGGGCGCTCGGCTGTGCCACTCCGTTGGCACCTACTGCTCTTCCTGCATCCGGATTCTCGGACGTTGCGTTTCCTGCATCACGCACACGACGAACAAGTGCTGCTTCAACTCCGTCCTGGCACGGATCATCAACGAACAGGGCCGCCAGCAGATCGGCAAATGGTGGGGAATGGCACGGGCACCGGACTGCTCCGGCTTCACGATCGCTCAGTTGCAGAGCCTGGACTTCGCGCGCATGGACCTGACCGAGTTCTACGCGTCCATCGTGCCGAACATGCCCAACGTGGGCGCCATGCAGGGCGGCGCTGCCGGCCGTGCGAGCAACTGCTACTACGGCGAGGGGAGATGCCAATGAACAGAGCGACGCGCTTCTCAGCCGCATGCCTTGTGGCCATGCTGACGCTTTCCTCAACCGCCGGGGCCGAACCGTTTCGCACGCCCGTCCCCGACGCCCGGCCCGTGCTGCTGGCGGCACTGCAGGCTTCCGATGGCACGGCCCACGGCGTGCTGACGGGCGAGATGGCGGACGCGATCACCAAGCACTTCGAAGCAACCTCCCCGATCTACATCGACGTCTCGACGGAGAAGCGCTACCGCGAGCCGGGTTGCAGCCGTCTGAAGGTTCTCTTCTGGCAGGAGGGTGTGAAGCTGCCTGGCGTTGCTGCGCCGCGCAAGCAGACCATCGAGTTCGGGATCAATTACTGCAACACGGGGCTGCCCCCGCGGTCGTTGCTGTGAGATTGCCATGAAGAACGTTCTCTCCCGAGTCTTGTCCATCGTGCTCCTCAGCTTGGCGGTGGCTCCGCTCTCCGGTGGGGCGCTGGCCCAGGGTTCCGGTGCGCTTGGCGTCCGCGACGATTCCAACCCGGCGTACTGGTCTGACCGCTGGCGGGGATGGCACTTCTACGAGGATCCACCGCAAGAGGAAGTCGAGCCGCCATCGCGACCCGCCCCGTCCACAGCGCCTCGACCAACAGCGTCCCCGCGACCGCCCGAACTGGTCGAGTTCGAGCGCCTGCAGAAGACCCTGGAGGATCTGCGCAACATCGCGATCATGCGGCCGAGCGAAGCGAACGTGCGCCGCTACATGGAGTTGGAGATGCAGGTCGTGAACCGTGCCTCCTACTTCGCCGACGTCGCGCAGCGGGTGGCATGGGCGACACCCGATCTCGATCCCTCGCTGCAGGGCCGCCCCGTCAACGCACAGGCGTTGGAGGTCTTCGAGCGACAGCAGCGCACCGACCGCTCCGCCTCCGTAGCCAACCTCGGTCGCGATCACGTACTGTTCTTCTTCTACCGCAGCGACTGCCCCTACTGCCACGCCTTCGGACCCACGCTGCAGGCCTTCGAGGCGCGCCACGGTATCCAGGTGGTGGCAGTGAGCGTGGACGGGGGGCCGCTGCCAGGCTTTCCGCGTGCGCGGCCCGACAACGGCATCGCCACCGCACTGCAGGTCACCCAGGTGCCCGCCGTCTTCCTCGCCCAGCCCTCCTCCGGAAAGATCATGCCGATCGGCTCTGGCGTGCTGTCGGAGTCGCAGTTGCTGGAGCGGATTTCCATCGTCTCGTCGCCCCAGGGCGAAGCCATGTTGCCCAGCGCCACGCGGCATCTGGCACTGCCATAGGAGATCGCCATGTCCAGCCCATCCCGCGTCCTCCACCGGTCCATCCTCCGACGCCGGGCCATTGCATTGGCCGTCTCCCTGGCGATGCTGAGCACCGCCCTTCCCAGCCGTGCCGACCTCAACAGCGAGGTCAACGACATGTTCAACAACCTGGGAGCCATCGGGAACTACACCGCCCCGGGGGCATTTCGGGGGCAGACCTACAACACCTACACGGGCGGGAACCTGATGATGCGCTCGCCGAACCGGGTCTACCAGCTGGCCGCCGTGCAGTTTCCGAGCGCCCGGGCTGGCTGCGGCGGCATCGATGTCTTCGGGGGCAGCTTCAGCCACATCTCGGCCGAGGAGTTCAAGAACATGCTCCGGAACATCACAGCGGCCCTACCCGGCATCGCGTTCCAGCTCGCGCTCGAGGCTGTCTCCCCGCTGCTCGGCGGCCTGACCAAGTGGGCCAAGGGCCTGGAGACCTGGATCAACAACGCCCGCATCAACTCGTGCGAGACGGCAAAGGCCATCGTGAGCACAGCCGCCGAGGCGGTAGGCTACAGCTCGCAGGAGAGCTGCGCCGATCTCGCGATGGAGATGGGCATGGAAAGCGATCGAGATTCGGCGCGACGCCGTTGCTCGACAGACCGTCCTTCCATCCTGTCCACCGCCCGCTCCTCGGGCGATGCCAACGTGCGCAACAAGGCGCCTTTCGTGGGAAACCTGACCTGGCGTGCGCTGCAGCACACCGGCGCCTACCTCGACGACAGCAGCCGCGAAATGATCATGAGCATGGTCGGCACGGTCATCTACTACCCGGAAGAGTCGGGACGCGACCCGGAACCCATTGCGCCCACCCTGACCTCCATCAGCCATCTCCTCTACGGTCAGGCGGCCGGCTCGGGCAACAACGTCGTGCAGCACCTCCTGCAATGCAACAACTACTCGCTCTGCGACGTGGTCTCGCTCAACACGGCGTACAACCACGTGCCGTTCACCGCGCGCGTGGAGACGATGATGCGCTCCATTGCAGACCGCATCGCCACGCGCACGCCCATCCCCAACAACAGCGCCGAGGTGGGGTTCGTGAACCAGACCAGCGAGCCGGTCTACAAGATGCTGTCCGTCGGCACCAGCATCCCGGGCTCGGGCCTGGCCGACAGCCTGATCGGCCAGTACCGGGACGTGATCGCGGCGGACTACGCGTACGTGATGCTGGAACGCAATCTGCGCGTGGGTATGGCCGCCCTGGCCAAGGACTTCACGCTGCAGCAGCACCAGCGCGACCAGGCCAACCAGATCCGTCAGCGCGCCCAGGCCTTGCTGCTCCTGCTCTCGCAGGAGAAAAACCTGCTGTACCAGAAGGTCGGCTCCTTCCGTGCCGTTGCCAGCCACCTGGAGCAACTGGAGCGGCAGTTGCGCTCGAGCATGCCCCAGCACGTCATGGACATGCTGGGCCAGCAGGCCGCCTACCAGTCCCGTTGATGTTGGCGAAGCGGTACGGCCATGTGGGAGATCTACGCCTACCAGAACGCCGACAGTCTGTTCGGCGTGTTCAACGCGGCCGCGGCCATCCACGCATCGAGCGACTACGCATCAGCCGTCGCCGCGGTGGCCTTCTGCGGCTTCGTGGCGGCCTTGATCGCCTATGCCTTCGCTCCGGAGAAGCTCCAAGGATGGAAGTGGCTCGCCTCCGTGGTGCTGGTCTTCGGCGTACTGATCGTGCCGCGCGTCACGGTGGGCATCGTCGACCGCACGGGTGGTTCGGCAGTGCGCGTGGTGGACAACGTGCCCTTTGGGGTGGCGGTGCTGGGCAGCCTCACCAGCACCATCGGGCACACCCTGACGGGCCTCTTCGAGACCGCCTTCCAGGTGATCCCCGGCATGGGCGCGCTGCCGGCCGAGCTGTCCTACGAACGCAACGGGCTGATGTTCGGCAATCGACTGGTGCGCGAGACGGGCAACGTGGTGTTCCAGGACCCGGCCTTCAGGACCGACCTGGTGAACTTCATCCACAACTGCACGACCTACGACCTGATCGACGGGACGCTCGATCCAGCCACCTTCTCATCGTCCGATGACGTTTGGCCCCTGATGGCCTCGCCCAACCCGGCGCGCTTCAGCACGCTCACCGGTGCCGGCGGCGCCGTGGGCGTGGACACCTGCCCCAACGTCTACCTGAGCCTGAACGGCCGGCTGCCGGCGCAGATCCAGCGCATTGAGGGACGGCTGGCGTTTCAACTCAACCCGACGCTGCCGGGCACCGCGGCAGCGGCTGCCATTGCCGGCCAGATCCAGCAGGCCTACCTCAAGAACAGCATTGCCAACGCCTCGGCAACCGCAGCCGACATCATCCGGCAGAACGCGATGCTCAACGCGCTCGAGGACACGGGCAAGATCGTCGGTCAGAAGGTCAATGACCCTGCGGCCATGGTGCTGGCCGTGGGCCGGGCCCAGGCCGTGGCGCAGATGAACGCCTCCTGGCTCAACTTCGGCAAGGTGGCCGAGCAGGCGCTGCCCGTGTTCCGCAATGTGATCGAGGCGGTGACCTATGCCCTCTTCCCGCTCTTCGTGCTGCTGCTCCTGCTGACCAGCGGGCGCGAGACCATGATGGCCTTCAAGGGTTATGCAGCCATCCTGATCTGGATCCAGTTGTGGCCGCCGCTCTATGCCATCCTCAACTACATGGCGTCGATCTACGCGGCCTACGACCTGGCTGCCGCCGCCGATCTCGGAACCGGTGCGAAAGCGCTGGCCCTGCAAACCTCGTCGGTGATCTATTCGCGCGCGCTGTCGGGTGAGGCCGTTGTCGGGTATCTCGCGATCAGCATTCCGTTCATCGCCTGGGCCGCGTTGAAGAGGATGGAGAACTTCGGCACGGCGCTCGTGGGGGGACTGTCCGGTCTGCAGGCGGCGTTGTCGGGCTCCACGGCCGGTGCCACGGTGGGCAACACGTCGCTGGGCAACGTGTCGATGGACCAGATGCAGCTTGCGCCCAATCGCACGTCGGCGTTCATGGGCAGTTGGCAACACGATCTCAGCGGCAACACCTTCTCATCGAATGCGCTCACCGGCACGACGGCGGTCAGCCTCCTGCGCAACCAGGGTTTCGCATCTCGGGTGGTTTCGATGCGTGTGTCTGAACAGGATGTACAGGACGCCAGCAGGCAGGTGGATGCCGCGCGCGGCGAGGCCGTCGCGGCCAGCAACGAGCGCTCGTCTGTGCTGGCGGAGGCATTTACGAGAGGCGTGGCCAAGCTGCGCTCTTCCCGCAGCAGCACAGGCTCGACGTCGAGCAGCTTCGAGCAGTACGGAGAGACGCTCAACCGGTTAGATGCAATAAGCAAAAGCGTAGCCGACACCACTGGGCTTACTCAATCTCAGGTCGCACGCATCGCGCTTGGCGCGTCAGGCCACCTGGGCCTCAGTACACCTCTGGCTGGGTTGCATGGGACGGCGGTGGCGGACAAGAACTATTCATCAGGGCTTTCTGCAGCTGAATTGAAGGCGCTGTCTTCCCTTTCGAGCGACCAACTGCAAGAGTTCAAGCAGTTTGGTGACAGGGCATCGCGTGATTCGAGCTTCATGAACGTCATCTCGAATGACGCGCGTGAAGCGCAAGACCTATCGGCACGCATGTCCACTACTGCGGCGCGCTCGAACCGCGCCGATGCCAGCCTTGCGGAGCGCAGCGCGTTCGCTGAACGCGTCTCTACGGCATACGAGCGAGGCGAAACCATCTCCATCGACATCGCCCAGGACCCGCACAACCTTGCCATGTTCACCCGCTACGCCGAGCAGTACGGGGGCAGTAGTGCATCGGCCCGCGTACTGATGGAGGCGGAACTTGCCCGGCAGTCGCTACGCCCGAATCAAGTGTTCTCAGATGGAACCGCCGTGCCCACAGCCTTCGGGCACCTTCAAGCCCAGCACCAGCGGAACACCCGCGACCCAGGACTGGCCCCCGACCTCACAGGGCGCCACCAGTCGAATCAGAATGAAGCGCGCCGGTTTGGCGGCGGTGCGGCCCCGGCCGCGCCGGGGGCAGGTGCTTCATCAGCGGTGCGCAGCACAGTCCGCGAGGAAGGCGAACGCATCAAGGCAACCACATCGGCCGAGCAGGTGGACTTCGATCGTAAAGCTCAGATCACGAGAACTCCGGATGGAACACTTGCATCGGAGAGATCTTTGTTGCTGCAATCAGGAAAACAAGTGAAGGAAGACGCTGCACCGCTCGTCAATGAGGCCAAGGATGCAGTGAAGGACGCTCTACGAAAGAAGAACGGCTCAAACTAGCTTGTCGGCATCAAGCATCCGATTCCCATGTTCAGGCCTCGGTGGCTTCATGAAAGGTGGATGCCCCTCATCCCGCCAAAAGTTCGCTGCAAGGTCGCGACCGGATGAACCCCCTCCGGGGATAGGTTCAATCTCCTCTTCACTTTTCCACTGACGTCGAACCTGGGGCTGACGTTTGCCAATCTGCGACAACCCACCTCCAATGGCCCCACCAAACAGCGCGCCCACGGCCATCATCACAGCGCGGACGCCCCAATCATCGTTGCGCGCTGACACGTAGCCTGCCCCGATGCCCAGCAGCAGAAAGAACAGAAAGACGGCTTTTCGCATAAAACCTCCAGCGGTCCACTATCAGTTCGACGATGCCAACGCTGCCGCGAAGAAGGTCCCAACCACGCAGAATGGTTCAGACCCACTTATCGGCATCAAGCATCCGATTCCCATGCTCCGGTCTCGGCGGCTTCATGAACGGCGGATGCCCTTCGTCCCGCCAGAAATTGGCGGCCAGATCACGACCGGAAGATCCTCCACCAGGGATAGGCTCAATCTCTTCTTCTGTCAGAAGTCGACGGCGATGCGGCTGACGCTTCCCAATCTGCGACAAACCACCGCCGATCGCACCACCAAACAGTGCCCCTACGGCCATCATGACGATCCGCAGCCCCAAGTCGTCGTTGCGTGCAGGCAGGTATCCGCCAGCGATGCCCAACAGGAGGAAGAAGAGGAAAACTGTCTTGCGCATGGTTTGTCTCTCGATCGATACTGCCACAGTCCACGCAGTCGTCAAGGCCACCCACATGGCGACCCGCGTTGCCCTACCACACCCTTCCCCACCACGTCGGGCCCTGCTCCAACGAAGTGCTTTACGGCCATTTAGTCCAATCGGCTAATTCGCCAGTTCAGCTGAAACAATGCAATGGAAGTCAGCGGACATTCTGACGTTCTCCACCGATGCCACCACCATCCACCTCCCAGCCCCCAGTGCTCAACCGATCCTCGGCGGGGCAGCCAAGCAGCCGATTGAACTTATCGCCAACGGGGCCCGCTCGCACGCAAATCGGCCTCATGCTGCGGGAGCTGGAACGGGCTTTCGAAAGGTCGCTTGAGAAGGAGAGCGTCGAGTTCGGGGTCACACCCTCTCAGGTTGACATCCTGACCGTTCTCTCCATGAATCGGTGGCTTGGGATGACCGCGATCGCGAGAGAACTCGATATCGACCGCTCTACAGCGGCGAAGGCTGTGCGCGCCCTGGTGGCCAAGGGCTGGGTCGTTCAACGGGCACATCCAGTCGACCTGCGCTACCAACGATTCGAGCTAACTGACGACGGGTTCGTCGCAACGCAGGTCCTGCTTGCGCGGGCTGACGCCGCGCAGCAGAAGGTGATGTCACCCCTGATGGGCCGGGACCAGCATGCTTTCATGAACATGCTGAGCGAAATGGTCGACACCGCGTCAAACGAAGGTCGTTGAACGTCTGCATCCCGGAACAGCGGTAGGACGGTCCAGCAGACCGGCTGCGCAAGAGGCTCCTTGGGACCGCACCCTTTCGATCAGAAGCTGCCGATGCGCAGCTTTTCAACCATGCGCGCGTTGGACAGACCGTAGACCCCCTCCCCAGCGCGGTTTCGGCGCCAGAAGTACAGCCCGCCGCTGAAGGCCATTTTCCAACCGGTCCAGGCATCGCGCGAACCGGCGATCTCCAGCGTGCCCACGGTCGCGTGGTTGGCCAACTGCGGCAGACCATGCCATAGCGCGTAGTCGTTCTCCAACTCACTACCCAGGCGGTTGAACAACCCGTGACCTCATTGACACCTTGGCCCTTGCGCAAGGTGATGTCGGCGTACCGAAGGGGTTCGGTGATGCGCTGCAGTTGGTCAGCGACGAGGGCAGATTCAAATCACGCGCTCAGCAAATTCGCACGAGATGGACGTCATCTCTGATGTACGCAAGCTGCCCGCATCTCACCGTGGCGGCAAGCACGAGGATGGCGTACCGCTTGCTAAAATCCCGGAGTATGTTTCTGTCTGGAACACGCATTGAACCAGTTTCATGCAGTGCCATCCGGCCGCATGTTTCTTGGCGGGCTTATAGGCGGGTTCAAAGGGTATTGCCGCGTGAAATTCCATAAGAATCAACAACTTGCAGCGCCACTCGCGCTTCAGGTCCAAAACATTGAGTGAGCATGGAATACCCCGGAAACCTGTTCGTCGTCGCGGCACCCAGCGGGGCCGGCAAATCCAGCCTGGTCAAGGCGCTTATGGAGCTGGACTCACGCGTCGTGCCCTCGGTCTCGCACACCACCCGACCACCCCGTGGGCAGGAGCTGCATGGGCGGGAGTACTACTTTGTCAGCAAGGAAACCTTCGACCAGATGGTCATTCAGGGCGGTTTTCTTGAATGGGCCATGGTGCACGGCAATCGATACGGCACGTCCAAGCAAGCCATTGAGCAGCGCATGAACCAGGGGGCAGACGTGGTGCTGGAGATTGACTTCCAGGGCGCCATCCAGGTCAAACGCATTTTCCCCAACGCGGTGCTGATCTTCATCCTGCCGCCCAGCCTGGAAGAATTGCGCTCACGGCTGGAGCGCCGGGCGGAGGACAGCGCGGAGGTGATCGAACTGCGCCTGGTGAATGCCGCCACCGAGATGGCCCACGCCAGGGAATTCGACTTCGTTATAATCAACGAGTTGTTCGAGCGGGCCCTGTTTGACCTCAAGGCCATCGTCCATGCCCAGCGGCTCAAGTTTTCCGCCCAGCGTATTGCCCGCGGCGATACCTTCAAGGCGCTCAACATCCTCTGATTCCTCGCCCATTTCCCCGGAGCACCTCCATGGCCCGCATCACCGTCGAAGATTGTCTGGAAAAGATCCCCAACCGCTTTCAGCTCGTGCTGGCTGCCACCTACCGCGCGCGCATGCTCAGCCAGGGGCATGCCCCCAAGATCGAAAGCAAGAACAAGCCCGGCGTGACCGCCCTGCGCGAAATCGCAGACGGCAAGATCGGACTGGAGATGTTGAAGAAAGTCCCGCTCTGACGCATCAAGACGTCTCTCCAGACCCGAAAAACACCGCTTCGCGGTGTTTTTTTTCGCCGGGAATCCCTCTCAGGCGTGGGTTGGCGTCTCGCGCTAAAGTACCGGGATGATGTCCACGGCCGACAACGGCACCCTTTCTCCTCCTGTAGACCAGGCGCATCCGGCCGCCAGCGCAGCTGCGGCGAGCTTCGCCGCGCTGCTGGGCAAGCTTGAATACCTGGGTCCGGCCGAGATCGAGAGCATCCGCCAGGCCTACCGTTTTGCCGACGAAGCCCACCTGGGCCAGTTGCGCAAGAACGGCGACCCGTATATCACGCACCCGATCGCGGTGGCAGCCCAGTGCGCCGAATGGAAGCTTGATGCACAGGCGCTGATGGCCGCCCTCATGCACGACGCCATCGAGGACTGCGGCGTCACCAAGGAAGAACTGGTGCAGCGCTTTGGTGCGCCGGTGGCCGAACTGGTGGACGGCCTCACCAAACTCGAAAAGCTGGAGTTCGATACCCGCGAGCAGAACCAGGCCGAGTCTTTCCGAAAAATGTTGCTGGCCATGGCCAAGGACGTGCGCGTCATCCTGATCAAACTGGCCGATCGCACCCACAACATGCGCACAATGGGCGACATGCCGCGCTCGAAATGGCAGCGCATCAGCAGCGAGACGCTGGAAATCTACGCGCCGATCGCCCATCGCCTGGGTCTGAACTTCACCTACCGGGAGCTTCAGGATCTGGCTTTCCGCTTTCTGCATCCCTGGCGCTACGAGGTGCTCTCCAAGGCACTGAACAAGTCGCGCAACCGCCGACGCGACCTGATTGCTCGCGTTCAGCGTGAGGTCGAGGCAGAGTTCAGCCAGCACGGCATGACGGTGCGCATCCTTGGCCGGGAGAAGACGCTTTACTCGGTCTACCGAAAGATGGACACCAAGCACCTGTCCTTCTCGCAGGTGACGGACATCTACGGCTTTCGCATCGTGGTGCCAGAGCTGACGGACTGCTACACCGGCCTGGGCGTGCTGCACCAGCTCTACAAACCCTTGCCCGGCAAGTTCCGCGACTACGTGGCCATTCCGAAGGTGAACGGCTACCAGTCCCTGCACACCACGTTGATCGGTCCGTTCGGCACCAACATCGAATTCCAGTTGCGCACCCATGCGATGGACGTGGTGGCGGAATCCGGTGTGGCGGCGCACTGGCTCTACAAGGCCAGCGAACCGGGCAGTGACATGTCGCAGCGGTTGGGCACGCAATGGCTGCAGTCGCTGCTGGACATCCAGCAGGAAACCCGAGACGCCTCCGAGTTCTGGGACCACATCAAGATCGATCTCTTCCCTGACGCGGTCTACGTCTTCACTCCCAAGAGCAAGATCATGGCGCTGCCGCGAGGCGCCACGGTGATGGACTTCGCGTATGCCATCCACAGCGATGTGGGCGACCACACGGTCTCTGCCCGGATCAATGGCGAGCAGCGCCCATTGCGCACCGAACTCGCCAACGGCGACGTGGTGGAGATCATCACAGCCGACAATGCCGAACCGAATCCGTCGTGGCTTTCTTTCGTGAAAACAGGGCGGGCACGCTCCAAGATCCGGCACTACCTCAAGACCATCGCCCAGGACAAGTCGCACGACCTTGGCGAACGGATGCTCAGCCAGGCGTTGCGCTCCGAGGGTATCTCCAGCCTGCCCGCCGAAGAAGGCCCCTACAGCGCCACCTGGGAAAAGCTGCTGCGTTTCACCGGCAGCAAGTCGCGCAGCGAATTGCTCTCCGACCTCGGCATGGGCAAGCGCATCGCCAGCATGGTGGCCAAGAAGCTGGCCGTGTTGCTGGCCGAAACCGGCCTCAAGCCCGATGCGCTGCTCATCAGCACCGAGCGCTATGCCAGCGGGCGCGACGAGTCGGTTTCACAGGGTGTGGTCACGCTCGATGGCAGTGAAGGCATGTCGGTGCAGTACGCCCCGTGCTGCAAGCCCATCCCCGGCGACCGCATCGTGGGCTACCTGGGCCGCGGTGAAGGCCTGGTGGTGCACGCCGAGGATTGCCCCACCGGCAAACGCCTGCTGCTTCGCGACAGCGAGCGGTTCCTGGAAGTGGAATGGGCCGATGAACCGGTGCGCTCGTTCGAGACCGCGCTGGTCGTCACCGTGGCCAATGGCAAGGGCGTGCTGGCGCGCGTGGCTTCGGCCATTGCCGCCGCCGAGGCCGACATCACCCATGTGGACATGGGCGAAGAGCCGGCGCAGACCGCCACCGACATCCGGTTCACTGTGGCGGTGCGCGACAGGCAGCATCTGGCCGACGTGCTGCGCAGCCTCAAGCGAACGACCTCGGTGATCAAGGCCCAGCGCTTCAAGCCCTGAGGGTGTTGCTCAGGGAGCCGGGTAATCCACGGAAAGAATTTCCAGTTCCTGCTCACCGCCCGGGACCATCAGGCGCACCACATCCCCCACTCGCGCTTTGAGCAGGGCTTTTGCGACCGGTGAAACCCAGCTGATCTGGCCCTGCGCGCTGTCGGCTTCGTCGACACCCAGAATGGTGACCGTCGTCTCCACACCCGCCGTGTCCACGTAGCGCACCGTGGCGCCAAAGAACACTTGGTCGCTGCCATGGTGGATTGAGGTGTCCACGACTTCGGCAATTTCCAGTCGCCTGGTAAGGAACCGGATGCGCCGGTCAATCTCGCGCAAGCGCTTCTTGCCGTAGAGGTAGTCGCCGTTCTCCGAACGATCGCCGTTGCCGGCCGCCCAGTGCACCACGTCCACAATGCGCGGCCGCTCCACGTCGATCAAGGTGAACAGTTCGGCGCGCAGCCGGTCGTACCCCGCGCGCGTCAGGTAGTTCTTGCCACCGGGTGCCGGTGCCTCTGGAACATCATCCTCATCATCGCTGGAGTCGGATTCGCGGGTGAATGCCTTGCTCATGGTGATGAAACTCCGCCAAAAAAGAAAAAACCCGCAGCTTTTGGCTGCGGGTTTTTATTTGGTGCGGCTGGCAGGAATCGAACCCACGACCCCTTGGTTCGTAGCTACCAGATCATCTTTAAGTTGTTGATTTATATGGGCTCCGTGCCCGCTCAGTGTACCAAAACTACCCTGTTTAGACATGTATTTCAGAGCCCAGTCCCGCAAAAGTCCCGCAGAGAAATTGCGTGCGAAGACACATCGACCAATTTCTGCGAACGGGGCGAAGACGTTTTCTGTAGCTTGAGCAGTCGCCCGGTGAGTGTTGTGAAGCGACAAAAGTGCGCCCGCTCCTTCTGAGCTGTCGGGGAGATAGGTGTTAATAACTATATCTTATCGTGGTTAATTTACAGCACGGAGCAGGAGGCTCGAAAGAGCCTGATCGACCTCTCTATTCGTTGCTAGCTCAGATCCAACATTAAAGGCGGCGGCGATGTGGACGCTTGCGGCTCCCAGGTTGCGGTGGATCCTGATCTTTCGAACGATGGGCCACCAGACGTAAAGGAAGATCTGGAGCGTGCTCCACATGGCGACCCAGCCGCCGATGAGCAGGCTCTCCTTCAGCAACTTGAGGAAGGTGTTGTTGGCAAAGCTGGGCAGGAGATCGGCGGCAATCAGGCAAAGCGCCAGGAAGCCAATGCCGATGCCGATGCCGATGCCGATGCCGATCAGCAGGCTGGTGCGCACTTCCAGCAGAAGCAGGCGCAACGTCCGTTTGGCCAGCACCGACTTGTATTCTTCGAAGTCGTTGCAGATCGCCTCGGCAACCAGTGGAGCAGGATCCTCCAGTGGCATCTTTTCGATGTGGACGATGATGCGAAAGTGGCAGACCTGCGGGAACTCCAAAGCCCAGCTTTCCAGGAACTTCTTCGCATCGGTGTCGAGATCGAGGTCGCGGTGATGAAACGGCGTCGGATCCATCGAGTTGAACAACTCGGGCAGTTCGACTACGCGGAGTTCGATCTGGTGGATGGGTGGGTGGATGATTTTTCTTCATTTCAAGCTCCACTCGCGGCAGCACCCTATCAGTTGGCAGCATCCGATTCGGTGTGCCTAATGATCGTCACCGGAACCTTGGCGGCGTGAAGCACAGCCTGCGACACCGAGCCGAACAACGTACCGCGCAGGGTGCCCAGGCCTCTGGAACCCAGAATGATGGCGTCACAAGCAAGGCGCTCGGCCAACTCGACCAGCGTTTGCGCAGGGTCGCCTGATCCGATCTCACGCTCGAAGCTCACGTCAGCCGCGTTGAAGAGCGCTTCGGCGCCCTCCAGCGCACGCGAGCCCACCGCGCCGCTGACCCGTTCCAGCACGTCGGCGTCGGGAGCGAGCATCAATTCGTACAGATAGGTCGGTTCCTGAACGGTGGCCAGGACGAAGGTCGCATTCAGGCCTTCACGCTTCAGTCGCAAGGCATGGCGCACGGCGTCCAACGCCCGTTCGGAACCATCGACGGGTACGAGGATCTTCATGACTCAACTCCTAGTTGATTTCTGCAAATGTGGCCGAACGGGTGGGTTCGCCCCCCACCGGGATTCACCCTCAGGTCCGCTGCGCCCACCACTCGCAAGGTCTGTCCCAGCATCGAGGGCGTGATTCGCGTGATGCCTCGCTCGGTGACGTGGACGCGCGCCTTGTCCTGGCCGTGTCATGTCAGCCTGGAGGCTGTCATGCAACACGCAGCGATTGTCCACCGCCTTCCGCCACAAGACCGTATTCTTGCCGATCACCACATCGGGCACGCCCGTTTTACAGCAGTTGCTGAACGCGAAGTCGACTATCAATCTCTTGCGTGGCCTTGATGTGGTTGGTTTCCAAGCCATCCTCGTTGCGCTTCATGTCTTGCAGGATGAACGCCTAGATGTTGCCGATGGCCATCACGGCCGGCGTGATCATCATGGGCTCGCTCGTGCATAAAACGAACGAACGATTCAAGTGTCCGCTTGTCACTGGCGCGCTGACCAGCGGGGGCCTGACTGTCATCGCCAACGCGCCCAACCCGGGGGAGCAATCCCGCGCGGGAACTCCGACCAGGGCGTCATCAGCCCGTATGGGATGTTCTCCACCGCGCTATCACCCACCATGGCCGCGATTGAACGGCCACGGCCTAAACGGTGCAGCCGGACGCGACGCAGACGCAGGCGATGGTCGGATGGGCGTCGTGCCCACGAACACGGCAAGCGGTCAATGATGGCCACCCGCAGCATTGAACCAAGATCTTCAACATGGCAGGCCCCCGTTCCGCTGGCGTAAAGGCGACGGGCCCCGACACCGGCTGTTCGTGCAGGTCAGGCCGGCGCACCGTTCGATCGTTGACGGCTGCCCGTGATCAAGGCCGCAAAGCGGCAGTCGGAGAGCTACCCACAGGCCCACAGGCCCACAGGTTCAGGTTGGGCATTTAGGCAGATTTATGGGACCTTTCGCTATGCAATTTCCTGATTTTTCGAAGGTCCGCGACGCCCTATCGTTGGGCCAACTTTCAACCGATGGAGATCAGTCATGCATGTGCTCTTTCAGTCCCGCGATCCGGAAGGTGCGCAGTTGCGCGATCTCGCGGTGCGTCGCGTGCGCTTTGTGATGCGCCGTCCCGCCTGGCTCGTACCGCACGCCAAGGTGCAACAGTCGGACGTCAACGGTCCGCGGTGGCGTGGACAAACGTTGCCAATTGGAACTGAAAACCGACAGCTCCGGCACCGTGGTGATCACATCGATGGCGCGCGATTGGCGTTCTGCTCTCGAAGGCGCGCTCGCGCGCGCCGCCCGGGCGTTGGTGCGCATTTGGCGGCGCACGCATGGCCACGAGCGTTCCGGCCAGCGCGCGATCGGTTTGGATCGCTGAACAAGGTGAAAGAAAGCCTGAAAAAGATGACGCAAGCGGTCAAAGGCTTGCAAGTGCCTGTCAGTGCCTCGTTACGACTGGTGTGAAAACGCCATCTTCGGCCAATCCGGTCAACCTGTTTGCAGAGAGTACAGATCATGCGTTCCTAGCCGAACAAAAACCCGCAGTCAGCTTCCCGCATCATCGCGTTGGCCTTGCTGGCCGACGGCAGCCTGAGCAAGGCGGAGTTCGACGTCCTCGACAGGCTCGGCGCCCATGAACAACTCGGGGTTCAGTCCGAAGAGTTGCAGATAACCATGCATACCGTCTGCGAGGATCTGCTCTCGGCGGCGCATTTGAGGCGCGCGGACTCGTGCGAAGTGGATCCTCGAATGCTCTGCGAGCTGATTGCCGAAATCGATGATCCGGAATTGCGCCACAAGATGCTGCGCCTGTGCGTCGCGGCGGTCAAGGCTGTTGATCAATGGGTCCTATATCGCGAGATGCTGCGGACGCAGCCCTCCTTATGGGGCGTCGAACGTGTCTGACTTCGCATTCCTGGTCGCGCTACTCGGGGGCGTCGTCTTGCTGGGTGCCTGGCGCGAATATGCCAATGACAACCAGCGTGACGCCAAATTGCTGGCGGCATTCGGTGCGGCTGGCACGCTGGCGGGTGCGGCCATGTGGCTGGCTTGATTGTCACGACCTCGAACGTCACCCAGCCAAACGACCAGGACCGGCGCAGCAAAGTCACCCCGGGAGTCTGCAGACCATCAACGGGACGGCCGGCACCGCTCAGGCGAGCGAAGGCCTGAATCGTGTCATGCGTCATGTCAAAGCGATGCCAGTCGGCGCGTGCGCCTAGCGTTGGCGGGCGGCGCGAACAACTCGTTTCTCGCTGCCTGAGTGATCGCGACGACACAAGGATGCGTGACGCGCCGCTCGACAGAGATAGCGAAGAACTCGGCCAAGACTTCGGCTGCAGCGCCCACGTCCTTGACACCGAACTGCCTCTCGATTTCCTTCGCCAGCACCGTGGGAGCAACGAAAACTCCCGCGCCGCGGCGACCGAACTCTTTGGCCAGCGCACTGTCGTCGAACTCGCCGACGACCAGCGGCTGCAACGAGCGCTCCTGAAACCACGCACGCAGTCGCCGCCCAACCGCCGAGTCGTCGCCCGGCATGAGCATTCGGGCACCGTCGAGACAGCGCGGGAAAGGTCCTTCGAATGTCTCGACCAACGCAGGCGCCGCGAAAAAGCTGACCCCCGAGGCGCCGAGCTGATGATTGAAGGCCTTGACGCTGATCGATGTCGGCATCGGAGTGTCGGAAATCACGAGATCGAGCCGGTGCATGGCCAGCGCGGCCAGCAGACCTTCGAGTTTGCCTTCACGGCACACGATGCGCACCCGCTCCGGCAACTGGGTCGCCGGCTCCAGCAGCCGGTACGCAATGGCTTTGGGCACCGCGTCGACCACCCCGACCTTGAACTCCAGCAGACGCCCCTTTGCCTTGTGCTCGCGCACCGCCTCGCTGAGTTCGGCCCCCATCGAGAAAATTTCTTCGGCATAGCCCAGCACAAGGCGGCCCGCATCGGTGAGCACTAGACTGCGCCCGCTCTTTGCAAACAGCGCGCTGCCCATGGCCTCTTCGAGCAACTGGATCTGCCCGCTGATGGTCTGCGGCGTCAGGTGCAGTTGCTCGCTTGCGCGCGTCACACTGCCTGACTTTGCCACCTGCATGAAGTAGTGGAGGTGTTTGTAGTTCACGGTCCTACCATCCTCTTTTTTCGAACCTTTAGTCTATATCTTTCGAGTTTACACATGTGACCGCAGCCACTAAATTAACCAGGTCGCTGCGGCAATCAACCATAGAGGTACGCATGAGAGTCAGTGTTCAAAGTATGGGGGTTCCAGCCACGCCCGCGTTGATCGATCACGCCGATCGCCGCCTGCGGTTCGCGTTGACCCGCCACAGTGACCGGGTGAAGCGCGTTGCCGTGCGATTTGGTGACGAGAACGGCCCGCGCGGTGGCGTCGCTAAGTTTTGCCAAATCCAGGTTTACCTGGTCGATGCACATGTCGCTTGCTTCAGGGACATCGGTACCGATCTGTACGACGTGATTGAACGGGCGACAGATCGAGCGGGCCGTGCGGTGGTCAAGCATCTGGATCAGTCGCGAATGGGCCGGCGCACTGCGCCCAACAAAGTGACACAGCTGCAGCATTCGTCCGACGGTGCAACCTACCCGACTCAATTCAAAGGAGAAAATACGTGAGATCGAAACAGACATTCCCGCAGGCCGTCGCTCAGTCTGCAGCGACCAGAGCGCTATACATCGATGGCGCACAACGCAACACCGTCTGGTCACTGTTCGTGACGCTGTCCTTCATCGCTGCGGGCACAGCGGCAAGCCTCGCGTCGCAGCTGTCGCATCCCGGGATCTTCATCACGCTGCTCGGTCTTTTCAGTCTGTGGTACGCCTCGTCGAGGGTGACCCGATCAACGTCGAGGCGAGCCGCGACGACTGCCGACTCGTCGCGCGGAATGTATTGCACATCAACAAACAGGGCTGACGAATGAACGAAGTCATGACGGGCTTGATGGGCGGCTTCGGCTTGCTCATCGCAGTGGCGGCGGGGCTGGCTCTGCTGCTGTATCTGGTGCCAATACCGCTGTGGATCGCCGCATGGGCTTCAGGCGCATACGTGGGAATGTTCACGCTCATCGCAATGCGCCTGCGCCGCGTTCCACCCGGCACTGTAGTCACGGCGCGGATCAGCGCGGTGAAGGCCGGCCTGGACATCTCCATCAACGACCTGGAAGCCCACTTTCTCGCGGGCGGCAACGTCGTCAGGGTGGTCAACGCCATGATATCGGCCGACAAGGCCGCCATTCCCTTGCCCTTCAAGCGCGCCGCAGCCATCGATCTGGCCGGGCGCAACGTGCTCGAAGCGGTGCAAATGTCGGTCCTGCCCAAGGTGATCCAGACGCCAAAGATCGCGGCTGTGGCCAAAGACGGAATCCAGCTGATCGCGGTGTGCCTGGTCACGGTGCGCACAAACATCGATCGCCTGGTTGGCGGCGCCGGCGAAGAGACAATCATCGCGCGGGTCGGTGAAGGCATGGTCAGCACCATCGGATCGTCTGCCAGCCACAAGAGCGTGCTCGAGAGTCCGGATCACATCTCCAAGCATGTCCTGAGCAAGGGCCTGGACGCGGGCACGGCCTACGAAATCCTGTCGATCGACGTCGCCGACGTGACCGTGGGCGAGAACATCGGCGCCAAGCTGCAGATCGACCAGGCCAACGCCGACAAGCAGATCGCGCAGGCCAAGGCCGAAGAGCGCCGGGCCATGGCCGTCGCGCTGGAGCAGGAGATGCGCGCGCGCGTGGTGGAGGCCGAAGCCGAGGTGCCGCGTGCGATGGCCGAAGCCTTCCGCCAGGGCAATCTGGGCATCATGGACTACTACCGCATGAAGAACCTGCAGGCCGATACGGTGATGCGCCACGAGATCGCCGGCAACGGCGGCGATCCGGCGGCCAGCGCCAGAAAGTGACGAGCGCGACAGCGATGGACATACCTGCGGAACTAATCTATGGGTTGGTCTTTGCCGCCATCCTGCTTTTTCAGTACGTGATGAAGCGGTTTGGTCTGCTGCCGACGCCCGATGCGGAACCCCGGCAAGCACCGCTCCCGCCGGAAACCGCCGAGCAAGAAGCGCCGCTGGCGGACAGCCCAAGGAGCGCGCAGTCCACCCCTGCAGCTTCGCCGGCCCTGCCCGGCCGCGCCTCGTGGCTCGGGGCACCCGCCGCCATGGAGACGACGTCGACCGCCGGCCGGGCCACCTTGCTGCTCGGTAACCGGCAAGACCTGCAACTCGCGGTCTTCAGCATGACGGTGCTGGGGCCGTGCCGAGCTCTCGAGCGGCCCGATGATCGGTAGTCTCGCGCAAGACCGGATTGCTCCGTGGCCGGGGACTGCCGTCTCAGCCCGGTGGCCCCGCCAGCTGCGAAGAGTCAAGAGGTCTTCTTGAGCGAGAGAGCCGGGACATGGGAGCGACGCCACCGATACCTTGATGAGCTGATGCCAGTTGTAGAGGTGATTCCAGTCGTCGAACGCGGCTGTTCTCTCGCTGGAGTTCTGGTAAGTGAAGCAATAGGTCCACATGCGCCGGGTCGACTGAATGAAATACCCGAACATGCTGATGGTCTGCGGTCGGAAGAGTTTAGTGAACCGGTGGCGAATGCCCCGCTCTTTGAAGGCCAACGCAAAGTCTCCTAAACAGAAGGCTACTCCGTTGTGATGAGCCGGCGCTGACTGCGCACCCCCAGATTGCCGTAGTAGGCGTGCGCGTTGCTCAGGACCTGCACCGCGTTGCGCGTCTTCTCGCATGGGATGAGCCACTTGCGGCGCAGTTCTACCAGGGTCAGGCCCTTGGCGGGTTCGATGGCGCGGGATACGTGAGACGGGCACGAGGACGCGTCAACCCGGCCTTCTTGGCCCAGGGCCAGGAAGCAGCCCAGACACTTACGCGCCGTGGGCGCGCTCATGGTGATGTCTCGAACCATTTAGATTCGACGCGCCAGCGTAAGTCGGGCATTCTTATAGATGTTCATTTGGTTGAGTTCATTGAGGGTTCCGGGGGTGTGGTGATTCCCGCTCACTCAAACTCAACTCAGGTGAACAAAAATAGCCTGTTGGACCTTCACAGCCACCCTACCCGCCGGCTGTGCCGGCACCGCCCATCCACCACAAGGAGTTCGACATGACTGTTCAGCGCATTCTCGACAGGCAGCCGAAGCGCACCGCTTCGACCATCACACCTGACACCACGATCGCTGCGGCATTGCAGTCCCCCGGGCTCGAAGACGGGGGCGCCCTGGTGGTGAGCAGCGACGGCAGAACCATAGAAGGCATCATTACCGTGCGCGACATCGTACGTGGATTGAAAAGCATCGGCCCCGATCTGTTGAATAAGTCCGTACGGGATCTGATGACCGCAAAGGTTTTGACCTGCGCTCCACAAGATCGAGCGGTGGGCATCATGGCGCTCATGATGTCCAGGCATGTGCACCACGTACCGGTGCTGACCAACGGTACGCTGGTCGGCATGGTGACCGTCCATGACCTGCTTCAGCTGCGTCTGGAGGAGGTTCTGTCAGAAGCGGAGGCCATGCAGAAATACATCGGCGGCAGCGGGTGACCGACTGTCCCCCGTCGTTGCGCCGGTCGATCTTGCCCCGATGCTCGTCAGGATCGGCCAGCTGGCGCTGGAGAATGATGTTTTAGAAGGCGCGCTCACCAAGGCGGGATTGCTGAGCGCAAAGCGATTATCGACCGTGAACACCCCTACCTGCTGCGCAAGGTGGCCATCACGCTGGAAGCCTGTCATGCGCACGAGATCATCGAGCAGGCGTTCGCCCGCTTCGGGGTGCCCGAGATCGTCAACACCGACCAGGGCAGCCAGTTCACGGCCGAGGAGTTCACCCATGCGGTGCTATCGCGGGGATGTCGCCTGTCCATGGATGGCAAGGGTGCGTGGCACGACAACGTGTTCGTCGAGCGGCTGTGGCGCACCATGAAGTACGAGCGGGTGTACCTGCAGGCCTACGAGGCGGTGAGTGCTGCCCGCTCAGACCTGGACACCTACATCGACTGGTACAACCGCGAGCGCGTGCATTCGCGCATCGAGGATGCGAACGCCCGAGCAGGCTTACTGGGCGTTGCTGCCCGAGCTGGCCGTGGCTGCCTAGAATGAAAATCCAGGTGCGCCCCGAGTTGCCCACCGGCCCGAGCGGTTCGTCGAACAGCGACCGCCGACGTGGACAACTCTGCACCTCTTCAACCCGCACGCAGTCTCTTTATCTCTCGGGGTAAAACTGTTCAAACAGGCGGGGCCACGTCTCTACTTCTCCCGCACCAGCAGCAGCGCGGTCCGACAACGCGACGCCACGCGGGTCGCGACCGAGCCCATTAGAGCGTGCCGGGCTGCTCCGAAGCCGAGCGACCCCATCGCCAGCAGGTCCAGCCTGCTCTTCGTGACATGCATAGCGATGGCATCGCCGGGCACCTGCCCGACCAAGCGAACTTCGGCGGCCGTGATGCCGGCTCTGGCAAGAAGCTCATGGGCCGGCTTAAACACGTTCTCGAACGCCGCATTCTGCATGGCCTCGACCTGCTCTGGCTTGATGCCGGTCGACACCTCGCGTTCAATCCAGCCCGGCACAACGATCTTCGTCAGGTCGGGAACGACGTGAATAAGGCTCACCGAAGGCGACGCGCCGAACAGGTCCCGGTTCCTGGCCACGAAGCGCGCGACGGCTAGGCCGTAGGGGCTGCCGTCCAGCGCAATGCCGACTTTCAGCGAATCCCGCTTGGGGATCTGAGCCCCGCGCAGGATGAGCAGTGGCTTGGTGCATGAGACGGCCACAACGCTTGCCACCGAGCCGAGTAGCAGCTTCTTAAGTCCCGTGTCGCCGTGCGAACCCATAACGATCAGATCAGCCCGGTCGTTGGCAACGATCGACGCCAGTTCGTGCGCCACGGTACCAACAACGTACCGTCCTGCGGCGTTCGCACCAGCGCGCTTCAGCGCCGCCGCCGAAGTCTTTAGCGCCTTCGCCGCTTCTGACTCGTGGTATGACTGCACCATTTCGCGCCCCAATGCACGCGCGGCACGTGATGGCACCGGATACTGGATGTTGAGCAGTTCAACTTCGGTGGGGTTCTTCAACAGGGTGGTGCGCGTCGCGACGAACGCGACGGCTGCCTTGCTGTACTCACTGCTATCGACGGGCATTAGGATACGCATCCGGACTCCTTTGGTTACTTTGATGAAATAGAGCGCTTAGAACTTCTCGGACCGCAGCACCTCGACGTCGGCCACTAGCCGGATTATCGATTCGTTGTCTTAGTGCGCTCGCGCAGCGCTGATGGCGAGCGCCGTCTCGGCAGCGCCAAGCACCTCCACGCGGATGTTGGCGTGCGGGCCCCAGGTGGCGTCACGCCGGCCCCGACTGCCCTTGCCGCGCGCGTCGGTCACCGTGTAGCCACGCGCATCCAGCGACTCGAGGTCGCGCAGAAGCGTGGTCTCAAGCGCGGCCTCGCACACGACGGTCAGCAGTTTGATCATGCCTGTCTCCGGTAGTTGCATTGCGTGCTCAATGTATTGCTTTCTGCGCGAGCCGGTGATACAGCGGAATGCCGACCAGCAGGTTGAACGGAAACGTGACGCCCAGCGCCGCGCCGATGGACAGGGCCGGATTGAGGGCCGGCAGGGACTCATGTAAAAACTCGCAGAAACGAGCTTGTGGAAGGTCTTACATGGACGTTTCCAGAAGAGCAAGATTCGGCGGCGTGAAGGTCTGAAGGGTTTGCCGTCTTACATTCGGCCTGTCGGTGCAGGTCTGCACCGAACTTGAGTTCACCCCGGCTGGGCCGCGACTGCGTAGGCCAACAGCCCCAGGGCCGCTGGCATAGGCCGAAGGACCGGGTCTCGGGACAAAACGTTGCATGGTGCTCCTCGGGTGAGCTTCGATCCGGATCCCGTGCGCATCGCCCATGCCACGCGCCCCGTCCGCAGGTCGAGTTTGCGGGTGTTCTGCAGGTCTGTCGTTGCTCTGGCGCAATCGAGCCTGCATCTATGCGAGACTCGTCGAGCGGGGCCGTACGGGTCAAACGACAACGAAAGCGCGGGCCGCGCAAGCGGCGAGCCGCAGTGCCCGCCGACAGACGACCACGCCGCGGCTTCAGAACGACCCGAAGCGGGTGCCCAGCACGACGACCGCGGCCAGCGCCAGCAGCGGGGCCAGCACCGCCACCACGAAGATGTCGAGGTAGGACTGGCGGTGCGTCAGCTTGCAGATAGCCAGCAGCGTGATGACGGCGCCGTTGTGCGGCAGGGAGTCGAGGCCCCCAGTGGCGATCGACGTGACACGGTGCAGCAACTCGGGCGAGATGCCGGCGGCGCGCCCCATCTCGAGGTAGGTGCTGCCGAGCGTCTGCAACGCGATGCTCATGCCGCCGGAGGCCGAGCCGGTGATGCCGGCCAGCAGGTTGACGGCGACCGACAGCGACACCAGCGGATTGCCGGGCGCGATGCCCAGCACGGCATCGCGGATCAGTGCAAAGCCGGCCAGCGAGGCGATCACCGCGCCGTAGCCGACCTGCGACGCCGTGTTGAAAATCGGCAGCACCGAGGCGCTGGCCCCGGCGTCCAGCGTGGCCTTGAGCGTGGGCAGGCTGCGCCGCGCCAGCACGATCAGCAGCAGGTTGGCCAGCGCGAGCGCCGCGATGATGGCCCAGGTGCCCAGCACCGCGTCCAGGCGCGTGGCGCCGTACAGGGCCGTGGCCAGGTAGCTGCTGTCCAGGCCCGGCAGGATGTGGGCGCTGAACACCCAGTTCAGCGCCACCACGGCCACGATGGGTGCGATGGCCACGCCGAAGCTCGGCGGCAGCGCCGGTGACGTGGCCCCGCCCTGTGGGCCCAGTTCGGCCACGTCGTAACCCTCGCCCTGCGCGTGCGGGCGCACGCTGCGCGCCAGTAGGGCCGGGCTATCGGCATCCGCGCCATAGCCCTCCCCGGCGGCCGCCGCCTGGCGCGCACGGCGCAGCAGCCACAGCGCCCCGAGCACCCCCATGACCGCACCGCCGATCAGCCCGAGCCCGGGCGCCGCGAACGGCGTGGTGCCGAAGTAAGGCATCGGAATCGCGTTCTGGATCGCCGGGGTGCCGGGCAGTGCCGTCATGGTGAAGGTGAACGCGCCCAGCGCAATGGTGGCCGGGATCAGCCGTTTGGGCACGTCGACGGCGCGGAACAGTTCGACCGCGATCGGGTACACCGCGAAGGCCACCACAAACAGCGACACGCCGCCATAGGTGAGCACCGCGCAGGCGAGCACGATGGCCAGCACGGCGCGGCCTGCGCCCAGCCAGTCGACGATGCGCGAGGCGATCACGCGCGCCGCGCCCGAGTCTTCCATCAGCTTGCCGAACACCGCGCCCAGCAGGAACAGCGGAAAGAACAGCGCGATGAAGCTGCCGAGCGCCTTCATGAAGACCTGCGTGTAACTGGCCAGCAGCGGCGCGTCGGGGCTGAGCAGCACTGCGAGCAAGGCCATCAGCGGCGCCAGGATGAGCACGCTGATGCCGCGATAGGCCAGCCACATCAACAGCGCCAGCGACAGCAGGATGCCGGCAATGCTCAGCATGGCGAGACTCCCGGGGGCACAATGCAACAAGTGAGGAGTGTCATGTCAGGAAGGGTTCCAGCGCCAGGGTGGAGCGGCGCCCTAAGTGGGTGAAGTTGGTTTCGAGCCAGGCCTGCGCAGCGCGATGGCCGATGCGGTGCAGCCGCGTCAGGAACGGCCACCCCGCATTGAGCTTGCTCGCGGCGCCGAGGCCGGCCAGCTCGGCCTCGGCCTCGATGCGGTGCATGCGAAGTGCAGCGACCTGCGTGAACAGTGACGCTCGACCCGCACCGGGCGGCACGCCCTCCAGGCGCAACAGTTGCTGCAGCAACGCCACCGAGCGCAGTTCCTTCACCAGGCTGCTGTTGAAGGTGATCTCGTTCAGACGGTCGAGAATGTCCGCGGCCGTGGTTGGCAGCGCCTCGCGCCGCGACGGGTTGATCTGCACCAGCACCAGGTCGTGCGCCGGGCTTTCGGAAATCAGCGGCAGCAACGACGGGTTGCCGAGGTAGCCGCCGTCCCAATAGGCCTCGCCGTCAATTTCGACCGCGCGGAACAGCAGCGGCAGGCAGGCCGAGGCCATCACGGCGTTGGCCGACAATTCGGACTGCCGGAATTCCTTCAGCGCACCGGTGCGCACGTTGGTTGCGGAAACGAACAGGCGCACCTTGTTGCAGCCGCGCACGCGCTCAAAATCAACCTCTGCCACCAAGATGTCGCGCAACGGGTTGATGTCGAGCGGGTTCATCTGGTGCGGCGACAGCGAGCGGCCGACCCAGTCCAGGTACATGCCCAGCGGTGAGCCCTCGAGCGACCAGTTGCCGAAGAACGCACCCAGCGCCTGGGGCACCATCGGGCCGCGCCCGGACGCATTGCTGACCCGGCTCCAGAAGCGCCGCAGGGCCTCGCGCGCGCCCTCGCGCCCCCCGGTCATCAGCCCGTCGGCCAGCACCACCGCATTCATCGCCCCGGCGCTGGTGCCGCTGATGGCGTCGATCTCGATGCGCTCGTCCTCGAGCAGGCGATCCAGCACGCCCCACGTGAACGCGCCGTGGGCGCCGCCGCCCTGCAGCGCGAGGTCGATGTGCCTGATACGGCGCGATGTCATGTGGCAATGCTACTGCACGCGGCGACGCAGCCCGCTTGCGGATTCCGGGTCAGCCTGGATCTCCTGACTTGCGAGCCTACGTCAGACCGTCAATCACCGACGAAATCAGGTCGATGGGCAAGAGGGAGACGAACGTCGAGGTTTTTCCCCGGCCATCGCGGTCAGCGTGTTGAGGTAGCGCAACAAAATCCCCTGCTTGGCGTGCACCAACCTCTGTACCGCTTCCAGCAGCTTGTCGGAATTCCGCCCCCCCTTTGGCGCAGACCCATGAAGCCGAGGTCCCGGCCGCGAACGCAGGTTGCGCGCACCTCATCGCACCACCAGCACATCGCTAAGCGCAGCGTAGATCACTTTCGGAGTCATGCTGCCGAGGTCTTGGTCGGTGGCTGTGCACAGGCCATGGTGGCCCGCGACCACACGATCCGCGCTTATTTTCGCGGCAGCGACCAGGATCGCCCGCGCCGGCAGCGAGTGGACAGGCGCTGCGCGAACCGCTGCAACCCGCCTTCCGCCTGGGTATGTAGCGATTCCGGCATCAGGCGCATAGGTTCGCCGCAGAGACCGCCCCATCCAGCGCTGCCCGATGCCGCGTCCAGCGAATACAGCAGGTGAAGGTGCGTGGCCGGCAACAGATTGACGGCAAGGGACGCGGTCCAAACGAAGTCTTCGCACAGGCTGACGACCGACAGCATCTTGTCGCAAGGCCGGTCATCGGCCACACGCACGATCAGGATCGCGCATGGCGGCCTGCGTACAAACATCAAAGCGGTGGTGCTCCGGCCCGAAAGTGCGGGTTCGACACGCGAGCCGATCACGACGAGGGCGCCTGCATGCTAGTCGACATACGCGTTGATCACCTTTGGCGGTGGTCCGACGCCGCAGAGGACGCCCTTCAGGATTTGCCAGGAACCGATGTCGAAGGCAAGCAGCAGGCGCAGCGAAACGCGATGCGTCGCCGCCAGTTGCGCCGCGCGGTGTACGACAGCGTCCGAGGCCGGCGAGAAGTCGGTCGCCGCCACAATGCTGCGAAGTGTCGTCATGGTGCAACGTCTCCCGGTGACAGTCCCGGTCATGCCGCAGCATGCGAACCAGCACCAGCGATGTTCAGGCATTCCATCTCGACACCGTTGGCAGGCATCAATCGATGCCCCAGCTGTGGACTGAACACAGGTCCCTCCGCGAGCGCGCGAGCGATAGTGAACGGCAGGTCGATTCCCAACGCCGCTCCGGTCAAGAACCGGCCGGCGCGATCGAGGCACTGGTCTCGGCCGTCCGGACTGGTCGCGGCAGCGCCTGGAGGAAATGTTCACCCAACTCACATGAATTGACGCAGCGCAACGGTACCCACCCGGATGCGCCTATATTCAGGCCTGCGGTAGCGGCGTCGCGATGCCTCTGCAGCGAACCTACTTTCAGCCAGGAGATCCGACTATGCCAGCACAACTCAGCGAAACCGCGTGCACCCGTGCCGGGCCCGAGCCGAGTTCTGCACAGCAAGAAGCCGTCGATGCGACGCAGGTTGCTCCAGACGATCCGCGTCAACAGGCGATTCGCCAGGCTGCCTACGCGCAACTCGAAGCGCGCGGCTGTGTCTACGGGCACGAACTCGAAGGCTGGTTGAAAGCCGAGGCGGAGGTCGACGCGCGGTTGCAGCAGGTACCTGCCGATTCACTTTCAGGCAAGGCGCTCACGCAGACCAGCGCTTGATCGAGCCACTGCATGGCGGTACCGACCGATCGGCCCGGTCACGCCTGCCATGCGCTGCACACCAGCACCACGGCGACGGGCAAGCGTACGGTTTAGCGCGCGCTCCGTGCCAGAACTTGCCCAGACTCAGGCTGGCGCGTATACGCGACCAGCCCCGGCGGTATAGCGCAAAGGCAGCGGGCGCCTCCTACAGCGACTCCGCCGACAGTCAGTGCGGCAATGACCAACAGCGTGAAGAGCGCGGTCCCGAGCCAGACACACCCGATATCGACGCGAACACTTCGGGCAGCACCATGAAGGCCTTAGGCAGGGCCCTCGGGTCGCATCAACGCAGACCAGTCGGGCGATGGTGAGAGCCCGTGTTCCAAGCAGGTGGCCAACGGCACCGGCCCGATGTGGCGAGGGTGCAGGCCGAGCTTGGGGCCGACTACAAACAGCAGTACCACGAATTCGATCTGCGACAGCACATCGATCTGGTCATGCACCTGCACCACGCCGACCCCGGCCAGCCCGGCGACCAGAGGCAGCAACGCGATTTGGGTGCAAGGCCTTTTCTTCGATGGCACTCAGGTCGCACGAGCCGTGTGCAGG
This sequence comes from Hydrogenophaga sp., assembly GCF_051860785.1. Taxonomy (GTDB): domain Bacteria; phylum Pseudomonadota; class Gammaproteobacteria; order Burkholderiales; family Burkholderiaceae_C; genus Hydrogenophaga. Next base: position 94,923 of record NZ_JBIMLB010000022.1, read on the forward strand.
GCGACGGGAAAGTGGTTCTGCGGATTCAAGGTGACCAGCTACCATCCCACATAATAGAGACTAGGGCGTGTTAACACTAATACCGATCGTGTCGTTTGCGCTGGACAATATTGGGCATGGAGATCACGCCCGCACA
>NZ_JBIMLB010000023.1:0-79603 GCF_051860785.1 Hydrogenophaga sp.
AGAAGGAACTGTTGGCGCACCTCAGGCGCACCCGCGGGATGCGTCGATCTCGTCACTACACGCAGAAGACAGCCATTCACGGACAGATCGCCGATGCTGTTTCGATCAGCGAGCGCCCCGCCTGCGCTGCAGACCGAGCGGTACCAGGTCACTGGGAAGGGGACCTGGTCTTTGGCAGTGGCAAGAGCCAGATCGCGACATTGGTCGAGCGTCAAACGCGATACGTAATGTTGGTGAAGCTGGATGGCAAAGACTCGCAAACGGTCGTCAACGCGCTCATCAAGAACGCCCGAAAACTGCCGCAAGAGCTCTACAAGTCACTGACCTGGGATAGAGGCACGGAGATGCATGCGCACAAGCAGTTCACGGTCGCCACGGACATCCAGGTCTATTTCTGCGATCCACAAAGCCCGTGGCAACGCGGAAGCAACGAGAACACGAACGGGCTGCTCAGGCAGTACATGCCCAAGGGTATGGATATCTCGGGGTTCTCACAGCTTCAGCTCAACGCGATCGCGAGACAATTGAACGAGAGGCCGCGCAAGACGCTCGGCTTCCACACACCCGCTGAGATGTTCAGCGAATGTGTTGCGTCGACCGGTTGAATCCGCCGCCAGAAGCGGACATTCAACTCACATCAACATGATCGCGCTTAACCCTCGAGGCGGCTCCAGCCGCCGGGGGACAGCCGCGGAGGAGTGCACACGGCGTCCGCGAGCCCGCGTGAGTTACTTGCCGAACTCGCGGCCAAGTTCCTCCGCGCGTTTTTGCGCGGCGAACAACGCCTCTTCAAACCTGGCTTTCACACCCGCCGACTCCATCGACGTGAGTGCGGCGTAGGTCGTGCCGCCCTTGGAGGTGACGCGCTCGCGCAGCGTCTGCGGCGGATCTTCGGAGCGCTGAGCCAGCGTGGCGGCCCCCACGAAGGTTCCTACAGCAAGCTGGTAGGCCACTTCGGGTGGCAGTCCCATGCGGCTGCCCGCGTCGCGCATGGCCTCGAGGAAATAGAACACATAGGCGGGACCCGAGCCCGACAGCGCGGTCACGGCGTCGAGTTGCGCTTCTGCCGTGACCCACACCAGTTCGCCGGTGGTTTTCACCACGGTCTCCACAAGACCACGGTCCGCCGCGCTCGCGCCTTCGCGCGCGAACAGGCCGGTCATGCCCAGGCCCACGAGTGCGGGCGTGTTGGGCATGGCGCGCACGACGCGCTGCGTCTGCAGCCAGGCCGAAATGCTGTCGCTGGTGATGCCGGCAGCCACGCTCAGGTGCAGTGCGCCACCCAGGTGGGTTTGACTGGCCAGCGCAGCGGCCTTGAACGTTTGCGGCTTGACGGCCCAGACCACCAGATCGGAGGCCTTCTGGAGCCCGCTGCTTTCGGGCAGCAGGGTCACGCCGGGGAATTGCTGCGCGAGTTTCGCGCGTTGCTCGTCAAAAGGCTCGACCACCTGCACGGCGTTGGCCGGATGGCCCTGGCGCAGCAGGCCGCCGACGATGGCGCTGGCCATGTTGCCGCCGCCGATGAAGGTGATGGTGGGTGAGGTGGACGTGTTCATGCGGCTATTGTCGGGTGCTCTGCCGCACGGCCCGCTCCCATTGCGCCATCTTCTCCTGTGCCTGTTCGCGCGGCATGGCCGGCTGGAAGGTCCGCTCGGCACGCCACTGTGCGGACAGTTCGTCCGTCCCGCTGTACACGCCCGCCTGCAGGCCGGCCAGGTAGGCCGCCCCCAGCGCGGTGGTCTCGATCACTTCCGGCCGCACCACCGGGATGCCCAGCAGATCGGCCTGGAACTGCATCAGCAGGTTGTTCACGCAGGCGCCGCCATCCACCCGCAGTTCGCGCACCGGCACGCCGCCCGCAGCCACGGCGTCGCGACTCATGGCTTCGAGCAAGGCCGCGCTCTGGAAGGCGATGCTCTCCAGCGCCGCGCGCGCAATGTGGGCCATGGTGGTGCCGCGCGTGATGCCGGTGATGCTGCCGCGCGCGTCCGGTTGCCAGTAGGGTGCGCCCAGGCCGGTGAAGGCCGGCACCAGCACCACGCCGCCGGCATCGGGCACGCTCTCGGCCAGCGCCTGCACCTCGCTGCTGGCCTCGATGGCGCGCAGCCCGTCGCGCAGCCATTGCACCACCGCGCCGCCGATGAACACGCTGCCTTCCAGCGCGTACTGCGGCGTTCCATCGCGCTGGGCGGCAGCCGTGGTGATCAGGCCGTTCTCGCTGGTCTGGAACCGCTCACCGGTGTGCATGAGCATGAAGCAGCCCGTGCCATAGGTGTTCTTGGCCATGCCGGCCTGGAAGCAGGCCTGGCCGAACAGCGCACTCTGCTGATCGCCGGCCACGCCGCCGACCTCCAGTGGTGCACCCAGCCACTCGGCCCGCATGCGACCGAAAGGGGCGCTGGAGGGCAGGGCCTCGGGCATCAGGCTGCGCGGGATGTCGAGCAAGGCCATGAGTTCTTCGTCCCACTGGCGGCTGTGGACGTTGAACAGCAGCGTGCGGGACGCGTTGCTGAAGTCGGTGACATGGCGCTGGCCGCCCGTGAGCTGCCAGATCAGCCAGGTGTCCACCGTGCCGAAAGCAAGCTCGCCGCGCTCGGCCTGTGCGCGCACGCCCGGCACATTGTCGAGAATCCACTTGAGCTTGGTGCCGGAGAAATAGGCGTCGATGCGCAGCCCGGTCTTCTGCCGCACGGTGTCCTCATGGCCCTGCTCGCGCAACGCGGCGCAGGTGTCCTCGGCCCGGCGGTCCTGCCAGACGATGGCGTTGTACACGGGCTCGCCGGTCTTGCGGTTCCACACGAGCGTGGTTTCGCGCTGGTTGGTGATGCCCACCGCCTGGATCTGCTCTGCGCGCAGCTTCGCTTGCTGGAGCGCCTCGCGCGCGGTTTCCAGCTGCGTCTGCCACAGGTCGAGCGGGTTGTGTTCGACCCAGCCTGGCTTCGGGTAGATCTGGGCGAACTCGCGTTGCGCCATGGTCACCACGCGGCCTGCGCCGTCGAAAACAATGGTGCGCGAGCTGGAGGTGCCCTGGTCCAGGGCCAGCAGGTAGGTCATGTGGAAGGTCTCAGGCGTTGTCGGTGGAGACGCCGGTGATCACACATTCGACGTTGCCCAGCGCGAGCAGTTCGTCGAAAGGCGGGGGCGGGGGCAGGTCGGTGAACACCACGTCCAGGTCGTCCAGCCGGGCCAGTTCCACCATGGCCGGGCGGTTGAACTTGCTGTGGTCGGCCGCCAGCCACACCTCTCGGGATTGTTCGACGATGGCGCGCGCGACCTTCACCTCGCGGTAGTCGAAGTCGCGCAGCGAACCATCGGCCTCGATGCCGCTGATGCCGATCAGGCCGATGTCGACCTTGAACTGGCGCATGAAGTCCACCGTGGCCTCGCCCACGATGCCCTGGTCGGCGCTGCGCACCTGGCCACCAGCCACGATCACCTCGCAGTCCGGGTGCGTGCTCATGAGCGAAGCGATGTGCAGGTTGTTGGTGATCACGCGCAGGCCGCGGTGGTGATGCAGTTCGCGCGCCACGGCTTCGATGGTGGTGCCGATGTTCATGATCAGCGAGCAGCCGTTGGGCACGCGCCGCGCCACGGCACGCGCAATGCGCGTCTTCGCGTCCGACTGCATGGCCTGGCGCTGGCGGTAGGCGATGTTCTCCGTGGTGGAGCCCGGCTGCCGCACGCCGCCATGGAAGCGCGACAGCAGGCCAGCCTCGGCCAGGCGCTGAACGTCCCGGCGCACGGTCTGCAGGGTGACGCCGAAACGGTCGGCCAAAGCCTCGATGGTCTGTGGGCCGTGTGCGCGCACTTCGTCGAGCAACTGGGTGTGTCGGGGATTGAGGTTCATCGGGGGAGGGCGGGCGTCTGGGTCAAAGCTACCCGAACATAACGGAATTTTTTTGGGCCCCAGTCAGGGTAAGTACCGAATAAAAAGGAACATAAACGAACAATAGAATCGCTGAAACGAATCGTGCCCCTTTCAGCAGGTGTGCGGTTTTTCACACAGGGATTCGAATGCAGCTTTCTCTGGAGCAAGTGGGCAAGACCGTCGGGCCTGCCGTCCACCTCTACCCGCAAAGCCTGACCCTGGCGCCGCGCGCCGTTACGGTGCTGCTGGGTGCCACGCAGGCGGGCAAGACCAGCCTGATGCGCGTGATGGCTGGCCTGGATGTGGCCAGCACCGGCCGGGTGGTGGCCGATGGTGTGGACGTGACGCGCGTGCCGGTGCGCCAGCGCAACGTGGCCATGGTCTACCAGCAGTTCGTCAACTACCCGTCGATGACGGTGGCGCAGAACATCGCTTCGCCGATGCGCCTGCGCGGTGAACGTGATGTGGACCAGCGCGTGCGCGAACTCGCTGAGCGGCTCCACATCGAGATGTTCCTGGACCGCCTGCCCGCCGAACTCTCGGGTGGCCAGCAACAGCGCGTGGCGCTGGCCCGCGCACTGGCCAAGCGCGCGCCGCTGATGCTGTTCGACGAGCCCCTGGTGAACCTGGACTACAAGCTGAGGGAGGAACTGCGCGAGGAGCTCACGCAACTGTTCGCCAGCGGCGATGCCACCGTGGTGTACGCCACCACCGAGCCGGGCGAAGCGCTGCTGCTGGGGGGCTACACGGCGGTGATGGACGCGGGCGAGCTGCTGCAGTACGGCCCGACGGCCGAGGTGTTTCACACGCCGCAGAGCATCCGCGTGGCGCGCGCCTTCAGCGATCCACCCATGAACCTGATGGCCGCTGAGGCGGTGGCCGGTGGCGTGCGGGTGCCAGGCGGCGAGGTGTGGCCGCTGTCCCTGCCGCCCGACGCGCCGGCGCGCCTCACGCTCGGCCTGCGCGCCGGCGGTCTGCGCGTGGTCGCGCGGCCCGGTGACGTGGCCTTGGCGGGGCGCGTCGAGCTGGCCGAGATCGCCGGCTCCGACACCTTCGTGCACGTGCACACCGCGGTGGGCGAACTGGTGGCCCAGCTCTCCGGCGTGCACGACTGCCCGCTCGGTGACCCGATCACGCTGTACCTGCAGCCCGCGAGCCTCTTCGTCTTCGACGCAGAAGGACCGCTCGTGCACGCGCCGGCTCGGCCAGGAGGGGCACGCTGATGGCCCGCATCGAACTCGACCTGGCGCATGCCTACAAGCCGAACCCGAAGGCGGACGAGGACTACGCGCTGTTGCCGTTGAAGATGACCTTCGAAGACGGTGGCGCCTATGCGTTGCTCGGTCCCTCGGGCTGCGGCAAGACCACCATGCTCAACATCATGTCGGGCTTGCTGGTGCCGTGCACGGGGACGGTGCACTTCAACGGCAAGGACGTGACGCGCCAGAGTCCGCAGCAGCGCAACATCGCGCAGGTGTTCCAGTTCCCGGTGATCTACGACACCATGACCGTGGCGCAGAACCTGGCGTTCCCGCTGCGCAACCGCAAGGTGCCGGAAGCCGAGATCCGGGTGCAGGTAGGGCGCATCGCCGAGATGCTGGAGATGAGCCACCAGCTGGACCAGCGCGCGGCCAACCTGTCTGCCGACCAGAAGCAGAAGATCTCGCTGGGTCGTGGCCTGGTGCGCTCGGACGTGTCGGCAGTGCTGTTCGACGAGCCACTCACGGTGATCGACCCGCACCTGAAATGGCAACTGCGGCGCAAGCTCAAACAGATCCACCACGAACTCAAGCTCACGCTGATCTATGTGACGCACGACCAGGTGGAGGCGCTGACCTTTGCCGACGAGGTCGTGGTGATGACGCGTGGCCGGGCGGTGCAGGTGGGCTCGGCCGAGGCGCTGTTCGAGCGGCCGGCACACACCTTCGTCGGTCACTTCATCGGCTCGCCAGGCATGAACTTCCTGCCAGCCACCAGCGTGCGTGGTGGTTTGGTGGTGCTGGACCACCCGCTGGCGCTGACCCGTGGCCATGTGTTGCCCGAGGGGCCGATCAAGCTCGGCATTCGTCCCGAATACCTGTCACTGGGCGAGGCCGGCGAGCCCGACACCCTGCCCGCGAAAGTGACGCGGGTGCAGGACATCGGTACTTACGTGATGGTCACCTGCGAAGTGGGTGAACACCGCCTCAAGTGCCGACTGGCGCCCGAGGCCGTGCTGCCGGCGGTGGGCGACACGGTGCACCTTCGCGTGCTCGGCCAGCACACCTGCTTCTACCAGGATGAGGTATTGATCCAATGAGCGCGACCACCAAACCCGTGAACCAGAAGGCGTGGTGGCTCGTGCTGCCGGTCATTCTCTGTGTGGCGTTTTCTGCCGTGTTGCCGCTGATGACGGTGGTGAACTACTCGGTCCAGGACGTGCTCTCGCCCGATCGGCGCGTGTTCGTCGGCACCGAGTGGTTCGCCGCCGTGATGCGCGACGAGGAACTGCACCTGGCGCTGTGGCGGCAGATCCAGTTCTCGCTGGCGGTGTTGGTGGTCGAGATTCCGCTCGGCATCGCACTGGCGCTGTCCATGCCCGCGCAGGGCTGGAAATCGTCGGCCGTGCTGGTGCTGGTGGCGCTGTCGCTGCTCATTCCCTGGAACGTGGTCGGCACCATCTGGCAGATCTTCGGCCGCGCCGACATCGGCTTGCTGGGTTACTTCCTGCAATGGGCGGGCATGGACTACAGCTACACCGGCAACCCCGTGCACGCGTGGTGGACGGTGCTCATGATGGATGTGTGGCACTGGACACCGCTGGTCGCGCTGCTGGCTTTCGCGGGGCTGCGCAGCATTCCCGACGCCTACTACCAGGCCGCCGCCATCGACGGCGCGAGCAAGTGGGCGGTGTTCCGCTACATCCAGCTGCCCAAGATGCGCGGTGTGCTGATGATCGCGGTGCTGCTGCGCTTCATGGACAGCTTCATGATCTACACCGAGCCCTTCGTGCTCACCGGCGGTGGCCCCGGCAACGCCACCACCTTCCTCTCGCAGTACCTCACCACCAAGGCCGTCGGCCAGTTCGACCTCGGCCCGGCGGCGGCGTTCTCGCTGATCTATTTCCTCATCATCCTGCTGTTCTGCTTCGTGCTCTACAACTGGATGCAGAGCCTGGGCACGTCCGAGAAGGAGCAGGGACATGGATGATTTTTCGCCGAGCCGCCTCAAGAAAAATTGCTCTCCCCTGGGGGGATGGCGCGCAGCGTCAAGGGGGCTCCATGGATAACCGGCGCTTCAGGAAGAGGACGCTGTTCCTCATCGCCTACCTGATCTTTGCCCTGTTGCCCATCTACTGGATGGTCAACATGAGCTTCAAGACCAACCAGGAGATCCTCTCCTCGTTCACGCTCTGGCCGGCCGAATTCACCTGGGCCAACTACCAGACCATCTTCATCGACCCGTCGTGGTACTCGGGTTACATCAACAGCCTGATCTACGTGGGCATCAACACGGTGATCTCGCTCACCGTGGCACTGCCGGCGGCCTACGCGTTCTCCCGCTACCGTTTTCTGGGTGACAAGCACGTGTTCTTCTGGCTGCTCACCAACCGCATGACACCGCCCGCGGTGTTCCTGTTGCCGTTCTTTCAGCTCTACACCACGCTGGGCCTGATGGACACACACATCGCCGTGGCCATGGCGCACCTGCTGTTCAACGTGCCACTGGCGGTGTGGATTCTCGAAGGCTTCATGAGCGGCATCCCGCGCGAGATCGACGAGACCGCCTACATCGACGGCTACAGCTTTCCGCGTTTCTTCTTCACCATCTTCCTGCCGCTCATCAAGGCGGGCGTGGGTGTGGCGGCGTTTTTCTGCTTCATGTTCAGCTGGGTGGAGCTGTTGCTCGCGCGCACGCTCACCAGCGTGAACGCCAAGCCCATCGTGGCCACCATGACGCGCACCGTGAGCGCCAGCGGCATGGACTGGGCCACGCTGGCCGCCGCGGGCGTGCTCACGATCGTGCCGGGCGCGATCGTGATCTGGTTCGTGCGGCACTACATCGCCAAGGGCTTTGCCATGGGGAGGGTCTGACATGTTCAGCTGGATGGTCTGGACCACCCCAGTGGCCATTTTCTTCACCTGCATCGGGCTCATGCTGGTCGGCATGACGGTGTGGGAAATCAAGTCGCCCACCGTTGAGCGCAAAGGCTTCCTGCCCATGGCTACCACGCGCGGCGACCGCCTGTTCATCGGCCTGCTCGGCGCTGCCTACATCAACCTGGCCTTCATCGGCATGGCGGGATGGTTCACGCAATGGTTCTCGCTGGAGCAGGAGCCCAGCATCTGGTGGGCCTTTGTGGTGTCCATGGGCTGGCTGTTGCTGGCGCTGCGAAAAGGCTGAATCGGTTTCCATTCCGGCATTCGGCCCATTGTTTCCCCGGGGCCGAGACCTGTCACACACCGGGGAAGCACATCGCTAGAGGAGACAGCATGAAATTGAGACATACCGTCCTGGCCATGGCCGCGCTGATGGCCATGGGCTCTCTGCCCGCGTGGGCCGACGAGGCCGCCGCCAAAAGGTGGATCGACAGCGAATTCCAGCCTTCCACCCTGAGCAAGGCCCAGCAGGCCACCGAGATGAAGTGGTTCATCGACGCCGCGGCCAAGCTCAAGGCCAAAGGCGTGAAGGAGATCTCGGTGGTTTCCGAGACCATCACCACGCATGAGTACGAGAGCAAGACACTGGCCAGGGCCTTCACCGAAATCACCGGCATCACCGTCAAGCACGACCTCATTCAAGAAGGCGATGTCGTGGAGAAACTGCAGACTTCCATGCAATCGGGCAAGTCGATCTACGACGGCTGGATCAGCGATTCCGACCTGATCGGCACGCACTACCGCTACGGCAAGATCATGAACCTGACCGACTACATGGCCGGCAAGGGCAAGGAGTTCACCAACCCGGGCCTGGACATCAAGGACTTCATCGGCACCAGCTTCACCACCGGACCCGACAAGAAGCTCTACCAGCTGCCCGACCAGCAGTTCGCCAACCTGTACTGGTTCCGCGCCGACCTGTTCGCGCGCCAGGACCTCAAGGACAAGTTCAAGGCCAAGTACGGCTACGACCTGGGCGTGCCGCTGAACTGGAGCGCCTACGAAGACATCGCCGAGTTCTTCACCAACGACGTCAAGACCATCGATGGCAAGCCGATTTATGGCCACATGGACTACGGCAAGAAGGACCCTTCGCTGGGCTGGCGCTTCACCGACGCCTGGTTGTCGATGGCCGGCACCGCCGACGTGGGCATCCCCAATGGCAAGCCGGTGGACGAATGGGGCATTCGCGCATCGGCCGATGGCTGCACCCCGCTGGGTGCGAGCGTCTCCCGGGGTGGCGCTACCAATTCACCGGCGGCCGTGTACGCGCTCACCAAGTACGTGGACTGGATGAAGAAATACGCGCCCAAGGAAGCCACCGGCATGACCTTCGGCGAAGCCGGCCCTGTGCCTGCACAAGGACAGATCGCGCAGCAGATCTTCTGGTACACCGCCTTCACCGCCGACATGACCAAGCCCGGCCTGCCGGTGGTCAATGCCGATGGCACGCCGAAGTGGCGCATGGCCCCTGGCCCCAACGGCCCGTACTGGAAGCAGGGCATGCAGAACGGCTACCAGGACGTGGGCTCCTGGACCTTCTTCGAGAAGCACGACGCCAACCGCACGGCGGCGGCCTGGCTGTACGCGCAGTTCGTGACCGCCAAGACCACCTCGCTCAAGAAGACCATCGTGGGCCTCACGCCCATTCGCGAGAGCGACATCCAGAGCAAGGCCATGACCGACATGGCGCCCAAGCTCGGCGGACTGGTGGAGTTCTACCGCAGCCCCGCGCGCGTGGCCTGGACGCCCACCGGCACCAACGTGCCCGACTACCCCAAGCTGGCCCAGCTCTGGTGGCAGAACGTGGCGCAGGCGGTGACTGGCGAGAAGACGCCTCAGGCTGCCATGGACAGCCTTGCCGACCAGATGGACCAGGTCATGTCGCGGTTGGAGCGCGCCGGCATGGAGCGTTGTGCGCCCAAGCTCAACGCCAAGGGCGATCCCAACAAGTACCTCAGCGACAAGGCCGCGCCCTGGAAGAAGCTGGCCAATGAGAAGCCCAAGGGAGAAACCATCGCCTACGACCAGCTGCTCAACGCATGGAAGAATGGCAAGGTCCGCTGAACCCTGGCCCTGCCGCCTGTAGCAACCTGCCCCTCGCGCCTTTCAGGTGCGAGGGGCCATCCTCTCACCCATGAAACGCGCAGAACTGCTTGCATCGCTCACCTCATCGCCCGATTTCGATCTGGCCATCGTGGGGGGCGGTGCCACGGGTCTGGGCGTGGCGCTCGATGCGGCGCTGCGCGGTTTTTCCGTGGTGCTGCTGGAGTCGCACGATTTCGCGGGAGGGACCTCCTCTCGCTCCACCAAGTTGCTGCACGGCGGCGTGCGTTACCTCGCACAGGGCAACCTGGCGCTGGTGCGCGAGGCGCTGGCGGAGCGCGCCACGGTGTTGCGCATCGCGCCCCATCTGGCGCAGCCGCTGCCCTTCGTCATGCCGTCCTACCGCTGGTGGCAGACCCCTTTCTATGGCCTGGGCCTCAAGCTGTACGACCTGCTCGCCGGTGGCGCGGGCCTGGGCCCCACCGAGTTCCTGAATCGCCAGCAGGCGATGGAGGCGTTGCCGGGCGTGAACCCGGAGGGGCTGCGCGGAGGCGTCAAGTACTGGGATGGGCAATTCGACGATGCCCGATTGGCGCTGGCACTGGCGCGCAGCGCCGAAGCCGCAGGTGCCCGGGTGCTCAATTACGCCGAAGTGACGGCCGTGCGCCAGGCATCCGATGGGCAAGGCCGGGTGGCCACGCTGGAGGCATTCGACCGCCGTACCGGCGCGGCCTTCTCGGTTCGCGCGCGCTGTGTGGTCAACGCCACCGGCGTCTGGGTGGATGCACTGCGCGACCGCACGCAACCGCCGGCAGCTGGCGAACCCTCTCACATGGTGAGCCCCAGTCAGGGTGTGCACGTGGTGGTGGACCGCAACTTCATGCCCGGCGGTCACGCCCTGCTGGTGCCGCGCACGCGCGACGGAAGGGTGCTTTTCGCCGTGCCCTGGCTCGGCAAGCTGGTGCTGGGCACCACCGACACTCCCCGCAAGGATCTGCCGCGCGAGCCCGACGCCTTTGCCGAAGAGCTCGAATTCATCCTGGCGGAGGCCGGCCAGGCGCTCAGCCGGCCGGTGCGCCGCGCCGACATCCGCAGTCTCTGGGTCGGCTTGCGGCCCCTGGTGGCGGCGCCCGCATCGGCCGACGGGGGCACCCAGGCGCTGTCGCGCGAGCACACCATCGTGGTCGACGCCAACGGGCTGGTCACCGTGACCGGCGGCAAATGGACGACCTACCGCGCCATGGCCGAAGACGTTCTGGATCACTGTTTCGACAGTCAATTGCTGCCGCGACGGCCCGGCGGACACAGTGCCGCCCATCGCCTGCTCGGCGCCGGCATGACAGGCCTTCCGCCTACGCCTTTGCATGCCGCGCCGGGCATGCACCTTTATGGGTCGGAATGGGCGGAAGTGCAGAAATGCAAGGGTCTGGGCAATTTGCTGGGCATGGGTTTGAATGAAGCCATGGTGCGCCACGCGGCACGGGTGGAGTTCGCCCAGACCGTCGAGGACGTGCTCGCCCGCCGCTGGCGCGTGCTGTTCCTGGATGCGCGAGAGGCCGCCCGCATGGCCCCGGCCGTGGCGGCCATCCTGGCAGAAGAGCTCGGAACCGACCCCGATCTGGCGGGTTTCCAGGCGTTGTGCGAACGCTACCTGCCCGTGGTTTGACGCCAAAAGCAAACCGTGCCATAATTTGCGGCTTCGCTTGAAAAGGCGGAGAGCTATCTGCCCACCGAAAGGGGCTCCTGCTGGTGCAACGCCAGGACGGGCCTTGAACGACGGGCCCAAGACTGATCACTTCCGGCCGTGGTGGCTGGAGGGATTCAAGTTGGGACTTAAATCAAATGATCCAAACGCAATCTCGACTCGATGTTGCCGACAACACGGGTGCCAAGTCCGTGATGTGCATCAAGGTGCTCGGCGGCTCCAAGCGCCGTTACGCCAGCGTGGGCGACGTCATCAAAGTCACCATCAAGGAAGCAGCGCCCCGTGGCCGCGTCAAAAAAGGCGAGGTTTACAACGCTGTGGTGGTGCGCACCGCCAAGGGTATTCGCCGCCAGGACGGCGCCCTGATCAAATTCGACGGCAACGCTGCAGTGTTGCTCAACGCCAAGCTGGAGCCCATCGGCACCCGCATCTTCGGACCGGTCACGCGCGAACTGCGCACCGAGAAGTTCATGAAGATCGTGTCGCTGGCACCCGAGGTTCTCTGAGGAATCATCATGAACAAGATTCGTAGTGGCGATGAAGTCATCGTGATTGCCGGGCGCGACAAGGGTAAGCGCGGCAAGGTTGTGTTGCGCAGCAGCGAAGACCGTGTGGTGGTCGAAGGCGTGAACCTCGTCAAGAAGCACGCCAAGCCGAACCCTGCCAAGGGCGAAACCGGCGGCATCATCGAGAAAACCATGCCCATCCACCAGTCCAACGTCGCCATCTTCAATGGCGCCACCGGCAAGGCGGATCGTGTGGGCATCAAGCTCCTGGCAGACGGCAAGAAAGTGCGCGTCTTCAAGTCCAGTGGCGAAGAAATCAAGGCGGCATGACCATGGCACGTTTGCAAGAAGTTTTCCGCGACACCATCGCGCCGGATCTCATGAAGAAGTTCGGCTACAAGTCGACGATGGAAGTGCCGCGCATCACCAAGATCACGCTCAACATGGGCGTGAGCGAGGCTGTGGCCGACAAGAAGGTCATGGACAACGCCGTGGGCGACCTGACCAAGATCGCTGGACAGAAGCCAGTGGTGACCAAGGCCCGCAAGGCCATTGCGGGTTTCAAGATCCGCGAACAGCAGGCCATCGGCTGCATGGTGACCCTGCGCGGTGCCCGCATGTACGAATTCCTGGACCGCTTCGTCACCGTGGCGTTGCCCCGCGTGCGCGACTTCCGTGGTATCTCCGGCCGTTCTTTCGACGGCCGTGGCAACTACAACGTCGGCGTCAAGGAACAGATCATCTTCCCTGAGATCGAGTACGACAAGGTCGATGCCTTGCGCGGTCTCAACATCAGCATCACGACGACCGCCAAGAACGATGAAGAGTGCAAGGCTCTTCTGGCTGGTTTCCGTTTCCCGTTCAAGAACTGAGGTGGCGCGTGGCTAAACAAGCACTTCTCCAACGTGAACTCAAGCGCGAAAAGCTCGCGGCCAAGTTCGCCAAGAAATACACCGAGTTGAAGGCAACCGCCAACGACGCCAAGAAGAGCGACGAAGAGCGCGATGCGGCCCGCCTGGGTCTGCAGAAGCTGCCCCGCAATTCGAATCCGACCCGTCAGCGCAACCGCTGCGAGATCACCGGTCGTCCGCGCGGCACCTTCGCCCACTTCGGCCTGGCTCGCGCCAAGGTTCGTGAAATGGCGTTTGCCGGTGAAATTCCCGGCATCACCAAAGCCAGCTGGTAAGCCCTAGGAGAACCACAAATGAGCATGAGTGATCCTATCGCTGACATGTTGACCCGCATCCGCAACGCGCAGATGGTCGAAAAGGCCAGCGTTTCGATGCCGGCTTCCAAGGTCAAGGCCGCGATTGCCCAGGTCCTGAAGGACGAGGGCTATATCGACGGATTCCAGGTCAAGAGCACCGACGGCAAGAACGAACTCGAGATTGCCCTGAAGTACTACGCAGGCCGTCCCGTGATCGAGCGCATCGAGCGCGTGAGCCGTCCTGGCCTGCGCGTCTACCGCGGCCGCAACGCCATTCCCCAGGTCCAGAACGGCCTGGGCGTGGCCATCGTCACCACTCCGCAAGGCGTGATGACCGACCGCAAGGCGCGCGCCACCGGTGTCGGTGGCGAAGTCCTGTGTTACGTCGCCTGATGCGGGCATTGAGGAGAAACTAATGTCACGTATTGGAAAACTGCCGGTCACCGTCCCCAACGGGGTGGAAGTCGCGGTCAAGGACGACCTGATCAATGTCAAGGGCACCCTGGGTGCTCTGGCGCTGGCGCAGAACGCGCTGGTCAAGGTGGAGAACAAGGCCGGCGTGCTGACCTTCGTTCCCGCAAACGAATCTCGCGAAGCCAATGCCATGTCGGGCACCATGCGCCAGCTGGTCAACAACATGGTCAATGGCGTGAGCAAGGGTTTCGAAAAGAAGCTGACCCTGCTGGGCGTGGGCTACAAGGCTCAGGCACAGGGTGCCAAGCTCAACCTCACGGTTGGCTACTCCCACCCCGTGGTGATGGACATGCCCGCCGGCATCAAGGTGGAAACGCCGACGCCGACCGAGATCGTGATCAAGGGTTCGGACCGTCAGCGTGTGGGCCAGATCGCTTCCGAGGTGCGAGCCGTTCGCCCTCCCGAGCCCTACAAGGGCAAGGGCATCCGTTATGCGGATGAGAAGGTCGTGATCAAGGAAACCAAGAAGAAATAAGGATCAGGATCATGTTGACCAAGAAAGAGCAACGTCTGCGCCGCGCGCGTCAAACGCGCATCCGCATTGCACAGCAAGGTGCCGTGCGCCTGACCGTGAACCGCACCAACCTGCACATCTACGCCAACGTCATTTCCGACGATGGCTCCAAGGTGCTGGCCTCTGCCTCTACGGCCGAAGCCGAAGTGCGCGCCCAGATCGGTGGTGCCGGCAAGGGCGGCAATGCCGCCGCCGCCGCCATCATCGGCAAGCGCATTGCCGAGAAGGCGAAAGCCGCCGGCATCGAGAAGGTGGCCTTCGACCGCTCCGGTTTTGCCTATCACGGCCGGGTGAAAGCCCTGGCAGACGCGGCCCGTGAAGCCGGTCTGCAGTTCTGATCAAACGGAATATTCAAAATGGCTAAATTTACGGCAAACATCAAGAACGAAGCGAACGAAGACGGCCTGCGCGAGAAGATGATCGCGATCAACCGCGTGACCAAGGTGGTCAAGGGCGGCCGCATTCTTGGCTTCGCTGCACTCACCGTGGTCGGTGATGGCGACGGTCGCGTCGGCATGGGCAAGGGCAAGGCGCGTGAAGTGCCGGTGGCCGTGCAGAAAGCCATGGAACAAGCCCGTCGCAACATGATCAAGGTTTCGCTCAAGAACGGCTCGCTGCACCACAGCGTGCACGGCGAGCACGGCGCTTCGAACGTCATGATGCTGCCGGCCGCCAAGGGTACCGGCATCATTGCCGGCGGCCCGATGCGCGCGGTCTTCGAAGTGCTGGGCATCACCGATGTCGTGGCCAAGAGCCATGGCTCGAGCAACCCCTACAACCTGGTGCGCGCCACGCTGGACGCGCTGAAGAACTCGACCACCCCCGCCGACGTGGCCGCCAAGCGCGGCAAGTCGGTGGAAGAAATCGTGGGCTGAACGGAGCGATCATGACCACTCAAAACACCGTCAAGGTCCAACTGGTGCGCAGCCCCATTGGTACCAAGCAGTCGCACCGCGATACCGTTCGCGGCCTGGGCCTGCGCAAGCTCAACAGCATCAGCGAGCTGCAGGACACGCCCGCCGTGCGCGGCATGATCAACAAGATCAGCTACCTGGTCAAAATCGTCTGATCGGAGTCACTGACATGCAACTCAACACCATCAAGCCTTCCGAAGGCTCCAAGCATGCCAAGCGCCGTGTCGGTCGTGGCATTGGCTCCGGTTTGGGCAAGACCGCTGGTCGTGGCCACAAGGGTCAGAAGTCCCGCTCGGGCGGTTACCACAAGGTCGGCTTCGAAGGCGGCCAGATGCCGCTGCAGCGCCGGCTGCC
Source organism: Hydrogenophaga sp. (assembly GCF_051860785.1). Classification (GTDB taxonomy): domain Bacteria; phylum Pseudomonadota; class Gammaproteobacteria; order Burkholderiales; family Burkholderiaceae_C; genus Hydrogenophaga. The sequence continues at coordinate 15,728 of NZ_JBIMLB010000023.1, forward strand.
CAAGCGTGGCTTCAAGTCCGCGCAACTGCAGTTCAATGCTGAAGTCACCCTGGCAGATCTCAATGCGCTCGAAGTTGCTGAAGTGGACTTGCTGGTGCTGAAGCAGTCCGGCCTGGTGTCGCAACTGGCCAAGCGCGTGAAGGTCGTCAAGACCGGTGAGATCACCCGCGCGGTGACGCTCAAGGACATCAGCGCGACTGCCGGCGCCAAGCAGGCCATTGAAGCTGCTGGCGGCTCGCTGGCCGCCTGACCGGAACTGAACGGAAGCACTCGTGGCAACTGGTTCGACGTCCCTGGCCAAAACCGGAAAGTTCGGTGACTTGCGTCGCCGTCTCGTCTTTCTGCTGCTGGCGCTGGTGGTCTACCGCATCGGGGCGCACATCCCCGTGCCCGGCATCGACCCCGCGCAACTGGAACGTCTGTTTCAGGGGCAGCAGGGCGGTATTCTGAGCCTGTTCAACATGTTCTCGGGCGGCGCGCTTTCACGCTTCACCGTGTTCGCGCTGGGGATCATGCCGTACATCTCGGCCTCGATCATCATGCAGCTCATGACTTACGTGGTGCCCACGTTCGAGCAACTGAAGAAAGAGGGCGAAGCCGGTCGCCGCAAGATCACCCAGTACACGCGCTATGGCACGTTGGGTCTGGCTATCTTCCAGTCCATGGGCATTGCCCTTGCGCTGGAGGGGCAGGCTGGTCTCGTGATCGATCCGGGAATGGGCTTCCGCCTCACCGCCGTGGTGAGCCTGGTAGCCGGTACGATGTTCCTGATGTGGCTTGGCGAGCAGATCACCGAACGCGGTCTGGGCAACGGCATCTCGATCCTGATCTTCGCGGGCATTGCCGCTGGGTTGCCAAGTGCCGTGGGCGGTCTGCTGGAGCTGGTGCGCACCGGCGCCATGAACATCCTGGTGTCGATCTTCATCATCGCCCTGGTGATCCTGGTCACGTACTTCGTGGTGTTTGTCGAACGCGGTCAGCGCAAGATTCTGGTGAATTACGCACGCCGTCAGGTGGGCAACAAGGTGTACGGGGGCCAGTCCTCGCACCTGCCGCTCAAGCTGAACATGGCTGGTGTGATTCCTCCCATCTTTGCGTCCAGCATCATCCTGCTGCCCACCACGGTGGTGAGCTGGGTGAGCACCGGGGATTCCACCCGTTGGCTGCGCGACATCGCTTCGGCGCTGTCGCCTGGACAGCCGATTTACGTGGCGCTGTACGCCGCGGCCATCATTTTCTTCTGCTTCTTCTACACGGCGCTGGTGTTCAACAGCCGTGAAACGGCAGACAACCTGAAGAAGAGCGGCGCGTTCATTCCCGGCATTCGTCCCGGTGACCAGACCGCTCGCTATATCGACAAGATTCTTTTGCGGCTGACGCTGGCTGGTGCCATTTACATCACCGCCGTCTGTCTGCTGCCCGAGTTCCTGATCCTGAAGTACAACGTGCCGTTCTATTTTGGCGGTACCTCCCTGTTGATCATCGTGGTGGTCACCATGGACTTCATGGCCCAGGTTCAGAATTACATGATGTCGCAGCAATATGAGTCGCTGCTGAAAAAGGCCAACTTCAAAACCTCCCTCGGCAATTAGTTTTATGGCCAAGGATGACGTGATCGAGATGCAAGGTGAGGTTGTTGAAAACCTCCCCAATGCAACCTTCAGGGTCAAGCTCGAAAACGGTCATGTGGTTCTGGGGCATATCTCCGGAAAGATGCGGATGCACTACATCCGGATCCTCCCGGGGGACAAGGTCAAGGTGGAGCTCACGCCCTACGACCTCACGCGGGCGCGGATCGTGTTCCGATCGAAGTGAGTGGTCAGCTGTTGAATGTTTTAGGAATATCTAGGAGAAGACTATGAGAGTTTCGGCTTCGGTCAAGAAAATGTGCCGCAACTGTAAGATCATCAAGCGGCATGGTGTGGTGCGCGTCATCTGCACCGACCCGCGTCACAAACAGCGTCAAGGCTGATTGGTTAGTTCAGAGGACCCAACATGGCTCGTATTGCAGGCATCAACATTCCGCCGCACAAGCACGCCGAAATCGGCTTGACGGCAATCTTTGGCATTGGTCGCACCCGCGCTCGCAAGATCTGCGAAGCCTGTGGCATCGACTACTCCAAGAAGATCAAGGACCTGAGCGACGCGGAGCTTGAAAAAGTGCGCGATCAGGTCGGTGTGTTCACGATCGAGGGTGACCTGCGCCGTGAAACCACCATGAACATCAAGCGTTTGATGGACATCGGTTGCTACCGTGGTTTCCGTCATCGCCGTGGTCTGCCGCTGCGTGGTCAGCGCACCAAGACCAATGCCCGTACGCGCAAGGGTCCCCGCAAGGCTGCCCAGTCGCTGAAGAAGTAATCGGTAAGAAGGACCCTCATGGCCAAGTCTCCCTCCACCAGCGCATCCGCCCGCGTCCGCAAGAAAGTCCGCAAGAACATTGCCGACGGCATTGCGCACGTGCACGCGTCGTTCAACAACACCATCATCACCATCACTGACCGCCAGGGCAACGCCCTGTCGTGGGCTTCGTCGGGTGGCCAGGGTTTCAAGGGTTCGCGCAAGTCGACGCCTTTCGCCGCCCAGGTGGCGTCTGAAGTGGCGGGTCGTGCCGCCATCGAGCAAGGCATCAAGAACCTAGACGTCGAGATCAAGGGCCCTGGCCCGGGTCGTGAGTCTTCGGTGCGCGCGCTGGGTGCCCTGGGCATCCGCATCAACTCGATCTCTGATGTGACGCCGGTGCCGCACAATGGCTGCCGCCCGCAGAAACGCCGCCGCATCTGATGTTCGGCCGCTGACGCGGTATAATCGAAAGCTTTTTTCGAGCGCCACCGCAGTCGCCTGCGGTGGCATTTTTGCTAAGCCCACCGCCACCTTCAATGAAGGGTGGCTCCCGCAACAACAGGTTGCGGCAGTGATACAAGGAAACCAAAGTGGCACGTTACCTCGGCCCCAAGGCCAAACTCTCCCGCCGTGAAGGCGCCGACCTGTTGCTCAAGAGCGCCCGCCGCTCCATCAGCGACAAGGCGAAATTCGACTCCAAGCCCGGCCAGCATGGCCGCACCTCTGGCCAGCGCACCTCCGATTTCGGCGTGCAGCTGCGCGAGAAGCAGAAGGTCAAGCGCACCTACGGTGTGCTCGAGCGCCAGTTCCGCCGCTACTTCGCTGAAGCCGATCGCCGCCGTGGCAACACCGGCGCCAACCTGCTGTTCCTGCTGGAAGCCCGCCTTGACAACGTCGTGTTCCGCATGGGATTCGCATCGACCCGCGCCGAAGCCCGCCAGATCGTTTCGCACAAGGCCATCACGGTCAATGGCAAAGCGGTCAACATTCCTTCTTACTCGGTCAAGGCCGGTGACGTCATCGCGGTGCGCGAGAAGTCGAAGAAGCAGGGCCGTGTGATCGAGGCGCTGGAACTGGCCAAGCAGATTGGCTTCCCTGCCTGGGTCGACGTCTCCGTCGACAAGGTCGAGGGTGTGTTCAAGAAGTCGCCTGATCGTGACGAGTTCGCTTCCGACGTGAACGAATCGCTGATCGTCGAACTGTATTCCCGTTAATTTCGTTCCCGGTCACGCTTTCTGCGCGTCCGGGCCATGCTCCGTCTGCCTTATCGGTGTAACGAGCCGAGGGTACTGAAGGAAGTTTGAATGCTGAACAATCTGCTCAAGCCCAAGACCATCAACGTCGAACAAGTGTCGACCAATCGCGCCAAAGTCACGCTCGAGCCTTTCGAGCGCGGCTATGGCCACACGCTGGGCAATGCCCTGCGTCGGGTTCTGCTGTCCTCCATGACCGGCCATGCGCCGACCGAAGTCACCATCGCCGGGGTGGTGCATGAGTATTCGTCCATCGATGGCGTGCAGGAAGACGTCGTCAACATGCTGCTCAACCTCAAGGGCGTGGTGTTCAAGCTCCACAACCGCGATGAAGTCACGCTGAGCCTGCGCAAGGACGGCGAGGGCCTGGTGACCGCCGCCGATATCCAGACGCCGCACGACGTCGAGATCGTCAACCCCGGCCACGTGATTGCCACGCTGTCTGCCGGCGCCAAGCTGGACATGCAGATCAAGGTGGAAAAAGGCCGCGGCTACGTGCCGGGCAGCCTGCGCCGCAACGACGATCAGGCCCGTTCCATTGGCCGCATCGTCCTCGACGCGTCGTTCTCGCCTGTGAAGCGCGTGAGCTACACCGTGGAAAGCGCCCGCGTCGAGCAGCGCACCGACCTCGACAAGCTCGTGCTCGAAATCGAGACCAATGGCTCGATCGGCCCGGAAGAAGCCGTGCGCGCTTCGGCCAAGATTCTGGTGGAGCAACTCGCGGTGTTCGCGCAGCTCGAAGGCGTGGAACTCTCCGCTTTCGATGCACCTGCCCAGCGCAGCTCGCAACAGTTCGATCCGATCCTGCTGCGCCCCGTGGACGAGCTCGAACTCACCGTTCGTTCGGCCAACTGCCTCAAGGCCGAGAACATCTATTACATCGGTGACCTGATCCAGCGCACCGAGAACGAACTGCTCAAGACCCCCAACCTGGGTCGCAAGTCGCTCAACGAAATCAAGGAAGTGCTTGCTTCGCGCGGGCTGACCTTGGGCATGAAGCTGGAAAACTGGCCGCCCGCCGGCCTCGACAAGCACTGAAGACACGCAACTGTCTGACGAACTCCCAGTACCTGATCCGGCTGGGGGCAAAACACTGAAAGGAAACTCAAATGCGTCACGGACATGGACTCCGCAAACTCAACCGCACCAGCGAGCACCGCCTCGCCATGCTGCGCAACATGATGAACTCGCTGCTCACGCACGAAGTCATCAAGACCACGGTGCCCAAGGCCAAAGAGCTGCGCCGCGTGGTCGAACCCATGATCACTTTGGCCAAGGTGCCCACCGTGGCGAACCGCCGTCTGGCGTTCGACCGTTTGCGCGACCGCGATGTGGTCGTCAAGCTGTTCGACGAACTCGGCCCGCGCTTCAAGGCCCGTCCTGGTGGTTACACGCGCATCCTGAAAATGGGTTTCCGCGTCGGCGACAACGCGCCGATGGCTCTGGTCGAGCTGGTGGATCGCGCAGAGGATGCTGCTCCCACCGCTGAAGCCGACAAGGCGTGATAGAATATAAGGCTTGACGCGGAGTGGAGCAGCCTGGTAGCTCGTTGGGCTCATAACCCAAAGGTCGCAAGTTCAAATCTTGCCTCCGCAACCAAACCAACAAGCCCTTGCTTGTCACTGAAGCCCACGGAAACGTGGGCTTTTTTGTGGGCGTTTCTCGCGCCCGATGGATGGTTAGAGGTTCACCACCAGTTCACCTTCTTGCCGAAGTGCCTGGACGCGCTCGAGTTCCCCGAGCAGGGTGACGAGCCACGCTCTGCTGGCCACGGCATCGTTCTTGAGTTCAGGGGGCAGGCCGCGGACGAAGTAGTCGGTCTGCATGACCCAACTGTGCAGCGCGTCCAAGGGAATGCGTTGCCATTCGAGCAACTTGAACTTGATCAACACTTTGTGCGCATGGCGTCGATGTTTCTCGGGTTGCGTGACGAATTGCTCCAGGCGGCTGCGCGCGCGTGCCAGGGCGCCATCCAGGTCGTGAAAGACCGCGCCGTGCCCGGGTATCACCGTGGTGGGTTGCAGACTTTCAATCAGGTCGAGCGTCTGGGCCACCTCATCAAACGCCGATTCGCCTTCGAGCTCCGGAAACACGATGCCGAAGCCGTTTTCCCACAGCGCGTCGGCCGAGATCAGCACGCGCAACTCAGGTTGAAAAAGCACGATGGAATGCGGATCGTGGCCCTTGGCCGCGTGAACCTCCCAGAGCAACGATCCCATCTGTACTGAGGTTCCGGGTGTCAGCAGACGTTGGTACCTGAACCGGGGGCAGGTCTGGCCCGTGGGTTCGTAAGTGAGCGCCACGGCGTCCCATCGACGAACGGCATCGGCCTGACCCGGTGGTATCCAGATCTCGAGCGACGGATGGGCCTCCTGAAGCGCTGAATTCCCACCGCAGTGATCGCTGTGCAGGTGGGTGTTAAGCAACTGCTCAAGCGGTCGCCCCTGGAGCGCGGCATCCACCAGTGCCACGGTCTGTTCGGCGTGGCTTGAATAGCCGGAGTCCACCAGCGTGGCAGGACCATCGCCCTGGATGAGCGTGTTGTTGGACGAAAGCCAGCCCCGTTCCAGAACGGTGACGCCCGCCAGTACCAGGTCCGCAGATGAACCAGTTGTCGTCATGTGTCTTTCTGAGGACTGCTCAGTGGGGAGAGGGTGTGCGCAGTGCCCGTCGCAGGATTTTGCCCACATTGCTCTTGGGCAGCTCGTCGCGAAACTCGATGTGGCGCGGCCGCTTGTAGCCGGTGAGGTTCTCCTGGCAGAAGCGCGCGACGTCCTCTTCCCGGAGGCTCGGGTCCGAGCGCACGACGAACACCTTGACGGCCTCTCCCTGCTTGTCGTCTTCCACACCGATGGCCGCGCATTCCAGCACACCGGGACACAGGGAGATGGTGTTCTCCAGTTCGCTGGGGAAGACGTTGAAGCCCGACACCAAGATCATGTCTTTTTTGCGGTCGACGATGCGCGTGTAGCCTCGCTCGTCCATCACGCCGACGTCGCCGGTGCGCATGAAGCCGTCGGCGGTGAATGCATTCGCGGTTTCCTCGGGCTGGTTGTAGTAGCCCTGCATCACATTGGGCCCTTTGATGCAGATCTCGCCGGTCTCACCCAGCGCGAGGCTGTTGCCGGCCTCGTCCTTGATGGCGATGTCGATGCCTGGCAACGGCAGGCCGATGGTGCCGCTGAATTCACGCGCGTTCACGGGATTGTTGGTACCGATGGCGCAGGTCTCGCTCATGCCCCAGCCTTCGATCATGGCGCAGCCCGTGACCGACATCCATTGACGCGCCGTGCCTTCGGAGGCGGCCATTCCGCCGGCCTGCGACATCGCCAGTTGCGAGAAGTCGAGTTGACGGAACTGCGGGTTCTGCAGCAGGGCGTTGAACAGGGTGTTGACGGCCGGCAGCAGGTGGAAAGGCCGGCGCTTGAGTGTTTCCACGAATTTCGGAATGTCTCTGGGGTTCGGGATGAGCGTCATGTGCGCGCCCCAGCGGATGCAGAGCAGGCTCAGTGTCAGCGCGAAGATGTGGTACAGCGGCAGGGCGGCGATGCCGTTGACCTTGCGCAGATCGCCCACGCGTTGCAACGCCGGCGAGAACCAGGCTTCGGCCTGCAGGATGGCGGCGATCACGTTCCGGTGCGTGAGCACCGCGCCCTTGGACAAACCGGTGGTGCCACCGGTGTATTGCAGGAACGCCACCGAATCGAGCGTGTCGCTGCTGGGCTGGAGGCGGCGAGATGCCCCTTCGGCCAGCGCATGGCGAAACGAGACGATGGTGCGTGCACCTGTGGCGCCGTTGATGGGCAGCTTGTAGGCCGGGACCATCCTCGCCAGATGGCGCACCGCAAAGGTCAGCCAGCGGCCGTACCAGAAGCCGAGCAGATCGCCCAGGCTGGCAATCACCACGTGTTCCAGCCCGGTGCGGTCGATCACTTCTTCGAGGGTGTGTGCAAAGTTCTCGAGGATGACGATCGCTTGCGCACCCGAGTCCTTGAGCTGGTGCTCCAGCTCGCGAGCGGTGTAGAGCGGGTTGACGTTCACCACGGTGTAGCCCGCGCGGACGACCGCCGCCATGGCCACCAGGAACTGGGGCACGTTGGGCAGCATGATGGCCACCCGCGCACCAGGCGCCAGGCCCCGGCCTTGCAGCCAGGCACCCAGGGCGCTGCTGTATTCGTCGAGCTGGCCGTAGGTCATCCAGCGTTCCATGCAGACGCTGATGGGCTCGCGGGCGTGCTGCTTGAACGACTCTTCCAGCAGCGCCGCCAGCGACCGGTAGCGCTCGGGTGTCACTTCATGTGCAACGCCTTCGGGGTATTGGGAAAGCCAGTGACGGGTCATGGTGGTCCAGGGTGTGCATGGATCGGAACAAGCATTCTGGCAAGGCCTCGATGGCTCGGGAACCGGGCCAGCCCTAGGGGCCTGTCACGCAAAGCACACTGGGCGTTGCGACCTTCAACCCTGGCCTGGGGCACGAGCCAGTTCGGCCGCCAGCGCACGGCTGCATTCCTCCGGAGGCGCGTCGAACAGGGTGCTGATCCAGCGCGACTCCCTCTCGCTGATGGTGTCCAGGAACCGCCGCGCGTCTCCCAGGGCGGCGAAGGCATCGAAACCGCTTTCCAGAAAGTGCTGCAGCGAATCGAGCCCTGCCGCGCGTGCCGGGTTGCGCATCATCCGCAGCGCCAGGCGCAGCGGCTTCATGCGCGTGAGCCGCTGCAGTTCGAGCCCCATGTGCTGCACCACGGCCAGCTGGCGCTCGCGTGCGGGACGGTCATCGGCCAGACGCCAGCTCAGCGTGTACCGGTGCGCACGCGAGAGCCCCGGATCCAGGGAAAGCCATTGACGGGCAAGTTCGTGGTCCAGCACTTCGGTCAACGCGTGGGTTTCAGCCAGATCCACCGCCAGTTGTGCTACCGCTTCGGGGAACAGGCGTTCCAGGGCGCCTGCGATGCGGCCGAACTGGGCATCGCGCTGGGCGAAATCTCGCACACCATAAAGCTCATCCAGGAAAAACCGGGTGGCCGGCGCGCAAGCGGGGTCCTGGATGAGATCGGCATAGGTGGCCCGAAAGCGCTGGGCCTGCAGTTGCTTCACCTCGTTGACCGCCGCACCCAGGCCGGCGCCTTGGGCTTGCAGGCGAAGTTGTTGCACACGGTCCAGATGGGTGCGGATGCGGTCGGCGGCGCTGGCGGGCTGGTTCATGGGCTGAGGATGAACTGGAAAGGTAAGCCCAGTCTAATTCGACGGCCCGGCTGCGTGCGATAGTGTGGCGATGCAGGACACCCCTCCGAATGCCACCTCCTCCGTCGGCGCCCAGCCTGCAGTGCGGGCTCGTTCCGCCCTGGCACGCCTGCAGCAAGGGCTGATGGTGGCCACACTGGTGTTCAGCGCACTGTGGCTGGTCTACTGGTGGCCGCGTGCGCCATGGCTCGCGCTGCTCGGCGTGTTTCTGAGCGTGGGCGGGTACGCGCTGGTGCTGGCCCTCGAAGGGCTGGCCGCGGCCTGGCTGAACCGGCTGGACGAAGCGCCACGCGCGGGGTGGCGCGAGCTGATCGGCGCCTGGTGGCAGGAGGTCTGTGTGGCGCCGCAGGTGTTCGCCTGGCGCCAGCCTTTTCGTTGGGCCAGCCTGCCCGATACCGAAGAGCCTTCAGCGACCGGCACACCCGCCGTGGTGTTCATCCACGGCTTCGTTTGCAACCGCGGCCTCTGGCTGCCGTGGATGCGGCGCCTGCGGGAGCAGGGCGTGCCCTATGTATCGGTCAACCTCGAGCCGGTGTTTGGCAGCATCGACGACTACGCCCAGCTGATTTCAGACGGCGTGCGGCGCGCGCACGCCTTGACAGGGAGTCCACCGATGCTGGTCTGCCACAGCATGGGCGGGCTGGCGGCCCGCGTGTGGCTGGCCAGCGAGCCCGAGACGCTGGTGCACCGGGTGGTCACCATCGGCAGCCCGCACCGTGGCACGTGGCTGGGGCGCTTCAGTCGCGTGGCCAATGGCCGGCAGATGAGGCTGGGCGGCGACTGGTTGCAGGCGTTGCAGGCGCGCGAGGCGCAGATCAGTCCCTCCGACACCTACGCGCGTTTTGTCTGCTGGTATTCGAACGCCGACAACATCGTGTTTCCCGCGTCCACCGCCACCTTGCCGGGAGCCGACAACCGGCTGCTGCCCGGCGCGGCCCACGTGGCGATGGCGTTTCACCCGAGGGTGATGAGCGAGTCGCTCGAGCTGCTGTCCTCTGCGCCCAGTTCCCCGAGCGAGCGCACCGCTTCGTAGAGCGGGGCGAAATCGGGCGCGGTCATCTCGAACAGCTGCTCGAAGCTGTCGATGACAAAATAGGTGGCCTGGAAATCGTCGATCTTGTAGCGCGTGCGCATGCAGCGCAACAGGTCGAGGGCCACGCGCTTCGGCTGCGGGCTGGTCACGCTGTATTTCAGCTCGCTCGACGAGCTGAGGATGCCGGCACCGTAGGCGCGAAGGCCATCGGCCTGGCGCATCAGCCCGAATTCGATCGTGTACCAGTACAGCCGCGAGAGCAGCTCGCCAGCGCCCAGGTCGTGTGCCTTGAGGCCGCCGGCGCCGTAGCGTTGCACGTAGTCGGCGAACACCGGATTGAACAGCAGTGGCACATGGCCGAACAGGTCGTGAAACACGTCCGGTTCGACGATGTAGTCGAATTCGGCGGGCGTGCGGATCCAGTCGGTCACGGGGAAGCGGCGGTTCGCCAGCAGGTCGAAAAACGGGCGCTCCGGGATCAGGCCCGGCACGGCCACGATCTCCCAGCCGGTGGCGGGTTTGAGGCGCTCGTTGATCTCATCGAAGCGGGGAATGCGGTCCTGCACGCCCAGCGAGGGCAGGGCGTCGATGAATGCGTCGCACGCCAGCCCGGGCAGCAGGGCGGTCTGGCGCTCGTAGAGCCGGCGGTAGGTGTCGTGGTCCGCGTCGGTGTACGCCAACCAGTTCTGCGGGCAGGTGTAGTCGGCGCGGGCGCGCGAGTAGTCGCCGCGCGGGGGGCGCTCGCTGGCGCCATAGACAACGGGTTCAACGGCCATGGCGTGCGCCTTCAGGCCTTCAACACACCGCGGCGCACCTGGTCCAGCTCCATGGTCTCGAAGAGCGCCTTGAAATTGCCCTCGCCAAAACCCTGGTTGCCTTTGCGCTGGATGAACTCGAAGAAGATCGGACCCAACTGGTTCTCGCTGAAAATCTGCAGCAGCAGTTCGCCGGGCATGCCGTCCACCAGGATGTTGCGCTGCTTCAGGCCTTCGACATCCTCGCCGTGGTTCGGGATGCGCTTGGGCAGCAGCTCGTAGTAGGTCTCGCTGGTGTTGAGCAGTTTCACGCCGCTGAGCTCGAGCGCGTCCACGGTGTCGTACAGGTTGGTCGAGCCCATGGCGATGTGCTGGATGCCCTCGCCGTGGTAGCGGTCCAGGTACTCCTGGATCTGGCCGGCTTTCTCGTTGCCTTCCTCGTTGATGGGAATGCGGATCTTGCCGCAGGGGCTGGTCATGGCCTTGCTCTTCACACCGGTGGCCTGGCCCTCGATGTCGAAATAGCGCACCTCGCGGAAGTTGAACAGCCGCTCGTAGAACCCGGCCCACTCTTCCATGCGGCCGCGGTGCACGTTGTGCGTGAGGTGGTCGATGTAGGTGAGGCCGTGGCCCGCCGGGTTGAGCTCGGCGCCCGGCAAGGGCTCGAAGTCCACGTCGTAGAAGCCGATGTTGCCGATGTCGCCCGTCTTCGCGCCGTTCTTGCCGCGCCAGCGGTCGATGAAATAGATGATGGAGTCGCCGATGCCCTTGATGGCGGGGATGTTCAGTTCGCCTGGGCCAGCGGATTGCGCGTAACCCCAGGCGCCGAGCGAAATGGCACGCTCGTAGGCCGCCTTGGCGTCCTTCACCCGGAAGGCAATGGCGCACACGCTGGGCCCGTGCAGGCGCGCGAAACGCTGCGCGAAGCTGTCGGGTTCGGCGTTGATGATGAAGTTGATCTCGCCCTGGCGGTACAGCGTCACGGCCTTGTGGCGGTGCTTTGCAATGGGCTTGAAGCCCATGCGCTCGAACAGCGCGCCCATGGCCACGGGATCGGGTGCGGCGTATTCGATGAATTCGAAACCGTCGGTGCCCATCGGGTTGTCCCAAGGGGTCGCGGCGGTCGTCGCGGATGTGGGCAGTGCGCTGTTCATGAAGTGTCTCCGGGTGCGTGTGGGGAAATGGCAGGCAAGGCGCCACTGTATCGGCGCAGCCTGTCACGATTCCGGCGTTTTGGGGCGCTCCACTTGTCTGGATTGCAGGAAACCTGCAAAATTCGTGCTATGGAAGCACTTGACAAGCTCGATCGCCAGATTCTTCGCAGCCTGCAGGCCGATGGCCGAGCCACCTACGACCAGATCGCCGAGGCCGTGGGGCTCTCACCCAGCGCGGTATTGCGCCGCGTGCGGCGGCTGGAAGAAGCGCACGTGATCGACCGTTACGTGGCGCTGGTGCGCCCTGAGGCCGTGGGCCTGGGCCTGACTGCCCATGTGAATGTGCGGCTGGAGAAACACGCCGGCAGTGGCAAGCGCAGCCCGATGGACCAGTTCCGTGCCAGTGTGCTGAGCTGGCCGGAGGTGGTTGAATGTGCCGCGCTCACGGGGGAGATGGACTTCCAGTTGCGCCTGGTGGTGGCCGACATGGCGGCCTATTCGCGCTTCATGATGGACACCCTCCTCAAACACCCCAGCGTGCAGGACTGCAAGACCAGTTTCGTGATGGACCGCGTGAAAAGCACCACGGCCTTGCCGGTTTGATGCGCGAGTCGGGTCCCGCCCGTCGGGTTCCCCCTGCTTTAGGGACGCGAGTCCTTGTGAATATAGGGAAAACCCGTACATTGACCGCATGGTGACTTCCGACAAAACCTCCACGCCCGTCGTGCCCATCCGATCCATCGGACCGGGGCAGGTCGAGCGCATCGAGGCGCACCTGCTCGCGCTGGAGCCGCACGACCGCTACCTGCGCTTTGGCTACGCAGCCAACGACGAGCAGATCAGCCGCTATGTGGCGCAGCTGAATTTCGATCGCGATGAGTTGTTCGGCATCTTCAACCGCAAGCTCGAGCTCATCGCCATGGCCCACCTGGCTTTTTCACTGGATCCCGAGTACACCAGTTGTGCCGAGTTTGGCGTGTCGGTGGCCAAGAGCGCGCGCGGCCGGGGTTATGGCAGCCGGCTGTTCGAGCGCGCCGTCATGCACGCGCGCAACGAAGGCGTGAGCATGCTGTTCATCCACGCGCTGTCAGAGAACACGGCGATGCTCAAGATCGCACGCCATGCCGGCGCGGTGATCGAGCGCGACGGCTCCGAGTCCGAAGCGCACCTGCGTCTCCCCCCGGCCGACTTCGATTCGCGGGTGACCGAAATGGTCAACCAGCAGGTGGCCATCACCGACTACCACTTCAAGGCTCAGGCCAAGCAGTTCTGGGGCCTGCTCTCGGTGCTGCAGGACATCCGGCGCGGCGTGCGCGACGCCCGCGAACGCGTTCGCGGCTGAGGCGCCGCTCGGCTGCGACGGACGGCGGCGCTTTGCGCCGCGCCACCTGCTTGGGGTATCCTTTCGAACCGTTACAACCCCCGAACTACCTTCAGTGGCCGAATCCCCTCCCAGTAGTGGGCCGCAGCGCAGCCTGCGGCATGCCGACAAACGTGGTTTCCTTCAAAAGCTCGCGGAGTTCATCAACCCCGGGCCGGACTCCAAGGACGAACTGATCGAGACCCTCGCCGAGGCCGAGGACAACGACATCATCAACGCCGAATCGCGCGTCATGCTCGAAGGCGTGATCCGCATCGCCGACATGACCGCTGGCGACGTGATGGTGGCCACACCGCGCATGGACGTGCTCGACATCGACGCCCCTTATGACGAGCTGCTGCACCTCGTCATCGACACCGCGCACTCGCGCTTTCCGGTGTTTGAGGGGGAGCGTGAAAACATCATCGGCATCCTGCTGGCCAAGGACCTCCTCAAGCTGCAGCGCGCGCCCGAACTCAATATCCGCGCCCTGCTGCGCCCAGCCACCTTTGTGCCCGAGACCAAGGGCCTCAACGACCTGCTGCGCGAATTCCGCGGCAACCGCAACCACCTCGCCATCGTGATCGACGAATTCGGCCGCGTGGCCGGTCTCATCACCATTGAAGACGTGCTGGAGGAAATCGTTGGCGAGATCGAGGACGAATTCGACGTGGCCGAAGACGAGGGCGACATCTTCGCCCTGGCCGACAGCACCTGGCGCGTGAGCGGCGACACGCCGATCGAGCGCATCAACGAGTCCTTCGGCCTGAAGCTGCCCGAGGAAGACTTCGACACCATCGGCGGCATGATCGCGCACGCCATGGGGCACGTGCCCAAACGCGGAGAGATGCACGAACTCGAAGGCCTGCGCTTCGTCGTGCTGCACACCAAGGGCGGTGCGGTGAAGTGGTTCAAGGTCATGCCCGTGCCGGGCGAGGCTTGAGCCACAGGCCTCCAGACCCATGAGAAGCCTGTTCGGATCGCTGCACACCCCGTCGAGTTTCAACCCGATGAGCCGGCGTCCGCCTGGGCGCAGCGCGCGTGGCAGCGGCTTCTTCTGGTGGCTGGTCTGCCTTGTCGGTGGCGCCCTGCAGGCGGCGTCCATTGCCTGGCCGCTGAAAGACTGGGCCTTGCCCGGTGCCGTGCCTGGCCAGCCCAACGGTTTCTGGCAGATCGTGTCACTGGCGCTGCTCGTGCTGGCGCTGCAGTTCGCCACCCGGGTGGGGCAGGCCGTGTGGCGTGGCTGGGTGTTTTCCACTGTGTGGCTGGCCGGTACGTTCTGGTGGCTGTTCGTCTCCATGCACACCTATGGCGGGCTGCCCGCGTGGCTGGCGGTGCTGGCGGTGCTGGCGCTCGCGGGTTTCCTCTCGATCTATTACGCGGTGGGTGTGGGATTCCTGTGCGCCTGGGCGCCGGTTTCGCGCACGGCGCAGGCGCTCATGTTCGCCTCCCTCTGGACGCTGGCCGAACTCGCACGGGGCCACTGGTTCACGGGTTTCCCATGGGGCGCTGGCGGCTACGCGCAGATCGACCTGATGGCCGCGTGGGCGCCGCTGGTGGGCGTGTACGGCATGGGGTTCATCGCGGCGCTGCTGGCCTACACGCTGGCATCGGTGATCTCGGGGCTGTGGCGGCGCCTGAGCGTGTGGATGCTCTCGCCCGTGAGCCGGCCCACCGGCCGATCCGCCGCGGGCTCTCGCGTGGCGGCGCCGGGTGCCCGGGTCCAGGCGCGCATCGTGCCGGGTCTGTCGGATGGTGGCTGGGGCCTGGTGCGCAGCCTGCTGCTGTTCCTGTCGGTGGGCCTGTTGCTGGTCAGCCTGGTCGGCGGTGGCAGCGCCTGGCGCGACCTGGGGCAGCGCGACACCGCCAGCACGGGCGAGATGCGCGTGTGGCTCCTGCAGGGCAACATTGCCCAGGATCAGAAGTTCGTTCCGGGCACCGGCATTGCGCAAGCCCTGGCCTGGTATCCGCGGCAGATCGCGGAAGCGATCGCCGCCACGCGCGCCGCACCCGCCAGCGGGCCACAACTGGTGGTCGCGCCCGAGACCGCGGTGCCGCTGCTGCCCGACCAGCTCGGCGCGTCGTTCTGGCAGCCCCTGCTGGAAGACCTGGCGCAGCAACCGGGCAGCACCAACGCCCTGGGGGCGCTGGTGGGCCTGCCGCTGGGCAGCATGGAAGCCGGCTACACCAATTCGGTCTGGGGCCTCAGCGCCGATTCGGCCCGGCGGGCGGCGGGCAGCCGGTTGGACGCGAGCGACACCGGCATCTACACCTACGACAAGCACCACCTGGTGCCTTTCGGTGAGTTCATCCCACCGCTTTTCCGGTGGTTCACCGACCTCATGAACATCCCCCTCGGCGATTTCAACCGTGGCGCCTTGCCCCAACCGTCCTGGGCGCTCGGTGGCCAGCGCATCGCCCCCAACATCTGCTACGAGGACCTGTTCGGTGAAGAGCTCGCGGCCTCGTTCCGCGATCCCCTGCTGGCGCCCACCCTGCTCGTGAACCTGAGCAACATCGCCTGGTTCGGCGACACCATCGCTATCGACCAGCACCTGCAGATCTCGCGGCTGCGTGCGATCGAGCTCGGGCGGCCCATGCTGCGCGCCACCAACACCGGTGCCACCGCCGTCATCGACCACCGCGGTCGCGTCACGCACGCGCTGGAGCGCCTCACGCAGGGCCGGCTCGAAGCCACGGTGGAAGGGCGCAGCGGCCTCACCCCCTATGCCGTGTGGACCGCGCGCTGGGGTCTGTCGCCGCTGTGGATCGGCTGTCTCACGCTGGCGCTGCTGATCGCCTCGATGCGCGGCCTGGGCCGACGCGGTGGCCGCACGCGCCGCCGCTGAGCGCGCCCCGTAAAATCGCACGATCGGGCGGCGCGATCCGGCTGGTCGCCCGCCTCCCCCAACTCGACACTCCCCTGCCGGGCAGCGCCCCGGTCTCCTTGCATGTTGACCTTCCAGCAAATCATCCTGACCCTGCAGTCCTATTGGGACCGCCAGGGCTGCGCGCTGCTGCAGCCATACGACATGGAGGTGGGCGCGGGCACCAGCCACACGGCCACCTTCCTGCGCGCGCTCGGGCCCGAGCCCTGGAAAGCGGCCTATGTGCAACCCAGCCGCCGCCCCAAGGACGGCCGCTACGGCGAGAATCCCAACCGCCTGCAGCACTACTACCAGTACCAGGTGGTGCTCAAGCCCGCGCCGTCCAACATCCTCGAGCTCTACCTCGGCAGCCTGGAGGCCCTGGGCTTCGACCTGAAGAAGAACGACATCCGCTTCGTGGAAGACGACTGGGAAAATCCCACGCTGGGCGCCTGGGGCCTGGGCTGGGAGGTGTGGCTCAACGGCATGGAGGTCACGCAGTTCACTTACTTCCAGCAGGTCGGCGGCATCGATTGCAGGCCCATCACGGGTGAGATCACCTACGGCCTGGAGCGCCTGGCGATGTACTTGCAGGGCGTGGACAACGTCTACGACCTGAAGTGGACCGACAGCATGAGCTATGGCGACGTGTACCTGCAGAACGAGAAGGAGCAGTCAGCCTACAACTTCGAGCACAGCGACGCCGAGTTCCTCTTCACCGCATTCGGCGCACACGAGAAGCAGGCGAAACACCTGATGGAGCAGCAACTGGCGCTGCCGGCCTATGAGCAGGTGCTGAAGTGCGCGCACAGCTTCAACCTGCTGGATGCGCGCGGTGCGATCAGCGTGACCGAACGCGCCGCTTACATCGGCCGCATCCGCAATCTGGCGCGCGCTGTGGCGCAGAGCTACTACGAGAGTCGTGAGCGCCTGGGTTTCCCCATGGCGCCGCGCGAGTGGGTGGCACAGATCGAGAAGAAAGCCGCCTGAAGGCCGCGTGAAAGACCAAGAATGACCGCACAGAACCTGCTCGTCGAGCTGTTCGTTGAAGAACTGCCTCCCAAGGCATTGAAGAAGCTCGGCGATGCGTTTGCCACCGTGCTGGGCGACCAGCTCAAGGCCCAAGGCCTGGCCCCGGCGGACGCCGCCGTGACGGCATTTGCTTCGCCGCGCCGGCTGGCCGTGCACGTGAGTGGTGTGCTCGCGCAAGCTGCCGACAAGGCCGTGTCGCAAAAACTCATGCCCGTGAGCGTGGGGCTGGACGCCAGCGGGCAACCCACGCCTGCGCTGCTCAAGCGACTGGCTGCGCTGGGTGCTGACGCCGCTGCCGTCGCCGGGCTCAAGCGCGCGCCGGACGGCAAGGCCGAGGCCCTGTTCTTCGACAGCGTGCAGGCGGGTGTTGACTTGGCCACGGGTTTGCAGAAAGCGCTCGAGGAGGCCATTGCGAAGTTGCCGATTCCCAAGGTCATGAGTTACCAACTGGAGACGGATTGCGAGTTGCCCGGCTGGAGCAGCGTGAACTTCGTGCGCCCCGCGCACGGCCTGGTGGCCTTGCATGGCGGCTCGGTGGTGCCGGTGAAGGCGCTGGGCCTCAGGGCGGGTCACACCACGCACGGCCACCGCTTTGAGGCGGCGGTCTCGCCTGTGGTGCTGAAAGACGCCGACAGCTACGCAGCCACGCTTGCGAAGGACGGCGCCGTGATCGCCTCGTTCACCGAACGCAAGGCCGAGATCGTACGCCAGCTCGCGGCTGCCGCCGCCAGCGTCGGCGGCGGTTGCCGGCCGATCGAGGACGACGCGCTGCTCGACGAAGTGACTGCGCTGGTCGAGCGCCCCAATGTGCTGGTGTGTGCGTTCGAGAAACAGTTCCTCGACGTGCCGCAGGAATGCCTCATCCTCACCATGAAGGCCAACCAGAAGTACTTTCCGCTGCTCGATGCGCAGAGTCGCCTGACGCACCAGTTCCTCGTGGTCAGCAACATCACGCCCGACGATGCGAGCGCCGTGATCGGTGGCAACGAGCGCGTGGTGCGCCCTCGCCTGGCCGACGCCAAGTTCTTCTTCGATCAGGACCGCAAGAAGACGCTGGCTTCGCGCGTCGAAGGCCTGTCCAAGGTGGTCTATCACAACAAGTTGGGCACGCAGGGAGAGCGCATGGAGCGTGTTCGTGCCATTGCACGGGCGATTGGCCAGCAACTCGGTGGCGACGTGCTCGCGAAAAGCGCCGACACCGCCGCACAGCTGGCCAAGACCGATCTTCTCACCGACATGGTGGGTGAATTTCCCGAGTTGCAAGGCATCATGGGCGGCTACTACGCGCGCCACGATGGCCTTTCCGAAGACATCGCCTTTGCCATTGAAGACCACTACAAACCCCGCTTTGCGGGCGACGAGTTGCCACGCAATGCCACGGGTGTGGTAGTGGCACTGGCGGACAAGCTGGAGACGCTGGTCGGCATGTTCGGTATCGGCAACCTGCCCACCGGTGACAAGGATCCGTTTGCGTTGCGGCGGCATGCGCTGGGTGTGGTGCGCATGCTCATGGAGGGCAAGCTTTCGCTGCAGTTCCATGAGCTCACGCGTCTGGCGTTTGCCGCATTTCCCGAGGGGCTGTTGCAGGACAGGAGCGTGGAGCTGGATGAGTTCCTGATCGAGCGGCTCAAAGGTTACCTGCGCGATGCGGGCTTCTCTGTAGCCGAAGTGGACGCCGCCATCTATGCGCGGCAACTTGGCCAGTGGTCGTCCATCCCTGCAAGGCTTGCGGCGGTGCGTGCCTTTGCGGCACTGCCCGAAGCGCCCTCGCTGGCCGCCGCGAACAAGCGAATCGCCAACATCCTGAAAAAGGCCGATGGCGAAGTGGGCGCGGATGTGAACGACGTCCTGCTGGTGGAAGCCGCCGAGAAGGACCTGTTGGGCGCCATGCGGTCCACCGTGCCCAAGGCCAACGCAAAATTCGAGGCCGGTGACTACACGGCTTCGTTGCAATCGCTCGCGGCCTTGCGCGCGCCGGTGGACGCCTTCTTCGACGGTGTGATGGTCAACGCCGAAGACCCTGCGCTCAAGGCGAACCGCCTGGGCCTCCTCAAGCAACTGCACGAAGCCATGAACCGCGTGGCCGACCTCTCCCGCCTGGCCTGACGCCATGAAGCTCCTCATCCTTGACCGCGACGGCACGCTCAACCGCAGCCGCGACGACTACGTCGCCTCGCCGGACGAGTGGGAGGCGCTGCCCGGCGCGCTCGAGGCTGTGGCGCGGCTCAACCAGGGTGGCTGGCGCGTGGTGCTGGCCACCAACCAGTCCGGCATCGGTCGCGGCCTGTTCGACATGGCTTCGCTCAACGCCATCCACGCCAAGATGCACCGTCAACTCGCGGCCGTGGGCGCTCGCGTGGAAGCGGTGTTTTTCTGCCCGCACGCGCCGGAGGATGCGTGTCGCTGCCGCAAGCCTGCACCGGGCTTGTTCGAGCAGATTGGTGAGCGCTTTGGCTCGCTGCTGGCGAACGCGCCGGCCGCTGGCAACTCCGTTCGCCACATGGAAGCGGCTGCGCGCGCGGGGTGCCCCACGCACCTGCTGCTGACCGGCAAGTCCGGGCACCTGCGGGGACGGCTGGGGCTGGGCGGGGTGCAGGACATCGCCGCGCTGGCACCCAACCTGCCGCTCACCACAATGATTCACGAAGACCTCGGCGCCTTTGCCGACTGGCTGCTCGCGCAGCCGGCCCCGAACTGAACACCCCTCACCATGATCCTGGTCAACCTGCTGCGCGCCATCCTGCACACGCTTTTCATGGCCATCACGGTGGTGCCGTGGGCGCTTGCCGTGCTCGTGGCCGCGCCGTTTCTCAACAGCACGCAGATCTACTGGATGTGCGTGGGCTGGCTGAGGGTGGCGGTCAGCAGCGGCAAGCTGATGCTGGGGATCCGCAACCAGGTGACGGGTTTCGAGAACCTGCCGGTGAGCAGCACCGCACCGGCCATTCTGTTGCTCAAGCACCAGTCCACCTGGGAAACCTTCTGCATGCCCACGCTGATGCCGCACCCGCTGGCCTATGTGTTCAAGAAGGAGTTGCTCTACGTGCCGTTCTTCGGCTGGGCGATGGGCCGTATGGACATGATCCACATCGATCGCAGCAAGCGCGCGCAGGCCTTCACAAAGGTCGTGGAGCAGGGGCAGCGGCTGTTGAATCAGGGCACCTGGGTCATCATGTTTCCCGAAGGCACCCGCATACCGCGCGGGCAGAAGGGTGTTTACAAGAGCGGTGGCACGCGCCTTGCCGTGGAAACTGGCGCACCAGTGATTCCGATTGCGGTGACCTCTGCCAAGTGCTGGCCGCGCAAGGCTTTCATCAAGAAGCCCGGTGTGGTGGAGTTCTCCATCGGCAAGCCCATTCCCAGCGAGGGGCGAGAGCCCGACGAACTGATGCGCGAGGTGGAAGCCTGGATCGAAGCGGAGATGCATCGGCTCGATCCCGATGCGTACCGCACTGCCTGAGTCAGACCATGCAGCGCTTCGTGCAACTGGCGCTTGACTTCTTCGGTGGCCCCGAGCCCGCCGTGGCGCCCCCTGCGCCTTCAGCGCCCAGGAAGCCCGAACCACCCGCGTTGTCCATGACCCAGGTGTTCCAGCCGGCGGCCTGGCACCACCCGCGTGCCAACCGCATGCTGCGGCTGGGCTCCTGCGAAGTGGGCTACGAATTCAAGCGCGGCAAGCGACGAACCATCGGCCTGTCCATCAGCACCGACGGTCTGAGCGTGCGGGCGCCGCGCTGGACGCCGGTGGGCGAGGTCGAAGCCTTGCTGCACGACAAGTCGGCCTGGGTGCTGGAAAAATTGCAGAGTGCGCGCGAACGCGCGAGCGAGATCGACCAGGCCCGCATCGTCTGGGCCAACGGCGCCGAGCTCGATTACCTGGGTGCGCGCCTGCGCCTGGTGCTCGACCCCTCGCACGGCTTCACCCAGGTGGGTGCGGTGCTCGAGGACACTGGCGAGGTGGCCACCTTGCGCCTGGGGCTGGCCCACAACGCGAACGAAGGCCAGATCCGGGATGCGGCGCAGGCCTGGCTGATGCGCCAGGCCAAGTTGCTTTTCACCCAGCGGCTGGATCACTTCGCGCCGCAACTCGGTGTGCGCTACACGAAGCTGCGGCTGTCCAGCGCCGGCACACGCTGGGGCAGCGCCAGTGCCGACGGCAGCATCCGCCTGAACTGGCGGCTCATTCATCTGAAGATGGAGATGGTGGACTACGTGGTGGTGCACGAGCTCAGCCACCTGCGCCACATGGACCACAGCCCGCGTTTCTGGGACGTGGTGGCCAGCGTGCTGCCGGACCACGCCGAGCGGCGGCGGGCGCTGCGCGAGGCAGCGGTGCCCCTGGACGAGTGATCAGCGTGCGCTGAACCGCCAGACGCCCTGCGCGTCGCGTGCACGCCGCAGTTCACCCGCCATCCACAACCAGTGCAGATGCGCCACCGCTTCGCCCATGGCGAAGGTGGTCTGGTGCAGATCCAGCGCGCGCGGGAACAGCACCGGCAGCACGTCGGCGCCGCTGCAGGGCTTTTCGCTGCATGCCTGCATCACCTCGTCGAGGCGATCGCGGTGGTGGTCTTTCAGTTGCTGGATGCGCTCGTGCAGGCCGGTGAAGGGTTTGCCGTGCGAGGGCAGCACCAGCGTATCGGCCGGCAGTGGCAGGTACTTCTCCAGCGAATCGAGGAAGAGGGTGAGTGAGTCTGCCTCGGGTTCCTGGTCGTACACGCTCACGTTGGTGGAGATGCGTGGCAGCACCATGTCGCCACTGATCAGCACGCCGAGTTCCTCGCAGTGCAGTGCCATGTGTTCCGGCGCGTGGCCATAGCCACTGATGCAGCGCCAGCGGTGTCCGCCGATCGGCACTTGCAAGCCGTCGTAAAGGCGGTGGTATTCATTGGGAACCGAAGGCACGAGGCTGGGGTAGTAGCTCGCGCGGCCGCGGATCTTCGCCAGGCTTTCCGGGTTGCTCAGGCCATTGGCGGCAAAGAAGTCGGCAGCGGCTTCGCCGCCGAAGCCGGTGGTGCTCTGTGAGCCCAGGCGGGCCATGGCGTAGTCGGTGGCGCTCACCCACAAGCGGCAGTTCCAGCGCTGGCACAACCAGTCGGCCAGACCGATGTGGTCCGGGTGCATGTGCGTGACGATCACGCGCAGAACCGGCAAGCCCTGCAGTTCATTGGCAAAAATGGCTTCCCATTGCGCCTTGGCTTCATCGCGCGCGATGCAGCAGTCCACCACGGTCCAGCCTTGCTGGCCATCGATTTCGTCTCGAAGCAGCCAGAGGTTGATGTGGTCCAGTGCAAAAGGCAGTGCCATGCGGATCCAGCGCACACCGGGCGCCACTTCCAGCGATCGACCTGAGGCGGGCAGCGTGTCGCCCAGGGGGTAGTGCAGCTGGGCTTCCAACTGCTCGCGGGAGAGGCTCATGGGTGCGGGATTCCGTTAAGATCGCCAAGTGACGTTGACGTAAACGTAAAGACTCCAGGCATTCTACGGAGTGAACGCGTCTCGCACTGTCTGAAACCCGACACGGCACGCAACGGCATTTCGAACCCATGGCGACGAACCCGACCTACACCATCAGCGACCTGGCGCGCGAGTTCGACCTGACCACCCGCGCCATCCGTTTCTACGAAGACATGGGGCTGCTGCAGCCCCAGCGCGAAGGGCCCGGGGGACGCAACCGGGTCTACACCGCGCGCGACCGCACGCGCCTGAAGCTCACGCTGCGCGCCAAGCGCCTGGGCCTTTCGCTCACCGAGGCGCGCGAAATCATCGACATGTACGACAGCCCGCGCGACACCGGGCCACAGCTGCGCAAGTTTCTCGCGGTGCTGGCCGATCACCGCCGCGAGCTCGAAGAACAGATGGCCGACCTGGTGGCCAACCTCGACGAGGTGAAGACGCACGAGAAGGAAGCGCGCGCGCTGCTGGGCAAGGTGGAGAAGAAGGCGTAAGCTGCGGCGCCCGTGTCTCGCACCCACCAGGACCTGTCACTCATGTATTTGCTCGCCAGCATCGTCATCGGTCTCGTTGCACTTCTGCACGCCTACTTCCTGGTGCTGGAGATGTTCCTCTGGGACAAGCCCGCCGGCATGCGCGCCTTCGGCCAGACGCCCGCTTCCGCTGCAGCCACCAAGGTGCTGGCGGCCAACCAGGGGCTCTACAACGGTTTCCTGGCCGCTGGCCTGGTCTGGGGCCTGTGGCTTGGTCCGGAGGGCTTCGGCGTGAAGGTGTTCTTCCTGGCCTGCGTGCTGGTGGCTGGTCTTTACGGCGCGGCCACCGCCAGCCGCAAGATCCTCTATGTGCAGGCGCTGCCCGCGGCCGTGGGCCTGGTGCTGCTCTACCTGAGCCGCGGCGCGACCTAGCTGGCTGCCGCGCCGTCGGCATACTGGCGCAGGAATGCCTCGCTCGGTGGGATTGGCTGGATCACGTCGATCATCACGCCGTTGGGATCCTGCACGATGAAGTGGCGCTGGCCGAAGTCTTCGTCGCGGATCGCCAGCAGCACGGTGAGGCCTTGCGCGACGGCGCGCTCGTATTCGGCGTCCACGTCGGCCACTTCAAAGTTCAGAAGCATGCCGCTGACCTGCTGGCCCCGTGCCGGCGCCGGAATGGTGGGGTGGTTGCGGTCGAGGACCGCGAGGTTGACCGAGGGATCCTCGGCCGACTGCAGGTGGATGTACCAGTCGCTGTCGAACTGGCGCATGAACCGGAAGTGGTCTTCGTAAAAGCGCGCGGTGTCTGCCACGCGATGGGTCATGAGGACGGGGTAGTACTGCGTCGATTTCATGTCGGGGCTCCTGCTGAAAGTTACATACAATGTGCATGCAAACGAACTATAACATACAGGCTGCATGTATTAAAAGAGGGCCAACATGAACCGTCGATCGCAGGGCGAGCGCACCGAAACCACTCGGGCGGCACTGATACAGGCCGCGCGCAGCCTGTTCGAGGAGCGCGGCTACGCCGCCACCGGCACGCCCGAAATCGTGGCCGCCGCCAGCGTGACCCGCGGTGCGCTGTACCACCATTTCTCCGACAAGGCGCAGTTGTTCGAGGCGGTGGCGCAGCAGGTGGCGCAGGAGGTGGCGGACGAGATTTCCCTGCAATCGCGCTTTCACACGGAGCCTGTGGAAGCCTTGATGGCCGGGGCACAGGCCTATTTCGCCGCCATGGCCGGACGAGGGCGCGCGCGCCTGTTGCTGCTGGAGGCGCCTGCCGTGTTGAGCTCCGAACAGGTGATGGTCTTGAACGACCTGGCCGGCTTCCAGGCTTTGCAGGAAGGTCTGCGACAGGCTCTTCCGGGTGCCAAATGGCCGCTGCACGAACTGACCGTGCTGCTCGCGGCGGTGTTCGATCGCGCCGCGCTGGCCATTGCCCGGGGCGAGCCGGGGGCGCCTTATGAAAAGGCCACGCGCCTGCTGCTCTCGAAGTTGATCGCCGTCTGATCTGGTGGTGTTCAATTGACGTTTACGTAAACGTCAACGTAGAATCGCGGGCTGTCTGCACACCGAGGACGCCGTGAAACCACCCGCTTTCGAACCCCGGAACCCCGACTTCGACGCCCGCACGCGCGAGAGCTTTGCTCGCCAGGCGGCCATGCGCACGCTGGGTGCCAGCCTGGCCGAAGTGAAGCCCGGGCGGGTGGTGGTCACGCTGCCCTGGGCAGAACCGCTGACCCAGCAACACGGCTTCCTGCACGCCGGCATGGTGGCCACGGCGCTCGATTCGGCCTGCGGCTACGCTGGCTTCACCCTCATGGCGGAAGATGCGGCGGTGCTGACCATCGAGTTCAAGATCAACCTGCTGGCGCCTGCTCAAGGCGAACATTTCCGCATGATCGGCACGGTGATCAAACCCGGGCGCACCGTCACGGTGTGCGAGGGTCAGGCGTTTGCCATCGACGGTGGGCGCGAAAAGCTGGTGGCCACCATGGGTTGCACGCTCATGGCGGTCGTCGGCCGTGACAACATCCAGGGCTGAGCCCGAGACACATCCACACAAAGAGGAAGACCCATGAACCAGCTCCCCGGCCTGAATTTCCAGCTTGGTGAAGACATCGATGCCTTGCGCGATGCGGTGCGCGACTTCGCCCAGGCCGAGATTGCGCCTCGCGCGGGTGCCATCGACACCAACGACCAGTTCCCCATGGACCTGTGGCGAAAGATGGGCGACCTGGGCGTGCTCGGCATCACCGTGGGCGAGGAATACGGCGGCGCCGGCATGGGCTACCTGGCACACATGATCGCCATGGAGGAGATCAGCCGCGCCAGCGCTTCGGTGGGTCTCTCATACGGCGCGCACAGCAACCTGTGCGTGAACCAGATCAAGCGCAACGGCAACGAGGCGCAGCGCAAGAAGTACCTGCCCAAGCTGATCTCTGGCGAACACGTGGGCGCGCTGGCCATGAGCGAACCCGGCGCGGGTTCGGACGTGATCTCCATGAAGCTCAAGGCCGAAGACAAGGGCGGTTACTACCTGCTCAACGGCAGCAAGATGTGGATCACCAACGGCCCGGACGCCGACACCATGGTGGTCTACGCCAAATCGGAGCCCGAGATGGGTGCCAGGGGGGTGACCGCCTTCCTGGTCGAGAAGGGCATGAAGGGCTTTTCCACCGCGCAGAAACTCGACAAGCTCGGCATGCGCGGCAGCCACACCGGCGAGATGGTGTTCAACAACGTCGAGGTGCCGGTCGAGAACATCCTGGGTGGACTCAACAACGGCGCCAAGGTGCTCATGAGCGGGCTGGACTACGAACGCGCCGTGCTCACCGGTGGTCCGCTGGGCATCATGCAGGCCGTCATGGACAACATCGTTCCCTACATTCACGACCGCAAGCAGTTCGGCCAGAGCATCGGCGAATTCCAGTTGATTCAGGGCAAGGTGGCCGACATGTACACCGTGCTGCAGGCGGGTCGTTCGTTCGCCTACACCGTGGCCAAGAACCTCGACCTGCTGGGTGCCGAACACGTGCGCCAGGTGCGCAAGGATTGTGCGTCCGTCATCCTGTGGTGTGCCGAAGAGGCCACGAAGATGGCGGGCAACGGCATCCAGATCTTCGGCGGCAATGGCTACATCAACGAATACCCCCTGGGCCGCCTGTGGCGCGATGCCAAGCTCTACGAAATCGGTGCTGGCACCAGCGAAATCCGACGCATGCTGATCGGACGGGAGTTGTTTGCCGAAACCTGCTGATTAAGATTGCCCACCATGACTTCACAGCTTACCGACCTGTTCCAGCGCAACCGCGCCTGGGCCGCCGACATGGTGGCCACGCGCCCCACCTTCTTCACCGATCTGCTGGCCCAGCAAAGCCCGCAATACATGTGGATCGGTTGTTCCGACAGCCGCGTGCCTGCCAACCAGATCACGGGACTGGACCCCGGCGAGGTGTTCGTGCACCGCAACGTGGCCAACGTGGTGGTGCCGACCGACCTGAACTGTCTCTCCACCATCCAGTACGCGGTGGACATGCTCAAGGTGCAGCACCTCATGGTGGTGGGGCACTATGGGTGCGGTGGCGTGCAGGCTGCCCTGCGCGACGTGCGCGTGGGCCTGGCCGACAACTGGCTGCGCCACATCAAGGACGTGCGCGATCGCCACGCAGCGCTGATCGAGGCCACGCCCGAGCAACACCGCGCCGATGTGCTCTGCGAGCTCAACGCCATCGAGCAGGTGATGAACGTGGCGCAGACCACCGTGGTGCAGGACGCCTGGGCGCGCGGGCAGTCGCTCACGCTGCACGGCTGGGTGTACGGCCTGCGCGACGGCCTGCTGCACGACATGCACATGACCGTCGATGGGAAGGACCAGATCGACGCGGTGTACCGGGCGGCGGTGGCCGGCGTGGGCGCGGTGCGCCAGAGCTGAGCGCTGGCACGCCACCTGTCTTGAACATCGCGGGACGACCCGGCCTTCCCGCACCATGTTCCCCCAACGCCTCGACGCTCCCCAGGCCTACGCCATCGCCAAGGCCATGCTGGACGGCTTCAACCGCCACTACCGCCTGTTTCGCACCGAGTCGGCCCGAGCCAAACACCGTTTCGAAACGCGCGACTGGCTGGGCCAGCAACGGGCACAGCGCGAGCGCATCGAGTTCTACGACCTGCGGGTCAAGGAATGCCTGATGCGCCTCATGAAGGAATTCCAGGCCGACCAGCAGCCCATGGCGGTTTGGGAACAGGTCAAGCTGCACTACATCGGGCTGCTGGTGAACCACCACCAGCCCGAGCTGGCGGAGACTTTCTTCAATTCGGTCACCACCAAGATCCTGAAGCGGGCTTACTTTCAGAACGACTTCATCTTCGTGCGTCCCGCAGTCTCCACCGAATACATCGAGAACGAAGAACCCAGCGCCCGCCCGACCTACCGCTGCTACTACCCCACGTCGGACAACATGCAGGCGGAATTGCTGCACCTGCTGGAAGACTTCGACCTGCGCGTGCCTTTCGAAGACCTGCCGCGCGATGCCGGTCTTGTGCTCGCAGCGATGCTCCGGCACTTCGATCACGCCCGGCTGCGCGCGAACTTCCAGTTCCAGGTGCTTTCCAGCCTGTTCTACCGGAACAAGGGTGCGTATGTGGTGGGCAAGATCATCAATGGCTTCCAGGAAGTGCCGTTCGCCCTGCCGGTGCTGCACAACACGGCTGGCAAGCTGGTGATCGACGCGGCGCTGTTCGGCGAAGACGACCTGCTCATGCTGTTCAGCTTCGCGCGCGCCTACTTCATGGTCGACATGGAAGTGCCGAGCGCGTATGTGCAGTTCCTGCGCGGGATGATGCCGAGGAAGCCTCGCGCCGAGCTGTACAACGCACTCGGCCTGGCCAAGCAGGGCAAGACGCTCTTCTACCGCGACTTCCTCTTCCACATGCGCCACAGCACCGATCGCTTCCGCATCGCGCCGGGCATCAAGGGCATGGTCATGCTGGTGTTTGACCTGCCGAGCTTTCCCTTCGTGTTCAAACTCATCAAGGACTTCTACCCGCCGCAGAAGGACACCTCGCGCGAGCAGATCCGCGGAAAATACCTGCTGGTCAAGCAGCACGACCGCGTGGGCCGCATGGCGGACACGCTGGAGTTCTCCGAGGTGGGGTTCCCACGCGACCGCTTCACCGACGAACTGATTGCCGAGATCCAGCAGTTCGCGCCCAGCCAGCTCGAGATCAGCGACCGTGACGGCGATGGCACCATCGAAGTGGTGCTCAGGCACGTCTACATCGAACGCCGCATGATCCCGCTCAATATCTACCTGCAGGAGGCCTTCGACACCGGGGCAAAGGCGCAGGTGGAGCGCGCGGTGATCGAATACGGCAACGCTATCAAGGACCTCGTGGCCGGCAACATCTTTCCCGGCGACATGCTGTGGAAGAACTTCGGCATCACCCGCCACGGCAAGGTGGTGTTCTACGACTACGACGAGATCGAGTACCTCACCGACTGTCAGTTCCGCCGCGTGCCGGCGCCGCGCAACGAAGAGGACGAGATGTCCGGCGAAGTCTGGTACCCGGTGGGCAAGCACGACGTGTTCCCCGAGACCTTCGGCCCTTTCCTGCTCGGCAACGACATGGTGCGCGAGGTGTTCATGAAGCACCATGCCGACCTGCTCGACGCCGATTTCTGGCAGCAGCACAAGGCGCGCATTGCCGCTGGCCACGTGCACGACGTTTTCCCCTACGAACGCGACCGGCGCTTTCTGGCCCACGCGCTCGCCTGATCCTTTTTTTTACCCCTTCAAGGAGAGCTTCATGTCCCAGCAAGACCCCATCGTCATCGTCGGTGCCGCACGCACCCCCATGGGCTCGTTCCAGAGCGACTTCGCCAGCCTGTCCGCGCACGACCTTGGCGGTGCAGCCATCCAGGCGGCGGTGCAACGCGCCGGCATCGACCCTGCGCAGGTCGACGAGGTGCTGTTCGGCAACTGCCTCATGGCCGGCCAGGGTCAGGCGCCAGCGCGGCAAGCTGCCTTCAAGGGTGGCCTGCCCAAGTCGGCCGGCGCCGTCACGCTCTCCAAGATGTGCGGCTCTGGCATGAAGGCCACCATGCTCGCGCACGACATGCTGGCGGCGGGCAGCGCCACCGTGATGGTGGCGGGCGGCATGGAAAGCATGACCAACGCACCCTACCTGCTGCAGAAGGGCCGTGGTGGCTACCGCATGGGCCACGACAAGATCTTCGATCACATGATGCTCGACGGCCTGGAAGACGCCTACGAACCCGGCCGCTCCATGGGAACCTTCGGTGAGGACTGCGCGGCCAAGTACAGCTTCACCCGCGAGCAGCAGGACGCTTTCGCGATCGCCTCGGTCACTCGCGCCAAGGCCGCCACGGAAAGCGGCGCCTTTGCGGCCGAGATCACGCCCGTGACGGTGAAAGACCGCAGCGGCGAGCGCGTGGTGTCCACCGACGAAGGTCCGGGCAAGGTCAAGCTCGACAAGGTCACCAGCCTGAAGCCCGCTTTCAAGAAGGATGGCACCATCACGGCTGCTTCCAGCTCTTCCATCAACGACGGCGCGGCCGCGCTGGTGCTCATGCGACAGTCCACCGCGCAGAAGCTCGGTGCCAAGCCACTGGCGCGCATCGTGGGCCACGCCACCCACGCTCAGGAACCCAACTGGTTCGCCACCGCCCCGGTGGGCGCCACGCAGAAGCTGCTGAAGAACACCGGCTGGACCGTGGCCGACGTGGACCTGTGGGAAATCAACGAAGCCTTCGCCGTGGTGCCGATGGCACTCATGACCGAGCTGAGCATCCCGCACGAAAAAGTGAACGTGAACGGCGGGGCCTGCGCGCTGGGCCATCCCATCGGTGCCAGCGGTGCGCGCATCCTCGTCACGCTGATCCACGCGCTGAAGGCGCGCGGTGGCAAGAAGGGCGTGGCCACGCTGTGCATTGGCGGCGGCGAGGCGACCGCCATGGCCGTCGAGCTGGTGTGATCAGAACCGAGGCACAGCCATGCTGAACCAGGACCAACTCATGATCCGCGACGCGGTGCGCGCCTTTGCCCAGGAACAACTGTGGCCGCACGCCGCACGCTGGGACAAGGAGCACCACTTTCCGAAGGACGTGCACCAGGGGCTGGCCGAGTTGGGTGCTTATGGCATCTGCGTGCCCGAGGCACTGGGTGGCGCCGGGCTGGACTACGTGACGCTGGCCGTGGTGCTGGAGGAAATCGCCGCCGGTGATGGTGGCACCAGCACGGCCATTTCGGTGACCAACTGTCCCGTCAACGCCATCCTGATGCGCTATGGCAGCGCGCGCCAGCAGGAACAGTGGCTGCGCCCGCTGGCCGCTGGCCAGATGCTGGGTGTGTTCTGCCTCACCGAGCCGCATGTGGGTTCCGATGCTTCAGCGCTGCGCACCACGGCTGTGAAGCAGGGCGGCGAGTATGTGCTCAACGGCGTCAAGCAGTTCATCACCAGCGGCAAGAACGGGCATCTGGCGATCGTGATCGCGGTGACGGACAAAGGCGCTGGCAAGAAGGGCATGAGTGCCTTCGTGGTGCCGACCGACACACCGGGTTATGTGGTGGAGCGCCTTGAAGAGAAGCTCGGCCAGCACAGCAGCGACACGGCGCAGATCCGTTTCGACAACTGCCGCATTCCGGCGGAAAACCTGATCGGTGCCGAGGGGGAGGGCTACAGGATCGCGCTGTCGGCGCTGGAAGGCGGTCGCATCGGCATTGCGGCGCAGAGTATCGGCATGGCGCGCAGTGCCCTGGAGTGCGCGCTCACCTACGCCAAGCAGCGCGAGAGTTTCGGTCAGCCCATCTTCAACCACCAGGCGGTGGGGTTCCGGTTGGCGGAGATGGCCACGCAGATCGAAGCCGCCCGAGCACTGACCCACCATGCGGCCACGCTGCGCGACGCCGGCGAGCCCTGCCTGAAGGAGGCCGCCATGGCCAAGCTCTTTGCCAGCGAGATGGCGGAAAGAGTGTGTTCGGAAGCGATCCAGGTGCACGGTGGGTATGGCTACGTGAACGACTTCCCGGTGGAGCGCATTTACCGGGATGTGCGGGTGTGCCAGATCTACGAAGGCACTTCGGACGTGCAGAAGATCATCATCCAACGCGCGTTGGCCTGAGTTTTTTTCGTCTTTCTCCGGAGGTTCCGGTCATCGGCGACCACGGGGCACGGCTCCGCGGATGTCCCCCGGCCCGGCTTCGCCGGTCCTCCTCCTTTATTCCGCTGCGCCGTGCCCCATGGCCGCCGATGACCTCGTGGGCAGTCGCGAGGGGCAGTTGAGAAAGCACCAAGGAAGACAAAGCCCCGCGTATGATTCCGCGACCATGAACATCATCATCCTCGGGGCTGGCAGAGTGGGCGAAAGCGTTGCCGAAAGCCTGGTCTCCGAACAGAACGACATCACGGTGATCGACATGGATCCGGCCCGCTTGCGCAGTCTGGAGGAGCGCATCGATCTTCGAGGGGTGGTCGGCAACGGCATTCAGCCCTCGGTGCTGCAGGAGGCCGGCGCCAAGGACGCCGATATGGTGATTGCCTGCGCCGCCAACGACGAAGCCAACCTGGTGGTGTGCAAGATCGCTCACGACATCTTCAACGTGCCCAGCACCATCGCCCGCCTGCGCTCGCCCGAATTCAACGAAGGCGATGAACTGCTTGGCAAGAACGGCTTCGCGGTGGACCACGTGATCTGCCCCGAAGAATCGGTCACGCGCTACATCCACCAGCTCGTCAGCTACCCCGAAGCGCTGCAGGTGCTGGAGTTTGCCGATGGTCGCGCCAGCCTGATTGCGGTGCGAGCCACGCATGGCGGCGCCCTGGTGGGCCACACCATCGGCGAGTTCCGCGACCGTTTCCCTCAGGCGGAAATGCGGGTTGTGGCCTTGTACCGACTCGACACCGAGATGGAAGCCACCAAGCAGACGCGCATCCTCGCCGGTGACGAGGTGTTCGTGCTGGCCGACACGCAAAAGATCCGCTACGTGCTGGGTGCCATCCACAACATCGACGAGCCGGTGCGTCGCATCATGATCGCGGGCGGTGGCAGGGTTGGGCTTCGGCTGGCGCGCACGCTCGAAGGTCAGTGCCAGGTCAAGATCATCGAGCGCGACAAGAAGCGCTGCGAGTACCTGGCGAGCCAGTTGCCTTCCGGCATGCTCATCCTCCAGGGCGACGGTGCCGACGAAGACCTGCTGCTCGAAGAGAACGTGGGCCAGATGGACATGTTCCTCGCGCTCACGAGCGACGACGAGGACAACATCATGTCGGCCATGCTGGCCAAGCGCATGGGAGCCAACCGCGTGATGTCCCTCATCAACCGCCGCGCCTATGCCGACATGATGCAAGGCAGCACGATCGACATTGCCATCTCGCCTTCGCAGACCGTCATAGGGGAGCTGCTCACGCACCTGCGCCGCGGCGATGTGGCAGCGGTACACAGCCTGCGCCGTGGCGCTGCTGAAGCACTCGAAGGCATCGCGCGCGGCGACGTGAAGACCAGCAAGCTGGTGGGGCGCAAGGTGGAAGAGGTCAAATTGCCCAAGGGCGCGCGCATTGGTGCCATCGTGCGCGGCGAAGGGCGCAAGTCCGAGGTGCTGATGCCGCACCACGACACAGTGATCGAGACCGACGATCACATCATCATGTTCATCCCGAACAAGCGCCTGGTGCGCGAAGTGGAAAAACTGTTCCAGGTGGGTGCCACCTTCTTTGGCTGAGCCCAGGTCGATTTCGTGCTGCACAGCCTGCTCCCGGTTCTCTCGGTCTTCTCGCGCATCATGCTGGCGTTTTCGCCCGCTTTTCTGGTTCCGCTGGCGTGGGCGTGGGTGCTGGACGAACAGCACCACGCTCTGGTGTGGGCCTACGGCTTTGGTTTCACCAGCGCTTGCGGCCTGATCCTGTGGCAGACCACGCGCAGGCACCGGCGAGAATTGCAGGCCAAGGATGGCTTCCTGCTCGTGAACCTGGTGTGGACCCTGCTGCCAGCGTTTGCGGCGGCCCCGCTGATGTTCACGGTGCCCGACATCACCTGGACCAAGGCCTATTTTGAGTCCATGAGCGCTCTGACTGCCACCGGAGCGACCGCGCTTTCGGGCCTGGACTCGCTGCCTGTTTCGGTGAACGTCTGGCGCTGCTTTCTGCAGCTCGTGGGTGGTCTGGGCATCATGCTGCTCGTGGTGGCGGTGCTGCCGTTGCTGGGTCTGGGTGGCGTGCAGCTCTACCGCGCGGAGACCCCTGGCCCCATGAAGGACACCAAGTTCACGCCCCGCATTGCCGAAACGGCGCGAGGCCTGTGGGGCGTGTATGTGATGTTCTCGGTGGCCTGCATGCTGGCTTACCGCTGGGCGGGCATGAGCTGGCCCGATGCCTTCATGCACATGTGCACCACCATGGGCCTGGGCGGGTTCTCCTCGCACGATGCGAGCTTCGGCCATTGGGATTCGCACGCTGTCGAGGCGGTGGCCACCGTCTTCATGACACTGGCGGGCGTTAGTTTCATGCGTTACTTCGTCGTTATCCGCCATCGCACCTTGCGCCCGCTCACCAACGACCGGGAGATCCGCACCTACATCGCCGTGCTGACGGTGTCCATCGTCGCCGTGGCGATCCTCCTGGTGGCAGAAGGCGTGGTGGCGGACTTCCCGGAGGCTTTGCGCACCAGTGCTTTCCACGTGGTGTCTGTGGCCACCACCACGGGTTACGCATCCGTGGACTACGAACAGTGGCCGGTCTTTGCGCCTGTGCTGATGATGTTTCTGGGTTGTTTTGTTTCCTGCGCAGGGTCCACCGGAGGTGGCATCAAGCTGGTTCGCATGGTGTTGCTGGTCAAGCAGGCGCGGCGTGAGCTGGTGCGCATCATCCATCCGCGCGTGGTCAATCCGGTCACGCTCGGCGGGCGCGTCATGCCGCCGTCGGTCATGACCGCGGTGCTCGGCTACATGCTGATCTACGGTGCCGCCACCATGGGCCTGACCATGGTGCTGCTGTTCACGGGACTCGACATCGTGACCGCGTTTTCCGCCGTGGTGGCCACCGTGAACAACATCGGTCCAGGGCTGGGAGAGGTGGGACCATCGAGCAACTTCGGTGTGCTCAACAGCGTGCAGATCTGGGTACTGTCGTTCGCGATGCTGCTCGGTCGCCTCGAACTGCTCGCAGTCCTCGTTCTCTTTACCGGGCACTTCTGGAGGAAGTAGACCCACCCCCGCGCCGCGCCTTCAGCGCGTCACCCCCTCAAGGGGGCGATGCCTGCGGCCCGGCGAAGCCGGTTCTGCGGCATCTCTGGACTCAAGTCACTTCGCTCGTAGGGCATCAACCCCTTGCGGGGATCTTCAGGCCGCGCTGCACCGCAGGGCGTTGTTCGAACGCTTCCAGCACCCGCCTCAAGTTCGGAAAGTCCTGGAAGCCCACGAGATCGCCAGCGCCGTAGAAGCCCACCAGGTTGCGCACCCAGGGCCAGGTGGCGATGTCGGCGATGGTGTACTCGTCGCCCATGAGCCAGGCGCGGCCCTCCATGCGCTGGTTGAGCACGCCCAACAGCCGCTTGGTCTCTCCCACGTAACGGTCGCGCGGGCGCTTGTCCTCAAAGTCCTTGCCGGCGAACTTGTGGAAGAAGCCGAGCTGGCCAAACATCGGCCCCACGCCGCCCATCTGGAACATCAGCCATTGCAGGGTCTCGTATTTCGCTGCCACGTCTTTCGGGAAAAAGCGCCCGGTCTTGCCCGCCAGGTAGACCAGGATGGCACCCGACTCCCACAGCGCGAGCGGGCGGCCGTCGGGTCCGTTCGGGTCCAGGATGGCCGGGATCTTGTTGTTCGGATTGAGCGAAAGAAAGGCCGCCGACATCTGGTCATTCGTCTCGAAGCTCACCAGGTGCGGCTCATACGGCAGGCCGGTCTCCTCCAGCATGATCGACACCTTCACGCCGTTGGGCGTGGGCAGCGAATACAGCTGCAGGCGATCGGGGTGGGTGGCAGGCCATTTCTGGGTGATGGGGAAGGTGTCGAGGGTGCTCATGGACGGTCCTGAGTTCGGGGCGAAAGCGCCCATTGGAACACCGGCCTGCCATGTCCCCACCCTTGCAAGGGAATCGATAATCGCTCCGCCATGCCGACGAACCCAAACCCCTGCCCCTGCGGCCGCGCGCCGGGATTTTCTGATTGCTGTGGGCGCTACCTGGGCACCGGCGCGCCCGCGCCCGATGCCGAGTCGCTCATGCGCTCGCGCTACACCGCCTTCGTGCTCGGCGACGTGGGCTACCTTCAGGCCACCTGGCACGCGAGCCATCGAGCTCCTTTGCTCGAACTGGACGGGGGCGTGAAATGGCTGGGGCTGGAGGTGAAACGCCACACCGTCATCGATGCCGACCACGCCGAGGTCGAGTTCGTGGCGCGCTCGCGCATCCAGGGGCGCGGTCAGCGCCTGCACGAACGCAGCCGCTTCGTGCGGGAGAATGGCCATTGGTTTTATGTGGATGGCGACATCCTCCCTTGAAGGAAGACATGTTCGACGGCGTATTGTTTGACTGCGATGGCGTGCTGGTGGACAGCGAACCCATCACCAATGGCGTGCTGCGCGAGGTGCTCAACGAAAGCGGCTGGGCGATCACGCAGGCCGAGTGCATGCAGATCTTCATCGGCAAGGCGGTGCGCGACGAGCGCGCGCGTATCGAAGCCGAGACTGGCCGACCGCTCACGGAGGACTGGATGCAGGCCTTTTATGCCCGGCGCAATGCACGCCTGCTGGCCGAACTCAAAGCGGTGAAGGGTGCGGTGGACGCCGTGGCCGCGATCCACCGCCAGGTCGACGGCCGCATCGCCTGTGCCTCCGGCGCCGACCGACCCAAGGTGGTGATGCAGCTCGACCATGTCGGTCTGTTGCCGTACTTTGGTGATCGCATCTTCAGCGGCCACGATCAGCCGCGCTCCAAACCCGCGCCCGACGTGTACCTGGCCGCCGCCGCACACCTGGGTGTGGACCCGGCGCGCTGCCTGGTGATCGAGGACACCGCCACTGGCGCGCAGGCCGGCCTGGCGGCGGGCGCCACGGTGTGGGGCTATTGCGCCGAGGGGCACGGGCGGGCGTTCGGTGGCATGGGCGTGCACCGCGTCTTCCACCACATGGACGAGCTACGGCAGCTGTTCGCTGCGCCAGTCGCCCGGTGACTGGCCCGTCCAGGCTTTGAACGCCCGGATGAAACTCTTCTCGTTCTGAAACCCGGCCGCCTGCGCCACCTGTTTGATGGGGCGTTTGGTGCGCAGCAGCAGCTCGGTGGCGCGCTGGCGGCGCACCTCGTCCTTGAGCGCCTGCAGGGAAGCGCCTTCTTCCTTCAACTGGCGGTGCAGCGTGCGGGCCGAAAGGTTGAGCAAGGCGGCCAGATCGTCGGCGTTGTGTGCGTCCAGCGGCTGGGTGGCCAGCACCTGGCGTACGCGCTGCACCAGCAGGCGATCGCGGCGGAACGAGCGCACGGTCAAGGGCAGCGCACGTTGCAGCAGTTGTGTCATGGCCGCTTCGTCGCGCCGCACCGGCAGGGCGAGGTAACGCGCGTCAAAGTGGATCGCGGCGTGGTCCGCACCAAACGTCGAAGGGCCATCGAACAGCAGGGCATACGCGTCCACATGTGGCGGCGCGGGGTAAGGCAGTTGCGCGCCCTGCAGCGGGATGCGGGAGTCCACGTACCAGCAGGCCAGACCGTGGATGTTGCGCAGCAGGGAGACCACGCAGAGTTCGGTCATGTCGCCGGTGTCGCGATGCATGCGAACGGCGATGCGCGCCACATCGCCCTCGATCTCCAGCACGGGCAGCGGGTCGGTGGCGAGCAGGCCGTGGTGTCTGCACCAGCGTTTGAGGGCGACGCCCAGGGTTGGGGATGTGAGAGAGGCGCGAGCGAGCAGTCCGTAGCTGCCCCAGGGAAGGGCGCGATCGAAGCAGCCCAGAGCTTCATCGTCGAGCTCGCGCATGGCAGCCCCCGAGATCACCTCCATCTGGGTGGCGGTGATGCGGGCTGCAGGGTCATCGAGATCCGATGTCCTGATTTGTGCCTGCGCCAAGGCCCCCCTGGCATCCAGGCCCCGGGTGGCATAAGCCTGCACCATCGCTCTCACCAGGGCAATCGGTGTGAGTGCTGAGCCGTGCTGGATGGCGCTGGCATCGGACGAGTCGGACATCGATGAAGTTTCCACTGGTTTGGCACGATTTGCAACCTTCATGGCCCGCGGTGCGTCGCCGCGATGTCTATCCTCCACAATCCCCGAAAACAACCACGGATGCCACCATGCCGATCCTGGAGACACAACTCAACGCCCGTTCCGCCGAATTCCAGGCCAATGCCGAGGCCATGCGCGCGGTGGTCGACGACCTCCGGTCGCAGGTGGAAAAAGCCACGCTGGGCGGTGGCGAGGCCGCACGCGCCAAGCACACCAAACGGGGCAAGCTGCTGCCGCGCGACCGCGTGCAGATGCTGCTGGATCCGGGCACGCCCTTCCTCGAACTCAGCCCGCTCGCCGCGCTGAACATGTACCCCGATCGCGATGGAACCGACAGCGCGCCCTGCGCCGGCGTCATCACCGGTATCGGCCGCGTGAGCGGCGTGGACTGCATGATCGTCTGCAACGACGCCACCGTGAAGGGCGGCACCTACTACCCGATGACGGTGAAGAAACACCTGCGGGCGCAAGAGGTGGCGATGCAGAACAACCTGATGTGCATCTACCTGGTGGACTCGGGCGGCGCCAACCTGCCGAACCAGGACGACGTGTTTCCCGACCGCGACCACTTCGGCCGCATCTTCTACAACCAGGCCAACATGTCGGCCAACGGCATTGCACAGATCGCCGTGGTGATGGGCTCGTGCACCGCCGGTGGCGCCTACGTGCCGGCCATGAGCGACGAGACCATCATCGTCAAGAACCAGGGCACCATCTTCCTGGGCGGCCCGCCCCTGGTAAAGGCGGCCATTGGCGAGATCGTGTCGGCTGAAGACCTGGGCGGTGGTGACGTGCACACGCGCCTCTCGGGCGTGGCCGATCACCTGGCACAGAACGATGCCCACGCACTCGCCCTGGCCCGACAGGCCGTGGCCACGCTCAACCGCCGCAAGATCGCCACGCAGGCGCTGCGCGAACCGCGCGCGCCCCTCTACGACCCGCAGGAAATCTATGGCGTGATCCCGGTCGACACGCGCAAGCCCTACGACGTGCGCGAGATCATCGCCCGCATCGTCGATGGCAGCGAGTTCCACGAATTCAAGGCGCGCTACGGCGCCACCCTGGTCTGCGGTTTCGCCCACATCGAAGGCATGCCGATCGGCATCGTCGCCAACAACGGCGTGCTGTTCTCGGAGAGCGCACAAAAGGGTGCGCACTTCATCGAACTCTGCTGCCAGCGCAAAGTGCCGCTGCTGTTCCTGCAGAACATCACCGGTTTCATGGTCGGCAAGAAATACGAGAGCGAAGGCATTGCGCGCCATGGCGCCAAGATGGTCACCGCCGTGGCCACCGCGCAGGTGCCCAAGTTCACCGTGATCATTGGCGGCAGCTACGGCGCGGGCAACTACGGCATGTGCGGCCGTGCCTACAGCCCGCGTTTTCTCTGGATGTGGCCCAACGCGCGCATCTGCGTCATGGGTGGCGAGCAGGCCGCGGGTGTGCTGGCCACCGTCAAGCGCGATGGCATCGAAGCCAGGGGCGGCACCTGGAGCGCCGAGGAAGAAGCGAAGTTCAAGCAGCCGGTGCTCGACCAGTTCGCCCACCAGTCGCACCCCTACTACTCCAGCGCTCGCCTTTGGGACGACGGCGTGATCGATCCCGCCGACACCCGCCGCGTGCTGGGCCTGGCCTTGTCGGCCGCGCTCAACACGCCGATCGGCGAACCGAAATTCGGCATCTTCCGGATGTAGCAGTGAGCACCCCCCGCGTCGCCTTCGGCGCCACCCCCCCTGAAGGGGGGCAACACCAGCGGCCCGGCGAAGCCGGTTCCGCGGTGTTTCTGGATGAGGCATGGCGCGCCGACCACACAACCACTGGAAACATGGGCATGACAAGAACGATCTACGACAACCCCGACCACGAACTCCTGCGCGACCAGGTCGCACGCTTTCTGGCGCGCGAAGTGGAGCCTCACGCGGCCGCCTGGGAGGAAACCGGCATGGTGCCGCGCGACGTGTTGCGTCGCATGGGGCAAGCCGGGCTGCTGGGAATTGCGTTCGAGGGTGAATACGGCGGCGCCGACGCCGACGCCATGACCAATCTGGTGTTTGCCGAGGCGCTCTCGCAATCCACCTTTGCCGGTTTCATCATCACCGTGCTCGTGCACACCGACATGGCCGGCCCGCATCTGCACCATGCGGGCAATGCGGCGCAGAAGGCGAAATACCTGAAGAAGGTGACGGCCGGCGAGATGATCACGGCGGTGGGCATCACCGAGCCCGGCGCAGGTTCCGACGTGGCGGGCATCCGCACCTCGGCGCGACAGGACGGGGATCACTGGGTGCTCAACGGCACCAAGATGTTCATCACCAACGGTGTGCACGCCGACCTGTATTTCATCGCCGCAAAAACCGGCAGCGCGCGCCACGACATGACGATGTTCATCGTCGAGAAGGGCACGCCGGGCTTCTCGGTCGGGCGTGCGCTCAAGAAGACGGGCTGGCTCTCCAGCGACACGGCCGAGCTCATCCTGGACAACGTGCGCATCCCGCAGGAGAATGTGCTGGGTGAGGTGGGCAAAGGCTTCTATTCGGTGATGAAGAATTTCCAGACCGAGCGCATCGCGCTGGGCGCCATGGCCATCGGCCACTGCACGCAGGCGCTGCAGATCACACTGGACTACGTGCGGCAGCGCCAGGCTTTTGGCGCCACGCTGTGGGACAAGCAGACCATCCGCCAGCGCATTTCCATGCTTGACGCCAAGGTGCGCGCGGCGCGCCAGTTCATGTACCACTGCGCCTGGAGCGTGACGCAGGGCAAGGACATCGTGCAGGAAGTCTCCATGCTCAAGGCGCTCACGGGTGAACTGGTCAACGAGGTGGTGCAGACCTGCCAGCAGTTCCACGGTGGTATGGGCTTCATCCGCGAGACCGCCATCGAACGCCTGTGGCGCGATGCGCGCGTGCTCGCCATTGGCGGTGGCGCCACCGAGGTGATGCTGGAAGAAGTGGCCAAGAGGTATTGACATGAGTGAAGTACTTGACGTGACCCGCCCCACGCCGCACGTGGCGCGCGTGTGGCTGAACCGCCCGGACGTGCGCAACGCCTTCAACGACGACGTGATCGCCGCGCTCACCGCCACCTTCACCGACCTCTCGAAGGATGACGACCTGCGCGTGGTCGTGCTCGGCGCCCACGGCAAGGCCTTCTGCGCGGGGGCCGACCTGAACTGGATGAAGACCATGGCCGGCTACGACTGGGACCAGAACCGCGCCGACGCACAGAAGCTCGCCGACATGCTCTGGACGCTGGACCAGTGCCCGGTGCCGGTGGTTGGCCGCATCCAGGGCGACTGCTACGCCGGTGGCATGGGGCTGGCGGCCATCTGCGACGTGCTGGTGGCGGTGGAGGGCGCGACCTTCTGCCTGTCCGAAGCGCGCCTGGGCCTGCTGCCCGCCACCATCAGCCCTTATGTGGCGCGCGCCATGGGCGTGCAGGCCTCGCGCCGCTACATGGTGACGGCTGAGCGCTTCAGCGCCGTGCACGCGCACGCGCTCGGCATGGTTCACGAACTCGCCACGCCCGAGACGCTGGACGCCAGGGTGGACGAACTGGTCGCCACGCTGGTGGCCAACGGACCCAAGGCCGTGCGCGAATGCAAACGACTGGTGCGCGACGTGAGCGGCGCACCGATCAACGAGGCGCTTCGTGCGGAGACCGCACGCCGCATCGCCGACATCCGCGCCAGCGACGAAGGCCGCGAAGGCCTGGCCTCGTTCCTCCACAAGTGCGCGCCGAACTGGCTGCCCCAATGAACCAGGCGCTGCAATCCGTTGGTACCCCCGAGCTGCTGGCCCTGGCCGCCGCGCTCGGCTGGTCCAGCGGGTTGCGCCTGTACCTCGCGGTGTTCATCACCGGCCTCATCGGCTGGATGGGCTGGTTCGAACTGCCGCCCGGCCTGCAGGTGCTGCAGCATCCCGCCCTGCTCGGTGTCAGCGGCTTCATGCTGTTCGTCGAGTTCTTCGCCGACAAGATTCCCTACGTCGATTCGCTCTGGGATCTGGTCAACAGCGCGGTCCGCGTGCCCGCCGGCGCGGCGCTGGCGGCCGGTGCGCTGGGAGCCGACAGCGCCACCATGGCCCTGGCCGCGGCGCTCATGGGCGGCACGCTGGCGGCCACCAGCCAGGCCGCCAAGACCAGCACGCGCGCGGCGGTCAACGCCTCGCCAGAGCCTTTCAGCAACCTGGGCGTGAGCCTGCTTGAAGACGGCCTGGTGGTGGCGGCGCTCTGGCTGGCCACGCAGCACCCGCTGGTGTTCGCGGTGCTGCTGGTCATCGTGGTGATCGGCATGTGGCTGCTCACCTGGATGCTCTTCAAGTTTCTGCGCGCGGCCTGGCGCCGCGTGTTCGCCTTTGCCTCGAAGGAAATCTGACATGTTCACCAAGATCCTGATCGCCAACCGGGGCGAGATTGCCTGCCGAGTTGCTGCCACCGCGCGCCGCCTGGGCGTGAAGACCGTTGCCGTCTACTCCGATGCCGACGCGAGCGCCAAGCACGTGGCCGCCTGCGACGAATCGGTGCACATCGGCGGCTCGGCGCCCAAGGAGAGCTACCTGCAATGGGAGCGCATCATCGCTGCCGCGCAGGCCACGGGTGCCCAGGCCATCCACCCCGGCTACGGGTTCCTGAGCGAGAACGAAGCCTTTGCCAACGCCTGCGTGAAGGCCGGCCTGGTCTTCATCGGCCCGCCGTCGTCGGCCATCGAAGCCATGGGCCTCAAGGCCGAATCCAAACGCCTGATGGAAAAGGCCGGCGTGCCGCTGGTGCCGGGCTACCACGGTGCCGACCAGGACCCCGCCCTGCTGCAACGCGAGGCCGACCGCATCGGCTACCCCGCGCTCATCAAGGCCAGCGCGGGCGGCGGCGGCAAGGGCATGCGCGTGGTCGAGAAGAGCGAGGACTTCGCCGCCGCGCTGGCCAGTTGCCAGCGCGAGGCGCGCAACAGCTTCGGCAGCGACGCGGTGCTCATCGAGAAGTACGTGCAGCGCCCGCGCCACATCGAGATTCAGGTGTTCGGTGACACGCAAGGCAACTGCGTGTACCTGTTCGAGCGCGACTGCTCGGTGCAGCGGCGTCATCAGAAGGTACTGGAAGAAGCGCCCGCGCCGGGCATGACGCCCGAGTTGCGTGCGCGCATGGGGGCGGCTGCCGTGGCCGCCGCCAAGGCGGTGAACTACGTCGGCGCCGGCACGGTGGAATTCATCGTCGAGCAGCCCGAGGGTTACGCCCATCCTGAAGCCATGCGCTTCTACTTCATGGAGATGAACACCCGCCTGCAGGTGGAGCACCCCGTGACCGAAGCCATCACCGGTCTGGATCTGGTGGAGTGGCAGCTGCGCGTGGCCGGCGGTGAGCCGCTGCCGCTGAAGCAGGACGAACTGCGCATCCACGGCCATGCCATCGAGGCGCGCATCTGCGCCGAAACGCCGGACAACAACTTCCTGCCCGCCACCGGCACGCTCACGGTCTACGGCAAGCCCGCCTGCACCGCCTTCGAACGCGGCGTGGTGCGGGTGGACGACGGCGTGCGCGAGGGCGACACCATCAGCCCGTTCTACGACTCCATGGTCGCCAAGCTGATCGTGCACGGCGCGACGCGCGAAGAAGCCCTGGCCCGCATGGACGCGGCGCTGGCCGAGACCCGCATCGTCGGCCTCTCCACCAACGTGCAGTTCCTGCGTCACGTGGTGACCAGCCGCGCGTTCGCGCAGGCCGAGCTCGACACGGCGCTGATCCCGCGCGAGGCGGCCGCGCTGTTCCATCAGGACAAGGTGGGCCGGCCGCTGGCCGTGGCCGCCGCCGTGGCGCAGACGCTGCTGGCCGAACGCGCCAACGAAACGGCCGATCCGTTCTCGCGCCGCGACGGCTGGCGGCCCCACGGCATCACCGTGCGCCGCTTCGATTTCGAGTACCAGGGCGAATCCCTGCTGGCGCACCTGAGCTACCTGCACGATGGCGCGCTGCAACTGGCGGTGGGTGAGGTGAGTGGCGTGCTGGCTTTCGACGCGCTGCCCACCGACACCGGCACGCGCATGGACCTGCGTTTCAACGGCCAGCGCCAGACCGTGCAGACCTGGCAGGTGGACGAGAACGTGCACGTGTTCTGTGCCCTGGGCGCCACGCAGATCGTGGAGATCGACGCGCTGGCCCACGCCGGCGAGGCCGCGGCCGAAGGCGGACGTCTCACCGCGCCGATGCCGGGCAAGGTGGTGTCGTTCTCGGTCAAGGCCGGCGACGTGGTGAAAAAAGGCCAGGCCCTGGCGGTGATGGAGGCCATGAAGATGGAGCACACCATCGCGGCGCCGGTCGATGGCACCGTGGCCGAACTGCTTTACGGGCCTGGCGATCAGGTGAACGAGGGCGCAGAACTGCTCAAGCTGGCTACTGCATGACCGCATTGCTTCGGTAAGCTCGCGGCATGAACATCACTTTCTGCTGCGCCGACACCCGACCCGAGCCTTGGCTGGAGGGCCTGCGCGCGGCGCTGCCGGGTGCCACGGTGAGCGAGTGGCAGGTTGGTGCCCCGCAGGCCGACCACGCCGTGGTGTGGTCCCCGCCCCAGCAGTTTCTCGATGAACAGCCTGGCCTCAAAGGGCTGTTCAACATCGGTGCGGGCGTGGACGCTCTGCTCAGGCTCAGGCTGCCGCCCGGGGTGGAGGTCGTTCGGCTGGACGACGCCGGTATGTCGGTGCAGATGGCCGAGTACGTGTGCCATGCGGTGATCCGGCATTTCCGCGAGTTCGATGGCTATGAGGCCGACATGGCCCGGGGCCGCTGGTCGTTTCGCAAACCCCGCATGCGGGCCGAATTCCCCGTCGGCGTGATGGGCCTGGGTGTGCTGGGCCAGCGCGTGGCACGGGCGTTGCGGCATTTCGAATTCCCGGTGCACGGCTGGAGCCGCACGCCCAAGGCCGTGGCCGACGTGGTGTGCCACGCCGGTGCCCAGGGATTGGATGAGTTCCTCGCGTCATGCCGCGTGCTGGTGAACCTGCTGCCGCTCACGCCCGACACGCGCGACATCCTCAACCGCCGCACCCTTTCGCGCCTCCAGCCCGGCGGCTACGTCATCAACGTGGCGCGCGGTGCC
The DNA here is from genome assembly GCF_051860785.1 of Hydrogenophaga sp. Taxonomy (GTDB): domain Bacteria; phylum Pseudomonadota; class Gammaproteobacteria; order Burkholderiales; family Burkholderiaceae_C; genus Hydrogenophaga. Next base: position 60,014 of record NZ_JBIMLB010000023.1, read on the forward strand.
CATCTGGTCGACGACGACCTGCTCGCGCTGCTGGACAGCGGCCACCTGGCCGGCGCCACGCTCGACGTGTTCCGCACGGAACCGCTGCCCAAGGAGCATGTCTTCTGGCAACACCCGAAGATCACGCTCACGCCTCACACCTCGGCGCGCACGCTGCGCGAGGAAAGCATCGCCCAGATTGCGGGAAAGATCCGCGCGCTGGAACGCGGCGAGCCCATCGCGGGCGTGGTGGACCGGGTGCGTGGGTATTGACGAAGAATGTTTTTTATATTGCTTCGATCGAAGCTAAGTTAGCTACAATCGAAGCATTTTTAGCTCTATTTCGCACATGCTCACCGACGTCCTGTTTGGCAATTACCGGAAAAAGGTGCTGAGCCAACTGCTGCTCAACCCCGAGACGGACTACCACGTGCGTGAGTTGGCGCGACTGACCGGCACCTCCCCTGGCACGCTTCACAAGGAGCTGGCCCGTCTGGCTGAGGTGGGGCTTCTTCTTCGCCGCGAGCAAGGCAACCAGGTTCGCTACCAGGCGAACCGTCAGTGCCCCATCTTTCCTGAACTAGCCGGTCTCCTGCGCAAGACCACCGGTGCCGCAGCCCTGCTCGCCGAAGCCCTGGCTCCTTTGCAACCTGAATTCGCCCTCATCTTTGGCTCCGTGGCACGGGGAACGGAAAACGCGGCCAGTGATGTCGATGTACTGGTCGTCACCGAGCGCACTTTTGGGGAAGTGGTGGGTGCTTTGCACCCAGCACAGGCGCAACTGGGGCGCGAGATCAACCCCGTTGTTTACAGCGCCATCGACTTGCGAAAGCTGGCCGCAGCGCACGATTCCTTCGTCATGAGTCTGCTTGAGGGGCCTCACCTGTATCTCATAGGAACCGAACTTGACCTTAGCAAACTTGTTATCGATTCAGCGCTTGCAAGTCTTTGAGGTCACGCCCCAAGGCGCACAGCGACTGCTAGCGGCTGCGACACGGAATTTGACAGACGCGCAGCTTGAGGCGCTGAGTGCCGAGAATCGTTTCGATGCCGCGTACAAATGCATCTTGCAGTGCGCAATGCTCGGTCTCTGGGCGCAGGGATACCGCACACCGACCAGCCAGCCGGGCCATCACCAGACCACGTTGCAGTGCCTGCCGCTCACGATGGGTCTGTCAAACGACGTTGTCATCGTGCTCGATGCCTTGCGCAAGCAGCGCAACCAGAACGATTACGAAGGCGACGGTGTCAGCCCGGCCGTCGTCACGGAATGCATCATCCAGGCGCAAAGCTTGCTGAGACATACGCGGCAGTTTCTGCAGAACCAGTTTCCCGCCTTGTTGGAGCCAGGTGCTCGTGCATGACCTACAGCAAACGCCCCAGCCCGTCCGCATGCTGCCGCAGCGCCTCGCACAGCGCGGCATCGTCGCGGCCGAAGCTGAAATCGGCGAACTCGAAGCCCGGCCCCACCGTCGCGCCCACATAGGCCAGCGCGCCCAGCGGCTCGGCCGCCTGCCACCAGTTCGCGGGCACCACGTGGCGCGGCGCATGGCCGGCGGTGTCCACGGGCGCGAGGTCGACCTGGTCGATGCGCGACAGGTCGGGCGGCAGCAGCCACAGTCGAAGCGGCCCACCTTCGAGCAGATGCCAGACTTCGTCCGAAGCCACACGGTGCCAGGCGGAGAACTGGCCGGCTTCCAGCAGGAAGTCGATGCTGGTCAGCGCACTGCGGGAAGGGCGGCCATCCTGCGGCTGCACGGCATGGCCCGAGCGGAACAGCTCGCGGAAGTGGCCGCCCTCGGGGTGGGGTTGCAGCAGCAGGGCTTTTCTCAGGACGTTGGCACGTTCATCGGTCATGCGCTGCATGATAGAGACCGCCGATGCGTTACGCTGTTCGGCTCCGGAATGTAGAGACATCACCATGAAGCTCCCCTCTCGCGTCAAACTCGTTGAAGTCGGCCCGCGCGACGGCCTGCAGAACGAAAAGCAGCCGGTGCCTGCCGCCATCAAGATCGAGCTCGTCCATCGCCTGCAGGCCGCCGGGTTGAAGGAAATCGAGGTCACCAGCTACGTGAGCCCCAAATGGGTGCCGCAGATGGCCGACAACCACGAAGTCATGAGCGGCATCCGCCGGCAGGACGGGATCCGCTACTCGGTGCTCACGCCCAACCTCAAGGGCTTCGAGGCGGCCGTGCTCGACCAGCCCGATGAGATCGTGGTGTTTGGTGCGGCCAGCGAGGCCTTCAGCCAGAAGAACATCAACTGCTCCATCGCCGAGAGCATCGAGCGTTTTGCGCCGGTGGTGCAGGCCGCGCTCGCGGCGGGCATTGCGGTGCGTGGTGCCATGAGCTGCACGGTGGGCTGTCCGTATGAAGGCGAGATCGCTCCCGAGCGCGTGGGCTACCTGGCCGGCCTCATGAAAGGCATCGGCGTGCAGCGCGTGGATGTTGCCGACACCATCGGCGTGGGCACGCCGCGCAAGGTGCAGGCCGCACTGGAGGTCACGCTCCAGCACTTCGGCATCGACGAGGTCTCGGGCCACTTCCACGACACCTATGGCCAGGCGCTGTCCAACACGCTGGCCGCGCTCGAGATGGGCGTGTGGAATTTCCAGTCTTCCGTGGCCGGCCTGGGGGGCTGCCCGTACGCCAAGGGCGCCACCGGCAACGTGGTCACCGAAGACGTGGTCTACCTGCTGCACGGCATGGACATCGAGACCGGCATCGACCTGGATGCGCTGGTGGATGCCGGTGCGTACATCAGCGAGCAACTGGGCCGACCGAGCGGCTCGCGCGTGGCGCGCGCCTTGCTGGTCAAGAGGAAAGGCTGATATGTCCCTGCAAGTCTGGATGGCGTATTTCGTGGCCTCGTGGGCCATCGCGCTCTCGCCCGGTTCGGGCGCGGTGCTGTCGATGACGCACGGTCTGGCTTATGGCGTGAGGAAGACCGGCGCCACCATCGCCGGGCTGCAACTCGGTCTGTCGGTGATCCTGCTGGTGGCCGGCGTCGGGGTGGGCGCGCTGCTGCTGGCCTCGGCCACGGCGTTCACGGTGGTCAAGTTCGCTGGAGCCGGCTACCTGATCTGGCTGGGCTTGAAACAATGGCGCTCGCGGGTGCCCGACGCTGTGGCCCTTGGCCCCGAACAGGCAGCGGATACCGGCGTGCCTTCGGCGCGCGAGCGTTTCGTCACCGGCTTCTTCACCAACGTCACCAACCCCAAGGGCATCGTCTTCATGGTGGCCGTGCTGCCGCAGTTCCTCGACCCGGCGCGCGTGCTCTGGCTGCAGTTGCTGATCCTGCTCATCACCACCATCCTGGTGGATCTGGTCGTGATGCACGGCTACGCCTTCCTGGCCTCGCGCATGCAACGCTGGCTGGCCACCGCGCGTGCGCGGCGGGCGCAGAACCGCGTGTTCGGCGGTGTGCTCATGGCCATGGGTGCGAGCCTGCTTCTCGTCAAGCGGACGGCCTGACCATGTGCGGCGCCGAACTCCATGCCCTGCCCGAAACCGTGCAACGCGTGGCCCGCGCGCTGCAGGATGCCAGCCATCCCCATGCGCCTGTGATGCTCGACGACGCCGCGCGCACCGCGCAGCAGGCCGCCGACGCCCTGGGTGTGGCGCTGGGCCAGATTGCGAAGAGCATCGTGTTCCGTCGCAAGGAGGACGATGCGGCCGTGCTGGTCGTCACCTCCGGCGACCTGCGCGTGGACGAGAAGAAGGTGCAGGCCTTTGTCTGCACCGATGGCAGCAAGCTCGGTCGCGCCGATGCCGAATTCGTCAAGGGCCGCACCGGCTTTTCCATTGGAGGCGTTTCGCCCCTGGCCCACCTCACGCCGCCAGTGACCTTGATCGACGAACAGCTTTTTCGCTTCACCGAGATCTGGGCCGCTGCGGGCCACCCGCACGCGGTGTTCCGCCTGACGCCGCAAGCCCTGCAGTTGCTCACCGCCGCACCGGTGTGCGATGTCACCGTGCCCGCCGCATGATCCCCACCCCCGTCGTCACCCTCAAGGCCGCGCGCCGCCGAACCGGCCTGGCGCCCGGCGTGCCCTCGCCCTGCATCTCGATCTGCAAGATGGACGCCGACACCGGCTGGTGCCAGGGCTGCTTTCGCACGCTGGAGGAAATCGCCCAGTGGAGCCGCGCCGCCGACGCCGACAAGCTGCTGGTGTGGCAGCGCATCGAGGCCCGCCAAGGCTTCACCTCCTGAGCCCTGGAGAGCACACCATGGCCTTGCGCGACATCACCTTCTTCTACGACCCCATTTCGCCCTACGCACACCTGGCTTTCGAGCGCCTGCCCGAGACGCTGATGGGCCACAGCGTGCTGGTGCGTTACAAGCCGGTGCTGTTCGCCGCATTGCTCAAGGCCCACGGCCAGCTCGGTCCCGCTGAAATCCCCACCAAGCGCGACTGGACCTACCGCCAGGTGAGCTGGCTCGGCCACCACCACGGCGTGCGTCTGGAGCTGCCGGTGGCCCATCCGTTCAACCCGCTGCCCCTGCTGCGCCTGGGCCTGGCTTGCGCAAGCGTTGAGGCGCCGGGTGAAACCAGCCGCTTCGTGGCCGAACAACTGTTCCACCACGTCTGGCATGGCGGCCTGGACGCCTCGGACCCGCAACGCCTGGCCGCGCTGCAGGCCTTGCTGCAGGAGCACGCGAGCCGGCGTGAAAAGCCGTGGCACGCACCCGACAGCGACGTGGTCAAGCAGCGCCTGCGCGCCAACGCCGACGAAGCGCTCGCCCTCGGCCTCTTCGGCGTGCCGGCCATGGTGGTGGACGGCCGCGTGTTCTGGGGCCAGGACGCGCTGCCCATGCTGCGCGCCCATCTCGACGGTGACCCCTGGTTCGAGGGCGGATGGGAGGCTGCCGCGCAGCGGCCTGTGGGCGTGCGCAGACCAACCTAGCCCAAGGCTTCGGCCACGGTCATCACTTTGCCGGTGTCCGCTGCTTCGTAGCCTTTGAGTGCCGCCACGCGCGCGCGAAACGCCGGCGAGCGCAGCACCGTGAGCACCGGTCGCAGTTCCTCGCGCTCCAGCGCGTCGGCCGGCAGCGCGAAGAAATAGCGTTCCTTCAGCAACGGGATGAAGTGCAGGCCGAAGCGGTGCGCTGCCGTCTGCACACCAATGCCCACGTCGGCCATGTCACTGGCCACGTAGGCCGCCACGGCGGCATGCGTCAGCTCGGTGTTGTCGTAGCCAGCCACCGAGCGCGGCGCGATGCCTTCGCGCTGGAGCAGCAGTTCGGTCAGCACGCGCGTGCCCGAGCCTTCGGGGCGGTTCACGAAGCGCAGGCCTTTGCGTCGCAGGTCCACCAGCCCGTGCACGCCGAGCGGGTTGTCTGGTGCGACGAACAGGCCCTGCGTGCGCACCGCCAGCTGCACCAGCAGGTGCTGGTCGCGTTTGAGCCAGGCGAGGTAGCGCGCCGCCGCCGCCGTTTCGAACTCGCCCAGCGGCACGTGAAAACCCGCCAGCTCGCAATCGCCTTGTGCCAGCGCCGCCACCGCTTCCAGGCTGTTGCGGTAGCGCAGTTCCACGTTCACCTGGCGCGTGGCCAGTTGTTCGCGCAACGCGGCCACCGCAAACCCATGGCTGGCGTGCAGGCGTGGCACGGCGCGCCGGCGCCGCTGCACGCGACCCAGTTCGCCTTCCAGTTCCGAGGCCAGCGACTCCAGCAGCGGCTGCAGGCGCGCACCAATGCGCGCGTCCGCCCAGATGAGTTTCTGGCCCAGCTCGGTGAGTGCCGAGCCGCGCCCGCGCCCGCGCACCAGCAGCGGCTGGCCGAACACCTGCTCGGCCTGTTGCAGCAGGCCCCAGGCGTGCCGGTACGACAGCCCCAGCTCACGGCCCGCCTCGGCGATGCTGCCGGCGCTTTCCACCGTGGCCAGCAGGTCAAGCAGGGTGTTGGCGGACAGCGCCGGCCGGTCGTCCAGGCCGATGTGCCACTGAGGTTCCAGGGTGATGCGCAACATGGTGGAAAGCCCGAGTTCATGCAATTTCGAACATATTAACGACCCCCATACGGTGCTACGCTGAATCCATGAACACCGTCATCCCCATTCGCCCGCTCGACGCCCGCCAGGGCCGGGGTCGCCCCCGCCACACGCCCAAGGGCCGGCAGGTGCAGCCCGAAGCGCGGGCGCGGGTCGATGCGCTGTGCGAGGGCCTGGCACCGCGTGCCGATCTGCTCATCGAGCACCTGCACCGCCTGCAGGATGGGGAGGGCGCCTTGCGCCATGGCCACCTGGCCGCGCTGGCCGAGCGGCTGCGCCTGAGCCAGGTGGAGGTGTTCGAGGTGGCGAGCTTCTACCACCACTTCGAGATCGTGGGCGATGAAGCACCCGTGGCAGCCACGGTGGTGCGTGTCTGCACCAGCCTTTCGTGTGCCATGGCAGGCGGTGAATCGCTGCTGGCCGATCTGCAAGGCGCGCTGGCCGGCGACGCTCGCGTGCGCGCGCAGGAAGCGCCCTGCATCGGCCAGTGCCATGTGGCGCCTGCGGCGTGCGTGGGCCAGCGGCAGTTGCCCAACGCCAGCGTGGCAAAGGTCCAGGATCTGCTCGCGCGTGGCGAGACCTCACCGCGGGCCCTGCCCGCACCAGAGCCCTCGGCCTTCCCGCAACTGCGGCGCCTGCTGGCAGGCGAGATCGATGGTGATCAGGTGCTCGCGGAGCTCAAGGCATCGAACCTGCGCGGCCTGGGTGGTGCGGGTTTTCCGGCCTGGCGCAAGTGGGAGACGGTGCGTGCGCAACCCGGCCCGCGACACATGGTGGTGAACATCGATGAAGGCGAGGTGGGGACATTCAAGGACTGGCAGGTGCTGAGCAGCGCGCAGGCCGGTGCACCGCAGATGCTTGAAGGCCTGCTCATTGCTGCGCAGGCGGTGGCTGTGGACCGCGTGTGGATCTACCTGCGCGACGAGTACCACGACGTGCGCGAACTGCTCGCGCGCGAACTCCAGCGGCTCGACGCCACCCTGTCCGTGCTGGCGGCCCAGTACCCGGGCTACACGCCGCCCGTCATCGAACTGCGGCGTGGTGCCGGCGCCTACATCTGCGGCGAGGAGTCGGCGCTGATCGAATCCGTGGAGGGCAAACGCGGCCTGCCGCGACTCAAGCCGCCCATCGTGGCCATGCACGGTGTGTTCGGCCGGCCCACGCTGGCGCACAACCCCGAGACGCTGTGGTGGATTCCGACCATCGTGGAGAAGGGCGGCGCCTGGCTCGCGGGGCACGGGCGGCGTGAGCGCAATGGCCTGCGGCGGTTCTCCGTCTCGGGCCGCGTGAAGAAGCCCGGCGTGCATCTGGCGCCCGCCGGCATCACCCTGCGTGAGCTGGTAGACGAATTCGCGGGTGGCATGGCCGAAGGCCATGAGCTGTACGCGTACCTGCCCGGCGGTGCCTCGGGCGGCATCCTGCCCGCATCGCTGGCCGATGTGCCACTGGATTTCGACACCCTGTTCGAGCACGGCAGCTTCATCGGCTCCATGGCGGTGGTGGTGATGGGCCAGCACGACACCGCGCGCGGGGCGGCACTCAACCTCATGCGGTTCTTCGAACACGAATCCTGCGGCCAGTGCACACCATGCCGCTCGGGCACCACCAAGGCGGTGCAGCTCATGCAGGCCCCGGTGTGGGATGTGCCTTTGTTCGGCGAACTCTCGCAGGTGATGCGCGACGCCAGCATCTGCGGCCTGGGCCAGGCCGCGCCCAACCCGGTGGACAGCGTGCTGCGTTTCTTTGCGCACGAGGTGAATGGAAAGGGTGCGGCATGAAAACCGACGATCTACCCAAAGACGCCACGCCCATCGCTTTCACGCTCGATGGGCGCGCGGCGGAAGCCGCGCCGGGCGAAAGCATCCTCAAGGCTGCGCAGCGCATGGGCGTGGCGATTCCGCACCTGTGCCACATGGACGGCCTGCGCAGTCCCGGCAACTGCCGCGCCTGCGTGGTCGAGATCGAAGGCGAGCGTGTGCTCGCGCCTTCGTGCTGCCGCGCGCCCGCGCCGGGCATGGTGGTGCAGGTGGAGAGCACGCGCGCGACCACGGCGCGCAAAACGGTGCTTGAATTGTTGCTGGCCGATGCGCCGGACACCACCGCGCTCAGGCACGACAGCGAGCTCGCGCACTGGGCGCAGCAAGCGGGTGCGGAATCGGGGCGCTTCCCAGCCCGGGCCGCTGCAGCGCACGACGCGAGCCACCCCGCCATGACCGTGAACCTCGACGCCTGCATCCAGTGCACGCGCTGCATCCGCGCCTGCCGTGAGACCCAGGGCAACGACGTGCTGGGTCTCGCATTCCGGGGTGGCCATGCGCAGATCGTGTTCGACCAGAACGACCCCATGGGCGCAAGCACCTGCGTGGCCTGCGGGGAATGCGTGCAGGCCTGCCCCACGGGCGCCATCGCACCGGCCAACGGTGCGTACCAGAAAGCGGCGCAGCAGCAGGTGGACTCGGTCTGTCCCTATTGCGGGGTGGGCTGCCAGCTCACCTACCACGTGAGCGATGGAAAGATCGAGCACGTTGAAGGCATCGCCGGGCCGGCCAACGAAGGGCGCCTGTGCGTGAAAGGCCGCTTCGGCTTCGACTACGCACACAGCCCCGAGCGGCTCACGCGCCCGCTGATACGGCGTGCCGATGCGCCCAAGGACCCCCTCTCGATCGAGCGCCGCAACTGGCGCGAGCTGTTCCGCGAAGCGAGCTGGGACGAAGCGCTGGACGCCGCCGCAGCCGGCTTCCAGCGCGCCATGACCAGCACGACCGCGCGCGGTCGCCAGGGCCCGGTGGCGGGCTTCGGATCGGCCAAGGGCACGAACGAAGAGGCCTACCTGTTCCAGAAGCTGATCCGCACCGCATTCGCCACGCACAACGTGGACCATTGCACGCGCCTGTGCCACGCATCCAGTGTGGCCGCGCTCATGGAGGGCCTGGGTTCGGCGGTGGTCACCAACCCGCTGCGCGACGTGCAGCACGCCGACTTCGTGTTGCTGATCGGCGCCAACCCGGCGCAGAACCACCCGGTGGGCGCGAGCTGGATCAAGAACGCCACGCGGCGCGGCATGAAGCTGGTGCTGGCCGATCCGCGCCGCACCGAGCTGGCGCGCCACGCGTGGAAACACCTGGGCTTTTCGCCGGGCAGCGACGTGGCCCTGCTCAACGCGCTCTTGCACACCATCGTGTTCGAAGGCCTTACCGACCCGGCCTACATCGAGGCGCACACGCTGGACTTCGCGCAACTCAAGGCCCACCTGGCCGACTTCTCCCCAGAAGCGATGGCGCCGGTCTGCGGCATCGACGCGGCCACGCTGCGCGAGGTGGCCCGCGCCTATGCCACGGCGAAGAACAGCATGATCCTCTGGGGCATGGGCATCAGCCAGCACACGCACGGCACCGACAACGCGCGTTGCCTGATCGCGCTCTCGCTCATCACCGGCCAGATCGGACGCCCCGGCACCGGCCTGCATCCGCTGCGCGGGCAGAACAACGTGCAGGGCGCGAGCGACGCCGGCCTGATCCCCATGGTGCTGCCGGACTACCAGAAGGTCGGCGACCCGCTGGCGCGTGAGAAGGCCGAGCGCTTGTGGAACCTCGCTCCCGGCACGCTGACGGGTGAAGCCGGCCTCACGGTGGTGGAAATCATCGACGCGGCGCACCGGCGCGAGATCCGTGCCATGCTGATCCAGGGCGAGAACCCGGCCATGAGCGACCCCGATGCGGCGCACGCCCGCGAAGCGCTGGCGGGGCTGGACCACCTGGTGGTGCAGGACATCTTCCTCACCGAGACCGCCAGCCTGGCCGACGTGGTGCTGCCCGCCACCGCCTGGCCCGAGAAGACCGGCAGCGTCACCAACACCGACCGCTGTGTGCAGCTCGGCCGCAAGGCCGTTCCCGCGCCGGGCGAGGCGCGCGCTGACGCGTGGATCACCGAGCAGCTCGCGCGCCGCCTTGGGCTCCACTGGGCGTACGACGTGGCGGCAGACGGCACCGCCACCGACGACGCCCGCACCGGCATCGGCGCCGTGTTCGAAGAGATGCGCGCGCTCATGCCCAGCATCGCAGGCCTCTCATGGACCCGGCTGCGGCGTGAAGGCGCGGTGACCTACCCCGTGGCCAGCGAGGACGACCCCGGCCAGCCGGTGGTGTTCACCGAGGACTTCCCCACCGACAGTGGCCGAGCGCGCCTGGTGGGCGCGGGCGTCACGCCGCCCGCCGAAGTGCCCGATGCCGAATTCCCCATGGTGCTCATCACCGGTCGACAGCTCGAGCACTGGCACACCGGCAGCATGACGCGCCGCAGCGAGGTGCTGGATGCGCTGGAACCCGGCCCGGTGGTGAGCCTGAACCCGGCCACGGCGCGGCGACTGGGCCTGAATGCCGGGGCGCTCGCGCGGGTGCGTTCGCGAAGGGGGCAGGTGGCTCTGGCGGTGCGGGTCGACGACGCGATGCCGCTCAACGCCGCGTTCATTCCCTTTGCCTACGCCGAAGCGGCCGCCAACCTGCTCACCAATCCCGCGCTGGACCCGGTGGGCAAGATCGCTGAACTCAAGTACTGCGCGGTGGACGTGAGCGCCGATCTGACGCCCGCTTGAGGTGGCGCAAATTCGCCTGAACTTCGGCCGTTAAGATGGACTCGCACCTTACCGGGTGCGAAATTCCTGAAGACAACCCGATTCAAGGAGATACGCCATGTTCAAGAAAATCCTGCTTCCCACCGACGGCTCTGGCCTGGCGGCGCTGGCCACGCGCACCGCGGTGCAACTGGCCAAAAGCCAGAACGCACAGATCGTGGGCGTGTACGTGATCGATCCGTTTCCCTACATCGGCATTGGTGACGCCTCTGCCGTGGGCCTGCAGGCCTACCTGACCGAAGCCAAGAGCGCCGCCACGCAGGCGCTGGATGCCGTCAAGCTGGCCTGCGCCGCCGACGGTGTGCCTTTTGCTGGCGACACCATCGAGCGCAATGTGGTCTACGAGGGCATCATCGAGACCGCCGAAGCCGAAGGCTGCGATCTCATCGTCATGGGCTCACACGGCCGCCAGGGCGTGAAAGCGCTCATTCTGGGCAGCGTGGCGCAGAAGGTGCTGACCCACGCCAAGGTGCCCGTGCTGATCGTCAAGTCGTAGCACTCAACGCCTGAACTTGCCGGTGGCGTCGATGATCGACAAATCGGCGAAATCCAGGCCGGTGTGGTTGTTCGGACCGTAGTTCACGGTCAGGCCACCCAGGTCGTAGTTGCGCAGGCCTTCCAGCGCGTCGCGCAGGCTGGCCGGCGTGGCGCTCGGTCCGGCGCGCCGCAGGCCCTCGGTCAGCACCTTGGCGGCGGCGTAGCCTTCCATCATCGCGGGCGACACGCCCGGCAGCCCCTTGGCCTTCGCGAATTCCTGGGCTTCCTTGATCAGCGGATACGCCACCGAGCGCTCGTTGGGAAACACCTGCGTCACGATCACGCCGCGCGCATGCTCGCCGAGCAGCTTGATGAAACCCTCGGACGCATTGTTCGACAACGTGACCACCTGCGCACGCGATCCCGCCGTGCGGATCGCCTTCACCGCGTTGGCGGTGTTGCCGGCCGAGGCGATCACCAGCACCGCCTGCGCATTGCTCGCGGCCACGCGCTTGGCGAGCTCGGTGAAGTCGGGTTTGTCGCGCGGCGATTTTTCATGCAGCACCGGCTTCTGGTTGGCCTTGGCGAAGCCCTTCAGGGCGCCAGCGGCCGAGTCGGCGCCGAAGGAATCGTCGGTCTCGATCACGGCGATGCGGGTGATGCCGATGCTCGCCAGATGCTCCACCGCTTTGGCCGCTTCGCGCTGGTAGGTGGCGCGCACGTTGAACACCCAGGGATGCACCGGCTCGTGCAGCACCATGGCACCCGTGCTCGGGCCCACCAGCGGCACCTTGAGTTCGGTGAGCAGCGGCAGCAGCGCCTGGGAATGCGGCGTGCCCCGGTTCAGGAACAGCGCCAGCACGCGTTGCTGGGTCACCAGCTCGCGCGCCACCTCCACCGTCACTTTCGGGTCGAACTTGTCGTCCACGGTGATGAGCTCGATCTTCTGGCCGTTCACACCACCGCGCGTGTTGATGGTGTCGAAATACAGCTTGGCGCCCTCGTGGTTTTCCTTCACGCCGGCCGCCACCGAACCGGTGAAACCCGAAGGCATGCCGATGCGCAGTTGCGCCCAGGCGGGGGCGGTGAATCCGATCAGGGCAGACAAGCCCAGGGCGGACAGGGTGTTCTTGAGGAGCGTGTGGCTTTTTTTCATAGGGGGAGGTCTCCGGAGGTGGCCTGAGTCTAGGCAGCGCCCCGAGGTAAGAAATTGTGGATATGACGTACCGTGACGCGGCTTTGTCACACCCCTCCGTAGAATGTTCGGCTCCCCATCTGGAGCCTCCTGCATGTCCGACGCCTTCCTGCCCGCTGAGCTGTCTGCGGCCGCGATTTCAACCGTTTCTCCCGCCGACGGCGTCGAGCAATCGACGGAAGGCGGTTCTGGCCTGATCCGCATCCGGGGTGCGCGCCAGCACAACCTGAAAAACCTCGATCTGGACTTGCGCACGGGCGAACTCACCGTGGTGACGGGGCCCAGCGGCTCCGGCAAGTCCAGCCTGGTGTTCGACACCCTGTTCGCCGAAGGCCAGCGGCGCTACGTGGAGACCTTCAGCGCCTACGCGCGCCAGTTCCTGGACCGCATGGACAAGCCGGCGGTGGACCGGGTGGAGGGCGTGCCCCCGGCGATTGCGATCGACCAGACCAACCCGGTGCGCAGCTCGAGGTCCACGGTGGGCACCATGACCGAGCTCAACGACCACCTGAAGTTGCTGTTTGCACGTGGTGCCGAACTGTTCGACCGCGAGACCGCATCGCTGGTGCGGCACGATTCGCCCGAGTCGATCTTTGTGGAATTGCAGGCCCGCGCGGCGGCGTCCGGCGATCCTCGGCTGGTGGTCACCTTCCCGGTCGAGCTCCCCGCCAGCACCACGCCGGAAGAAGTCGAACAGTGGCTCTCGGCCAGCGGCTACACCCGCGTGCAGGCCGAGCGCACCGTGCAGCGCGAAGCGTCAGTGGACACCGAGGCCAAGGGCAAGAAGAAGGCCAGGCCGGCCATCGAAGCCGTGAAGTTGCTTGATGTGGTGGCCGACCGCTTCCGCATGAGCAACACGGAACCGGCGCGCGTGATGGAAGCGATCGAGGTCGGCCTGAAGCGGGGTGCGGGCAAGCTGATGGTATACGCCATCCAGGGCGATGAAGAACCCGAGATCTGGCGGTTTTCCACCGGCCTGCATTGCCCGGAGAGCGACATCCGCTACAGCGAGCCCACGCCGTCGATGTTCTCGTTCAACTCGGCCGTGGGCGCCTGCGAGGCCTGCCGTGGCTTCGGGCGGGTGATCGGGGTGGACTACGGTCTGGTCATTCCCAACGACAAGCTCACGCTGCGTGCGGGCGCCATCAAGGTGTTCCAGACGCCGGCCTGGAAGGAGTGCCAGGACGACATGATGCGGCACGCCGAGGCCGCCGGCATTCCGCGCGACACGCCCTGGGCCAAGCTCACGCCCGAGCAGCAGCATTGGGTGAAGGCCGGCTCGCCGCAGTGGAACGGCAAGTGGAACCAGCAGTGGTATGGCGTGGCGCGTTTCTTCGAGTACCTGGAGAGCAAGGCCTACAAGATGCACATCCGGGTGCTGCTCTCCAAATACCGCAGCTACACCGAATGCCCGAGCTGCCGAGGCGCACGCCTCAAGAACGACAGCCTGCTCTGGCGCATCGGCACCCAGGCGCAGGCCGACGCGGTGCTGCCGGCGGAAAACCGCTACATGCCGCAGGGCGTGAGGTGGAGCCGCGCACAGCTCGAGGCGCTGCCGGGCCTGTGCCTGCACGACCTGATGCTGATGCCGCTGGATCGCCTGCGCGCCTTCTTCAGCACGCTGGACGAGGCACTGCCTCCGGCGGGCTCGGACGCATCCGGCCAGGCCCAGGCGCTGCGCCTGCTGCTTGACGAAATCAACACCCGCGTGCGCTACCTCTGCGAGGTCGGCATCGGCTACCTCACGCTCGACCGCCAGAGCCGAACCCTCAGCGGTGGCGAGGTGCAGCGCATCAACCTCACCACCGCGCTCGGCACCTCGCTGGTGAACACGCTGTTCGTGCTGGACGAGCCCAGCATCGGCCTGCACCCGCGCGACATGGCGCGCATCGTCGACGCCATGCTGCGCCTGCGCGATGCCGGCAACACGCTGGTGGTGGTGGAACACGACCCGGCGGTCATGCTGGCGGCCGACCGCCTGATCGACATGGGCCCCGGCCCCGGCGAGCGGGGCGGCGAGATCGTGTTCGACGGCACGCCCGAGGCGATCCGCTCGGCCGACACGCTCACCGGTGCCTACCTCGGCGCTCGCAAGACCGTGGGCATGGGCTTCAAGCGCATGGTGACCGACAACACGCCGCGCCTCATCCTCGAAGGCGCGCGCGAACACAACCTGAAGGACGTGTCGGTCGAATTCCCGCTGCAGCGCCTGGTGGTGGTCACTGGCGTGTCAGGCTCGGGCAAGTCCAGCCTGATCCAGGATGTGCTCGCGCCTGCGCTGCTGCGTCACTTCGGCAAATCCACCGACAGCCCGGGCGCGCACGACCGCCTGCTGGGTGCCGATCATCTGAGCGAAGTGGTGTTCGTCGACCAGTCGCCGATCGGCAAGACCGCGCGCTCCAATCCGGTGAGCTACGTGGGCGCGTGGGACGCGATTCGCAGCCTGTTCGCCGAGGCCCCGCTGGCGCGCCAGCGCAGCTACACGCCGTCCAAGTTCAGCTTCAACAGTGGCGATGGGCGCTGCCCCACCTGTGGCGGTTCGGGTTTCGAGCATGTGGAAATGCAGTTCCTGAGCGACGTGTACCTGCGCTGCCCGGACTGCGACGGCAAGCGCTACCGACCCGAAATCCTGGAAGTGAAGATCGAGCGCGGGGGCCGCCACTTCAACGTGGCCGACGTGCTGGACCTCACCGTGAGCGAGGCCGCCGGTCTTTTCTCAGGTGACCGAGAGGTCATCCGTGCGCTGCAGCCCATCGTGGACGTCGGTCTGGAGTACGTGAAGCTGGGCCAGCCTGTGCCCACGCTCTCGGGTGGCGAGGCGCAGCGCCTGAAGCTCGCTGGGTTTCTCGCCGAGGCGGCCAAGTCGGCCAGCGCCAGCCGCCAGCCGGTGGCGCGCAAGGGCACGCTGTTCCTGTTCGACGAGCCCACCACCGGCCTGCACTTCGACGACATCGCCAAGCTCATGCGATCGCTGCGCAAGCTGCTCGACGCCGGCCATTCGCTGGTGGTGATCGAGCACAACCTCGACGTGATCCGCGCCGCCGACTGGCTGATCGACCTCGGCCCCGAAGGCGGCGACGCCGGCGGGCTGGTGGTGGCCGAAGGGCCGCCTGAAACGGTGCGCGAGCACGCCACCAGTCACACCGCGAAAGCGCTGCGCGACTACGCGCTCTCCATGGGCGAGGTGCACGAGGTGAGCGAAACCGGCGCCGCGCAGCGGTACCGCGCGGCTGCCCGCCCGCATCGCAAGGCCCGCCATTCGAACGCGATTCAGATCGTCAACGCCAAGGAGCACAACCTCAAGAACCTGAGCGTGGACATTCCGCGCGGCCGTTTCAATGTGATCTCCGGCGTCTCAGGTTCCGGCAAGAGCACGCTGGCGTTCGACATCCTGTTCAACGAAGGCCAGCGGCGCTACCTGGAAAGCCTGAACGCGTATGCGCGCAGCATCGTGCAGCCGGCCGGCCGGCCCGAGGTGGACGCGGTCTACGGCATTCCGCCCACGGTGGCGATCGAGCAGCGGCTCTCGCGCGGCGGGCGCAAGAGCACGGTGGGCACCACCACCGAGGTCTGGCACTTCCTGCGGCTGCTTTACGTGAAGCTGGGCACGCAGCACTGCGTGCACGACGGCGCGGCCGTGATGCCGCAAAGCGCCGACAGCATCGCAGCCGCCATCCTCTCGCGCTACAAGGGCCAGCACATCGGCCTGCTGGCGCCGCTGGTGGTCAACCGCAAGGGCGTCTACACCGAGCTGGCCGACTGGGCGCGACCACGTGGGTACAGCCACCTGCGTGTGGACGGCGAGTTCCTGCCCACCACGGGTTTTCCGCGCATCGACCGCTTCAAGGAGCACACCATCGAGCTGCCGGTGGCGGACTTCGTGGTCAGTGCCGACCACGAAGCGGCGCTGCGCCAGCAGCTCAACAAGGCCCTGGAGATCGGCAAGGGCGTGGTGCACGTGCTCACGCCGCTCGATGGCCTGGCCCAGGCACTGGCCGAGGGCGTGTCCACAAGACAGCTCGGCACACTGGAGGTGTTCTCCACCACGCGCGCCTGCCCGGTCTGCGCCACCAGCTACCCCGAGCTTGACCCGCGGCTGTTCTCCTACAACAGCAAGCACGGCTGGTGTCCCGACTGCGTGGGCACCGGCGTGAAGCTCTCGCGCGACCAGCGCAAGGTGCTCGACGATTCGGTGCGCGACGACCAGGAACGCGGCCGCGAACAGAGCTTTGCCGAGCCCGAGGTGGAAGACATCGCGGATGAGGTCTGCCCCACCTGCGAGGGCACGCGCCTGAACGCACAAGCGCGGGCCGTGAGGTTTGCAGGCGTGGGCATCACCGATGTGGCGCGGCTGTCGGTGCGCGAGGTGAGAGCCTGGGTGCACGGCTTGATGAAGGACCTCGCGCTGACCGCACGAGAGGCCGACATTGCCCGCGACCTTCTGCCCGAGATCGAAAGCCGCCTGGCTTTCCTCGAAGAAGTGGGCCTGAACTACCTCACGCTGGACCGTGGTGCACCCACGCTCAGCGGTGGCGAGGCGCAGCGCATCCGCCTGGCGGCGCAACTCGGCAGCAACCTGCAGGGTGTGTGCTACGTGCTGGACGAACCCACCATCGGCCTGCACGCGCGCGACAACGCGATCCTGCTCAACGCGCTGCACAAGCTCGGCGAGCAGGGCAACACGCTGGTGGTGGTGGAGCACGACGAGGACACCATCCGCCGCGCCGATCACATCATCGACATCGGCCCCAGCGCCGGCAAGCGCGGCGGGCGCGTGGTGGCGCAGGGTTCGGTGGCCGACCTGTCGGCGAACGCGGAATCGGTGACCGGCCGCTACCTGCTGCACGCCATGAAGCACCCGTTGCAGGCGCGGCGCGCGGTGGTGGCCACGGAAGACGCGCTGGAGCTGCGTGGCGCGGCCCTGCACAACCTGCAGCGGCTCGACGTGACCGTGCCGCTCAAGCGGCTGGTGGTGATCACCGGCGTGAGCGGTTCGGGCAAGAGCACGCTTGCGCGCGATGTGCTGCTCACCAACGTGGCCGCTGCGGTGCAGATGCGCAGCACCGCCGCCGGCAAGAAGGGCTGGGACAAGGGTGATCGGCCTGCGTGGAGCGGCTGCGACAAGTTGCTCGGCAGCGAAACCGTGGACCGCGTGCTCGAAGTCGACCAGACCCCCATCGGCAAGACGCCGCGCAGTTGCCCGGCCACCTACATCGGCTTCTGGGACACGGTGCGCAAGCTGTTCGCCGACACGCTGGAAGCCAAGGCGCGTGGCTATGCCCCGGGCCGCTTCAGTTTCAACACCGGGGAAGGCCGCTGCCCCGGTTGCGAAGGGCAGGGCATGCGCACCATCGAGATGAGCTTCCTGCCCGACGTGAAGGTGCCCTGCGAGGTCTGTCACGGCGCACGCTTCAACCCCGAAACGCTGGCGGTGACCTGGAAGGGCAAGAGCATCGGCGACGTGCTGCGCATGGAAGTGGACGAGGCGGTGGACTTCTTCGCTTCCATGCCCAACATCGCCCACCCGCTGCAACTGCTCAAGGACGTGGGCCTGGGCTACCTCACGCTCGGCCAACCCAGCCCTACGCTCAGCGGCGGCGAGGCACAGCGCATCAAGCTCGTGACCGAACTCAGCAAGGTGCGCGACGACGTGACGCGGCGTGGGCAGAAGGCCCCGCACACGCTCTACGTGCTCGACGAGCCCACGGTGGGGCTGCACATGGCCGACGTGGAGAAACTCATCCGCGTGCTGCACCGTCTGGTGGACGGCGGCCACAGCGTGGTGGTGATCGAGCACGACCTCGACGTGATGGCCGAGGCCGACTGGATCATCGACCTGGGGCCGGAAGGCGGTGCGGGTGGCGGCCGCATCGTGGCCGCCGCGCCGCCCGATGAGGTGGTGCGGCTGGACACGCACACGGGGCGCGTGCTGGGGCCGGTGCTGGCGCGGGCGTGAATCGGTGGGCCAGCAGCAGGTCATCCACATCCACGCCGAAGCGCCCGCCAAGCCCGCGCTGGGCGCGCCGTGCAACGGCTGCGGTGTGTGCTGCCTGGCCGAGCCCTGTCCGCTGGGTCGCTTGATCTCGCGCAAGCGCGTGGGCGCCTGCGACGCGTTGCGCTGGGACGGTGCGCGCACGATCTACCGCTGCGGCGCCCTGACCGACACCGAAGCCGTGCTGGGTCCGCGCTGGCGCTGGGCGGCGCCGGTGTTGCGGCGGTTGGCCCACCGCTGGATCGCGGCGGGTGTGGGTTGTGACGCGATACTGGAAACTGAGCGGCGTCCGTGAGCGCTCAGGCCGGGGCGCTCGCGTCCGAGGGCGCGTCCAGGCACACGAAGTCATCGCAGGCGGCCATGAACGCCGGGGACGATTCGCGCAGCCCGAAGCCGTACACGGGCAGTCCCTTCTGCTGGATGCGGCCGACGAGCCCGGTGTAGTCGCTGTCGGACGAGGCGAGGCAGAAGCCGTCGACCGCGCGCGTGAGCAGCAGTTCCATCGCGTCCATGATCAGCGTGGCATCGCTGGCGTTCTTGCCACTGGCGTAGGAGAACTGCTGGCAGGGCTCGATGGCCAGGGTGTGCAGCACCTTCTTCCACGGGGCGAGCTGCGGGGTGGTCCAGTCGCCGAAGGCGCGGCGCACGGTGGGTTTGCCGCGTTCGGCGACCAGCGCCATGAGCTGGCCGGCGCGGCGTGCGCTCACGTTCTCGGCGTCGATCAGCAAGGCCAGTCGGGGCCGGGCGATGGGGTGTTGTGTTGGTTGATGCATGTGCCTCCCTGTTGCTTGGGACACCACCGCCACTCGAAGAAGAGTGGCGGTGGCCCGAACAGGATGCGAAGGGACTTCCCACTTTCAGGTAGCGGCATCGGAGTGCCAAGATTGATTTTGCGAAGCTCAATCTGCAACCTATTGAAAGGGGAAGCCCATGCAAGAGATTACTCGTGTTGGTGTTGATCTGGCCAAGAACGTGATCCAGATTCACGCTGTGGACGCGCAAGGCAAGACCGTCATCAATCGTCAACTACCCCGTGGCAAGTTCAAGGAATGGTGCGTGCAGCTGCCAGCGGGCTGCCAGGTGGCCATGGAGGCATGCGGGGGTGCTCACTATTGGGCAAGAGCACTGCGCAGCCACGGCATCGCAGTGCGCCTCGTTGCCCCTCATCTGGTGACGGCCTATCGGCTTCAGGGCAAGAGTGGGAAGAACGACGCCAATGACGCTGCGGCCGTGTGCGAGGCGGCCTCTCGCCCGCAGATGCACTTCGTGCCGGTCAAGACGGTGGAGCAGCAAAGCGTGCTGGGTGTTCACCGGCTGCGCGAAAG
>NZ_JBIMLB010000024.1:0-74732 GCF_051860785.1 Hydrogenophaga sp.
GTTGCAGATTGAGCTTCGCAAAATCAATCTTGGCACTCCGATGCCGCTACCTGAAAGTGGGAAGTCCCTTCGCATCCCGCCTCGGGCCACCGCCACCCTCACAAAGGGCGGCGGTGGTGAAGCAACCAACCGACAGGGACGGCACATGCAACAGCAATCACCACCACCATCACCAGCGCCCACGCGCAACCCAGCTCACTTCATCGCCCGCCCGCGCCTGGCGGTGCTGATCGATGCCGAGAACGTGAGCGGCCACCGCGCCGCGCAGCTCATGCAGTTGGTGAACGAGCGCGGCCGGCCCACGGTGTGCCGGGCGTATGGCGACTGGACCAACAGCACGCTGGCTTCGTGGAAGAAGTGCCTGCACGGGCTGGGCATTCGGCCGGTGCAGCAGTTCCACTACTCGCAGGGCAAGAACGCGAGCGATGCCACGCTGATCATGGACGCCATGGAGCTGCTGCTCTCGCGCCGGGTCGATGGCTTCTGCATCGTCTCTTGCGACAGCGATTTCGTCGGTCTGGCGGGCCGCATTCAGGAGGCTGGGCTCACGGTGCTGGGCTTCGGGCACCCGCAGGCGTCGCCGGCTTTTGTGGCAGCTTGTGATGAGTTCGTATTCCTTCAGGGTGCGGCGCGGGGGGCAGAGGTGGATTGATTCGCGGAAGGTGACGATTCCCTCACGGACGCGGAAAGGGGGGCGTGGGCAGAATTCTGGAAGTAACAAAACTTTTCAGCGATGACCGTCATTCCTTTTCCGTCGTCACCCCGACAGCCGTCAGGTGACAGCGCTTCCTCTGCGTTCGCGTCTCGCCACATCCCACAGCAGATCGCCCCCGCCCTCGATGCCGAGGCGGTGGACGAGCTGACGCACCAGGATTTCTTTCTGGCCATTCGCGTGGAAGCCGATGGGGGCGCGGCGGTGATTGCGCCGGACGACGAGTTCCGGCTGGTGCAGTACCTCGAATTCCATGGCCTTCGTCTGCCCAGCGCGGTGGACGCGGAACAACTGCGCGAGTTGTGCAACACGCTGCGCTGGACGTATGGCCACGCCGTGCGGCTGGCGGTGCGCAACAACGGCGACGACCTGGCGCAGAAATGCCCGGGGCTGAGCGCCGAGAAGCTGGCCTACGCCCGCGCCGTGGCCGACCAGAAGCCCAGCCAGGCGCGCGAACTGGCGCGGCAGGTGTTCAAGGACCGGGCGAGTCTGGTGTTCTTCTACTAGCGGCGATTCAGACCAGCGGAATCACGGCGATCCGCAAGTCGGCGCTTGCCTCTCGAATGGCGCGCAGCGGGCGGTAGTTTTCGCTGCTCTGCCAGGTGCGAAACGCCGCCTCGGACGGCCAGCGCTGCACCATCAATGGGCCGAAGGCGGGTGCGCCTTCCAGCGTGGTGCCGCCACGGGCAATCACCGAAGCGCCGTATTCAGCGATCTGCTGCCGTGCGCCTGTCTGGTAGGCCTTGAGCGCCTCCGGGTCGTGAACCGAGCGGATCTCGACCACCACCAGTACGTCGTTGCTGTCCATGGATATCCTCTTTGAAAGTTTCCAAGGAAGATATCAAAGAACACCGACTTCGACAACCACAGCGCTATTCGTCGGGCTCTTCCTCGTTGTCCGCCGGTGGATTCTGGCGGGCAAATGCGGCGTCGTTGATCTGTTCAAGACAGCGCAGCGTGGTCTCGATGTCCTTCTGGCGCAGCAGCGAAAAGGTGGGCGCGACACCCGCCAGTGATGTGGCGATTTCTTCCTGCGCGTAGTCGGCTGCGCGCAGGCCTTTGGCGGTGAGCATGATCACGCGCCGGCGCTTGGCGCCCTTGGGCAGCACCTTCTTGACAAAGCCGGCCTCGGCCAGACGATCCACCTGTTTGGTGATCGCGCCCGAACTCACCAGCAGCGACTGAAACAGGTCGGTGGGGCGCAGGGTGTAAGGCTCGCCGACCCGACGCAGCGCCATGAGGATGCGCAGATCACCCGAGCCGATGCCGAAACGGCTCTGAGCGAGGTCTCGAAACTCCGTCTCCAGCACCTGCGCCAGTTGCATGACGACGCCCACGAGACGAAAGGCGGTGAGGTCGAGGTCGGGGCGCTGCTCTTCCCATTGATGCACCAGTTCCGATAAGGGGTGGCCACTCGTGTCTACCGTCATCTTCAGTGTTTCCTTGTTCCAGGGAGGCTGCCGAAACCGCTCGCCTTTGGGCGGCACTCATGGTTATCCCTATGGACAGGTGATGCCGGGCGAAATATCTTCCCGGGAAGAAATGCAATTCTTCCCGGGAAGAATTTTATCCACCCCCCATGAGAGGCAAAAGATGCTATCACGCGAAGACAATGAATTGATGTGCCGGGTCGGCCCGGGTACCCCCATGGGCGAGGCCTTGCGCCGCTACTGGGTGCCCATCCTGTCGAGCTACCAGTTGCCCGCGCCCGACTGCGACCCGGTGAAGGTCGAGCTGTTTGGCGAGCGCTTCGTGGCGTTTCGGGACAGCGAGGGCCGCGTGGGCCTGCTGGACGAGTTGTGCCTCCATCGCTCGGCTTCGCTGGCGCTGGGGCGCGTCGAGAAGGGGGGGATTCGCTGCCTCTTCCACGGCTGGCATTTCTCCGTGGACGGTGCGGTCCTGGAAACCCCGAATGTCTCGGACCCCCGGTTCCGCTCCCGCATCAAGGCCAAGGCCTACCCGGTTCGTGAAGCGGGGTCGATGGTCTGGGCCTATGTGGGGCCTGCCGAGCTGGAGCCGGCCTTTCCCCACTGGAGCTTCTTCGATCAGCCGCCCGAGCGCGTGTTGACGGTGACACTCGTCGTGCCCTGCAACTACGTGCAGCTGCAGGAGGCCTTGCTGGATTCGTCGCACCTGACCATCCTGCACCAGGACGCGTTCAAGCGCGGGTCCAGCATCGATTTCGTCTCCAGCGTCAACAGCAGCACCACCGCGGCGGTGTCCGACCCGAAGGTGGAGGTGGAGGACACCGACTTCGGCTTCTACTACGCAGCCTTGCGCGCCGCCTCCACGCCCGAGGGCGACAACGTCACGGCCCGGGTGACGGGCTATGTCGCGCCGTTCTACTGCGTCAACGCCAATGGCGACCTGCTCGGCCTGATCGTGCCGATCGACGACCACCGGACGCTTCATCACTTCGTGTGGTGGAGCGACACCAAGGAGATTTCCAAGGAGCCGCACAGCGCCGATCTGCTTCGATTCACGGGCCTGGACGAGGACACGCTGCACAAGTGCGGCCTCCACCCGGACACCTGGCACCTGCCCGGCAAGCCCAGCCGCGAGAACAATTTCCACCAGGACAGGACCGCCATGCGCAACGGGCAGTATTCCGGCCTTCATGTGTTCTTCCCGGAAGACGCCGCCGTGTTGACTTCTTCAGGCGAGATTCGAGACCGGAGCAAGGAGGTGCTGGCCCCGGCGGATGTGGCCATCTCGCGCCTGTATCGAACCCTGCTCTCGCTGCCGAAGGCCATACGGGAAGGCCGGGAACCACTGGGGCTGAGCGCCGACCTGAGCCAGGTGAAAGGGCGCAACGGCGTGATCGGGGCGGGTACCCGGTGGCAGACGATGACGGATCAGGATGCGTCTGCGCCGGCGGACAAAGCCTCCTCCGCCATGGCCTGAAGAGTCGCACCATGGCCGCAGTCCTTGAAACCAAGATCCAGGCAGCTCACGCTGCCCCGCCGAACCTCGTCCTGCCGTTGGCGGAGTACATCTCACCGGCATCCTTCGAACTGGAACGCGAGCGCATTTTTTCGCGCGCATGGTTGCTGGCGGCGCATGCCAGCGATCTGTCTGCGCCCGGCGATTACGTCGAGCGCTCGTTCGATGTGCCCAAGGCGTCCGTGCTGATCGTGCGCGGCACCGATGGACGAATCCGTGCCTTTCACAACATCTGCCGCCATCGGGGCAATCGACTGGTGGATGTCGGCAGCACGGGCAACAAGCGGCGGTTTTCATGCAGCTTCCATGGCTGGACCTGGTCGTGCGAAGGTGCGCTGAAGGGCGTGACCGATGAGGGGCAGTTCAGCGGCATCGACAAGGACGAGCTGGGTCTGCTGCCGGTGCATTGCGAGGAATGGAACGGCCTGGTGTTCCTGAACTTCGCACGCTTTCCGGAAGAGACGCTGGAGGAGTGGCTCGGCGAACTCGCGCCGGGCTATGGCGACTACTTTCAAAGTCAGCAGCGGCTGTCCAGCCATCGGTTCGAGATTGAAGCCAACTGGAACCTGGCGGTGAATGCCTTCACCGAGGGCTACCACACGATGTTCATCCACCGCAACACCGCGGGCGACTACCAGGGCGGCGCCAGCAACCCCCAGCGCCATCGCCCATTCATGCAGTTCATGCGCAGGCACACGCGCTACTCGGCCCCGGCCAACCCAGACCACCGGCTGGCGCCCTCGGAGGCCATCGCCTACCGCTTTGGCCGCAAGC
Source organism: Hydrogenophaga sp. (assembly GCF_051860785.1). GTDB lineage: Bacteria > Pseudomonadota > Gammaproteobacteria > Burkholderiales > Burkholderiaceae_C > Hydrogenophaga. Next base: position 4,430 of record NZ_JBIMLB010000024.1, read on the forward strand.
TGTTGCCGGCGGCCTGCTTCGACAACGATGGCTTGCCTCCTGCGGTGAATCCGTCTCGGGCGGAGCATTGGTTGTTCGATGTGATCGAACTGTTCCCCAATGTGGTCATGTTGCTCGGGCAGCACTACCGCATCGAGCTTCGCTTTCTTCCAGTGTCCGCTTCGCGCACGGTGGTCATCAACGAAACCTTCGTGTACCAGCCCGACAACCTGGCGGAGCGCGCCAGCCAGGAGCTGTTTCGCATACGGGAAAAAGAGGTGGTGCGCGAGGACCTGAGCCTGCTGGAAGCGCAGCATGCCGCGCTGGCCACCGGGGTGATGGAACACGTGGTGCTGTCGCGCCAGGAGATGGCGCTCGCCCACCACTTCCGCGTGCGCCAGGCCATGCTTGAGGTGTCGCCATGAGCGCCGTGCCGCACGAGGCGTCCCTGCCGGCAGGCTTCGAAGACCTTCAGCCGCGCGTGGGCGACTGGGCGCTGCCGACCGAGCAGGCGCGTTATTCAAAGCGACTGGGTACGTCGATGGAGGAGATTCGGGATTTCTATGACGCGATCTTCCCGCGCATGGATGCCATCCTGCAGCATCTGCAGACCTACCCTGCCAACGACATCGCCGCCTTGCCGCCCGACACCCGGCGCCTGTACCGGCTGGCGCTGGCCTACTTCGAAGCCTCGCATCCGGTGGAACTGAACTGGCGTGGCCCCGATCTGGACGACGCATTTCCGGCGCAGCGGATCGAATACCAGGGCCCGAGCCGTGTGGAGAACTAGCGGGTCACTGGTCGGCGTCGGCGTCGAGGTCGATGCCTCCGCTGTGTTCCAGCGCAGACAGGATGCGCAGCGCATAGCGGTTGATTTCGTCACGCTCGGCGCTGCTGAACTGGCGCATGGCGGGCGCAAGAATGGGCTCGCTGGCCAGGCTCTCGACCGTCTCTTCCACAAACTGCAGCCCTCGTTTGGTCAGATGGACGAGAAACCCGCCGTTGTGGCTGGGGTCCGGCAGTCGCTCCGCCAGGCCGGCTTCCACCAGCCGATCCACCTTCTTGGTGATCGCGCCCGAGGTGACCAGCAAGGCGCGGAAAAGGTCGGTGGGACGACGAACGTAGGGCGGCCCGCTGCGCCGCAGCGCCAGGAGCACCCGCATGTCGCCGCCGCTCACACCGTAGCGGGTCTTGCACATTCGGTCGTAGGCGCGGTCGACGATGGTGCCCAGCCGCATGAAGTAGATCGCCAGCAGGAAGTCGCGCAGGTCCAGGTCGCCGCGTTCGGCCTGCCACTGGAGGGTGATCAGTTCGCTCAGGCTGGCCCCGTTGCCGCCGCTCTTCGCTGCCGGCACCGGAAGGGATTTCGCCCGGTGGGAGGTTTGTTCTTTCTTGCCCATAAAAAAACCTCTTCTCTGGAAGCTTTCATGGTAGCCGAATCCAGCAGTCGAATCGGCAAAACGAGGCCGGCAGACGTCGAATTCCCTCGAGACTAGGTAGTAACCCTGTGCACAGTTTTAGACAACGCAATTATCTTCCACGGAAGACGAATAGTGATTTCCGTGCCCGATGAAGGCACATCCGACCCACGACGATTCGAAGGAGACAACATGCTGAAATTCGCGACACGGTTCCTGGTGGCCATGGGCACCGCTGCCACACTGGCGGCGACCGCCCAGGCCCAGGACTCCATCAAGGTCGGCTTTGTCGGCCCCTACACCGGGCCGTTTGCCGTCGCCGGGCAATCGTTCCGCCATGGTGTGGAGGCTTATCAGGCGCTGCACGGCAACGAAGCCGGTGGCCGCAAGGTGGAGGTGATCTACCGCGACAGCGCGGGCGCTGACCCCACGCTGGCCAAGCGCCTGGCCGAAGAGCTGGTGGTCAAGGACAAGGTGTCCATGCTCGGCGGCTTCTACCTCAGCCCCGAGGTGGCGGCCACGGCGCCGGTGGTGAATGCGGCCAAGGTGCCGCTGTTCATCGTCAACGCGGCCACGCCTGCGCTCATGAAGATGTCGCCGTATTTCGTCCGCATGGGTCAGCCGATCAACCTGCCTGCAGAGCTGGCCGCCATGCACGCCCGCCAGTCGGGCAAGTCGCGTGGCTACGTGGCCGTTGGCGACTATGGACCAGGCCATATCGTCGAGCAGTCGTTCATGACCAAGTTCACCGCCGAGGGCGGGCAGATGGTGGGCAACGTGCGCATTCCGCTCAACACCGCCGACTTTGCGCCGTTTGCCGAGCGCATCGCCAACGCCAACCCCGACGTGCTGCAGGTGTTCATTCCACCCGGCGCGGCCTCGGTGGCGTTCAGCAAAGCGCTGGCGGCGCGGGGGCTGACCCAGAAGGTGTTGATCATTGGCCAGGGCGAAGCCGAAGACAGCGATCTCCCGCTGTTCGACGACTCCATCGTCGGCTTCAAGTCCATCATCTACATCGACGCCAACGCCAGGAACGCCGAGAACCTGGCCTTCTCCGACTGGTTGAAGAAGAACGCCGGCCCCACCGTGCGCCCGAACTCCTTCAGCATTGGCGCGTTTGACGCCATGCACCTGGCCTACAAGATGCTGAATGACCAGGCCGGCAAACCCTTCAACGGCGAGGCCGCCATGAAGACCATGCTCGGCTACACCTGGAAAAGCCCGCGCGGACCGATCACCATCGACCCCGTCACGCGTGAGCCGATCCAGAACTTCTATCTGCGTGAGGTGGTCAAGTCCGCCGACGGGGTCAAGAGCAACCGCGTGATCAAGACCTGGGAACAGGTCAAGGCTGCACCGCTGAACTGAAGCGCCAGCCAGCATCCTTCCGACCCCACTGCCAGTCCACCCAGGCGATTGCCGTGTCCACTGTTGCGTTCATTCTTCTGTACGGCCTGTCGTACGGCCTGGTCCTGTGCCTGATTGCGCTCGGCCTGGTCATCACCATGGGCCTCATGCATGTGATCAACCTCGGTCACGGTGCGTTTGCGGCCATGGGTGGCTATCTCGCCATCAGCCTGATGCAGCAGCAAGGCTGGCCCTATGCGCTGGCGGTGCCTGCTGCCGTGATGGCGGTGGCGGCCTTCGGTGTGCTGGCGGAGCGCCTGCTGTACGTTCGCCTCTACAAGCGCAGCCACCTCGACCAGGTGCTGGTGACGATCGGCTTCAACTTTGTGGTGATTGCCATCATCACCATGCTGTTCGGCCCGAACATCGTGCGCATGGAACTGCCGGCCTACCTGCGGGGGAACATCGACCTGGGCATCCGGGAGTTCGAGCTCTACCGCGTGGTCGCCTCCGGCATCTGCATCGTCATCATCGGAGCGCTCTGGTGGGTGTTTGAACGCACCAGCACGGGGGCCCGCTTGCGCGCAGCGGTGGACAACCGTGGAATGGCGCAAGCCATGGGCATGAACGTGCCCCTGCTGTTTGCAGCCACCTTCGCGCTGGGCTGCGGCCTGGCAGCGCTGGGTGGCATCCTGGCCGCTCCCATGCTGCCCATGGAACCCATGTGGCCCATGAAGTACCTGGTGCTGATGCTGGTCATCGTTGCACTGGCGGGTCATGGGCAAGTCACCGCCTCGGTGGCGGTGGCCATCATCGTGGGCGTGGTCGAGACGGCGGGGCGCTACCTCTTTCCGCAGTTCGGCGCGTTCTTCATCTACCTGCTGCTCATCGGCCTGATGGTGTGGCGTCCGAACGGACTTCTCGTGCGTCGACAGACGATCTGACCATGACCACGCTTCCCCGAGATTCCATCCTCAGCCGCCACCACTGGCGTGTCGGCGAAGTGGCGTGGGTGCTGGCCGCGCTGGCCTGCTACTTCGTCTTTCCGCAGTATCTCGCGCTGGGCACTTCCGTCCTCGTCATGGTGGTGCTGGTGCTTTCGTTCGACCTGCTGCTCGGCTTCTCGGGTGTGTTGTCGCTCGGGCATGCGGTGTTCTTCGGCCTGGGTGCGTTCGCGGCGGGCTGGCTTTCGCTGGCGGGATGGACTGAGCCGGTGAGCGCAGTGGTCGTGGCGGGCATCGCGTCGGCTGCACTGGCCGCGGTGATCGGCCCATTTCTGCTGCGCCTCACCGGTCTGCCGCTCATGATGGTGACGCTGGCACTTGGCGTGCTGGTGTTCGAGGCCGCCCACAAGGCCACCACCATCACTGGTGGCGACGATGGCCTGGCGGGCATTCAGTTCGCCCCCATCCTCGGCCTCTTTGAATGGGGCCTGGGTGGCGCCACGGCCTACCTGTACACGCTGGCGTGGCTGTGCGTCATCTTTGTACTGCTCAAACGGGTCGTGTCGTCGCCCTTCGGCGTGATGTTGCAGGGCGTCAGGGAGAACCCGGCCCGCATGCGCCTGATCGGCAACCGTGTGCTGCCTCATCTGACGCTGGCCTATGTCATCAGCGGTGCGGTGGCCGGCATGGCGGGCGCCCTGTTCACGCAGGCCAATGCCTTTGTCGGGCTGGGTGTTCTGGCTGTCGACACCTCGATCGACGCGCTCGTGATGCTGGTGCTCGGCGGCATCGGTGGCCTGCACGGGGCGCTCGTGGGGGCACCGGTGTACATGCTGCTCAAACACTTTTCATCGCAATGGAATCCCTTCTACTGGATGCTGATCATCGGCGTGTTGCTGATCCTGGTCGTGCTGATGGGGCGCGGCGGCCTGCTCGGCATGCTCAGGTCTTTGATGCGCCGCGCGCGCAAGGATGCAGCATGAGCACGACAGCCACGCTCGCACTGGAGGCCAGCGGCTTGTGCAAGCACTTCGGCGCGCTGCACGTCACGCAGGACGTGAGCCTGTCGCTGCCGGTGGGCGCGCGCACCGCGCTGATCGGGCCCAACGGCGCCGGCAAGACCACGCTGGTGAACCTCCTCACGGGAGTGGTGCGGCCCGATCGGGGTCAGTTGCGCCTCTTCGGCGAAGAGGTCACTTCGTCATCGGCCGCGGCGCGCACACGCAAGGGGCTGGTGCGCACCTTCCAGATCTCCAGCCTGTTCGCGCAGCTGACCGTGTTCGAGAACATCTACATCGCGGTGGCGCAAGCGGCTGGCCGCGGCTTCTCGATCTGGCGTCCCGCAGGCAGGCAACGCGATCTGCTCGAGCGCACGGAGAAGCTGGTCGAACAGCTCAAGCTGCAATCCGACCGCCACAACAAGGTGAGCGAGATCGCGTATGGCCGCCAGCGTCTGGTGGAAATCGCACTGGCGCTGGCGCTCACCCCGCGCGTTCTGTTGCTCGACGAACCGGCGGCCGGCATCCCGAGCAACGAACTCGACTTGTTGCACGGCGCGATCGACACCCTGCCTCGCGAAATCGCGGTGCTCATGATCGAGCACGACATGGAGATGGTGCGTCGCTTCGCCACCGACGTCTCGGTGCTGGTGAGCGGCGCGATGCTGATGACAGGCAAACCGGGCGATGTCATGTCGCACCCCGAGGTGCAATCGGTCTACCTCGGCACCGCCGGCAAGAAACGTTTCGATGGAGCGCCGGTTCATGCTTGAAACCCACAAACTCAGCGGTGGCTGGGGCCCCACGCTGGTCAACGAAGATGTGAGCCTGCGTGTGGCCAGCGGAGAGACGGTGGCCATCATCGGGCGCAACGGCGTTGGCAAGAGCACGTTGCTCGAACTCATCGTGGGCCGTGCGCAGCGCCGCAGCGGTGGCATCGCGCTCGATGGCAATGACATCACGGCACAAGCGGTGCACCAGCGCTCGAAGAGCGGCCTGGGCTATGTGCCGCAGGGCCGTGAGGTGTTTCCCAGCCTCACCGTGGCCGAGCACCTTCAGGTTGCGGCGCGCCCGGGCCACTGGACGCAGGCGCGCGTGCTGGAACTGTTTCCCCGTCTGGGCGAGCGCCTGGGCAGCCACGGAAACCAGCTCTCGGGCGGCGAGCAGCAGATGCTGTCGATCGCGCGCGCGTTGCTGGGCAACCCGCGCGCCTTGCTGATGGACGAGCCGTTCGAAGGCCTCGCGCCCATCATCGTGGAACACCTGGTGAACAGCATCCGCAAGATCGTGCAGTCCGGCTCGATCGCCTTGCTGCTGGTGGAGCAGCGCGTCGACATTGCGCTCGACCTGTCGGACCGCTGCATCGTGATGGATCGGGGCCGCTGCGTGCACGAAGGCGTGTCGGCAACACTCGCGCGCGACGAAACACAACTTGCGGCGCTCATGGGCCTTGGGCATTGAACAGGAAGAAAACGGCATGAGATTCGACCAGCAAGTAGCCATCGTCACCGGCGCACAAACCGGTATCGGCCGCGCCATCGCCGAGCGGCTTGCGTCCGAAGGCGCGGCCGTGGTCCTGGCCGATGTGGTCGACGCCGAGCCTGTGGCCGAGCAGATCCGCACGACGGGTGCGCGTGCGCTCGCCGTGCGGACCGACGTGTCCGACGAGGCCTCGGTGGCGAACATGGTCGAGCAGACCGTGCAGGCCTTCGGTCGCGTCGACATCCTGGTGAACAACGCGGCCATCGCCGCCACCATCGAGCTGCGGCCCTTCGAGCAGATCTCCGTGGCCGAATGGCGGCGCATGCAGGACGTCAACGCCATGGGGCCGTTCCTGTGCATCCGCGCGGTCGCGCTGCACATGCGCGCGCAGCAACAGGGTCGCATCGTCAACATCACCTCGGGCACGGCCTTCAAGGGCGCGCCGTTCATGCTCGAGTACGTGGCCAGCAAAGGCGCTTTGATGACCATGACACGTTCGCTGGCGCGCGAACTCGGCAAGGACTTCATCACCGTCAACGCCGTGTCGCCGGGCTACACGTTGAGCGAAGGCAACCTGGCCAACAAGGAATTTCTCGCCACCTACCGCGAGGCCGCGATCCAGACGCGTGCCGTGCCGCGCGACGGCTGGCCGGTCGACATCGTCGGCGCCGTGGCGTTTCTGGCGAGCAGTGACGCGTCGTTCATCTCCGGCCAGATCCTGGCCGTGGACGGTGGCTCCGTCTATCACTGAAAGGCGAAACCATGTTGAACCACGAAACCAATCAACGCCTGTGCCGCGTAGGTCCCGACGACGCCATGGGCCAGACCATGCGCCGCTACTGGCTGCCTTTCATGAGCGCCGCCGACCTCGCCACGGGCGATGAACCGCGTGGGGTGGAGTTGCTGGGGGAGCGCTTCGTCGCCTGGCGCGATGACGGTGGTCGCGCCGGCCTCTTCCACGAGTCCTGCCTGCACAGGGGCGCTTCCATGCGCCTGGCGCGCGCCGAAGGCGATGGTCTGCGCTGCATCTACCACGGCTGGAAATTCGCGGTGGACGGCACGGTGATCGATACGCCCAATGTGGCCGACCCGAACTTCAAGACCCGCATCAAGGGCCGCACGTTCCCGGTGCGCGAGGCCGGTGGCCTGCTGTGGGCCTACCTGGGCCCGCGCGAACAGGAGCCTGCGTTCCCGCACTGGCCATGGATGGATCTGCCCGATGAGAAGCGCCTGATCACCCGCCATGTCGAAGAGTGCAACTTCGTTCAGGTCATCGAAGGGCTGGTGGACTCGTCTCACCTGGGTCTGCTGCACATGAACGGGCTGCAGAAATCGGGCGAGGTGGACCTGGGTTTCGCGCAGAAAGTGAACTCCATGCAGCGCAACCTGGCGCCCCGCCTTGATGTGCAGGAGACCGACTTCGGCTTCTACTACGCGGCACTGCGAGAGATCGACGACGCGCAGGGGCGGCACACCGAGGCGCGCGTGGCGGCCTTTGTGGCGCCTTGCTGCGTGCTCAACCCCAATGGCGACATCGCCACCTTCGTGGTGCCGCTGGACGATGGACGCACCAGCTTCATCCATGTGTTCTGGAGCGAATCCCTGGAGCTCAACCGGGATCCCCTTCGCAGCCGCCACCTGGAATTCATTGGCCTGACACCCGAAGTGCTGGACGGATTCGGATTGACCGATGAGACGCTGGGCCGTGCCGACCGCCCCAACCCGCGCAACAACTTTCACCAGGACCGCGAGGCCATGCGCCGTGGCGAGAGCTGGAGTGGACTGCCCGGTCTCATCGAGGAGGACGTGGCGGCATCGGTTTCGGCGGGTGCCGTGCGCGACCGCGCTCACGAGACCTTGTCGATCGCCGACGTGGGCATCACCCGCCTCTACCGCACCTTGCTGAGCTGCGCCGAAGCCGTCGAACAGGGCAAGCTGCCGCTGGGCATTGGGCGGGATGTCGACTGGTCGCGCGTGCAAGGCACCCACGGCGTTGTGCGCAGCGACGACTGGCGTGAACTGATCCCGGCCCGGCGCCTGGCTGAAACGAAGGAAACCGCATGAACGCGCCCTTCACCCACCGCTTCCACTGGGACGAAGATTTCCTGGTCGGTCATGGCGAAATGGACGACACGCACCGAGAGTTCGTCGCCTGCGTGGACGCCTTGCTGTGCACCACGGACGCACAGCAAGGCGTGGCGCTCGAAGCCTTTGCCGAGCATGCGGTGCGCCACTTCCGCGAGGAAGACGACGCCATGCGCGAGAGCGAATACGGCTCTGCCGGGTGCCATGTCGATGAACACACGGCCGTACTGAAATCGCTCGACGAGGTGCGTGCCGCGCTCGCGCAAGGCCGGCATGACGTGGTGCGAAGTTTTGCGCTCGCGCTGGCCGACTGGTTTCCGCGTCACGCGGAGGTGATGGATCTGGGCCTGGCGCGCTGGCTCAACCAGCGTCGGCTGGGCGGCTCGCCCGTGCTGATCCAGAAACGGAAGCGCTCTGCGGCCGAATGGGCTTGAACGACATTTTTTTTGACCTCTTGTCTTCCATGGAAGATGAAGTGAGATTCTGATGGAAACGCTTTTGCAAGTGCGGGTCGCGGCCAAGCAACGAGTGGCCGAAGACATCACCGCGTATGAGTTCGCCACGCTGGATGGTGCGGAGCTGCCGGGCTACGAAGCCGGCGCGCACATCGACGTCCACGTGCCCGGTGGCCCGGTGCGCCAGTATTCGCTGCTCCAGCTGCCGGACAGTTCTCGGCGCTATCGCATCGGTGTGCTGCGCGATCCGCAGTCGCGCGGGGGCTCGGCGCGCCTGATCGATCAAGTGAACGAAGGGGATGTGCTGTCGGTGTCTGCCCCCCGCAACCACTTCGCCTTGCACAGCGGTCCGGCCCACGCATTGCTCTTTGCCGGTGGCATCGGCATCACGCCCATCCTGTGCATGGCCGAACAACTCGCACGTGAGGGCCGTTCGTTCGAACTGCATTACTGCGGTCGCACGCCCTCGCGCATGGCCTTTCTTGACCAACTGCGCCAGGCACCCTTTGCCGACCGGGTTCAGGTGCATGCCGACGATGGTGCCGCAGAACAGCGACTGGATGCCAGGGCGGCGATCGGTCCACCGACCTCAGACCGCCAGCTGTATGTCTGTGGACCCACAGGCTTCATGGACCATGTGCTGGCCACCGCCCGCGAACTGGGTTGGGCGGAAGCGCAACTGCATCGCGAGTACTTTGCCGCAGCACCGATCGACCATTCCTCCGATGGCCCTTTCGAGCTGGAACTCCGGCGCAGTGGTCGTCGAATCCGGGTGGCCGCGGACCAGTCGGCGGCGCAGGCGCTGCTCGATGCGGGCGTGCCCTTGTCCCTGTCTTGCGAGCAGGGCGTGTGCGGCACCTGTCTGACCCGTGTGCTGGAGGGTGAGCCCGACCACCGCGATCTCTACCTCACCGAAGAGGAGCATCGCGACAGCTTCATGCCCTGCTGCTCTCGTGCCCGTACGCCTTGTCTGGTGCTTGATCTCTGACCCCTTTTTACCGACCGCGAAAGGAAGCCCCATGCTGAGCAAACAAGACAACGAACTGATGTGTCGAACCCATCCCGGAACCGCCATGGGCGATGCCATGCGACGCTTCTGGTTGCCGGCGATGCAACTGAGCGAGATGCCCGCCTCCGGCGCCGACCCGAAGACGATCGAACTCCTGGGGGAGCGCTTCGTGGCCTGGCGCGACGAAAGCGGACGTCCAGGCCTGTTTGCCGAGTTCTGTCTGCACCGCGGTGCGTCCATGCAGCTCGCGCGCGCCGAAGGTGATGGCCTGCGCTGCATCTACCACGGCTGGAAGTTCGCGGTGGATGGCCAGGTGCTGGAGACGCCCAACGTGGCCGATCCGAAATTCAGGGAACGCATCAAGGGCCGCACCTACCCGGTGCGCGAGGCCGGTGGTTTCCTCTGGGCCTACCTTGGCCCGCGAGACCAGGAGCCGGCCTTCCCGCAGCTTCCCTTCATGGACCTGGACGACGACCACCGTATCAACGCTTACGCGGTGGTCAACTGCAACTTCGTGCAGGTCATTGAAGGCTTGGTGGATTCGTCGCACCTGACTGTGCTGCACGCGTCGGGCCTGGCCAAGACCGCAGGCGTGGACCTGGACTTTGCGAAGAAGACCACACACATGCAGTTCGACGCCTCGCCGCAGATCGAGGCGGACGAAACCGATTTCGGTTTCCATTACGTTGCGATGCGCGGTGCCGGGGAAGGCCGCCGCATGGCGCGAGTGGCTTCGTTCATTGCGCCGTGCTTCGTCGCCAATCCGAATGGTGACCTGTGGTTCGCCGTGGTGCCCGTGAACGACGAGCGCTGCAACTTCTATCACGTGTGGTGGAACGCCGAGAAGCCGATCGGCCAGGAGCCACTGCGCACGCAGCAGTTGTCTTTCGTGGGTCTGGACGACGAAACCTTGACGAAACACGGCATGACCGCCGCCACCTGCGACGGCCCCACCGCGATGGGGTGGCAGAACGGCTACCACCAGGATCGCGCCCTGCAACGCAGCGGCCATTTCACAGGGCTGGCCAGTTTCACGCAGGAAGACGCTGCCTGCAGCGTCTCTGGCGGTCCGATCCGCGACCGCTCGCAGGAAATGCTGTCGACGGCCGATATCGCCATCAGCCGCCTCTACCGCGTCCTGCTGGCCTGTGCCCGATCTGTGCGCGAAGGACAGGAGCCGCCCTCGCTGCGCGTGGACGTGAGCCACGTCGTGGGCACTTCCGCCGAAATCGGCAAGGACGAGGACTGGCGAAGCCTGGTGCCGCAGCACCGCATCGTCAAGCCCACCCGCGCTGCCCAACCCACCGGCCGAACCCACTGAACCGCCGGCCTTTTGCACCAAGACAGGAGCTTTCCCATGTTGAACAGCAAAGACAACGAAACGATCTGCCGCGTCGGCCCCGGAACCCCTATGGGCGTTCTGATGCGTCGCTACTGGCACCCGGTGTGCACGTCCGTACAACTGCCCACTCCCGATTCACCGCCGCTGCGCGTGCGCCTGCTGGGCGAAGACTACGTGGCGTTTCGCGACAGCGAAGGCCGCGTCGGCATGCTGGATGAGCTCTGCATGCACCGGGGTGCCTCGCTGGCGCTCGGACGGGTCGAAGAAGGCGGCCTGCGCTGCCTCTACCACGGCTGGAAATTCAACGTGTCCGGCGCCGTGCTGGAAACGCCCAACCACGCCGACCCGAAGTACCGCGAACGCATGAAGGCGCCCGCCTACCCCGTGCGCGAAGCGGGTGGGCTGGTGTGGGCCTATGTGGGGCCGAAGGAACTGCAACCCGAGTTCTCGCGGTACGCCTTCATGGAGGCGGCCCCCGAACACCGCGTGGCCTTGCGCGTGAACGTGAACTGCAACTACCTGCAGCTGGTGGAAGGCGGCGAGGACAGCTCGCACGTGGGCGTGTTGCACACCAACATGGCGCGTCCCGGCTGGATCGACGACAGCTTCGTGCCGAACCCCGACGTGGTGAACCCCGCCGCGCTGGTGTCCAACGACCTCGAGCCCTCCCTCAAGATCGAGGAGACGGCGTTCGGCTTCCAGTACGTGGCCCTGCGCAAGACCAACGAGCCGGGCGTGAAGAACGCGCGCGTCGTGCCCTTCATCGTGCCCTACGGCCGCATCATCCCGGCCCCGGCCTTCCTGTTCACCGTGTTCGAGGTGCCGGAGGACGACACGCACACCGCCACCTACATCGTGGTGCATGGAAACGCACCCGTGACCGAGGACAAGATCATCGAGCTGCTGGGCCTGGACGACACGCGTTACTACAACCGCAAGTCCTGCGCCTACACCTCGACCTGGGTCGACAACTTCGGCCAGGATCGCGAGCTCATGAAGGACAACTGGACGGGCTTGCGCGGCGTGGAGGTGGAGGACGCCACCATTGCGCTGTCGCAAGGCGCGCTCTACGACCGCTCCAAGGAACACCTGGTGCCGGCCGACCAGGGCGTGGTGCGTGTGCGCCGCGCGCTGCTCAGCGCCGTGAAAGTCGCTGCGGAGAATGGAACGCCGCCTGCGGTGGGTCTGGACCTGCGCGGCGTGAGCGCCTGCGATGTGCAGTTGAACGACGGCGCGCTCTGGCAGGACCTGGTGCCCACGCACCGCGCCACCGCTGCAGCGTGAAGGACCAGCCCATGAGCGAAATGAACCGCGACGGCGTGCCCGACTACCTCTCGATGCTGAGTCTGAAGGGGCGCGGCTTCGTCGTGCTCGGTGCCGGCCAGGGCATCGGCGAACAGGTGACCCACGCGCTGTCGCAGGCCGGTGCGCGCGTGCTCTGCGTGGACCGAGAGGAAGCGCTCGCGCAGCAGATCGCGCGGGCCGTGGGCGGCGTGCCCTGCGCGGCGGACGTGACCTCGCGCGCCGACATGCAGCGCATCTTCGACACCGCGCGCCAGGCCTTCGGCCGCGTGCACGGCGTGGTGGACATCATCGGTGTGGCGGGCATCAAGCCGTTCTCGGCGGTGGACGACGCCGGCTGGGCGCAGCAGTTCGACATCGTGCTGCGCCATGCGTACCTGGCGATCCAGATCGGTGGCGAGATGATGGCCGCCGACGGTGGCGGCAGCATGGCGTTCGTTGGGTCTCTGGGCGGCAACCGTGCGGTGCCCAATCAGACCGCCTACTCCACCTCCAAGGCGGCATTGCACCACCTGGTGCGTTGCGCCGGCGTGGAGTACGCGAGCCGCGGTGTGCGCATCAATGCGGTGGCACCGGGTTACGTGCGCACGCCGCGCCTGAACCAGCGGCTGGGCGAGGACGCCTGGAATGCCATCGGCAAGGTCATCCCGATCGGCCGGCCCGCGACCCCGGCCGAGATCGCCGGCCCGCTGCTGTTCCTCGCTTCCGACCTGAGCGCGCACATCACCGGCGAGGTGATGGCGGTGGACGGCGGGGCGGGTGCGGTCGCGGCGTTCCCGGATGTGACCTTCGGTCCGGCGAAGACACCCACTCCCTGACGATGCCGGGTCTCCAGGAACGGTTGTCGAACGCCTGCTCGATCGAGGACCTGCGCGGCCTCGCGCGGCGGCGCCTGCCGCGCGGCGTGTTCGATTTCTTCGATGGCGGTGCCGACGACGAGATCACCCTGCGCGCCAACCGCGAGGGCTTCGACCGACTGCGCCTGCGCCCGCGCGTGCTGGTGGACGTGCATCGACCCGATCTGTCCACCACCATCGCCGGCTCTGCGTCCGCAGCCCCGCTGGTGATCGCGCCCACCGGGGCGATTGGTGCGGGCTGGCCGGGCGCCGACCTGGCCATCGCCCGGGTGGCCGCGCGGCTGGGCATTCCGTACACCTTGTCCACCATGGCCACCTCTTCGATCGAAGAGGTGGCGGCGGTGGGTGGGCGCTTGTGGTTCCAGTTGTACGTGTTGCGCGACCAGGCCTTTGCGCGAAGCTTGCTGCAGCGTGCCCAGCAGGCAGGCTACGAAGCGCTCGTGGTCACGCTCGATCTCGTCACCGGGGGCAAGCGCGAGCGCGATCTGCGCAACCGCTTCACCGTGCCGCTGCGCCCGAATCCGCGCACCGTGCTCGACTTTGCCGCGCACCCGCGCTGGTGCCTGCAGATGCTGCGCCACGGCCAGCCCCGCTTCAAGAACCTGGCGGGATTCGAAGGCAACGCCGACCCGCGCGCGTCGATCGCGGCCAAGGTCGGACAGAGCCTGGATGCGTCCTTCGATTGGGCCGCGCTGCAGCGCTTGCGCGAACTCTGGCCGGGCCGCTTCATGGTCAAAGGGGTTTCGCGCGCTGACGATGCGGCTCGCCTGGCCTCGCTGGGCGTGGACGCGATCTGGGTGTCCAACCACGGGGGCCGCCAGCTCGATGGCGCAGTGGCAACGGCGGACGCCCTTCCCGAGGTGGTCGCTGCCGTGCAGGGCCGGGTGCCGGTGCTGCTGGATTCGGGCGTGCGACGTGGCACCGACATCGTCAAGGCCCTGGCGCTTGGCGCGCAGGCCGTGGCCATCGGTCGCGCCACGCTGTATGGCGCAGCGGCGGGTGGCGAAGCCGGGGCGGAGCGTGCCCTTCAGATCCTCACCGAAGAGCTGCGCCGCGCGATGCAGTTGTGTGGCACGCCAAGGATTGCGGACATCGATGCGTCCCTGCTCCAGCCCCGCGAGGCGCGCCCATGAACCACCCGGCCCTGCTGATCACACGCCGCCTGCCCGAGCCGGTGCTGGCGTTGGCCCGAGCCGCGTTCGACGTGAAGCTGTGGCCGCACGACGAACCCATCGGTGTGCAACTGCTGCCCTGGGCGCAAGGCTGCCACGCCCTGCTGGTGATGGCCACCGACCGCCTGGATGCCGCCCTGTGGCAACAACTGCCGCCCACCGTGCAGGCGGTGTCCACCTACTCCGTGGGCCACGACCACATCGATCTGACCGCCGCCACCGCGCGCGGTGTGCCGGTCTTCAACACGCCCGACGTGCTGAGCGACGCAGTGGCCGAGACCGCGTTGTTGCTGATGCTCTCGGCCGCGCGCGACGCCTCCGCGGCCGAAACCACGCTGCGCGAAAGGCGCTGGGGCCCCTGGTCGCCCACGCGCTTTCTGGGCCGGCAGCTCACAGGCCAGCGGCTGGGCATCTACGGCATGGGCCGCATCGGCCTTGGCATTGCGCAACGCGCGCTGGGCTTCGGCATGCAGGTGCAGTACCACAACCGCACCGTTCACCCGGACGCCAACGGCTTCGTGTACCACCCATCGCTCGAATCGCTCATGGCCCACAGCGACGTGTTCTGCGTCTGTGCGCCCTCCACGCCGCAGACGCGCGGTGCCATCAACGCCGAGCGGCTGGCGCTGCTGCCGCACGGCGCGGTGTTCGTCAACATTGCGCGTGGTGACCTGATCGATGAAGACGCGCTGATCGAGGCGATCACTTCCGGACAAGTGGGCGCTGCCGGCTTGGACGTGTACCGCAACGAGCCCACCATCGACCCGCGTTTTCTTGAACTTCCGCGCACCACCCTGCTGCCGCACATCGGCAGCGCCACGCACGACGCGCGCAACGGCATGGGCCGCCTGGCGGTGGAAGCGCTGCAGGCGTTCCTGCTGAACCAGCAGCGGCCGGCGAATTGCCTCAACCCCGATGTGTTTCCCATGCGGACTGCCGAAACCGCCACAAGGCCATGAGCTGGACATTGCGCTACGCCCCCCACATCGGATACCGGCCCCCTTTCGAGCCCATGTTCGGCGCGCTGGTGGGCAGCCACGATCCGGTGGCGCACGTGGCCTTCGCTGCCGAACACGGCTTTGCCGGCGTGCTCTACGCCGCAGCGCGTGCACGCCCACCCGAAGAACAGGCACGCGTGGGCCAGGCCATTGCGCAACACGGACTGCAAGCCGGTTGCCTGCTCTACACCACCTTCGACCAGTTGAAGAACACCAGTTGGGCCACCGACAGCGAAGACGCCCGCCGCTGGATCGCGGCCGAGCTGGCACAGGCCACGGCCGCGGCGCGGCGCGTGGGCGCCCGGCAACTGGCCGTGCTCGGTGGGGCGTACGCGCAACAGCCGATCGGCCCGCAGCGCGAGGCCTTCGTGCAGAACCTGCGCCGCGCCGCCGACAGCGTGGCGCGCGACGGATTCGTGCTGTGCCTGGAGACCTTGAACAGCCAGACCGTGCCCGGCATGTTGCTGCACCACCTGCCCGACGCGCTGGCCGTGTTGCGCGCGGTGGACCACCCTGCGGTCCGGCTGATCTTCGACACCGCGCACGTGCAGGCCATGGACGGCGACGTGCTCACCCATCTCGACGTGGCATGGGATCACATCGAGATCGTGCAACTTGCCGACTGCCCGGGCCGCCTGGAACCGGGCACGGGGCAGGTCGACTTTGCGGGTGTTCTGAACGTGCTCGCACAGCGCGGCTACCCGGGCCTGGTCGAACTCGAACACGGTTGGGCGCAGCCGGGCGCCGAGAGCGAGCGGCGCGGACTCGAGTACTTGCGCGACCTGGATGTGGCCGCCTCCCAATCACCCTTGAAAGGAAACGCCTCATGAAGGCTTCACAAGACACCGTCGCCGATATCGAGCGGCAACTGGCCGTTTTCGGGACCAACTTCGATGGCGACGTGCTCGCCGCCACGCGCGCGCTGTACCGCCCGCTGCTGGATCTCTCGCCCGTGGGTGAGGAACAGAAGGATCAGGTCTATGGGCCGCATGAGCGCCATCGGCTCGATGTGTACCGGCCGGTGGGCCAGAGCCGTGCCACCGTGGTGTATGTGCACGGCGGTGGCTTCGTCGCGGGCGACAAGAACGGGGACGGGGTCTACTACCGCAACATCGGTTGCTGGCTGGCGCGCCAGGGTTTCACCGCCGTGCTGCCGAACTACCGGCTCGCACCATCGCATGGCTGGCCCGCCGGCACGCAGGACCTTCAATCGGTGTTGCAGTGGGTGCATCAGGACCGGCAGGCGAGCGGCGACGCCACGCCTCTGGTGCTGTGGGGCCAGTCTGCGGGGGCCAGTCACGTGGCGTCCTGGCTGTTTGACGACGTCGCCCGTGGCGCGCCGCCGGCGGTGGCGGTGGACGGCGTGCTGCTCATGAGTGGGCTGTACCGTGCCGAGGCCCCGCTGCCCGCAGGCCCCAAGGCCTACTTTGGCGACGACCCTTCGCTGTACCCACAGCGCTCGCCGATCACGCATGTGCGCACGCTGGGTGCGCTCCCCGTCTGGCTCGCCGTGGCCGAGCTCGACCCCGCCTGGATCGCCGAGCACACCTACCTTCTGGCAGCGGCGCTCACGCGCGCCAATGGCAAGAGCCCGCCCTTTCTGTTCAGCCGCGCGCACAACCACGTGTCGACGGTACAGAGCCTGGGTTCGCCGCAGCAGGATGTGGGCAACGAGGTGTTGCGCTTCCTGTCGTCGATCGTGGAGCGTTAGGAGAGCAGACCCACCGGCGCCTGGGCGTCCTTGAGCACACGCAACACGAAGCTGGACTTGCTGTGGCGGATGCCCGGAATCCGGTAGAGCTTTTCGCGCAGCAGGCGCTCGTAGTCGCGCGTGTCCTTCACGGCGATGCGGATGACGTAGTCGTAGTCGCCCGAGACCAGGTAGGCCTCCAGCACCTCGGGGATCTCGGCCAGCACGCGGCCGAACTCGAACAGCGTCTCATCGGTGTGGCTCTCCAGCGTGAGCTGCACGATGACGGTGTCGCGGTAGCCCAGGCGGGTGCGGTCGAGCTCGATGCGGTACTGCCGGATCACGCCCTCGGCTTCCAGGCGCTTGATGCGGCTCCAGCAGGTGGTGGGCGAGAGCTTCACCGACGCGCCGATCTCCTGCAGCGTGCGGCGCGAGTCTTCCAGCAGCTCGCGCAGGATCGCCAGATCATGTTTGTCGAACTGGACCGGTGCTTTTTCTTCTTCAGGGTCACTTTCCCGAATATTTTTCGACTTTGCCATGGTTTGGCCTCCGAACAAAGAAGCCTATTTTGTCCGGAATTGAGAAAAATCTGCGCATGAATGTCGCATCCATCGAAAAACCGTCTGCCGCCGACGCCCGCACCGCGCGCAATGGCGCAGAGACCCTGCTGGACACGCTGGTGGCTTGTGGCGTCGACACCATTTTTGGCTACCCCGGCGGTGCGGCATTGCCGCTGTACGACGCGCTGCATGGCCAGCCGGCGATCCGCCACGTGCTGGTGCGCCACGAGCAGGCGGCCGTGCACGCCGCCGAAGGGTATGCGCGCACCACCGGCCGCCTCGGCGTGGTGCTGGTCACCTCCGGGCCGGGCGTGGGCAACACCATCTCCGGCCTGCTCGATGCCATCAGCGATTCGGTGCCCGTGCTCTGCATCAGCGGCCAGGTGGCCAGCAACGTGATCGGCACGCAGGCGTTTCAGGAGTGCGATGCCCTCAGCCTCACGCGGCCGGTGACCAAGTGGAACCACCAGCCGCGCGATGCGAACGACATCGCCGAAGCGGTGCGCGAAGCCGTGCGCATCGCGCTGGGCGGGCGGCCCGGCCCGGTGTTGCTGGACCTGCCCAAGGACGTGCAGTTGCAGCGCGTCGACGCGAAGACATCACCGACCGCCGCAGTGGTGGCCAGTGCGCCGGCACTGCCCGCACACGACGCCTTGCAAGCCGCTGCCACGTTGATCGCGCAGGCGAAGCGGCCCGTGCTGTATGGCGGCGGGGGTCTGATCAACGCGGGCGAACCCGCCTGCGACCGTTTCACCACGCTGGCGCGCCAGTGGCATCTGCCCACCACGCTCACGCTCATGGGCCTGGGCGCGATGCCGGCGTCGGACCCGAACTTCCTCGGCATGCTGGGCATGCACGGCACGGTGGAGGCCAACCTGGCCATGCACAACGCCGACCTGATCGTCTGCGTGGGCGCGCGCTTCGACGACCGCATCACCGGGCGCCTGAGCGACTTCGCACCCGGTGCGCGCAAGATCCACATCGACATTCATCCTGCCAACATCGGTCGGGTGATCCCGGTGGACGTGGCGCTGGCGGGCGACTGCGGTGCGGTGCTCGAAGCGCTGGCCGCACTGCTGCCGCCGCCCCCGCCAGCGGACACGCTGGACCCCTGGTGGGCACGCATCCGGCATTGGCGCGCCGCGGATTGCCTGGCCTTCACCCCTGGGGACACCACCATCCTGCCGCAGCAATTGATGTGCGCCCTGCAACGGCAACTGCAAGGTCGCGATGCCATCGTGTCGACCGATGTGGGCCAGCACCAGATGTGGGCCGCCCAGCACCTGCGCATCGAGAAGCCACGGCGCTGGCTGACCTCGGGCGGCGCGGGCACGATGGGGTATGGACTGCCTGCCGCGATCGGTGCGCAGATCGCGCACCCCGACAAGACGGTGGTCTGTGTGAGCGGCGACGCTTCCGTGCTCATGAACATCCAAGAACTGTCCACCGCCGTGCAGCACGCCACACCGGTGAAGCTGGTGCTGTGCAACAACGGCTACATGGGCATGGTGCGCCAGTGGCAGCAACTCATCCATGGCAATCGCCTGAGCCACAGCTGGAACGCGGCACTGCCCGACTTCGTGGCGCTGGCAGCCGCCTTCGGCTGGGGGGCGCTGCGCGTGGACCAGCCGCACGAACTGGACGCGGCACTGGCCCAGTGCCTGGCCCATGACGGTCCCTTCTTTCTGGATGTGCGCGTTGCCGCGCAGGAGAACTGCTACCCCATGATGCCCGCCGGACGTGGCCATCACGAAGTGATGCTCGCCGACGACCGCTGGTATTGCGACGATCGATAATTCCGAGGTGCACGCACGGCCCACCCGCCGCGCGTGCACCGTTCCGACGGCGCGAGGCGGCGATCCCGCCACCGCTGTCTGCCACTGCCCAAGCCGATCCCACGAGGACGGAGAGAGACCCACGATGAACGCTCGCGTCGATGCGCTGCACGCCCCTGCCCCCAGCGAACCTGCCTTGCGCCAGGTGTCACTGGACGACAAATACACCGCCACCACGGGCGAGATCTACCTCAGTGGCATCCAGGCCCTGGTGAGACTGCCGCTCATGCAGCGCCTGCGCGACCAGGCCGCCGGCCTGCACACGGGAGGGTTCATTTCCGGCTACCGGGGATCGCCACTGGGCGGGCTGGACGAAGCATTGTGGAAGGCACGGCCGCAGCTGGACGCACACCATGTGCGCTTCGTGCCCGGCGTGAACGAGGAACTTGCCGCGACGTCGGTGTGGGGCAGCCAGCAGGTGCACCTGCTCGGCGAAAGCGAGTACGACGGCGTGTTCGGCCTCTGGTACGGCAAAGGCCCGGGCGTGGACCGCAGCATCGACGTGTTCAAGCACATGAACCACGCGGGCAGCTCGCGCCACGGCGGTGTGCTGCTGGTGGCGGGCGACGACCACGGCGCCTACTCGTCCACCCTGCCGCACCAGAGCGACCATGTGTTCGCCGCCTCCATGATCCCGGTGCTCTACCCCTGCAACGTGCAGGAGTACATCGAGCTTGGCCTGCACGGCTGGGCCATGTCGCGCTTCTCCGGCTGTGCCGTGGGTTTCAAGGCGCTGGCCGACACGGTGGAGTCCAGCGCATCCATCAGCGCCGATCCGTTCGCGGTGCAGACGCGCCTGCCCAGGGAGTTCGTCCTGCCCGAGGGCGGCTTGAACAACCGGCTTTCCACCGACACGCTGGGTGTGCAGGCGCGCAAGCAGGAAGCGCTGATGCAGGACCACAAGATCTACGCCGCCATGGCCTACGCGCGCGAGAACCGGCTCAACCGCGTGACCATCGACGCCCCGCAGGCGCGGTTGGGCATCGTGGCCTCGGGCAAGAGTTACCTCGATGTGCTTGAAGCGCTGGAAGAACTCGGTATCGACGAAGCGCTGGCTGCCGACATCGGCATCCGCCTGTTCAAGGTGTCCATGCCCTGGCCGCTGGAGCCCGAAGGCATTCGCGAGTTCGCGCGCGGTCTGGAGGAAATCCTGGTGGTCGAGGAAAAGCGTCAGGTGGTGGAGTACCAGCTGAAGGAGCAGCTCTACAACTGGCGCGAAGACGTGCGGCCGCGCGTGATCGGCAAGTTCGACGAGCGCGGTGAATGGGACGTGCACAACGCCCAGGGCCGTGGTGACTGGCTGCTGTCGACGAAAACCGATTTCTCTGTGGCGCAGGTGGCGCGCGTGATCGCGGCGCGCATCCGCCGGCTCGGACTCGAGACCCACACCGAAGGCCTGATCCAGTCCCGGCTGGATTTTCTGGAGGACAAGGACCGGTTGCTGCTGCGCACCGTGTCCACCCCGACGCGGCCGGCCTGGTACTGCTCGGGTTGTCCCCACAACACCAGCACACGCGTGCCTGAAGGCAGCTTCGCGCTCGCCGGCATTGGCTGCCACGTGATGGCCACCGCCATCTACCCGGAGTTCAACAAGCTCACCACGCAGATGGGTGGCGAGGGCACGCCGTGGATCGGCGCATCGGCCTTCAGCAAGGTGCCGCACGTGTTTGCCAACCTCGGCGACGGCACCTACTACCACTCGGGCAGCCTGGCGATCCGCGCCGCGGTGGCGGCCAACCGCACGATGCCGGTGCGCATGACCTACAAGATTCTCTACAACGACGCCGTGGCCATGACCGGCGGCCAACCGGTGGACGGCCCGATCGGCGTGCGCGAGATCGCGCGGCAATTGAGCGCCGAGGGCGTGGGCCGCATTGCCATCGTGACCGAAGAGCTCGGCCGCTACGACCACCGCGACGGCCTGCCACCCCAGGCCACGCTGCACGACCGCGCCGAGCTCGACGCGGTGCAGCGCGCGCTGCGCGAAGAGCCAGGGGTGAGCGTGATCATCTACGACCAGACCTGCGCGGCCGAGAAGCGGCGTCGGCGCAAGAAGAAGGAAATGCCACAGGCCACCGAGCGCGTGTTCATCAACGAAGCGGTGTGCGAAGGTTGCGGTGACTGCGGCCAGCAGTCGAACTGCACGGCGATCCTGCCCAGGGAAACGCCGCTGGGGCGAAAGCGCGTGATCGACCAGTCGTCCTGCAACGTCGACCTGTCCTGTCTGAAGGGCTTCTGCCCCAGTTTTGTCACCGTGACGGGTGCGAACCCGCGCCGCGCGGCGGCGAACAAGCCAGAGCGGGAAGTACCGGACTTTTCAGCGCTGCCGCTGCCCA
The DNA here is from genome assembly GCF_051860785.1 of Hydrogenophaga sp. Lineage (GTDB taxonomy): Bacteria > Pseudomonadota > Gammaproteobacteria > Burkholderiales > Burkholderiaceae_C > Hydrogenophaga. The sequence goes on from NZ_JBIMLB010000024.1 coordinate 26,239, forward strand.
GTGCGCCAGCGCTTGCACAACCCTTCAACATTCTCATCACCGGCATCGGTGGCACGGGCGTCATCACCATCGGTGCGATGCTGGGCATGGCGGCGCACCTGGAACGCAAGGGCGCGAGCGTGCTCGACATGACCGGCATGAGCCAGAAGAACGGCGCCGTTACCTCGCACGTGCGCCTGGCCACGCGAGCCAGCCAGTTGCACGCGCAGCGCATCGCTACCGGCGAGGCCGACCTGATCCTCGCCTGCGACATGCTCACCGCCGGCGCCGCCGATGCGGTGAGCAAGATGCGACCCGGCCGCACCCTGGCGCTGGTGAACAGCCACGAACAACCTGCAGGCCCGTTCGCACGCAACCCCGACTGGCAGTTTCCCGCAGGAGACCTGCAAGAGCTGATCCGCGATGCCACCGGCCAACGCGCCGAGTTCCACGATGCCACCGCCCTGGCCACCGCTTTGCTGGGCGATGCCATCGGCGCCAACCTGTTCCTGCTGGGTCTGGCGTTCCAGCGCGGGGCCTTGCCCCTGTCGCTGGATGCGCTGCTGCGCGCGATCGAACTCAACGGCGTGGCCGTGGCCGCGAATGTGCAGGCCTTTCAATGGGGACGACTGGCCGCCATCGATCCTGAGCGCGTGCAGCGTCTGGCCCAACCCACACAAGCGGTCGCGGTGCATCTGCCGCAGAGCCTGCGGAAACTGGTCGAGCATCGCGTCGGGCTGCTCACCGCCTACCAGAACGAAGCGTACGCGGCGCGCTACGCGGCCTTTGTCGAACGCGTGCGGGAAGCCGAAGACAAGGCCGTCGGAGGCGATCGGCTGAGCAAGGTGGTGGCCAGCAACCTCTACAAACTCATGGCCTACAAGGACGAGTACGAGGTGGCACGCCTCTTCAGCACGCCAGCGTTCAAGGCGCAGATGGACGCGGCGTTCCAGGGTTCACCGAAGCTGACCTACCACCTCGCACCGCCCACGCTGGATGCCGCCGGTGGGGCGCCGCGCAAGCGGCGATTCGGGGCCTGGATGGGTTCGGTGTTTCCCCTGCTCGCGCGCCTGAAGTTCTTGCGAAACACGCCCTTCGATCCCTTTGGTCGCACGCAGGAGCGGCGCATGGAGCGTGCCTTGATCGCGGAGTACATCGGCCTGGTCGAAGGTGAGATCAAGGCCCTGAGCGAGGCGAGCATGGACCGTGCTCTGGCCGTGGCGCGCGTGCCCGAGTCGATCCGCGGCTACGGACATGTGAAGGCGGCGAGCGTGGCCAGCGCGCGCGCACGGTGGAGTGCGCTGCGCGCGGGGTCTGTCGACGCGGCGGTCGAACGGATTGATTTGCCGGAGGAACAGCGCGAGACCCTTTAAACAGCTCACAAGCTGTTTTTTGCTTTTACTGCCCTGAGGCTGTTTTCTCACAGCCTTTAGTATGTTTATCGGGTTTACATATTACAATGCGTAAACCCGATAAACAGCCTTTCATGTGTATGAATGAATTCACGACCCGCACGGCAGACCAGCTACCGATCTTGCTCCAGGCCTTTCGCAAGGAAGCCGGCCTGACGCAGAAGGAAGTGGCGATGCGCCTGGGTGTGACGCAGCAAACCTATTCGGCACTGGAGCGCAACGCGGACACGGTGGGTGCGGCGCGCCTGCTGCGGCTGCTCGGCATCCTCGGTGTGGACCTGGTGCTGCGCAAGACGGGCTCACCCAGACCTGTCGCCACGCAAAACGACCCGTCCGACGCGAACTGGTGACGCCATGGGACGTCGCTCACATTCCCGCGCGCTCGGCCTGTGGATGAACCACCAGTTCGTCGGCACCTGGACCCTTTCTCCCCAGGGCGAGACCCTGCAATACGACGACGCCTGGTCGGGTTCCGAATTCGGTCGCCCGCTGTCGCTCTCGCTGCCGTTCACGCCTGGCAACCAGCCCCACCGGGGCGCCGCCGTGGAGGCCTGGTTCGAGAACCTGCTGCCCGACAGCAAGGAGATTCGCGAGCGGGTGGCACGCCGGTACAAGGCCGGCTCCACCGATGCCTTCGACCTGCTCGAGCAGATCGGCCGCGATTGCGTGGGCGCGCTTCAGCTGTTGCCGGCCGGCGCAAGCCCCGGTGGCACCCTGAGAGCCGAGGGCACGCCGCTGACCGATGTCGAGGTGGCCAGGCTTCTGCGCGGCACGGTGGCCCCGCTGAACGCGCTGGACCGCGACGACGACAACGATGACTTCCGAATCTCGATTGCCGGCGCGCAGGAAAAGACTGCGCTCCTGAACCTGGATGGCCAGTGGTGCAAGCCCCGAGGCGAAACGCCTACGACGCACATCTTCAAGCTGCCCCTGGGCTTGGTGGGGAACCTGCAATACGACTTGCGCGAGTCGGTTGAGAACGAGTGGCTGTGCTCGGTGATCCTGCAGGCGTATGGACTACCGGTGGCCTCATGCGACGTGCAGACGTTCGAGGACATGAAGGTGCTGGTCGTGGAGCGCTTCGACCGCCGGTGGATCGAAGGAAGCGAAAAAACCGGGCTCTTGCGCTTGCCTCAGGAAGACATGTGCCAGGCCACCGGCATGCCGCCGCACCTGAAATACGAGTCGGACGGAGGCCCTGGTATGGACGCCATCATGACGATACTGAATGGCTCGGCGGACCGCGATCAGGACAAGCGCACGTGCTTCCAGGCGCAAGTGCTGTTCTGGATGCTGTGTGCCACCGACGGACACGCCAAGAACTTCAGCCTGTTCATCGGTCCGCATGGCAGCTACCGCCTCACGCCGCTGTACGACGTGCTTTCGGCTTACCCGATCCTGGGCGCGGGGCCGGGAAAGCTGTCCCCCCACAAGGCGCGAATGGCCATGGCCGTGCGCGCCACCAATCCGCACTGGAAGATGAAGGAAATCCTGCGCCGCCACTGGCTGGAAGTGGGCTCGCGCCACGGCGTCGTGACGCCCGATGGGCGACCTGCATCGTTCGTGGTCGATGCGCTGGTGGCGCAGACTCCATGCGTCATCGAGCAGGTGCGCGAACGCTTGCCAGCGGAGTTCCCAGCAGCGCTGGCCAGCAGCGTACTGGAAGGTTTGCAGGCGGCAGCCGATCGGCTGGCAGCGTAGGCTCAGATTCGCAAGCGGGTGTTGGATCCGCTTGCGGGTTTGGGCATCGGGCCGGTGCCTTACTTGGCCAGTTCCTGGCGCAGTTCGCCCATCAACGTGGCGCCATCGAGCTGGAAGCGCTTGACACCTTCATAGAGCTTCTCTGCCTGCGGCTCTGCGGCCTTGAGCCACTGCGCGCGCTCGGCGTCCGTCATCTTGTGGATCTTGTGGTTGGGCATCGCGGCGACCTTGGTCCGGCCTTCGCGTTCCCACGCCGCCCACGCCGTCTCGATCTTGCCGGACCACTCGGGTGTGCAATGCGAATCGACCGCCTGTTTCTGCGTCGCGCTCAGGCCGTCGTAGAAACGCTTGTTGATGGCGAAGACGTTTGACGCCGTGTACATGTCGGCGTCGAGGTGGTAGATGATCTTGTCCTCGGCCTTCGTCAGGAACAGGGTGTGCCACGGCCAGAGGATGGAGTTCATGACGCCGCGGTCGACCAGTTCGCGCACTTCGCCGATGGAGGCGCGCAAGGTGGTGGCGCCCATGCTCACCACGTAGTTGGCCATGGTGCCATTTGGCGGACGCAGCTTCAGGCCCTTGACGTCGGCAGGGGTCTTGACCTCGCGCGCCGAGTTGTGCAGCGTGCCTGGATCGTGGAGGATGGCCATGCACAGCTTCACGTCGGCCATCTCCACACCCGCGTACTTCTGGTACCAGCGGTGGAATGCACCGGTGCCGACCGCTTTCGCCGGGACCGAGAACGGCAACTCCACCAGCGTGATGATGGGGAAGCGCCCCGGCGAGAAGCCCGGCCCGGCCATCACCATCTCGGCGATGCCGTCCTTGACCATGTCGTAGTGGTCGACCGCGCGGCCCAGCTGCTCCGAGGTGTAGAGCTGCGTGGTGATCGTGCCACCAGAGGCCTGCTGCAAGGACTTGCCCCAGGCCTCCAGGGCCGGGACCATGGGGTGGGTGGCGGGCGGGAAGAACGAAAGCTTCAGCGTCTTCGCCGGTGCCTGCTGGGCACTGGCGATCGACGCGCACGCCAGCAGGGCGGCGGCGAGCAAGGTCTTGGGTCGTTGGATGCGCATGAGCTGTCTCCTGGTTTTGTGGAACGACGACTGGGAAAACCTGCGCTGGGCAGGGACGGAACATCGGGCACGGGCGCCTGCTACTTGATCATCTGGGGCAGTGCCAGCGAGATCACCGGGAAGGCGACCAGCAGGGCCAGGCGCAACAGGTCGGCGAGCACGAAGGGCATCACGCCGCGGTAGATGTGGGTCAGCGGTATGTCCCGCGCGATCGAGTTGATGACGAAGACGTTGATGCCGACCGGGGGCATGACCATGCCCAGGGTCATGACCATCACGATGATCACGCCGAACCAGATCGGGTCGAAGCCGAGCTGCACGATCGCGGGAAACACGATGGGCACGGTCAACAGGATCATGGCCAGCTCGTCCATGAGCGCGCCCATGATGATGTAGGCGACCAGGATGAGCGTGAGCACGCCGTAGGGGCCGATGGGCAGGTGCACCAGCCAGTCCGTCATCGCCTGCGCCGCCTGCGTCACGGTGAGGAAGTAGCCGAAGATGAAGGAGCCGATCGCGACCACGAAGATGGCCGACGAGGTGCGCAGGGCTTCGATCAGACAGGCCAGCGTGTCCGCCGCGCTCAGGCGCTTGCGCAGAACGCCAATCAGCAGGGCACCCAGGCAACCCACGGAAGCTGCTTCGGTCACCGTCACGAAGCCACCGTAAAGCGTTGCGACCACCAGCCCGAAAAGCGCGAAGACGGCCCAGATGCCGCGCAGCGAAGCGAAGCGCTCCGACCAGGAAGCGCGGTTGCCCTGCGGGAAGAGCGCTGGCGAACGGCGCGCGATGATCGCGATGACCACCACGTACATCAGCATGCCGAGCAAGCCGGGCAGGATGCCGGCGGCGAAGAGCTGGCCGACGTCCTGTTCGGTGAGGATGGCGTAGATCAGCATGGCGCCCGAAGGCGGGATCATGATGCCCAGGGTGCCGCCGACCGCGATGGTGCCCGCCGCGAGGCCGGGCGCGTAGCCCTGCTTGCGCATCTCGGGCAGGGCGACGGTGGACATGGTCGCGGCGGTGGCCACGGAGGAGCCGTTGATGGCCGCGAAGCCGCCGCAGGCGGCGATGGTGGAGACGGCGGCACCGCCAGGCAGGTGACCCAGCCAGGCCTTGCCGGCGCGGAACAGCTCCTGGCTCATGCCGCCGCGGCTGGCGAAGACGCCCATCAGGATGAACAGCGGGATCACCGACAGCGAGTAGTCGCTCATCGTCGCGAAAGGCGAGTTCATCAAGAGGTTGAGCGCCGGCCAGGTGCCGTTGAGCACCCAGAAGCCGGCCACACCGGCAATGGCCATGGCGAAGCCGATCGGCACGCGCGCCAGCATCAGAACGAACAGCAGGACGAAACCGCCGACTGGAATGAGTGTGCTCGACATGAAAAATCCTCAGGGCGCGGCGTCGATGGGCTGGCGACGGATCAGGCGGACGAGCCGCAGCAGACCGAACACCGTGGCGGCGATCAGGCCGGCGGCCGCCACCGAAAGAAACCACCACACGGGCCATTGCAGGTCGTTGGTCATCTCGAAGGACCCATGGGCCCGCAGCGTGCGGCGCACCAGCATCCAGGCCATCAGGGCAAGCAGCATGGTGGACAGCGTGGTGGCCACGATGTCCATGCGGCGCCGGCCGGTGTCGCCGAGCGCGTCCGCGACGATGTCGACATTGATGTGGCGGTTGCTGTAGGTCGCGCTGCCGATGCCCCACGCAATGGCAATGCCCTGCGCATAGCCACTCAGTGTGAAGGCATCGGGTATCGAGGTGTCGAACGCGTAGCGCAGCACCGCTTCGGCGATCGTCACGAGCACGACGAGGCCGAGCAGCAGGGCCGCCACGGTCTCGACCGAGAAGATGAACCTTTTCGTGAACACGGGAGGGCCCTCCGATTCGAAAAGCGGCAGCTCAGATCGGCACAGCGGTGCCGGCCGGCGCCCACGGGCAGTCGGCGGTGCGCCAGTGGTAGACGCGCCGCTCTGCGATCAGAAAGCCCTGCGGCGTGGCGCGGAAGCGGTCGTAGGCACGGCCTACCACGTCGACGAACTTCTGCCCATCGCTGGCGCGCCACTTGGTGACGGTCCAGTAGGACTGCAGCGCGTAGCCGTCGGCGGTGGCGCTCAGCAGCATGCTGTCGATGTGGTGCTGTCGCCCGCGAAATGGCTCGGACGCGGTGAGCGCGCTGAAGTAGCCGCGGATCGCCGCCTTCGTGGTGTACTCGTTGCCCGCCGTGTCCTGGAAGACGGAGGGGTCGTCGAACAGGGCCATGAGGGCGTCCATGTCGCCCATGTCCAGGGTCCAGACGTAGCGCGACATCAAGGCCTGGATGCGCAGGAAGTCGCCGTTCTGATAGGGGTCGCTCATCGGTGTCTCCAGAGTTGTGTTCACATCACCGTGAAGCCGCCATCGATGAAGATGGTCTGCGCGGTGATGAAGCCGGCGGCCGGCGAGGCCAGCAACGTGAGCACGCCCGCGAGGTCGTCGGCGTCGCACATGCGGCCCACGGGCGTGTGTTCCATCAGGTCGCGGTAGATGTGGGGCTGCGTCACCAGGAGTTCGCGGTTCATGTCGGTCACCACCGCGCTGGGCGCGATGGCGTTGACGTTGATGCCGTGGGGCCCGAGCTCGACGGCGAAGCTCTGGGTCAGGTTCGACACCGCCGCCTTGGTCGCGCCGTACGCGCAGCGCTGGGGCACCGAGGTGCGCGCGGTGACGGAAGACACGTTGACGATGCGGCCGTAGCGCTGCTTCATCATCACGGGCGCGCAGGCCTGGGTCGGCACCACGGTGCCGATCACGTTGACCTCGTACACGCGGCGCCAGTCGTCGGGCGTGGATTCCATCAAGGTCTTGGACATGCCGATACCGGCGTTGTTGAGCAGGATGCTCACGGTGCCGAAGGCCGTGACCGCTTGAGCCACCACGGCGGCAATGGCCTCGGGGTCGGTCACGCTGGCGGGGCATGCCAGCACATCCGCACCGGTCTCGTCGCGCAGGGCTTGCGCGCACGCGTTCAGGCGGGCCGGGTCCAGGTCCACCAGCACCAGCTTCGCGCCGGCCTTGGCAAACGTGCGGGCCGCCATGCTGCCCAGGGCGCCTGCAGCGCCGGTGATCAAGGCGACCTGGCCTTTCAGGTCGAGTGACGTGGAAGCGGGTACCGTCATGAAGTCTCCGTTGTTCTTGTGAAAGGGCGTCCGCGCGGGAATGCACCGCGCGGTGCGGCCAGGTTGTCCTGGCATGCTGAAGTTAGGCCTTGTGAACGCGGAGGTCTGTCGTGTCGCAGTACGACAGCCGCGCCTTGCAGCGCCGCGCGAGCCTCAGGGCGCGGGCGTCTTCCCCGCACCAAACACCGGCTTGCGTCTGGCATCGAAGGCGGCCAGGCCCTCGGCCAGGTCCGCGGAGAAACCGAGTTCGACGGCGTGGTGGTTCGACAGCGCGAGCGCCGTGGCTTCGTCTTCGTCGATGGCTGCCGCGATGCAGGCCTTGCAGGCCTGCTGCGCCTGTTGCGGGCCCTGGACCAGCCGCTGCGCCAGGGCCTGCGCCGTCGCGACCGCGGCACCGTCGTCGCACATGTCGTCGACCAGTCCCCATTGCAAGGCCGTGGCGACGTCCAGCGGATCGCCGAGCAGCATCATGCGCCGCGCCCGTGCGGCACCGATGCGCCGTGTCACGCGCACCGTGCCACCACTGCCGGGGAACACGCCGAGGAGGATCTCCGGCAGCGCCAGCCGCGCGCCCCTCGCGGCGACGATGACGTCGCAGCACACCGCGAGCTCGAGTCCGCCGCCCATCGCGGTGCCTTCAATCGCCGCCAGCGTGGGCTTGGGAAAGTGCGCGAGCGCGCCGAACACCCGCTGGTCCTGATCGAACTTGCCCTGCAGGGCATCGCGCCCCGCAGCGATGAGGCTGCGCACTTCGCCGAGATGGGAACCGGCGCTGAACGCACGCGGTCCGTTGCCGTGCAGCAAGACCACACGCACCGCGTCGTCGAGCCGGCAGGCCTGCAGGTGGGCCTCCAGTTGCTGGATCATCGCGCGGTCCAGCGCGTTCATGGGCGGTGCGTCCAGCACCAGGTGCGCGATGCCGGCTTCGATGTGCAGGTTGACTTGGCCCATGTCCCGTCCTTATTCCGTCTTGATGCCAGCTTGCGTGATCACCTGGGTCCACACCGCAGTCTGGGCCACCAGGTGCGCCTGCAGTGCCTGCGGCGTCATGGCCTGCGGCACCAGGCCGGCGCCCGCGAACTGGGTGCGCAGTTCCGGCAGCGAGAGCACCGTGCGCACGGCCTCGCTGAGCTGGGTGATGGTCTCACGCGGCGTGTCCTTGGGCGCGAACAGCGCGGTCCATGCGCCCGCGTCGGTCTCGGGCATGGCCAGCCCGGCTTCCAGGAAGGTGGGCACGCCCGGCACCCCCGCGCCCGCGGCGTCGCGCCCCGTGACGGCCAGCGCGCGCAAGGTGCCCGCCGCCACCAGCTGGCGCACACCTGCGGTGCCGGCGACCATCATCGTCACCTGCCCGCCTTGCAGATCCGTCAACGCGGGTGCCGCGCCGCGGTAGGGCACGTGGCGCATGTCGAGCCGCGCGCTGCGCTTGAAGATCTCGCCAAAGAGGTGGGTCACGTTGCCGTTGCCGGCAGAAGCGAAGGTCAGGCCGTCGGGCCTGGACCTGGCCAGCGCGATCAGTTCGGCCAGCGAGTTCACGGGTGTGTGCTGCGGGTTGACCACCAGCACCAGCGGCCCCAGCGACAGCGACGCCACCGCAGCCAGGTCCCGGGTCGGCACGAAATTTTTCTGCGCCACCAGGCTGGGCGCGGTGGCCAGCTCCATGCCGCCCAGCAACAGGGTGAGGCCATCGGCGGGCGCCGCCGCGACCTGGGCTCCGGCGATGGTGCCGCCACCGCCCGGCTTGTTCTCCACGATCACGGCTTGGCCGAGCACCTCGGCCAGGCGCGTCGCGACGACGCGCGCCAGCACGTCGGTGGTGCCGCCCGCCGCATAGGGCACGACGATGCGGATCGGCTTGCCCGCGGGCAGCTTCTGCGCCTTGGCGGGCGCGGTGATCGCAGTGGCAATGGCAAGCGCCAGCAAGGCGCGGCGGTGCAGGGGCATGGCGTGTCTCCAACGGGTATTCTTCACGCCACCATAACGACCCCCGGCGCGCGGTCGTGTCCTATGCAAAGACGACAGCCGCTGTCGTTGCAGCGTAGGACAGGCACGGCGGGCGCTTGCCGGTACGCTGGCTTCATGAACGCTGCTCCCACCCCACCGCACGATGCGCTGTTTCCCCGGCTCGAGTTCGCTTTCGAAACCCGGCTGGTGCTGGCCCCCCGGCTGCGCCTGGACGATCCTCCGATGGGCGGCAGCCGCCTCTCGGTGCCGGTGGGCGGGGGGCACTTCGAGGGCCCGCGCCTGAAGGGCCGCGTGCTCGACCACGGCGGCGAATTCCCGCACCTGCGCACCGACGGCGTGTTCTGCTTCGATGCGCGCTACTTCATGCAGGAGGACGATGGCACGCTCATCTACCTGCAGAACCGCGGCTATCGCCACGGTCCGCCCGAGGTGATGGAAAAACTCTACAAGCTCGCGCCCGGCATGCAGGTGGACCCGGCCAGCTACTACTTCCGCTGCTCGCCGACCTTCGAGACGCCGCCGGGCAAACACGACTGGCTCACGCGCCACCTCTTCATCGGCGTTGGCGCGCGGCTCGAAACCGGCAACGTCATCCGCTACTACACGGTGCTGTAGTCGCCATCTTTTTCTCTCCCCTGTTTCATCGCAAAGGACATCACCATGGGTTTCAACCCCGAGCTTCAACCCGCCCCCCAACTCGAGTTCGCCTTCGCCATGCGCCTCTCTTTCGGCCAACGCATGAAAATGGGCGTGCAGCCCAGCGGCTTCATGCGCGGCTACACCGGCGTCACGGGTGGCGAGGTGAGCGGTCCCAAGCTCAATGGCACGGTGGTGCCCCACAGCGGCGGCGACTGGCCGGCCTACTGGCCCAACGGCGCGGTGGAGTTCAGCGCGCAGTACATCCTCAAGGCCGACGACGGCACGCACATCGTCATCAAGAACCGGGGCTTTCGCTTCGCCTCGCCCGAGGTCACGGCGCGCATGGAGCGGCTGGACCCGGTGGACCCGAGCGAGTACTACATGCGCCTGTCGCCCTTCTTCGAAGCACCCGCAGGCCCGCACGACTGGATGAACCGCACCGTGTTCGTCGGCACCGCCAACCGCCAGGCGGACCACTCCATCTTCCGTTTCTGGCAGGTCGTCTGAGGGCGGTGGCGCCCACCAGCCCGTGGGCGCGAGCTCACGCGGTCGTCGAGGCCACCAGCACTGCGGCGTCCGCAGGCGTCGCGTAGAGCTGCGCCAGCAAGGGCGCGCGGTTCGTCAGGAAGGCGCGCTGGTTGATCGAGCCCTTGTCGGTCAGTTCGCCCGCCGCCGCGTCGGGCGGTTCACTCAGCAACATCGCGCGCGCAATGAAGGTGGAACTGCCGGTGCCGCGCTGCGCCAGCGCGTCGAGCACCGCCTGGGCGCGTGCCACGAGCTTCGGGTTCGCCACCAGCGTGGGCAGTGGCGTCTCGGGCGGCAGGCCGCAGGCGAGCGTGGCGGCCGTTCGATCGACGACGACGAAGGCACCTACCGCGTCCTGGCTTTCGCCGGCGATCACGGCGTCGAGGAAGAGGCCGTCGCTCTCCTGGATCAGGCGTGCGCGCAGTGTGCCCACGCCCACCCAGGTGCCTGTGCTGAGCTTGAAGTCTTCCGCCACCCGTCCATCGAAGGCGAGCCCTTGCGAGAGGTCGTTCGGGTCGACGAAGCTCAGGGCGTCGCCCATCCGGGCAAAACCTTCCTCGTCGAACAGGGCCGCGCTCAACTCGGGTTGGGCCCAGTAGCCTGGTGTGACATTCGGGCCGCGCAGGCGCGCCTCGTATTTGCCGTTGCCCAGGGGCGCCAGCTTGAGCTCGCAACCGGGAATGGGCAGGCCGGCCAGGCCGCTTTCGCCGCCCACCCAGTTGGCGGCCACCGCGGCCGGCGCCGACTCCGTGGCGCCGTAGCCCGACATCATGGGAATGCGTTCGCCACAGGCCTGCACGGCCAGGGCGTCGAGCGACTGCACGAGCGAGCGGCCCAGGGCCGAGCCTGAGTAGTAAAGCAGCGACAGGCGAGAGAAGAAGCGCTCGCGCAGCGCCGCGTCGGCGCGCAGGTAGGGAATCAGCATGGCGAAGCCGCGCGGCACGCTGAAGTAGACGGTGGGCGCGATCTCGCGCAGGTTTCGCACCGTCTTCTCGACCTCGCCCGGGGCGGGTTTGCCGTCGTCGATGTAGAAGCTGCCGGCACAGCGCAGGGTCAGGCCCAGCATCTGGTTGCCGCCCGAGGTGTGGTGCCAGGGCAGCCAGCTCAGGATGACCAGGGGCTGCGCCGCGATGGCGGGAATGGCCTGCACCATCATCTGCTGGTTGCAGGCCAGCATGCGCTGCGTGTTGATGACGCCCTTGGGCAGGCCGGTGGAACCCGACGTGAAGAGCACCCTGGCCACGCTGTCCGGAGCCACCGCATCGCTGGCGGCCTGCACGGCGGTGCTGGCCTCGGCAGCCTCCAGCGCGCCGAACGGTGTGCCCGCGCGGCGGGCCGCGGGCGAGCGCGTGTACACCAGTTCCACGTCCGCCGGCACCGCGCGCTCGAGCGCAGTCTCGAAGGCGGCGGCATCGTCGGCGAACACCAGGCCGGGACGCAACAGGCCCAGCACATGGCGCAGCTTGGCGTGGTCATCCGACAGCAGCGAATAGGCCGGCGTCACCGCGCAGTGCGGAATGCCCACGTGCAGGCAGGCCAGGGCCAGCAGCGCGTGCTCGATGCCGCTGCCCGAGAGGATGGCCACCGGCCGCTCTGCCGACAGGCCGCGCGCCAGCAAGCTCTGCGCGATGCGCTGCACCCGCGCCCAGGCTTCGCCATAGCGCAGCTCGCGCCACGCCCCCTCGGGCGCCGGTCCGCGCTCGGCCAGGAACACGCGTTGCGGGTGCTGCCCGGCAGCGTCACGCAGGTGCTGCGTGAGCAGGCGCGGGTAAGGCTGCAAGGCTTCGCGGGAGTGCAGGAGCAGGCTGCCGTCGGGGCGGCGCTCGAGGTGGACGTCGGTGCTGCCCAGCGGGATGCGCCGGTGCGGCGCCGCGGCGGCTTCGGATCGGTCGGGGACAAGCATGCGCCGATGCTAGGCCGGGACCGCGCGACCTCGCGTCCTGTGGCAGTAGGACATGCCGCGGGGCCGATCTGGCCGGCACGCGGGGCAGCGGCTTTTTTCGTCGACCAAGGGTTTTTCCTGATCGATGAACAGGGGAATGGCGATATTGTTAACCAAGTTAACTGTAATCCTCGTTAACGATCGAGAGCGACCCCAGAACACCAGGAGACATCGCATGCAGACTTGGCTTGTCGAGAATTCAACCCCCCACCGGCTGATCGATGCCGCCGCGGTTGCTGGCCTGGTGGATGCCATCGGGACGCGCGAACCCGAGACGCTGGCCGCGTGCATCCTGAACGCGGTGCGGCCCCTGGTGGGCGCGCAGCAGTGCACGGTGTTCGCCCACGAATCCCAGCGCAACCCGCGCCTGCTGTCCGGCGCCTCGGTCGACGGCCCATGGATTGCCTTTCGCACCGGGGCGCTGCACGCCCGCGAGTTCGCGGCCCAGGATGCCCTGCGCGATGTGCTGGAGCGCCGCCCGGCTGCGGGCCCGGTGGGTGCGATCCTGGTCTGCCGCCAGCGCGTGGCCGACATGGCCGAGGGCAGCCTGCGCAGCGACTGCCTGGACACGGGGCTGGTCGATCGGCTGACGGTGCTGGCGCGCAGCGGCGAGTCGAGCTGGCTGGCCGTGCATCTCTACCGCGGCGCCGCACAGGGCCCGTTCGAGATGGACGCGATCGAGGCCCTGGCCGGCGTGGCGCGCCTGATTGCGCGCTGCACCGTTCGCCACTACGCCTGCGACGTGGATGGCGTCGCCTCGCTGCGCAGCGTCGTCACCGAAGGCGTGCTGGACCTCGGCCCGCGCCTGACCGAGCGGGAACGCGAGGTGCTGACCCGCATCCTCGACGGCGTCACCGTCAACCGCATCGCCGAAGACCTCAAGCTGCGTCCCACCACGGTGGCCACCTACCGGCTGCGTGCCTATGAGAAGCTTGGGGTGGCGTCGCGCCAGGAACTGTTTGCCACCGTGCTGCGCAACCGCGCCAGCAACGATCCCTCGCCGGGCATGATGGCGTCGGCGTCCCCGCGCCGCCACAATGTCCCGCAGCCGATGCCCGCGCTCCACACGGCCTGAGGCCGCCTTTCATCCTTCACATCTGTGCCGACATGAACCCCAGCAACGCCGCTCGCCAGCCCGCCGACGACAAGGCCGCCGTCGAGGCGCCCGAACGAGAGATGGTCGGCCACGGCGGCGTGATCGACCTGCACGCCTACATGGCACCCGACGTGCTGCACACCGCGCACATGGACGACTACGTGGGCTACCTGGTGCGCCGACTGGACAACCGCATCTGCTCCGGCTTCATCGCCGTGCTGGCCGACGAGGAAATCACGCCCGCGCGCTTCACGGCCCTGTCCATCATCGGCGCCAACCCCGGCGTGCGACAGGTCGACATCGCGCGCGCGCTCGAGGTGGCGCGGCCTGCGGCGCTCAAGGTGGTCAACCAGCTCATCTCGCTCGGCCTGGTGGAGGCCCACCCCATCCCGAGCGACAAGCGCATCGGCGCCCTGGCACTGTCGGCCAAGGGGGAAGAGAAGCTCAAGGCGTACGAGCGCGCGGTGGTGGCGCACGAGGCGCGCATCTGCGCCTCACTGGACGACGCGGACCGCGCCACGCTGATGCGCATCCTGAAACAGCTTCTGAGCTGAGCCACCAGCGATGGGCCTCTCCCACACGCTGGCCGCGCACGCGGTCGGTGCGCGTTACGAATCCCTGCCGCCCGCCGCCATCCACGCGGTGCGCCGTTGCCTGGTCGATGCCTTCGGCGTGGCCCTGGCCGGCGGCGGTCTCGGCCAGGCGGCCGCCGCCTTCGTCGACATGGCACGCGCCTGCGGCCCCGGCCCCTGCAAACTGATCGGCCTGGACCTCACGGCCGCGCCCCCGGTCGCTGCACTGGCCAACGGCGCGCTGTCCCACGCGCTGGACTACGAGGACACGCACGACGCTGGCCTGGTGCACCCCAATGGCACGGCGCTGCCCGCCGCGCTGGCCATCGCCCAGTTGCGCGGTGGCGTGACGGGGCCCGAGTTCATCACCGCCATGGCGGTGGCCGCCGACATCACCTGCCGCCTGGGCGTGGCCATGGGCAATGTCGACACGCCGCGCGGCTGGTCGATCCGGCCGCTGCTGGGCACCTACGGCGCCACCGCCGCGGCGGGCCGTCTGCTCGGTCTTGATGCGGCGCAGATGGTGGAAGCCTTCGCGCTGGCCTTCAACCAGGCGACCTGCAGCGCCGGTTTCTTCAGCTATGCACCCTCGCACATGCGCGAGGTGCGCGATGCGTTTGGCGCGCAGGCGGCGGTCACGGCGGCCCTGCTGGCGCAGCGCGGCGTGCGCTGCTATGACCAGCCGATCGAAGGTCGACACGGCGTGTACGCGCTGTACGCCGGCGGCGAGTACGACGCGCAGCGTCTGCTGGCGGGCCTGGGTGAGGTCTTTGAGGGCGAGCGGTTGAGCTTCAAGCCCTGGCCCTCGTGCCGTGGCACGCACCCGTTCGTGGAAGCCGCGCTGGTGGTGCGCGGCGAAGCGGGCTTCACGCCCGACGGCATCGAGCGCGTGGAACTTGACGTCAGCGACATGTTCGGTGTGCTGTGCCAGCCCTTCGAACAGAAGTGCGCGCCGCAGACCGCCAACGACGCCAAGTTCAGCCTGCCGTTCACCACCGCCATGGCGTTGGTGCGCGGCCGGCTGGGGCTCGCCGAGTTCCTGCCCGAGGCCCTGGGCGACGAGGCGGTGCGGGCCGTGGCGCGCCGCGTGCAGTGCCGCGTGCGGCCACCGGGCCCGATCGCCGACGCCTTGAAAGGCAGACTCACGCTCACGCTGCGCGATGGCCGCCAATGGACACACTCGGTGTCGCAGCCGCTGGGCGATCCGGAGCGCCCGCTGTCCGACGAGGCCTTGCTCGACAAGTTTGTGGACTGTGCGCGCTACGGCGTGCAAGCCATGGCGCCCGATGCGGCGCGCCGCGCCGCCACCGCCATCGCTGGGCTGCACACGGCCAGCGATCTTTCAGCCCTGCAGATCTGAACGGCAAGGGGCCCCGGCCGTTCGGCAGGAGCCCTTCCGCTTCAGTTGCCCTTGATGCCCAGGCGCTCGACCGTCTTGCGCAGCACCGTGCCTTCTTCGACCGCTTGCGTGCGGAACTCGGCCAGGGATTTCGATGGCGCCAGTTCGTAGCCCAGCGCGTGCAGCTTGTTTTGTACCTCGGGGTCGGCCAATGCCCTGGCACTGGCGTCGAACAGCTTCTGCGCCACGTCGGCCGGCAGGCCCGCCGGGGCGGCCAGCCCGAACCAGTAACCAACGTCGAAGCCCTTGAGGCCTTCGTCGGCCAGGGTCGGCACGCCATCGGCCAGCGTCGAACGCTTCGGGCTGGTGGTGGCAATGGCCACCAGCTTGCCGTCCTTGGCCATGGGCATGATGGAACTGGGGACCGAGAAGGTCAGCGGCACCTCGCCGCCCACGGCGGCCATGACGGCCGGTGCGCCACCCTTGTAGGGAACCATTTCGAGCTTGAAGCCGGCGAGGCGGTTGAAGTTCTCGAAGATCATGGCCGGGTACGGGCCCTGCGTCGAACCGACCAGGATCGGGCCGTTCGTGGCCGCGGCCTTGGCCTTGAGCTCGGCCAGGTTCTTCACGCCGAAGTTCTTGTTGGCCGCCATCACGAAGAAGGTGCTGACCCACTTGCTGATGGGCGTGAAGCTGGTCTCGTCGTACTTCACGTTGGGCTGGTACATGGCCTTGTCGGCGCCGAACACCGAGTCGGGCGCCAGCAGCAGCGTGTAGCCGTCGGCCGGGGCCGTGGCGACGAAGCCGGGCGCCAGTGTGGTGCCCGCGCCGGGCCGGTTGTCGACAATGACGGGCTGCTTGAGCGTGCGCGCCATGTGCTCGCCCATGATGCGCGCCACACCATCACCGCCGCCGCCGGGCGGAAAGCCGACGACCAGGCGGACCGCCCGCGAGGGATACGCATCCTGCGCGGCGGCGAAGGCCGTGCACGTGGCCAGGCCCAGACCCAGCGCCTTGATCCAGATCGATTTCATGTCTTGTCTCCTAGGAGTGTGGGTGGATGCACGGCTCCACCTCTGCCACCCCGATTTTGCGCAGACGCATCGACCTGCGTTGTCGTGCACAAGCAGGACAAGCGCGCGTGCCGCGCGAGGGGTGTCGTAGTTGTGGATGACAGCCTGCAACGCCCCATCTGCCTAAGCTTGCCGCATGGCTGACGCATACATCTACGACGCCGTGCGCACACCGCGCGGCGCGGGCCGCCCGAGCGGCTCACTCCACACCCTTTCACCCATCGACCTCGGCGCCACGGTGCTGCTGGCCCTGCGCGAGCGCACCGGTTTCGACCGCCTGCCGGTCGAGGACGTCATCTTCGGCGTCGGTGACGCGGTGGACGACCAGGGTGCCAACCTGGCGCGCTCGTCCGTGCTGCACGCCGGCCTGGACGTGGCCACGCCGGGCTCGGTCATCAGCCGCTTCTGCGCCTCGGGCCTGGACGCGGTCAACCTCGCTGCGGCCAAGGTCGCGGCTGGCCATGGCGAACTGATGATCGCCGGTGGCGTGGAGATGATGTCGCTCATTCCCATCGCGGGTACGGGCGGTCCCTGGGGCAGCGACGCGGGGTTCAACACCACCAGCAACTTCACGCCGCTGGGCGTGGCGGCCGACCTGCTGGGCACGCTGGAAGGCCACTCGCGCGAGCAGGTGGACGCCTTTGCCGCCGAATCGCAGGCGCGCGCCGAGCGCGCCTGGAACGAAGGCCGCTTTGCTCGCTCGGTGGTGCCGGTGCACGATTTCAATGGCGCCTTGTGCCTGGATCGCGATGAGCACATGCGCCCGGGCACGACGACCGAGGCGCTTGGCAAGCTCAAGCCGGCGTTCGCCGACATGGCCATCAAGGGCGGCTTCGGGGAGACGGTGAAACATCGCTACCCGCAGATCGACCGCCTGCGCCACCTGCACACCGGCGGCAATTCCTCTGGCGTGGTGGATGGGGCGAGCGCGTTGCTGATCGGCTCCGCCGCGGCGGGCGAGCGGCTCCGCCTGAAGCCGCGCGCTCGCATCACCGCCACCGCCACCGCCGCCTGCGACCCCTGCCTGATGCTGGTGGCACCGGCCGACGCCGCACGCGCCGCTGCCGCACGCGGCGGCTATTCACTCGATGACATCGATCTGTTCGAGGTCAACGAGGCCTTTGCCTCGGTGGTGCTGCGCTTCATGAGCGACACCGGCGTGGGGCACGAGCGCATCAACGTCAACGGCGGCGCCATCGCCATGGGGCACCCCATCGGTGCCACCGGCGGCATGCTGGTCGGCACGCTGCTCGACGAACTGGAGCGGCGCGACGCGCGCCGCGGCATCGTGACGCTGTGCGTGGGCCTGGGCATGGGCGTGGCCACGCTGGTCGAACGGATCTGAACAACGGCAACGGCAACACAACATGATTCGACAGCAGGACCTGGGCGACGGCATCGCCGCCCTCATCTACGCCAGCGAAGGCGCAGTGAACACACTGGATGGCGCGCTCAACCGCGAGCTCGGCGAACGCATGACCACCCTTCTCTCGGACCCGACGGTGCGCGGCATCGTCATCGGCTCCGCGAAGAGCGACTTCATCGCCGGCGGCGACCTCAAGGAGCTGCAGAACGCACGCGATCCGCAGGCGGTGCAGGCCATCGTGGCGCCGTTCCTCAAGGCTTTGCGCCAGCTCGAGAAGGGCGGCAAGCCCGTGGTGGCCGCGTTGCCCGGCAGCGCCCTCGGGGGCGGGCTGGAGCTCGCCCTGGCGTGCCATCACCGCATCGCGGCCGACAACCCACAGGCGCGCTTTGGCTTCCCGGAAGCCACGCTGGGCCTGATGCCCGGTGCCGGGGGTACCCAGCGCCTGCCGCGCCTGGTGGGCATCGCCGCCGCCACGCCGTTGCTGCTCGAGGGCAAGCGGCTGGCGCTGAAGGACGCGCAAGCGCTCGGCCTCATCGACGCCGTGGTGCCGGCCGCCGAACTGATGGCGGCGGCCAAGGCCTGGGCGCTGGCGCATCCCGAGGCCTCGCAGCCCTGGGACCGCAAGGGCTATGTGCTGCCCGGCTTCGCGGTGCAGTCGCAGCAGGGCCGGCACTTCTTTCTCGGCTCCTGGGCGCGCGTGAAAAAAGCCGCAGGCGGCCACAACGCGGCGGCCGAGACCATCCTGCAGGTGCTGCAACAGGGCCTGGAGCGCGGTCTCGACGCCGGCATCGCCATCGAGACGCGCCACTTCGCGCGCCTGGCCAGCAGCAACGCAGCCAAGAACCGCATCCGCACGCTCTTCAACGGCGTGAACCGGGCGCGCTCGATGAAGATGCGCCCGGCCGGCCAGCCGTCCTCCAGCGTGCGCCACCTCGCGGTGCTGGGCGGCGGTGTGATGGGCCGCGGCATCGCGCAGGTCGCGGCGCAGGCCGGTATCCAGGTCACACTGATCGATGTCAGCGACGAGGCCGCGCACAAGAGCGTCGGGGCGATCCGTGCCTACGCGGAGAAGGAGGCCGGAAAGGGCCGCCTCAAGGGCACGGTGGACCAGCTGATGGCGCGCATCCAGCCCACCAGCGACTACGAGGCCATCCGCGCCGCCGACTTCGTGCTGGAGGCGGTGTTCGAGCAGGCCGACGTGAAGCGCGAGGTGCTGACGCGTGCCGCCGCGGTGCTGGGCGCCGATGTGCCCATGGCCAGCAACACCTCCACCATGCCGATCGGTGGTCTGGCCGAGGCGGTGCCGAACCCGCAGCGCGTGATCGGGCTGCACTTCTTCTCGCCGGTGGATCGCATGCCGCTGGTGGAGGTGATCCGCGCCCGTGGCACGGACGACGCCACGCTGGCACGGGCGCTGGACTTCATGAAGCAGCTGGGCAAGACACCGGTGGTGGTCAACGACGGCCTGGGCTTCTTCACCAGCCGCATCGTCACCACCTACACCAGCGAGACGATCAACCTGATCGGCGAAGGCGTCTCACCGCAATGGATCGACAACGCTGCGGTGGGTGGTGGTTTCGCCATCGGCGGCGCCTCGCTGATCGAGTTGACCACGCTGCCGCTGCTGCAGGACATCCTGAAGTCCATGCGCGGCGACGGCCAGCGCATCGCCAACGCCGGCAACATTGCCGAGCCCACGGTGGCGCGGCTGCTGGAACTCGGTCGCGTGGGCAAGGCGGCCGGCAAGGGCCTCTACGACTACGTGCCGGAAGGCCGCGATCTCTGGCCCGGCCTGGCCGAGGCCTTCCCCACCACCGGGCAACCGGACGTGGAGACCTTGCGGCAGCGGCTGTTTCACGTGCAATCGCTGGAGGCCGTGCGCTGCCTGGACGAAGGCGTGCTGGCCGACCCCATCGACGGCGACGTGGCCGCCGTGCTGGGCTGGGGTTACCCCAGCCACCTCGGCGGGCCGTTTGCCTACGTCGACCGCATCGGCGCGGCCCGCTTCGTGGCCGAGTGCGACGCGCTCGCGCAGCGCTTCGGCGCGCGCTTCACCCCACCCGATCGCCTGCGCCGCATGGCCGCGCAAGGCGAGACTTTCTACGACTGAACGACAACCGCACAAGAGAGGAGACCGGCAATGAAAGCCATGGTCATGGAAGCGCTGGGCACCGACAACCTGCGCCTGAAGGAACTGCCCGACCCGACACCCGGCCCGGGCCAGGTGCTGGTGCGCCTGCGCGCGGCCTCGCTGAATTTCCGCGACGTGCTGGCGCTGCGCGGCGGCTACGGCTCGCGGCAGAAGCAGGCGGGCCTGATTCCGCTGTCCGACGGCGCTGGCGAGGTCGTCGAGGTGGGTGCCGGCGTGCGCCGCTTCAAGGCGGGCGATCGCGTGGTGAACACCTTCTTTCCCGGCTGGCTGAGCGGCCCGCCCGACGAACGTTTCCTGCAGCAGGACCTGGGCGGCATGGAGGACGGCGTGGCCTGCGAGCTGCGCGTGTTCTCCGAAGACGCGGTGTTGCCCATCCCCGCCAGCATGAGCTTTCTCGAAGCCGCCACCCTGCCCTGCGCCGCCGTGACGGCGTGGAACGCGGTGCGCGCCCATGCCGCCACCGGCCCTGAGCACGTGGTGCTCACGCAGGGCTCGGGCGGCGTCGCCTTGTTCGCTTTGCAGTTCGCGCGCGCGGCCGGTGCGCGCGTGATCGCCATCTCGTCCACGGCCGAGCGGCTGGCGCGCCTGGGCGAGCTGGGTGCGCAGCACGGCATCAACTACCGCGAAGACGCGGAATGGGGCAAGGCGGCGCGCAAGCTCACTGCAGGCCGCGGCGTGGACCTGGTGGTGGAGACCGCGGGTGCAGCCACGCTCAAGCAATCGATCCGGGCCGCGCGCCTGGGCGGCATGATCGCCATGATCGGCATGGTCAGTGGCCCCACGGCCGAGGTGAACCTGCCGCTGGTGGCCATGGGCAGTCTGCGCGTGCACGGCATCGCGGTCGGCAACCGCGAGCACCTGGAGCAGGTGCTCGCCGCCTGCGCCACCAATGCCATTCGGCCGGTGATCGACCGCAGCTTCCCGCTCGCCGATCTGGGCGCCGCGCTGAAGCACGTGGAGAGCGGTCAGCAGTTCGGCAAGGTTTGTGTGGAGATGGGCTGAGCCCGACGCGATGCTTGAACTCGACATCGCCGACGACGGCGTGGCCACGCTGGCCCTGAACCGGCCTGAGGCATTGAATGCCCTGAGCGGCCCGCTGATCGACGCGCTGCTCTCGGCGCTGGCCGACATCCAGGCGAACCCGGACGCCCGCGTGCTCCTGCTCACCGGTCGTGGCCGGGCGTTCTGCGCCGGCGCCGACCTGCGCGATCCCATGATGGGCCTGGACCTGCCGCCCACCGAGCGGGGCCGCCGATTTCTGCAGTCAGCCGACCAGGGCGTGCATGCGCTGGCGCGCGCCCTGGCCCACCTGGGCAAGCCGCGCGTGGCCGCAGTGAACGGACCGGCCGTCGGTGGGGGCGCCTCGCTGGCGCTGGCGGCGGACATCGTGCTGGTCGCGCGCTCGGCCTACTTCCAGCAACCCTTCACCGCACAGCTGGGTCTGGTGCCCGACATGGGCGGCAGCTGGCAACTGATGCGCCGGCTCGGCCCTGCACGCGCCATGGGCGCCACCCTGTTGGGCGAGCGCATCAGCGGCGAGCAGGCCGAAGCCTGGGGCCTGGTGTGGCAATGCGTGGCCGATGAGGCACTGGCGGACGCGGCGCGCAGCATCGCCCGGCGCCTGGCCGCCAGCGCACCCCGCGCGCTGGCCGAACTGCCGGGCGTGATGGCGGCCGCGCTGCACAACGATTTCGACGCGCAGCTCGACTGCGAACGCGATGCGCAGGCGCGGCTGGTACAAACCGAGGACTTCATGGAGGCGGTGAGCGCCTTCAAGGACAAGCGCCCACCGGCCTTCAGCGGCCGCTGAGCAACAGCAGCAGACATGCAGAGGCAAGGAGAACGAGCATGAACGAACGGCTGACTCAGGGTCTGCGCCGCGCCGCGCAGGTGCGGCCCGAGGGCCTGGCCACGATCGATGGCGAGCGCCGCCGCACCTGGCGCGAGAGCGCACGGCGCGTGGCCCAGGGCGCGGGCGCCTTGCGCGCGCGTGGCGTGGTGGCGGGTGACCGGGTGGCCATCCTGGCCCACAACAGCGACCGCTACTTCGAGGCCTACTACGCGGTGCCCTGGTGCGGTGCCGTGGTGCTGCCGCTGAACACGCGGCTGACGGCCGACGACGTGGTGTACATGCTCAACGAAGCCGGCGCCTGCGCCATCGCGGTGGACGAGGCCTTTACCCACCTGCTGCCGCAGCTGCGCGCGCAGTGCCCGCAACTCCAGCACCTGATCCACCTGGGCCAGGATGCGGCGCACGCCGAAGGCCTCATCACCTGGGACGCGCTGGTGGACAGCGGCGAGCCGATGGAAGACGCCGGCCGCCACGGCGAGGACCTGGCCGGCATCTTCTACACCGGCGGCAGCACCGGGCGGCCCAAGGGCGTGATGCTCTCGCACGGCAACCTGGTGTCCAACGCGGTCAACGCCATCTACATGATCGGCTACGACGCCTCGAGCATCTTCCTGCACGCGGCGCCCATGTGCCACCTCACCGACGGCATGTCCACCGTGGCCATCACCATGGCCGCTGGCACGCACGTCTTCATCCCGAAATTCGACGCGCAGCAGGTGCTGGCGCAGGTGCAGGCGCACGCGGTGACCAACGTCACCCTGGTGCCGACCATGATCGCCATGCTGCTGGAGGTTCCGGGCATCGAAACCATGCAGCTCTCCAGCCTGCGCCAGTTCATGTTCGGCTCGGCGCCCATGCCCGACGCCACCCTGCGCCGCGCCGTGGAGATCTGGCCCGACATGCTGTTCCTGCACGGCTGGGGCATGACCGAACTCGCGCCCATCGGCACCATGCTGCCCATGTCCATGCGCAAGCCCAGCGTGGCCGGCGACCGGCTGCGCTCCTGCGGTCAGGCCATGCCCAACCTGGATGTGCGCGTGGTGGACGAGGCGGGTCAGGAAGTGCCGCGCGGTCAGACCGGCGAGATCGTGGTGCGGGGTCCGACGGTGATGCAGGGCTACTGGAACAAGCCGGTCGAGACGGCGGCCGCGCTGCGCGACGGCTGGCTGCACACCGGCGACGCGGCGGTGATGGACGAGGAAGGCTACGTCTACATCGTCGACCGCATCAAGGACATGATCATCAGTGGCGGCGAGAACATCTACTCCACCGAGGTCGAGAACGCCCTGTCGCTCATGCCCGGCGTGGCCGAGGTGGCGGTGATCGGCATCCCCGACGACAAGTGGGGCGAGCGGGTGCACGCCATCGTGGTGCCGCGCGAGGGCGCCACGCTCACGCCCGAGGCGGTGACGGCCTGGGCGCGCGAGAAGATCGCCGGCTACAAGGTGCCGCGCAGCGTGCACATCAGCGCGCAGCGCCTGCCGCTGTCGGGCGCAGGCAAGGTGCTCAAGAACGAACTGCGCGCGCCGCACTGGGCCGGCCGCAGCAAGCGCATCTGAGCATGCAGCCGCCGACCAACCCCGATCACGCGCTGATCCTCCGCTTCCTGGCGCAGGCCACGCAGCCCCTGGCCATGGACAGCAACCGCCTGGCCGCTGACCTGGGCCTGCGTCTCACCGGCTGGGACGCCGACGCGCGCGTGCTGAGCATGTCGGCCTGCCCCGGCGAGCAGCATGTGCAGGGCAACGGCGTCGTGCAAGGCGGCGTGGTCGCCACCCTGCTGGACTTCGGCCTGGCCTTCGTGGTGATGGCCGTGCTGGCGCCGCCCCGGTCCGCCGCGACCGTGGCGCTCAACGTGCATTTCGAGCGGCCCGCGCCGCGTGGCGAGGTAGCGATGCGCGCCCGCATCGACCGCCTGGGCGGCAGCCTCGCCTTTGCCTCGGCCGAGCTGGGGCCGGTCGATCTGTCGCAGGTGTGGGCGCGCGCCACCGCGACCCTGGCCGTGCGCGGCTGAGCGCGCAGGCCAGACCGGTCTTCACTGCGGCTTGATGCCGGCCGCCTGCGCGCGGCTCTTCAAGGTGGCACCGTCCTGCAGGGCCGACGCGCGAAACGCCTCGGGGCTCGCCGCTGGCACGGCTTCGTAGCCCAGCAACGCGAGCTTCTGCTTCACGGCCGGGTCTGCGGCTGCAGCTGAGCTGGCATCGAAGATCTTGCGCACCACGTCGTCGGGCAGTCCGGCCGGGCCCATGATCCCGTACCAGAAGTTCAGCTTGAAGCCGGTCACGCCATCGTCGGCCAGCGTAGGCACACCCGGCGCCAGGCTGGAGACGCGGTCGTTCGTGGTGGCCACGGCCACCAGCTTGCCGTCGCGCACCAGGGGCAGCAGCGCACCTGGGCCCATCAGCGTGAGGGCCGACTCGCCCGACATGACGGCCAGCGCGCCTTGCGCACCGCCGCGGTAGAGCACTTCGTCGAGCTTGGCGCTCGACTGGCGGCGCACCTCGGACAGGATGATCTGCAGGTAAGGGCCGCCCGGCGAGGCCAGGAACAGCGGCTGCTGGCTCGACTTCGCCACCACGTCCGAAAAGCGACGGATGCCCAGGTCCTTGTTGGCGGCCAGCACGAAGAAGGTGCTCGCCACGCGGTTGATCGGCGTGAAGTTGCTCTCGTCGTACTTGACGGTGGAAGCGAACAAGAGCTTGTCGGTGCCCAGCACCGAGTCCGGCCCCAGCAGCAAGGTGTAACCATCGGCCGGGGCTGTAGCGACGAAGGCCGGCGCCAGCGTGGTGTTGGCGCCGGGTTTGTTCTCTACCACCACCGGCTGCTTGAGGGTTTGCGACATGTGGTCGGCGAGCAGGCGCGCGATGCCGTCCGCGCCGCCACCGGGCGGGAAGCCCACCACCAGGCGGATGGGTCGGCTCGGATAGTTCGGGTCCGCAGCGAACGACGGCAAGGGCAACAGGGCGGCGGCGAGCGCCAGGGCAAGGCGACGGTTCATGAAAAAACCTCCAGTGGGATGACGGCCTGCGGTTGCATGTGACCGTGTTGAGGGAAACGCTTTTGCGGGGATCTAGCGCAGGCGGTTGATGAGGCTGGCGCTGTCGCGCTTGCCCGCGCCCTGCCGTTGCAGGTCGGCGTAGAACTGGTCCACCAGCGCGGTCACCGGCAGCTGCGCACCGTTGCGCCGCGCTTCGCCCAGGGCCAGGCCCAGGTCCTTGCGCAGCAGGTCGATGGCGAAGCCGGAGCCGAGGTCGTCGGCGATCATGGCTTTGCCGCGGTTGTCCATCTGCCAGCTTTGCGCCGCGCCTTTGCCGATCGCTTCGAGCACCTGCACCATGTCCAGCCCGGCCCGCTGGCCGAAGGCGATGCCCTCGGAGAGCGCCTGCACCAGCCCGGCCAGACACACCTGGTTGACCATCTTCGCCAATTGGCCCGCGCCACTGGGGCCCATGAGGGTGACCGCGCGCGCGAAGTCGCTCACGACCGCCCGCATCTGTTCGAAGGCCTGCGCGTCGCCGCCGCACATCACGGTGAGCATGCCGTTGCGAGCACCCAGCTGGCCGCCCGACACTGGCGCATCGATGAAGTGCAGGCCCCCAGCGCTGGCCTGCCGTGCCAGCTCGCGCGCCACCTCGGCGGATGCCGTCGTGTGGTCGACGAACACGGCGCCGGGCTTCATGGCGGCAAAGGCGCCCTGCTCACCCAGCGTCACGCTGCGCAGGTCGTCGTCGTTGCCCACGCAGCTCATCACCAGGTCGGCCCCGGCCACCGCCTCGCGCACGCTGGGTGCGGCGCGCCCTCCGAACTCGTCGCACCAGCGCTGCGCCTTCTCGGTCGTCCGGTTGAACACGCAGACCTGGTGACCTGCGCGTGCCAGGTGACCCGCCATGGGAAAGCCCATGACGCCGAGACCAAGGAAAGCGATGTGGCGGGGCGAGCTGGCGCCGTACGCGCGGGGGTTGGTGCTGTTCATGCACCACAGCGTACGGGCGGCTTCGGCCTCCCTGCGTCGTTCGAAACTACGACATCCGCTGCGGCCAGAGGCCGCGGGGCTCAGACGTCGATGTTCCCCGCCCGCAGCGCGTTTGTCTCGATGAAGTCACGACGTGGTTCCACCTCGTCGCCCATCAGCATGGTGAACACGCGGTCGGCCTCGATGGCGTCGTCGATCTGTACGCGCAGGAGTCGGCGCACGGTTGGGTCCATGGTGGTTTCCCACAGCTGCTCGGGGTTCATTTCACCGAGGCCTTTGTAGCGCTGGCGGCTGGTGGTGCGTTCGGCTTCGCTGATGAGCCAGCGCATGGCGAGGCGGAAATCGGTCACTTTTTCCTCGCGCTGCTTGTCGCCTTCACCGCGCATGACCTTGGCGCCTTCGCCGAGCAGGCCGCGGAAGGTGTCGGCGGCGGTGGCCAGCGCCGCGTAGTCGGCGCCGTGCACGAAGTCCTGGGTGAGCACGCTGCTCTTGACGTTGCCGTGGTGCCGACGGCTGATGCGCAGGATGGGTTTGTCGGTGCGCACGTCGAACTCGGAGGCCACTTCGGCGGGCACGCCAGTGGTGCTGAGTTCGCGCAGCTTGGCTTGGAGCGCGATGGCACTGGCTTCGGCCTGTTCCACGCTGTCGAGGTTGAGCGACACGCCGTCGGCAATCGCGCGCAGGGCTTCGGCGTCCATGAAGCTGGAGAGGCGTGCGATCACGCTCTCGGCGATCTGGTGCTTGCGCGCGAGTTCGCCCAGCGTGTCACCGTTCAGTGTGGTCTGAGTGACGCCGCCGGTGA
Organism: Hydrogenophaga sp.; assembly: GCF_051860785.1. Lineage (GTDB taxonomy): Bacteria > Pseudomonadota > Gammaproteobacteria > Burkholderiales > Burkholderiaceae_C > Hydrogenophaga. The sequence goes on from NZ_JBIMLB010000024.1 coordinate 52,861, forward strand.
ACACGGAAGCGTCCTTCAGTGCAATGCGCAGCAGGAAGCCATCGAGCGCCGAAGCGTCCTTGAGGTACAGCTCTTCCTTGCCGGCCTTCACCTTGTACAGCGGCGGCTGTGCGATGTAGATGTGGCCGCGTTCCACCAGCTCGGGCATCTGGCGGTAGAAGAAGGTGAGCAGCAGGGTGCGGATGTGGGCGCCGTCCACGTCGGCGTCGGTCATGATGATGATGCGGTGGTAGCGCAGCTTGGCGACGTTGAAGTCGTCCACGCCGGCCGTGCCACCCGCGCCCGTGGCCTTGCCGATGCCGGTGCCCAGCGCGGTGATGAGCGTCAGGATTTCGTTGCTGGTCAGCAGCTTCTCGTAGCGCGCTTTTTCAACGTTCAGGATCTTGCCGCGCAGCGGCAGGATCGCCTGGAACTTGCGGTCGCGGCCTTGTTTGGCCGAGCCACCAGCGGAGTCGCCCTCCACGATGTAGATCTCGCACAGCGCGGGATCTTTTTCCTGGCAGTCGGCCAGTTTGCCGGGCAGGCCCATGCCGTCAAGCACGCCCTTGCGGCGCGTCATCTCGCGGGCCTTGCGCGCGGCTTCGCGGGCGCGCGCGGCTTCCACGATCTTGCCGCAGATGATCTTGGCGTCGTTCGGGCGCTCCTGCAGGTAGTCGGTCAGCAGCCGGCTCACGATGTCTTCGACCGGACCGCGCACTTCGCTGGAGACCAGCTTGTCCTTGGTCTGGCTGCTGAACTTGGGCTCGGGCACCTTCACGCTCAGCACGCAGCACAGGCCTTCGCGCATGTCGTCACCGGTCACTTCCACCTTGGCCTTCTTGGCAAGCTCGTGCTCTTCGATGTACTTGTTGATCACCCGCGTCATGGCCGCGCGCAGGCCGGTGAGGTGGGTGCCGCCGTCGCGCTGCGGGATGTTGTTGGTGAAGCACAGCACCTGTTCGTTGTAGCCGCTGTTCCACTGCATCGCCACTTCCACGCCGATGTTGGTGCCCTGGTCGCTCGCGCGGTCGCCCAGTGCGTGGAACACGTTGGGGTGCAGGACGGTCTTGCCCTTGTTGATGAAGTCGACGAAGCCCTTGACGCCGCCGGCGCCCGAGAAGTCGTCTTCCTTGCCGCTGCGCTCGTCCTTCAGGCGGATGCGCACGCCGTTGTTCAGGAAGCTGAGTTCGCGCAGGCGCTTGGAGAGGATCTCGTAGTGGAAGTCGGCGTTCTCACGGAAGATTTCGTAGTCGGGCAGGAAGTGCACCTCGGTGCCGCGCTTCTCGGTGGCGCCGGTCACGCGCATGGGCGAGAGTTCCACGCCGGTGGGCGTGGCTTCGACGATGCGGTTCTGCACGAAGCCGCGCGCGAACTCGAGCTGGTGCACGTGGCCTTCGCGGCGCACCGTCAGGCGCAGCCACTGGCTGAGGGCGTTCACGCAGGACACGCCCACGCCGTGCAGACCGCCCGAAACCTTGTAGCTGTTCTGGTTGAACTTGCCGCCGGCGTGCAGCTCGGTCAGCGCGATCTCGGCCGCCGAGCGCTTGGGCTCGTGTTTGTCGTCCATCTTCACGCCGGTGGGAATGCCGCGGCCGTTGTCCACCACGCTGATGGAGTTGTCGGTGTGGATGGTGACCACGATGTCGTCGCAATGGCCGGCCAGCGCTTCGTCGATGGAGTTGTCGACCACCTCGAACACCAGGTGGTGCAGGCCGGTGCCGTCGGACGTGTCGCCGATGTACATGCCTGGGCGCTTGCGCACGGCTTCCAGACCTTCCAGGATCTGGATCGAACCCTCGCCATAACCCTCGCTTGCGCCGACCTGGTGGGCGTCGATGACGGGCTGGAAATTGGAGCTTTCGGCTTGGGCCGCGCCGGTGTTGACGGAATCGGCGGGCTTGTTGGCGTCGGACATGTTGAAGTTTCTCGATCTCAGTAAGCGCCAAACCCGCGGTGTTCGCGGGTTTGGAAGGCGGTAGCAACCAGGGTGGCTGGCTTCAGATCCGCATCGGCATGACAACGTATTTGAAGGCGTTGTCGTCGGGGTTGGTCACCAGCGCAGAGCTGTTGCCGTCGGAAAGCTCGACGCGCACCATCTCTTGCGACATGTTTTGCAGCGCGTCGATCAGGTAGGTCACGTTGAAGCCGATCTCGATGGTGTCGCCGCTGTAGTCGATGTCGAGTTCGTCCACCGCTTCTTCCTGCTCGGCGTTGCTGGACGCCACACGCAGCGAACCGGGTTCCACATTCAGGCGCACGCCCTTGAACTTCTCGCTCGTCATGATGGCGGTGCGCTGCAGCGAAGCCAGCAGCGGCGCGCGACCCAGGGTGACGATGTTCTTGTGGTTCTTGGGGATCACGCGGTTGTAGTCGGGGAACTTGCCCTCGACCAGCTTGGTGACGAACTCCATGCCGTCGAAGCTGAACTTGGCCTGGTTGGCGGCGAACTGCATCTCGATCGCGCCTTCCTTGTCGGAGAGCAGGCGCTGCAGTTCCAGCACCGTCTTGCGCGGCAGGATCACCTCCTGCTTGGGCACTTCCACGTCCAGCGTGCTGGAGGCAAACGCCAGGCGGTGGCCATCGGTGGCCACCAGGCTGAGCTGCTTGCCTTCGGCCACGAACAGGATGCCGTTCAGGTAGTAGCGGATGTCGTGCACCGCCATCGAAAACGAGACCTGGCCCAGCAGGCTCTTCAGGGTTTTCTGCGGCACCGAGAACACCGGGCCGAAGCTGGCAGATTCCTGCACCAGGGGAAAGTCCTCGGCCGGCATGCTCTGCAGCGTGAAGCGGCTCTTGCCGCCCTTGAGGATCAGCTTGCCCGCGCTCGACTCGAGGCTCACGGTCTGGTCGGCCGGCATGGTGCGCAGGATGTCGATGAGCTTGCGCGCGCCCAGTGTGGTGGCGAAGTTGCCATCGTCGCCATCGAGCGCGGCCGTGGTGCGGATCTGGATCTCCAGGTCGCTGGTGGTCAGTTGCACCTGCGAGCCGGTCTTGCGCAGCAGCACATTGGCCAGGATCGGCAGGGTGTGGCGCCGCTCGACGATGCCCGCCACCGATTGCAGTGCGGCCAAAACCTTGTCCTGGGTCGATTTCAAAACGATCATGTCAGACTCTTCCGTTCTTGGTTGCTTTGTTGGCCGGAGGTTGCCTCCCCGGTGGGCCCTGTCGCTTTCGCGGCCAAATCCCCGCTATTTTCGCCTTTTTCGGCCTCATCCCTTGAGGGTCTGTTCCAGCACGTGAAGCTGCTGGTTGAGTTCGGTGTTCTGCAGCCGCTCGGCGCCGATCTTGCGCACCGCGTGAAGCACCGTAGTGTGGTCCCGGCCACCGAACAGCTCGCCGATCTCGGGCAGGCTTTTCTGGGTCAGTTCCTTGGCGATGAACATGGCGATCTGGCGCGGCCGGGCAATGCTGGCCGGGCGTTTCTTGCTGTACATGTCCGCCACCTTGATCTTGTAGAAGTCGGCCACGGTCTTCTGGATGTTCTCCACGCTGATCTGCCGGTTCTGGATCGACAGCAGGTCTTTCAGCGCCTCGCGCGCCAGCGCAATCGAGATGTCTTTCTGGTTGAAGCGCGAATAGGCCAGGATCTTGCGCAGGGCACCTTCGAGCTCGCGCACGTTGGAGCGCACGTTCTTGGCCACGAAAAACGCCACTTCCTCGGGCATCACCGCGTTTTCCACCGCCGCCTTGTTGATCAGGATGGCCACCCGCATCTCCAGTTCGGGCGGTTCGATGGCCACCGTGAGGCCGGAATCGAAGCGCGAGACCAGGCGTTCGTGGATGTCCACCAGGCCCTTGGGATAGGTGTCGCTGGTCATGACGATGTGGCTTTTCTTGGCCAGCAGCGCCTCGAACGCATTGAAGAATTCTTCCTGCGTGCGCTCCTTGTTGGCAAAGAACTGCACGTCATCGATCAGCAGCAGGTCCAGCGAGTGGTAGCGCTCCTTGAACTCATCGAAGGTCTTGCGCTGGTAGGCCTTGACCACATCCGAGACGAACTGCTCGGCGTGGATGTAGAGAACCTTGGCCTGTGGACGGTCGGCCAGCAGGTGGTTGCCGATGGCGTGCACCAGGTGGGTCTTGCCCAGGCCGACGCCGCCGTAGATGAACAGCGGGTTGTAGAGCTGCCCCAGGCTGCCCGCCACGTGCATGGCCGCGGCGCGCGCCATGCGGTTGGCCGAGCCTTCCACCAGCGTGGAAAACGCGAGCGCAGGGTTCAGCCGCGTCTTGGGGCCGCTGGGAGCGACCTGCTCGGTGGGCGCCAGGTCGGGCAACTCGGAGAGCACCTGTTCGTGAACCGTGCGTGGCGCAGGCGACGTGCGGCTGGGGCCTTCGCGCGGAGCAAGCACCAACTCCAGCACCACTGGCGCACCTTGCACCGATTCCAGCAGGGCCGAAATGCGGCTCGCGTATTGAGCGCGGATCCAGTCCAGCTTGAAGCGGTTGGCCACCGCCACGACCACCCGCGAACCGTCCGGCACCACCGTGGCCGACAGGGGTCGGATCCAGGTGTTGAACTGTTGCTCGGGGATGTCCTGGGACAGCAGGTCCATGCAGGTGGACCAGAGTGACCGGGTGTCGGCCACGGAAGCGTCGGGTTGGGTGCCCTCGATCATGCTGGAGAAGTCTCGGAGATTCTGGTTGTGGACAATTGACCCGGGGCCGGCCGGCCATTGTAGGGGTGCGCGGCACTTATCCACAAGAAGAAGAATGAATTTCTTCCGCCCTCCTGTTGCACACGGCAAAGTTCAGGTGGCGCGCGGGCACGTGCGGCCAAGTGCTTGCCGTACTTTGGTTTTCTTTGCGATAATTGCGGGTTTCCCCGATTTGTACAGACCACCATGAAACGCACCTACCAGCCTTCCAAGATTCGCCGCGCACGCACCCACGGCTTCCTCGTCCGCATGAAAACGCGTGGCGGCCGCGCTGTGATCAACGCCCGCCGCGCCAAAGGCCGCAAGCGCCTGGCCGTCTGAGGCCGCGCATGCTCTGCCGGCGCCGTCTCGCCCGGCCGCGTTCATCTGCGGCTCTGGTGGTTCAACGGTGATCCAGCGGCTGCGGTCCCGGCAACAGTTCCAGGCCGTCATGGCGGGAGCCCCCGTGGCCAAGACCCCCCACTTTGCCTTGCACCGAGCTGCGCTCTCCAGCGCACACGAGGGGCGGGCCTTGTTTCCCGTGGCCGATGCCTGGCTGGGTGTGTTGCTGCCCAAGCGCTGGGCGCACCGAGCGGTCACGCGCAACGCCATTCGCCGCCAGATCTATGAAGTGGCCCGCCATCGCGCCGACAAGTTGCCCCATGCGGCATTGGTCGTGCGACTGCGCAGCGAGTTCAGCCGGCAGCAGTTCGTCAGCGCCACGTCCGAGCCCTTGAAGCGCGCGGTGCGTGCCGAGCTGGAGCAGCTGTTGGCACGCACGCTGGTGCCCGTGGAGGCGCGCCATGCTGTCTGACTGGCCGCGACAGGCCCTCGTCGGTCTGGTCAAGGGGTACCGCCTGCTGCTCAGCCCCTGGTTGGGCAACGGTTGCCGGTTCGAGCCTTCCTGCTCGGTCTATGCGATGGGTGCCCTCGAGCGCCATGGTGCCCTGGGTGGCAGCGTGCTCACCCTCAAACGTCTGGTGCGTTGCCATCCCTGGTGTGAGGGCGGCCACGACCCGGTGCCCGAATCGACGGGCACCTTTTTCACCAGCCTGATTTCTCCTTCCTGCGAAAAGAAGAACCCGTCATGAATGACATCCGTCGGTCCATCCTGTGGGTGGTTTTTGGTCTTTCCATGGTGCTGATCTGGGACAAGTGGCAGATCCACAATGGTCACAAGCCCACCTTCTTCCCGGGATCGGCGCCAGTGAGCGCACCCGCAGCAACCAATGGCGCACCCGCTGCAGCCGACGCCAGCCTGCCCATGGCAACGACCCAGGGCACGCCTTCGTCTGCAACCGGCGAGGCCCCTGGTGGCGCTCCGGGCGCGGTGGCGCAGCGGCACGAGATCAGCACCGACGTGTTGAAGCTCGTGTTCAACAGCGAAGGTGGTTCGCTGATTGGCGCCCAACTGCTCAAGCATGCCGAGGCCACGCGCCAGAGCAAGGACCAGACGGAACAACCCTTCACCTTGCTCACGCAGAGTGGGGACCGCATCTACGTGGCCCAGACCGGCCTGATCGGCGGCAGCTTCCCCACACACAAGACGCCGATGACACTCGTCAGCGGCGACACCACGCTGGCCGAAGGTCGCAACGAACTGCAGGTGCGTTTCGAATCGGCCGAGGTCGGTGGCGTGAAGCTGGTCAAGACCTACACGCTGCAGCGCGGTCGTTACGACATCGACGTCAGGCACGAGGTGCAGAACCTCGGTGGTCAGCCGGTGAGCCCGCAGCTGTATCTGCAACTGGTGCGCGACGGCAGCAAGCTCAGCAGCGAGACGCCCTTCTATTCCACCTTCACCGGCCCGGCGGTCTACACCACCGAGAAGAAGTACCAGAAGGTCGAGTTCGCCGACATCGAGAAGAACAAGACCGAGTTCGTCAAGAACACGAGCGACGGCTACGTGGCCATGGTGCAGCATTACTTCGCTTCTGCCTGGGTGCTGGCCGATGGCCTGGCGCGGGAGAACTTCGTGCGCCAGGTCGACAAGAACCTGTTCGCGGTCGGCAGCATCAGCAGCCTGCCCGCCATCGCCCCGGGGCAGAGCCAGACGGTGGAATCGCGCCTGTTCGTTGGTCCGCAGGAAGAGAAGGTGCTGGAGACCATTGCGCCTGGCCTGGAACTGGTCAAGGACTACGGCTGGCTGACCATCCTGGCCAAGCCGCTGTACTGGCTGCTGGAAAAGATCCACGGCTATGTGGGCAACTGGGGCTGGGCCATCGTGTTGCTGGTGGTGCTGATCAAGGCGGCGTTCTACTGGCTCAATGCCAGCGCCTACCGCAGCATGGCCAAGATGAAGAAGATCAATCCGCGCATCATGGAAATGCGTGAGCGCCTCAAGGGCAACCCACAGGCCATGCAGCAGGAAATGATGAAGATGTACCGCGAGGAAAAGGTCAACCCGCTGGGCGGCTGCTTCCCCATCCTCGTTCAGATCCCGGTGTTCATTGCACTCTACTGGGTGCTGCTCTCCAGCGTCGAAATGCGCAATGCGCCCTGGCAACTGTGGATCACCGATCTGTCTTCGCCCGATCCGTACTACATCCTGCCGCTGGTCATGGCTGTGACCACCATGATCCAGACCGCGCTCAACCCGCTGCCGCCCGATCCGCTGCAGGCCAAGCTGATGTGGCTGATGCCGCTGATGTTCTCGGTCATGTTCTTCTTCTTCCCGTCCGGCCTGGTGCTGTACTGGATCACTAACAACGTGCTGACGATCGCGCAGCAGGCCGTGATCAACAAGAGCATGGGTGTGCCGCTGAAATTCAGCATGCCGAAGTTCACGTGACCCCCCTGCGCCGCTGACGCGGCTTCCCCCCTGGAGGGGGGGACGACACCTGGGGCCGGCGGAGCCGGACCCTCGGTGTCTCTGGTGAAGTCCTCTTTCTCCGGTCCGGGCCTGCCTTGCAGGCCCTTCGTCTTTTATGCTCGCCTCCTATGCTTGCTGCTTCGCGTGATGCCATCGTTGCCATTGCCACGGCGCCTGGTCGGGGTGGGGTGGGCATCGTTCGCGTTTCCGGGCGGGGATTGGGACCGCTGGTTCAGGGATTGCTGGGGCGGTCGTTGCAGCCGCGCGAGGCGACTTATCTGCCATTTCCCGATGCGGCAGGACAGGCGATCGACCAGGGTCTGGCCTTGTGGTTTCCGGGGCCGCAGTCCTACACCGGAGAAGACGTGCTGGAGCTGCAAGGCCATGGTGGGCCCGTGGTGTTGCAGTTGCTGCTGGCGCGCTGCCTGGAGGTGGGTGGTGAGGTGTTGCCTCACCTGCGCGTGGCGCGCGCGGGCGAGTTCACCGAGCGCGCGTTCCTGAACGACAAACTGGACCTGGCGCAGGCCGAGGCCGTGGCGGATCTGATCGACGCGAGCACCGAGGCGGCGGCGCGCAGCGCTTCGCGTTCGCTGGCGGGTGCGTTCTCCAGTCGCGTGCATGCGTTGCGCGACGCGCTGGTGAACCTGCGCATGCTGGTGGAAGCCACGCTGGATTTTCCCGAGGAAGAGATCGATTTCCTGAAGAAGGCCGACGCCAGCGGGCAGTTGCAACAACTGCAGCAGTCGCTGGCCGGTGTGCAGGCGCAGGCGCGCCAGGGTGCGCTCTTGCGCGATGGCCTGCAGGTGGTGATCGCGGGGCAACCCAATGCGGGCAAGAGTTCGCTGCTCAATGCGCTGGCCGGTGCCGAGCTGGCGATCGTCACGCCGGTGGCAGGTACCACGCGCGACGTGGTGCAGCAGACCATCCAGATCGAGGGCGTCCCGCTGCACGTGATCGACACCGCCGGCCTGCGCGACAGCCCGGATGTGGGCGAGGTGGAGAAGATCGGTATCGAGCGCGCCTGGGATCGCATTCAGCGTGCCGACGCGGTGTTGTTCGTGCACGACCTGAGCCGCAACGCCGACGCGGTGTACCGCTCGGCCGATGCCGCCATTGCTTTGCAACTGCCCTCAGGCGTGCCGGTGCTGCAGGTGTGGAACAAGCAGGACCAGTGCGACGCCGCCACGCTGGGCGCCGTGCTGGCTGGCGGGGTCGATGCGCTGGCCATCTCGGCGAAACACGGCGCGGGGCTGGAGACCTTGCGCCGCCGCCTGCTGGAGATCGCGGGCTGGGAGCAGCCGGGCGATGGCCTTTTCATGGCCCGTGAGCGTCACTTGCAGGCGCTCAAGCGGGTGCAGGAGCATTTGCAGGCTGCGCATGAGCTGCTGGCCGCACGTGCCGAGCACCTGGACTTGCTGGCCGAAGAGTTGCGTCTGGCGCAACAGGCGCTGGGTGAAATCACCGGTGAGTTCACCGCCGACGACTTGCTGGGCGAAATCTTTTCGCGTTTTTGCATCGGCAAGTGATCGCAGGGCACCGTTCACGGTGGCTCTCGCACCGCCCGGAGTTCAACTGTAAGCAGGGGTAAGACTCCGCTTGCGTGCGGGTGGGCAAGGCGGTTAACGTGACCGAATGAACGCCCAGCTCCCCGCCTCCGTGCGCTTTGACATTCAAGGCCTGGCCAATTCCATGCGCCTCTCCAGCGCGCTGGATGCCGTGCCCCTGAATCTCAACGACAGCCAGTGGCCGATGCTCGCCAACTACCTGCAGCCGGTGGCTTTGCAGCAAGGGCAGGTGCTGATCGAGCAGGGCGTGAAGGACCGCACCGTCTACTTCGTGGAGAGCGGCACGCTCACCGTGCATTACGAGGATTCGCGCGAGCGCGTGCGCATCGCCGTGGTCGGTTCGGGCTCGCTGCTGGGCGAAGGTGCGTTCTACAGCCATCTGCCGCGCAGCGCCACGGTGCACGCCGGCAGCGACTGCCGCCTGTGGTGCCTGACGCCGCTGCGTTTTCGCGAGCTTTCTTCCCGTCACCCCGAGATCGCACTCGAGCTTGCAGTGGCCATGTCGGCCGTGCTGGCGCGGCGCATGTACAACCGGCCCAAGCGGGTCGCGGTGACCTGAGCCCGGCATGTCCTCCTATCAACCTTTTCTGCGCGTTTCCCCTGCGCAAACGCTGTTCATGACCTTGACGAGTTGGTGGCAAGCCCGGAAAACCGCACTGACCGGCAAGGGGGGCTTCACCCGAGCCCGCAACAAATTCAGCCAGACCACGTTGCCGCTGATCTCACCGCGCCGGGGTCGCCGCATCCTGCGACGCGAGCAGTTGTTCTCCGTGGTGCGCGAGTCGCTCATTCGCGCTGGTGTGCTCTCCACCAGCTACGAATTCAAGGTGCTCACGCTGGACGCAACGGGTGACACTTTCCTGGTGCTGATCGACCTGGCCCTGCCGGCCCAGGCCATGCCCGACGAGTACCTGCTCGAGATCGAGCGCTGGATCCAGCAGAGCGCAAAGACCCGGCACGAGATGGACATCCGCTCGGTCTACTGGCGCCGCAAGGCCGTGCACGATCAGGTGGGCATGGCGCTCAAGGCCGCCGTGTCCGCGCAGACGCGCCGCGAAACCGTGCTGATGACCCCGGGCACGGTGCCGCCGTCGCCTTCACGGCCGATGCCGATTCCCAGTCCCACAGCCATTCCAAAGCCGGAAATCTCGCCACCTTCGCGCGAGCCGGCGCAGGTGGTGGGCGATGACGAAGTGGCGGCGTTTCGTCGTGCGTTGCAGAGCGTGGCCACGCCACCGTACCGCGCGGCCCCCGACGCGCAATTGCCGGTACCCGAGTCGCACAGCGATTTCGCTGCCTTGAGCGAAACGCAGCACGGCAAGCTCTGAGCCTGCACCTGCCGGTGCGTTCAGTGCCCGGCGAAATCCACCAGCGTGAACAGCTTCAGGCCCGAGGCGCGCAGCTTCTCGGAGCCACCGAGTTCGGGCAGGTCCACGATGGCCGCGCCCTCGATCACGTCGGCGCCGAGTTTTTCCAGCAGGCGGCACCCCGCCATCATCGTGCCGCCGGTGGCGATCAGGTCGTCGATGAGCACAACGCGGTCGCCGGACCGCACGGCGTCGGTGTGCAGTTCCACCGTGGCGCTGCCGTACTCCAGTTCGTAGGTTTCTTCCACCGTGGTGAAGGGCAGCTTGCCCTTTTTTCGGATGGGCACGAAGCCCACGCCCAGCTGGTAGGCGACCACCGAGCCGATGATGAAACCGCGCGCGTCGAGCCCCGCCACCACCGTCGGCCGGAGCGCCGCTTCCTTGTACCGGTTCACGAAGGTGTCGATCAGCGTGCGGAACACCGTCGGGTCCTGTAGCAGGGGCGTGATGTCGCGAAACTGCACGCCCGGCGCAGGCCAGTCGGGCACGGTGCGGATGTGTTCCTTGAGGTAGGTGGCGTGGTCCATAGGGGTTTTCCGTCGAGCAGGCGCCATTATGGGCGCCGCCCTTTGGGCAAAAAAAACCCCGGCGCAAAGGCCGGGGCGGGAGACCATGGCGACCCTGCTCAGGCCATGGGTTTGAACTGGTAGCCGTTGCCGGCTGCTTCCATCGTGCCGAACGCGGGAAAGGGAAAGTGGAAACCACCGGCCACCGTCTTCTCCTTCACCAGCATGTCGAACACCCGTCGGCGCGTCTGCCGAGCCATCTCAGCGTCCATGTCGAACGCCACCGCCCAGTCCGGACTGCGGGCAAACAGAGAAGGCACGTTCGTCACGTCGGCCACGTACATGAACAATTGTCCTTCTGAGCGAACAGTGAAAACGCTCATTCCCGGCGTGTGGCCGAATGCAGCCGACGAAGTGATGCCTGGCGCCAGCTCGGCGCCCGGTTCGAAGCGTACCAGCTGTTCTGCGGGCAGGCCGCCGAGCACCCGGCGCACGGCCTGGAAACCACCCTGCATCGCGGGGGGTGCGGCGTTCATGCGTGCGTCGTCCATCCAGAACGCGTGCTCCGGCGCTGGCACATGAACCTTCGCGCGCGGAAACACCAACGATCCATCCTTCGCGCGCAAGCCGTTGATGTGGTCGCCGTGGTAGTGGCTCAGGATGACGTGGTTGATGTCTTCGGGCTTGTAGCCCGCCGCGGCGAGGTTGGTGCGAAGGCGTCCGGTGGTGGGTGGGCCGTTGTCCGCGAAGCCAGTGTCGATCAGGAAACGGTTTTCACCGCTGACCACGAGGAAGGCCGTGAAAGGAATGTCCACGTAGTCGGTGGGCAGGCTCTGCGAGGCCAGCATGGCCTTGACCTGTTCCAGCGGCGCGTTGCGCACGAATTCTTCGCCCAGCGGGCGGCGCAAGGCACCGTCGTTGAGCGCAATGATCTCCATGGTCCCCAGCTTCATCTTCCGGAAACCCGGGGTGGGCAGCACGGGTGCACCCAGGTTGGGGGTGGTCTGAGATAAGACCGAGGAAAAGGTCAGCGCGGTAGCGCCGGCGAAACCGGCCCCGAGAAACAGTCGGCGATCCATCATGTCGTGGCTCCTGAGCGGTTGAAAACCGCCGAGCATACAGACTGATGGGTAATAAAACGAACTTGAGGTTCTCAATATCCCCTGGTTCGTACAGGGCTTGAGAACCCAAAGCCTCAACCGGACAGCAGCTTTTCTTCAGCCAGCGCCAGGGCCGGCGCTCTGCCGCTGATGACGACGGTGTCGCCGCCCTCCAGCGCGACGTCGTCGTCAACCGCCTGGGCGCGCCCGCTCGCCCGGCGCAAGCTGACCACCCGCACGCCGATGGCATGCAGGGCCAGCGATTCCAGGGTCTTGCCGACGTTGCGCCCGCCGGCGGGCAAGGTCACGGTGTTGAGCCGCTCGTGGTCGATCTCGTCGGCTCCATCGTCGTCCGCACCGTGAAAGTAGCCTCGCAGCAGGTTGTAGCGCGCGTCCCGCTGGTCCTGCACCACCCGGATCACGCGCCGCATTGGCACGCCCACCAGCGCGAGCGCGTGGCTGGCCAGCATGAGGCTGGCCTCGATGGCTTCGGGCACCACCTCGGTGGCACCGGCCGCGCGCAGTTTCTCCAGGTCCACATCGTCCACCGTGCGCACCACCACCGGCACGTGAGCGGCCTGCTCGTGCGTGTGGCGCAGCACCTTGAGCGCGCTCGCGGTGTCCAGGTAGGTCACGACCACGGCGCTGGCGCGATGCAGCCCGGCGGCCATCAGGGCCTGCAGACGCGCTGCGTCGCCGAACACCACCGAATGTCCGGCGGCTGCGGCCTGGCGCACGCGGTCGGGGTCCAGGTCCAGCGCCATGTAGGGAATGGCTTCTGCCTCCAGCAAGCGCGCCAGATTCTGGCCGCAGCGTCCATAGCCACAGATGATGACGTGCTTGTCGGCGTTGATCGCCTTGCGTGCGATGCTGGTCATCTGCACCGACTGCATCAGCCAGTCGCTGCCCACCAGCCGGATGACGATGGCGTTGGCGTACAGGATCGCGAAGGGCGTGAGCAGCATGGAGATGACCATGCTGGCCAGGATGGGGTTGAACAGTTGCGGTGGCACGAGGTTGTTCTTGCCGGCCAGCGTGAGCAGCACCAGGCCGAATTCGCCCGCCTGCGCCAGGTAGAGACCGGTGCGCAGCGCCACGCCCATAGGCGCCCCCAGCGCGCGCGTGATGCCGGTGATGAGTACCAGCTTGAAGACCACCGACACCGACAACAGCAGCAGCACCAGCGGCCAGCGGTCCAGCACCAGACGCCAGTCCAGCATCATGCCGATGGTGATGAAGAACAGGCCGAGCAGCACATCGTGGAAGGGTCGGATGTCGGTCTCCACCTGGTGTTTGAACTCGGTCTCCGAAATCAGCATGCCAGCCACGAACGCACCCAGCGCGAGCGAGAGCCCGGCGTGTTCGGTCAGCCAGGCCAGGCCGAGCGTGATCAGCAGCAGGTTGAGCATGAAGAGCTCGTCGCTCTTGCGCCTGGCCACCATCGTGAGCCACCACCGCATCAGCTTCTGCCCTCCCGTGAGCAGCAAACCCAGCAACAGCACGGCTTTCAGGGTGGCCCAGGCCAGCGCGATCAGCAGGTCTTCGGGTTCGGCGGCCAGGGCGGGAATGATCACCAGCAAGGGCACCACCGCCAGATCCTGCAGCAGCAGGATGCCCAGCACCCGCTTGCCGTGCTCGGATTCCAGTTCCAGGCGCTCTGCCACCATCTTGATCACGATGGCGGTGCTGCTCATCGCCATCACACCACCAAGCGCCAGTGCCGTCTGCCAGCGGACGTCCCACCAGGTGGGCAGCAACAGCGTCAGCGACAGCGAGGCCGCGGTGGTGATCAGGACGGTGAGCACCACCTGCGACATCCCCAGCCCGAAAACGTGCCGCCGCATGGCGCGCAACTTCGGCAGGTTGAACTCGAGTCCGATCACGAACATCAGGAACACCACGCCGAACTCGGCCAGGTAGCGCACACCGCCCGATTCCTGCGCCAGCGCCAGCGCGTTGGGGCCGATCAGCACACCCACCAGCAGATAGCCCAGCATCGGCGGCAGACGCAGCATGCGGCAACCCACCACCCCCAGCACGGCGGCCAGGAGGTACAGCAGGGCGATGTCCAGTGAGTTCATCGGGTGGTGATGTTACTTGGCGTGCCCGGTCGAGCGGGTCATGTCGGCGGCGATAATCTTCGGCATGTCGCTGCCGCCCACTTTTGATCCCGCCCGCGCCCAGGCTCTCGGCCGGGAAACCCTCGACATCGAGGCGCAGGCGGTCGGCACATTGGCGCAGCGCCTGGACGTTTCCTTTGCCCACGCGGTGGAACGCATGCTGGCTGTGACGGGCCGCGTGGTGGTCATGGGCATGGGCAAGAGTGGGCATATCGGTCGAAAGATCGCGGCCACCCTCGCCTCCACCGGAACGCCCGCCCTGTTCGTCCACCCGGCCGAGGCGAGCCACGGCGACCTGGGCATGATCACTGGCGTCGATCTGGTGCTGGGCATCAGCAACAGCGGCGAGAGCGAGGAGCTCACCGCCATCCTGCCGCTGATCAAGCGCATGGGTGTGCCCCTGGTGGCACTCACCGGTCGGGCCGATTCCACACTCGGTCGCCACGCCGATGTGGTGCTTGACACCTCGGTCGAGAAAGAAGCCTGCCCGCACAACCTTGCGCCCACCGCCAGCACCACCGCCCAACTCGCCCTGGGCGATGCGTTGGCTGTTGCCCTGCTGGATGCGCGTGGTTTCAAAGCCGATGACTTTGCCCGCTCCCATCCTGGGGGCTCGCTCGGTCGCAAACTGCTCACCCACGTGAGCGACGTGATGCGTGGTGGAGCCGACGCGCCGCGTGTCGGTCTGGACACCAGCCTCATGGACCTCATGCGCGAGATCAGCGCCAAGGGCCTGGGCATGAGCGCCGTGGTCGATGACGAAGGTCAGGTGCAAGGCGTTTTCACCGATGGTGACCTGCGCCGACTGATCGAGAAAACCGGCAGCAGCGCCGACCTGCGTTCGCTGCGCGCGCGCGATGTGATGCACGCCAACCCCCGCACCGTCCACGCCAGTGCCCTCGCAGTCGAGGCCGCCGGCCTGATGGAGACCAGCCGCATCACCAGCGTGCTCGTCGTCGACGACGCCGGCCGGCTCCTGGGTGCGCTCAACAGCAACGACCTGATGAGGGCGAAGGTCATATGACGCCCCTGCGCCCGGTGCTCGAATTCTCACCGACGCTGTTGCTGCGGGCACAGCCAGTGCGTGTGGCCTTCTTCGACGTGGACGGCGTGCTCACCGACGGTGGCCTCTACATCAGCGAGGCCGGCGAGACGCTCAAGCGTTTTCACACACTCGACGGCCATGGCATCAAACTGCTGCAGCGAGCCGGGATCACGCCTGCGGTGATCAGCGGACGCGACTCCGCCGCGCTGCGCCTGCGCTTGGGCGCCCTCGGCGTCGAGCATGTGCGCCTGGGTACCGAAGACAAGGCGCCTGCGGCCGAGGCCATCCTGGCCGAACTCGGTCTGGACTGGAGTGCCACCGCTGCCATGGGAGACGACTGGCCCGACCTTCCCCTGATGCGTCGCGCGGCGCTTGCCTGTGCGCCATCCACCGCGCATGCCGAGGTGCTCGCCATCGCGCACTTCATCCCGCAAAGAACGCCGGGCGCTGGTGCGGTGCGCGATGTCTGCGACTTGCTGCTCGTGGCCAGTGGCGCCTACGCCCGTGAGCTGGAGGCAGCCTCGCGGTGAGCACGACCGATCCCCTGGATTTCTTCGACGACGTCGATAACACGGCCACCGTGCCGCGCGCGCCACGGCGAAAGCGCAAGTGGCTCGACAGCCTCTCCATCTACCTGCCCGTGCTGTTGATGGGGCTGCTTGCGCTGGCGTCCTACTGGCTGTTGCGTGCCACGCCCGTGGCTGAATTGCCCGAGGTGGATCGCCCCGTGAGCACTGAGCCCGACTACTTCATGCGCCGCTTCTCGGTGAAGGTGTTCGACGCCGTCGGCATCCTCAAGACCGAGTTGACCGGTGTGGAGGCGCGCCACTACCCTGCCAGTGACACGGTGGAGATCGATAACGGCCGAATCCGCCATGTCGGCCTCAATGGCCTGCCCACGCTGGCCAGCGCCCGATTGATCACCACCAACGGTGACAACACCGAGTTCGTGCTCGAAGGCAACGCCGTGGTGGTGCGCGAAGCGGGCGTGAACGCCAGCGGCGAAGCCGTGCCACGCCTGGAGTTTCGTGGCGAATTCCTCCACATCTACACAGCGCCTGAGCGCGTTGTCTCGGACAAGCCCGTCACGCTTTTGCGCGGAACCGATCGCCTGCAGGCAGACACCCTGAACTACGTGGGCGACGAACGCGTGGCGAACTTCAAAGGTCGCGTCAAGGTTCGAATGGAACCCCGATGAGCACACCCGAAACCTCGCTGCCCAGCCGCCCGCTGGTCTTCATCACCGGCGCCTCCAGCGGCATTGGCCAGGCCATGGCCGCTCGCTTCGCGCGCGATGGCTACCGGCTGGCGCTGGTGGCACGTCGCACCGCCGAGATGCAGGCCTGGGCCGATTCACAAGGTTTTGACGGTGCGCAATGCCGCGTTTACGGCGCCGACGTGGCCGATACGGACAGCATCGTCGCAGCCGGCCATGCCTGCCTGGCGAATCAGGGCGTGCCCGACGTCGTCATCGCCAATGCGGGCGTGAGCATTGGCATGGACACCGCCGTGAGGGAAGACATCGACATGATGGCTCGCCTCTTCGGCACCAACAACATTGGTCTGGCCGCCACCTTCCACCCCTTTGTGGCCGGCATGACCGCGCGCGGCAGTGGTGCACTGGTGGGCATTGCCAGTGTCGCGGCCATCCGTGGCTTGCCGGGACACGCTGCCTACTGCGCGAGCAAGGCTGCGGTGGTGGCCTATTGCGAGAGCCTGCGTGGCGAGTTGCGCGGCACTGGCGTGGCGGTGGTCACGCTGCTGCCGGGTTACGTGGACACGCCTCTGACGCGCCAGAACCGCTACGCCATGCCCTTCCTGCTCCGCGCAGAAACTTTTGCCGATCGAGCTTTCACAGCCATCAAGGTGCGCACGAGCTACCGCGTGATTCCCTGGCAGATGGGCGTGGTGGCCAAGCTGCTTCGCCTGCTGCCCAACGCGCTGTTCGATCGCCTGCTCTCGGGCCGCCCGCGCAAGCATCGGCAGACGACGCCGAAATGAAAAAAGCCCTGCGGCAAGGCCACAGGGCTTTTGTTGTCTGCTGTGGAACGAGCGCTCCGCGCTGGTTCAGGCCGACGGTTGCGGGCGATCAGTAACCGCCGCGGCCACCACCGCCACCACCGTCACGACGGCCGCCGCCGCCGTAGGGGCTGCGGAAACCGCCTTCGCCACCACCGCCGCCGCCGAAGCCGCCACCACCACTGCGGCCGCCGCCACCGAAGCCGCCGCCACCGCTGCGAGGGGGACGGGCTTCCATCGGACGGGCTTCGTTCACCACGAGGCTGCGACCACCCAGGGACTGGCCGTTCATGCCTTCAATGGCGGACTGTGCCTCGGCATCGCTGCCCATTTCGACGAAACCAAAGCCTTTGGAGCGGCCGGTATCGCGTTCCATCATGACCTTGGCGCTGTTGACAGAGCCGTAGGCGCTGAAAGCTTGCTGGAGGTCTTCGTCGCGCACGGTGTAAGGCAGATTGCCCACGTACAGTTTGTTGCCCATGGATGGGACTCCTAATAACACTGATAAAAATAGCGATGGAGCCCCGTTAGCACACAAAACCTGTAGCACGCGAAACCGACCGATCACTTGTCAAAGCGAGTGTTTTGGGCACTCGCCAGACCATTATGCGCGGAATGCGGCGGAAACAGTAACTATTTTTCAGGATGTGCAAGGCACCGATTGGCCCGATGCGCGGTTACAACATCGCCCCAGACTGGTGCCGACGCCCGGGAATGACCGCTTCAACTTATACTCCTGCCCAGCGCCGATTTGATCCGAATTGCGGGCGCTTTAGAAATGCCGCTAAAGGGGAGATTCCCGGTCTCGCTTTTGGCGGCACCGGGATTTTTATTGGGCGCCTGGCGCCCGGTCTGGACATTGCCTTGATCGCCACGCCCCAAACGTTCCAATTCACCGAACCGTTGTCCCTGCGCAGTGGCGCGGTGTTGCCGGCCTACGAGCTGGTGGTGGAAACCTACGGCACGCTCAACGCCGACCGCTCGAACGCGGTGCTCATCTGCCACGCGCTCAATGCGTCGCACCATGTGGCCGGCTGGCATGCGGGTCCCGATGGCCAGCCGCTGGCGCGCAGCGAGGGCTGGTGGAACAACATGATCGGGCCCGGCAAACCGGTCGACACCGATCGCTGGTTCGTCATCGGCGTCAACAACCTCGGCTCCTGTTTTGGATCCACCGGACCTACCCACACCAATCCCGCCACGGGCTCGCCCTGGGGGGCGGACTTCCCGGTGGTGACCGTCGAGGACTGGGTGGATGCCCAGGCGCGGTTGCTGGACGCGATGGGCATCGAAACGCTGGCGGCGGTCATGGGCGGCAGCCTGGGCGGCATGCAGACGCTCTCGTGGACGCTGCAGTACCCGCAACGGGTGCGGCACGCCGTGGTGGTGGCCAGCGCGCCCAACCTCACGGCGGAGAACATCGCGTTCAACGAGGTGGCCAGGCGCGCCATCGTCACGGACCCGGATTTTCACGACGGCCACTACCTCCGCCACGAGACGCTGCCTCGGCGCGGCCTGCGCATTGCGCGGATGATTGGTCACATCACTTATCTGAGCGACGATGTGATGAATGAGAAGTTCGGCCGCAGTCTGCGATCGAGCAACCCGGATGATCCCTCGGCAGTGGCCGAACTGGCCTACCGCTACACCACGCAGGACGTCGAGTTCCAGATCGAAAGCTACCTGCGCTACCAGGGCGACAAGTTCAGCGAGTACTTCGACGCCAACACCTACCTGTTGATCACCCGCGCGCTGGATTACTTCGACCCCGCTCGCGAGTTCGATGGTGACCTCACTGCCGCCCTGGCCCGCGCGCAGGCCCGGTTCTTCCTCGTCAGTTTCACCACCGACTGGCGCTTCTCGCCCGCGCGCAGCCGCGAGATCGTCAAAGCCCTGCTCGACAACCGCCGGGAGGTGAGTTATGCCGAGATCGATGCACCGCATGGACACGACGCGTTCCTGCTCGACGATCCCCGATACCTTGGCACCGTGCGCGCCTATTTCGATCAGGCGGTCGCGGGCACGCTGAAGGGGGTCGCGGCATGAGCGAGCTGACCATCCTCAATTCCATCGCGCGGCTGGTGCCTCCCGGCTCGCGCGTGCTCGATCTGGGTTGCGGCGACGGCGCGCTGCTGGCCCTGCTGCAATCCACACGCGCCTGCACCGGCTACGGTGTGGAGATCGATGACGCCAAGGTGCTGGCCTGCATGAAACGCGGTGTCAATGTGCTGCAACTCAACCTGGAAGACGGGTTGACCATGTTTGGCGACGACGCTTTCGACGTGGTGCTGCAGATCGACACGCTGCAACACCTGCGCAACGCCGAGACCATGCTGCGCGAAACCGCGCGTGTGGGTCGTCTGGGCGTGGTGGCCTTTCCCAACTTCGCGCACTGGGTCAACCGCCTGCACGTGCTGCGTGGTCGCATGCCGGTGACCAAGCGCCTGCCCTATGAGTGGTACGACACGCCCAACATCCGCGTGGGCACCCATGCCGATTTCGAGGTGCTGGCGCGGCGCAACGGCCTCACCATCGAGGACAGCTTCGGCCTGCATGAAGGCCGCGAGATCCGCACCTGGCCCAACCTGCTGGCCAGCACGGCGGTGTTCCGCTTTTCCAGCTGAGCCAGCGGGCTGTAGCCCGCAGACGCCGGGCCGCATGAGGTCGCGGGGGCGACAAGCCCGGCCGCGTGTGCCACCCGTGTGTGTACTTTGGTACTGGCGTCAGTCCCGCAGAGGTCGAATGGGAAGGGTTTGTCCGGTTTTTTCGGACTTCAGCCTCGTCCCGGGTGGTCGATATTCCATGGACCAACCCGATCACCGAGGACCGACTCCATGGACATGCGCCGCGAAACCCATCCCAATGCACGCCAGGACAGCGCACGCGCTGCCGCCAGCCAGAAAGGCAGTGCCGAGTTCCTGACCTTCCGCCTCGGCGGCGAGGAATACGGCATCGACATCCTGCGCGTGCAGGAGATCCGCTCTTATGAAGAGCCCACCCGAATCGCCAATGCGCCGTCGTTCATCAAGGGCGTGGTGAACCTGCGCGGCGTGATCGTGCCGGTGGTGGACCTGCGCATCAAGCTGGGGTGCGACAAGGTGGAATACAACGGCTTCACCGTGGTCATCGTGCTCAATGTGCGGGGCCGCGTCGTGGGCGCGGTGGTCGACTCGGTCTCGGACGTGCTCGAGCTGGCGGGTGACCTGATCAAGCCGGCACCCGAAATGAACACCAACGTGGACACCAGCTTCATCACGGGCATCGCCAGCGTGGGCGAACGCATGCTGATCCTCATGGACATCGAGGCCCTCATGTCCAGTCAGGACATGGGTCTGATGGATGCCACTCAGGCCCTGCAATGAATTCCCCACGCTTCAATCGAGACGCTGACCGATGAACACGCCATCGCTTTCCACCCAATCCGTTGCACGCCGCGTATCGCTGCTCTCCGTGGCCATGCTCGCGGGCGTGTTGCTGCTCATCAGTGGTGTCATGGCCGTGGTGGCCGAGAACCGATCACGCGATGGGCTGGTCGAATCGGCTGGCGACAAGGCCGCTTCCGTGGCCAATTCGGTTGACGCCTTCGACGCCACCGCGCGCATGATGACCGACCGCGCCTACCGGCCGTTCCGCCAGAAGTTCGCCGATAAATTCGAACTCGATGCCTCTGCCGGCATGCTCAAGAGTTGGGGAATGCTGCTCAACGGCGATTTCTCCGAGGTCGATACCTTCAACCGCACCAACGGCGGCGTGGCCACGATCTTCATGCGCAAGGGCGACGACTTCGAGCGCGTGAGCACCTCGCTGAAAAAGGAAAACGGCGAGCGCGCGATGGGCACCCTGCTCGCGCGCAACCACCCCGCCTATCCGCTCATGGTCGAAGGCAAGGCCTACACCGGCCGTGCCGTGCTGTTCGGCAAGCCCTACATGACGCACTATGAAGCGTTGCGCGACGAAGCTGGCAAGGTGGTCGGCATCCTGTTCATCGGCTTCGACATCGCCGACTTCCAGGCTTCGCTGGACAAACTGGTGGATGAAGCCCGCTTCTTCGAGAGCGGTGGCACCTACATCATCGATCCGCGCTCAAGCAATGCCGATGCGGTTTTTGTCTCGCATCCCACTGCCGCGGGCAAGAAGGTGCTCGACGTCAACCCCGCTGCCGACGCCATGCTCACCAGTCTGCGCGAATCGCCGCAGGCTTTTGTGCGCAAAGCCACGCCTTTGTTCAACACCGACATCCGCGACCCGTGGGTCAGCAAGCGCGAGTCCGTTGCCGGTGGGTGGTGGGTTGTTGCCGAGGTGTCCGACGCCGAGGCCATGGCTTCCCACTGGAACGGCATGTACGCCCTGTGGGCCTTGCTGGCGCTGACCACCGCCTTGCTCGGTGGAGGGCTTTACCTGCTGGTGCGGCGCAACGTGAGCCAGCCGCTCGGTGAACTCACCCAGGCCGTGACCACGGTGGCCCAGGGCGACCTGAGCCACGCCTTCGTGAGCCACCGCAAGGACGAGATCGGTCGCCTGGTGCGCGAGGTGGAAAGCATGCGCCTGCGCTTTCTCGGCATGATGCGCGAGCTGCGCAGTGCGACGGACAGCATCAGCACGGCGTCGGTGGAGATTGCCTCGGGCAACCAGGACCTGAGCGCGCGCACCGAGCAGGCGGCCAGCAGCCTGGAGGAGACGGCCGCGAGCATGGAGCAGCTCACCAGCACGGTGCGCCAGAGCGCC
>NZ_JBIMLB010000025.1:0-69881 GCF_051860785.1 Hydrogenophaga sp.
CCTTGTACGAAGACTCCAGCAGATCGGATTCAACGTGCAGATCTCACCTGCTGGCGAGGCGGTAGTTTCATCCTAGACATGCCCAGGGGTTGCAGGATGGACTCGCGCAGGAACGCGCCGAGCGTCTGGCCCGTGATCACTTCGATCACGCGGCCCAGCACGTCGGTGGCTCGGCTGTAGGCCCAGGTGGTGCCGGGCTGGTGGGCCAGCGGCAGCGCGGCCAGGCGTTCGCACAGTTCGGCGTTGGTCTGCTGGCGGCTGCCGAGCCCGGCCTGGGCGTAGAGCTGGTTCACATGCTCGTTGCCGGTGAATTCGTAGGTGAGGCCGGCGGTGTGGCGCAGCAGGTCCTGCACGGTGCTGGGCCGTGAGGCGGGCACCAGCGTGATGCCTTGTGGCCCGGTCTCGGCCACCCGCTGTTGCATGAAACGGGGGATGTACTGACCCACCGGGTCGCTCAGCAGCAGCCGGCCCTGCTCCACCAGCATCAGGGTCGCCACCGAGACGATGGGTTTGGTCATGGAGTAGATGCGAAAGATCGCGTCAGTGCCCATGGGCACGTCACGCGCCGGGTCGAGCCGGCCCACGGTGGTGTCGAGCACCACGCGGCCACGCCGCGCGATGAGCACCGCCGCGCCGGGCAGGCGGCCGCGGTCCACATCGCGTTGCAGCACCTGCACGATGCGTTGCGTGCGTTCGGGGCACAGCCCCACATCGGCCGGCACGGCCGTTGGCAAACCGTGCATGCTCATCCCCCGAAACGTTGGCGTGCGAGCGCTGCGCCTTTGGCCAGCGCCTCCAGCTTGGCCACGGCCACTTCGCGGCTCATGGGTGCCAGGCCACAGTTGGTGCAGGCGATCAGCCGATCCTTCGGCACGTACTTCAGAGCCAGCGCAATCGTGTCGGCCACCTGCTCGGGCGTTTCCACCACCTCGCTCGCCACGTCGATCACGCCCACCATCACGTCCTTGCCGTCGAGCAGCTTCATCAGGTCGGGCGGCACATGGGAGTGGAAACACTCCAGGCTCACCTGCTGGATGCTGCTTCTGGCGAGTGCGGGAAACACCTGCTCGTACTGGCGCCACTCTTCGCCCAGCGTCTGCTTCCAGTCCACATTGGCCTGGATACCGTAGCCGTAGCAGATGTGGACCGCCGTGGTGCAGGTAAGGCCCTGCACCGCACGCTCCAGCGCCGCCACGCCCCAGTCGGCGGCTTCCTTCATGTAGACATTGAAGGCTGGCTCATCGAACTGCACGACGTCCACGCCATCGGCCTGCAGCGCCAGCGCTTCCTGGTTCAACAGTTCGGCGAAGGCAAAGGCCATCTTCACCCGTCCTTCGTCATCACCGCCATAGAAACGGTCGGCCACGGTGTCGACGATGGTCATGGGGCCAGGCAGCGTGAACTTGAGCTTCCTTTTCGTGTGGGCACGCGCCAGTTGCGCCTCGAACGCGTGCACGCGGCCCTTCAGGCGCAGCGGGGCCACCACCTGCGGCACCATCGCGTCGTAGCGGTTGTTGCGAATGCCCATCTTCACCTTGTTGGCGAAGTCGATGCCGTCCACCTGTTCCAGAAAGCCGTGCACGAAATGCTGGCGCGCCTGCTCGCCGTCGCCAATCACATCCAGCCCCGCGTCTTCCTGTGCCTTGATCCACAGCAGCGTGGCGTCGGCCTTGGCCTGCTGCAATTCAGGGCCGGCGGCCTTCCATTGCGGCCAGAGCTTTTCGGTCTCGGCCAGCCAGGCCGGCTTGGGCAGGCTGCCCGCAGTGGCGGTTTCGAACATGGGTGGTCTCCAGTCGTCGTTTCAGGGCATTGTGTACCGTGGCCTGGTGTTCTCAAGCCAGCAACCGGGGAACCGCCGACGCCAGCATCGCCACGCCCGACAAGCTGAGCAAGGTGAGCACCAGCCGGCGAAAAGCGGCTTCGCTCAGGCCGACGTAAATTCTGGCGCCGATCAACGAAGGCACCAGCAGTGCCACCGCCACCAGCGGCAGCAGCGGCCACATGTCGCGCGTGACCAGGCCGCTGGCGAGGTACCCCGCCATGGTGAACGCCAGTGCCGCGAGGTTGAAGTTCTGGATGATGGCGCGCTGCTCGTCCTTGGCCATGCCGCGCAGCGTGCACCACAGCGTGGGCACCACACCGGTGAAACCGCCGATGCCGCCCATGAAGCCCCCCACCGCGCCGGCCACGCCGTCGGCCACGCGCCCCCCGCGGGATACCTTGGGCAGGCTGGAGGAGAACAGCATGATCGGGCAGAACACCACCAGCACACCGCCCAGCGCCAGCTTGAACAGGTCTGCATTCAAGTGCGGCAGCACCGCGATACCCAACGGAATGCCCACCGCGCCACCCGCCAGGAACGGCGCCAGCGCCGCCAGCCGGAAGCCACGGCGGCTGGAGACGACCGCCACCACTTGCCCGGTGAGCGAGCCGAACACCGCCATGACCGCCGCCACTCGCGGCTCGAGGCCCCAGACCCAGAACGACATGGCCACCATGCCGAACGCAAAGCCCGAAAGCCCCTGCACGAAACCGGCCACGGCGGCCCCCACCACGAGCAACCAGAGTTCGGGCGTCATGCTGCTTTTTGCCGAAATAGGACCATTCAGGGAGTTTGCCAGCCAAAGGAGCACAATACAGGGGTGCACGTCGCCATGCGATGGCACAGTTTCGGTGATTGGTCAGTTTCGCGCGCCACGGTGCACTTTCGGGTTTGTTGTGCTTTCGGGACCCCCATCGCTTTTGTTTCTATGTTTTGAGGAGTCCCCATGGGCAACAAACTTTACGTCGGCAACCTGCCTTACACCGTCCGCGACGAAGACCTGCAGCAGTCGTTCAGCGAATTCGGCTCGGTCACGAGCGCCAAAGTCATGATGGAACGCGACACCGGCCGCTCCAAGGGTTTCGGTTTCGTCGAAATGGGCAGCGATGCCGAAGCTCAAGCCGCCATCAGCGGCATGAACGGCCAGTCGCTCGGCGGCCGCAGCGTCACCGTGAACGAAGCCCGTCCGATGGAAGCCCGTCCTCCCCGCACCGGCGGCTACGGCGGTGGTGACCGCTCGGGCGGCGGTGGTGGCTACGGCGGTGGCGGTCGCTACTAAAACGCCCACGAGCACATACCGTGCTCGCGATTCAGCGTAAAAAAAGGCCTCGAAACCTCGGTTTCGAGGCCTTTTGACTTCATGTCCGTTGCGAGCTGTTTCGAGGCTTCACGCCAGCGACACGGTTTGTCACAGAAGCGCATGAAATCGAGACTAGATTTGGTTTCACAAACCCAAGAAGGAGTGAGCAATGGACAAGTCAATGATGAAAGGCATCGCGGTCGGCGGTCTGGCCATGGTGGTGCTGGGCGCCAGTGGTGTGACCGGCTACAAGACGCTGATGCAGCCGAAAGAGGCGGAAGTGGTCGCGGTGAAGGAAGTCATGGAGACCGTGGTGACTCCGCGCGAACACTGTGAAATGGTGCAGGTGCAGCGGCAGGCGCCGGTGAAGGACCAGAACCGCATCGCAGGCACCGCCATCGGCGGCATTGCCGGCGGCCTGCTGGGCAGCACCATCGGCAAAGGCAGCGGCAACACCGTGGCCACCGTGGCCGGCGCTGTTGCCGGAGGTTATGCAGGTAACCAGGTGCAAAAGAACATGCAGCAGAAGGACACGGTCTCGTCCACGGAACAGCGCTGCCGGACCGTGAACGAGAAGTCCCAGAAGCTCAAGGGCTACGACGTGGTCTACCGCCTGGACGGCAAGGACGGCACGGTGCGCACCAGCTTCAAGCCGGGCGCCACGCTGCCAGTGAAGGATGGGCAGGTGGTGACGACGCCGCCTGTGCCGATGGCGAAGTCCTCCTAAGCCGCGCCAGTTGGCGACATCTCGTCAACGGTGCAGCCTGACCACTTTGGTTCTAGCCAGAAGGTCGCCCAGGCGCCGACGTTGTTTTCCGACGATAAACATCGCATCGAAAACGCCTAGCACCAGCATGAAGACGTTCCGCACCACCGACTGCCAGTAGCGACAGGGCAGTTCGGTGGTCGAATGAACCACGGCAATTCCGATGAGCTTTTTCCCCAAGCTCTGCCCTCTTGGCATGGCATCGCAAACGAGCATATATAGCAGCCAAGCAAAGAGTGCTAGCTGCAGCGGCCATTCAAGTGCCCTGGCCAAATAGTAGAAGACGGCGCCCGCGACCAATGCCGCGGCTCCGTCGATGAACTGTGCAGTGAAACGATCACCAATGGTGGCGAGAGTCGCTGTCATGGAGCCTGTAGATGCTTGGAGGATAGGAAGGTGGCGTCGGCTAATGAGCATCTGAAATACTCGCAACGTCATTCTTCGTGCAAAGTCATCTCAGGATCCTTGCTTGATTCAAATCCCGTGGAGAAGGGAATCAAGCAGATGGTCATGCGCACGAAGCGCTTTCTTCACCGCTCCGCAATGTAGTGCGACATCCTCGCGCTCTCGCCCTCGGCCAGATACGCCCGCACCTCGGTCTCGATGGTGCGGTCCGCCACGGTGGCGCGGGCGCGCTGGTGCAGGTAGTCGGCCCACGATTCGACGATGAAGCGCTCGACGTAGCGTGAGGGTTCGCCCAGGTCGCGGTAGACGCGCCAGAAGGTGGCGCCATCGCGGCGGCGGGGAGCCTTCATCTTGCTGATGGCATCGAGGAACGCGCGGT
This sequence comes from Hydrogenophaga sp., assembly GCF_051860785.1. Taxonomy (GTDB): domain Bacteria; phylum Pseudomonadota; class Gammaproteobacteria; order Burkholderiales; family Burkholderiaceae_C; genus Hydrogenophaga. Next base: position 4,673 of record NZ_JBIMLB010000025.1, read on the forward strand.
CCTCGTTGGGGCGGATGCGGTAGCCCACCTCCACCGCCACCGGGCCGGCCTCGGGTGCAGGCTCGGCTTCCACGAAGAGTTCGTCCCAGGGGGTGCCCTGGGTCACGTCCTGGTCGCCACCCACTCGCAGCGGGAAGGGTCGCACCAGCAGCAGGCCGGCGGCCATGAGCACGCTGGCGGCTACCAGGGCACTGGTGAGACCGGCAATGTCGGAGACCGCGCCCCAGAACGCAGAGCCCATGGCAAAGGCACCGAGTGCGGCAACGATGTGCATGGCCACCGCGCGCGAGCGCACCCAGGGCGGTGCACTGCCCTGGGTGGCCGCATTCAGGGTGGACATGGCCGACATCCACGCTCCGCCGCCCACCGCCATGGCCAGATACATCAACGCGGGCACACGCACCAGAGCCGCCACCAGCATGACCACGGCGAACACCACGCATGCCGCTGCCACGATGCGGTCCAGGCTGAAGCGCGCGCGCATGCGGCCAATCATCAGGCCCGAGATGACGGCACCGGTGCCCAGGCAACCCATGAGCAAACCGAAACCTTCGGCGCCGGCACCCAGCTGGCGTTGCGCGATCACGGGCAGCAGCGCCCACAACGCCGAGCCGGCGGCGCTGTAAGCCATCACCCGCACGAGCTGCGCGAGGATGATGCGCGAGTGCCAGGCGAAACGCAGGCCGCTGAGCGTGCCGCCCCACAGGCGCTCGGGTGGCAGGTTGGACGGTGGGTGCGCGCGCGGCGGCCAGCGGCGGATGGACTCCCACATGACCAGGGTGGTGAACACGGTGATGGCGAACACCCAGCCCGCGCCCGCCCAGGCGAACAGCAGGCCGGCCAGCGTGGGACCGATGGCGCGCGCTGCGTTGTAGGCGATGCTGATGGCGGTGATGGCCAGCGGCCACTCGGCGCGCGGCACGGGGTCGATCACGGAGGAGTTCCAGGCCGGTGTGAGAACCGCCGTGCAGCAGCCGCAGACAAACACCAGGAACAGCACCGAAGCCGCGCCCCCTTTCCCGCTGAGCACCAGCAGCGCGAGCACCGCGCACGCCGCCACCTGGGCCAGCAGCGCACCCGAAATGAGGCGCCTGCGGTCGGTGGTGTCGGCCAGCACACCGGCGGGCAGGGCCAGCAGGAACATGGGCATGAACACCGCCGTCTGGACCAGCGCTGCCAGGAAGGACGAGCCGGTGAGTTCGATCATCAGCCACGCCGCCGCCATCGACTGCATGCCGCTGCCGATGAAGAACACCGCGCCACAAAGCCACAGCCCGCGAAAGGCGGGCTGTCTGAGCGGGCTCCAGATCGAAGTGGACATTCAGTTCGGGCTCACGCTAGACGATGCCGTTTCTGATCGCGTAGACCGTGAGTTCCGCGTTGTTGGCCAGGTGCAGTTTCTCCAGCACGCGCGCTCGGTAAACGCTCACGGTCTTGGGGCTGAGCATGAGTTCCTCGGCGATGTCCGAGAGCTTCTTGCCCGAGGCGATCTTCTGCAGGGTCTGCAGCTCGCGCTCGGACAGGGAGGCGTGCAGTTCCTCGCTCTCGGGCGCGCTGAGCGTGTCCACCAGCATCTGCGCCACGTCGGGCGTGACGTACTTGCGTCCCTGCTGCACGGTGCGGATCGCCCCCACCAGTTCGGCGGGTTCGCCGGCCTTGTTCACGTAGCCCCGCGCACCCGCGCGCAGGCAACGGATGGCGTACTGGTCTTCGGGGTACATGGAAACCACCAGGGTCTTCACGGCAGAGCCCTCTTCCTTCAGTGCGGCCAGCACCTCCAGCCCGCCGCGCCCGGGCATGTTGAGGTCGAGCACCAGCACGTCGCATTCCACCTTGCGCATGAGCTCGCGCAACTCGGGGTAGCTGCCGGCTTCGCCGACCACCTGGATGTCGGTGGCCTCCGAGATCGTGTCCCGGATGCCGCGCCTCACCACGGCATGGTCGTCACACAAAATCACCTTGATCATGGGGTTCCTCGTCGGCATTCGCCGCGTTGTCCGGGTTCGTGGAAGGCCGCAGCGGTACCGAAAGGATGACCGAGGTGCCCCTGGGGGAGGAGCTCACGTCGAGCCAGCCACCCACTTTGGCGGCCCGCTCGCGCAAACCCAGCAGCCCGAAAGAATTGGCCTTGCGAAGGGCCTGCGCGTCCAGGCCGCGGCCGTTGTCGGTCACTTCCAGGGTGAGCACGCCTTCGCGGTCGCTCAGGTCAATGTCGACCGCACTCGCCTGCGCGTGCTTGGTGATGTTCGTCAGTGCCTCCTGGGCGGTGCGGTAGGCCACCAGCTGCACTTCGCGCGGCACGTCGAGTTGCTCGGAAGACCGGCGCACGGTCGCGCGCAAACCGGTGCGCCGCTCGAACCCGGAGGCCAGCCACTGCACCGCCGCCACCAGGCCCTGGTCGAGGATGGGCGGGCGCAGGTTCATCATGATGCGCTGGCTCGCCCCCAGGGCGTGCTGCAGCATCTCCAGCGCGGAGCCCACGTGGCGGCGCATCTCTTCATCGGTGGCACGCCGGCCCACCCAGGCCAGATCGAGCTTCACGGCGGCCAGCGCACCGCCAATGTCGTCGTGGATCTCGCGTGCAATGTCGGCGCGCTCCTGCTCGATGCCGGTCTGCAGGTGCTCGGCCAGTTCGGCCAGGCGCTGGCGCGATTCGGCCAGCTCGCCGTCGGCCAGCGCCTTGGCCTGGCGCGTTTCCCGCACCTCAATGGCGCGCTGGATCACATGCGAAAGCCGGTGCATGCTGTCCTTGAGCAAGTAATCACTCACCCCACGGTGCATCGCGTCCACTGCGGCGGCCTCGCCAATGGCGCCGGAGAGGATGACGAAGGGCACATCGAGCCGGAGTTCGCGCACCACGTCCCAGGCATCCATGCCGGTGAAGCCGGGCAGGTGGTAATCGGCCAGAACGATGTCGTAGTGGCCCGACAGCAGTTCGCGGCGGAAGTCGTCGACCGTGTCCACCAGCACCACATCGCTCGCGAGCTGGCTGCGCTGCAAGGCGAACTTCACCAGGGCGTGGTCGACCCGGGAATCTTCGAGATGCAGGATGCGGACCGGGCGTTTTTCCGTCTTGTCTGGCGTTGCGCTCATGGTCTGGATGGGAGGGACTGCACGCCGCGCAAGTCCCGCATGGGACTCTGGCGCGGAAAACTGGTCCTGAATTCGGGCCGTTATCTGTCGATACACCAAGGGACAGATGTCGAAAATTGTAATACCCACCCCCGTACCCGGCCTACCGAGCTCCACCATGCCTCAACAGACAATGTCGCACCCACCCCCGACGGTCTCGCTGCCGGTGCACCTGGTCGCGGGCCTGCAGGACGCGCTGCTCATGGCAATGACCGACCTGCAGCGGCTCGAAGGCCTGCTCGACCACGCCACATCCAACCTGCTGGACCGCTTCGGTTCGGCCAACCGCACGCTCAGCCACATCGACGGCGGACAGACCCCCGAACTGGCACCGGTGCGCGAGGCGCTGCACCAGGCCGTGACCGAACTGCAATTCCACGACATGGCCACGCAGCTCATCGTGCACACCGGCAAGGTGCTGCAAAGCTGCGCCTGGCGCCTGGCCGAAGAGGCCATGGAGCCGGAAGAAGACGAACAGCCCATGGAGCTCGATCCCATGCCAGAGCGGCCCAGCCCGGTCACCCAGAGCGAGATGGACGCCGGCTCCGTCGAACTGTTCTGAAACACAGCCCACACATGACCCAGCGATTCAAGTCGACCCCGAAACGGTCGATGACTGACCCAACACGGAGTACGCCATGCGATCGATTCTTGCCGTAGATGACTCGGCTTCCATGCGAAAAATGGTGTCCTTCACCCTCACAGGCGCGGGCTTTCATGTGGTGGAAGCGGTGGACGGCCAGGACGCCTTTGAAAAGGCACAGACCCACAGCATCGACCTTGTGCTCACTGACCAGAACATGCCCAACCTGGACGGCCTGGGACTCACGCGCAAGCTGCGCGAGCAGGCGAAGTTCAAGACCATCCCCATCCTGATCCTCACCACCGAGTCGAGCGACCAGATGAAGCAGGCCGGCCGCAGCGCGGGCGCCACGGGCTGGCTGGTCAAACCGTTTGATCCGGGTCGCCTGATCGAAGTCATTCAAAAGGTGATCCGATGAACACGGGTGAATCCATGAGCGAAAGCCGCCACGTGGGTGACGACATCGACCTGACCCAGTTCTACCAGATCTTCTTCGAAGAAGCCGGTGAGAACCTGGACCAGATGGAGCAGATGCTGCTCGCGCTGGATGTGGAGAAGGCCGACGACGAAGAGCTCAACGCCATCTTCCGATGCGCCCATTCCATCAAGGGCGGCGCCGCCACCTTCGGCTTTGCCGACGTGGCCGAACTCACGCACCAGATGGAATCGCTGCTGGACAAGCTGCGTCGCCACGAACTGCAACCCACCGCTGCCATGGTGGATGTGCTGCTGGAATCGTCCGACGCCCTGCGCGGCCTGCTGGCCGGGCACCAGGGTCGGGGCGTGACGCCACCCGCCACCGGTGATCTGGTGCACCGCATCAGCGTGCTCGCGCATGGTGATGCTTCCAATCCGATGCCGGCGCCGGTGGTGGCGGTGGCCGCTCCGGTCGTCGCTGCGCCAGCCCCCGCCCCGGTGCGCCCTGCCGTCAAGGCGGAGCGCGTGCTCGATATCCACATTGGTCCGCTGGAGAACCCGGCCCAGGCCGATGGCATCGCCGAGCTCTTCCGCGACATTCCCGGCCTGGGCACGGTGGAAGTCCTGCCCTGTGACCTGAGCACGCACCGCGCCTGGCGCGCCACCACGTCGGCCAGCGACGCCGACCTCATGGACCTGTTCACCTTCCACGTGGGCAAGGACGACATTCGCATCGTCGAGCAGGCAGCGCCTGTGGCGGCCGCGCCGTCGTCGATCGACGAAGACCACCTCACCGGCACCGGCCACCCCAACCCGACCACCGAAGGCCGTGACTACGGCTTCTTCGAAGGTGCACCAGGCGTGCCCACGCGCTCGGCCTCCGCCGAGAGCGCAGGCACCGTGCGTGCTGCGCCGAAGACGGAGACCCGTGCGAACACGGGCGCCGGCCTCGAATCGAGCACGCTGCGCGTCTCGGTCAGCAAGGTCGATCAGCTCATCAACCTGGTGGGCGAGCTTGTCATCACCCAGGCCATGCTGGCGCAGAAAAGCCGCGAGCTGGACGACAACGCCAACCAGCCCCTGCTGGCCGGCCTGGCCGACCTGGACCGCAACACCCGCGACCTGCAGGAAGCGGTGATGTCGATCCGGATGATCCCGATGTCGGTGGTGTTCAACCGCTTCCCGCGCATGCTGCGCGACCTGGCCAGCAAGCTGGGCAAGAAAGTGGAGCTCGTCACGCAGGGCGAATCCACCGAGCTCGACAAGGGTCTGGTGGAGAAAATCACCGACCCGCTGACCCACCTGATCCGCAACAGCTGCGATCACGGCATCGAGATGCCGGAGGAGCGCCGCGCCAAGGGCAAGACCGACCACGGCACCATCACGCTCTCGGCCACCCACGAGGGCGGCTCGATCCTGATCGAGGTGCGCGACGACGGCAAGGGCCTCTCGCGCGAGAAGCTGCTGAAGAAGGCGCGCGAGAAAGGCATCGATGCACCCGATTCGATGAGCGACTCCGAGGTCTGGAACCTGATCTTCGCGCCCGGCTTCTCCACCGCCGACACCGTGACCGACGTCTCGGGACGGGGTGTGGGCATGGACGTGGTGAAGAAGAACATCACCGCGCTCAACGGCACGGTGGAGATCGACTCGGCCGAAGGCTTCGGCATGCGCGTCTCGGTGCGGCTGCCGCTGACACTGGCCATCATGGACGGCATGTCGGTGCGCGTGAGCGACGAGGTCTACATCCTGCCGCTGTCCAGCGTGGTCGAGTCCTTCCTGGTCAAGCCGACCGACATCAACACCCTTGCGCAAGGCGCGCAGGTGGTGAAGGTGCGCGAGGAATACATGCCGGTGATCGAGCTCGAGCGCGTGTTCGACGTGCCGCGCTTCGAGCACAACGCCGCCAGTCCCATCATGGTGGTGGTGGAAGCCGACGGCTCGCGCGTGGCCCTCATGGTCGACGAGCTGCTGGGCCAGCAACAGGTGGTGATCAAGAACCTGGAGTCGAACTACCGCAAGGTGCCCAACATCTCGGGCGCCACCATTCTGGGCGACGGCAAGGTCGCCCTGATCCTGGACACATCGGGCCTGGTGCGCCGTTCGAGACATTGATGACCACCCCTGCGGCGCTGCGCGCCACCCCCTCGAGGGGGCAACACCAGCAGCCCGGCAAAGCCGGTTCTGCGGTGTTTCACGATCGAACCACTTCTCTCCTCGCAGCACAGGACGGCCCGCTGGCCGAAGGCCGCGAGTTCGTGTGGACCGACGCGGATTTCGCGCGCATCAAGGCCCTCATCTACAAGAAAGCCGGCATCAGCCTGCACGATGGCAAGCACGCCATGGTGTACAGCCGCGTCTCGCGCCGACTGCGTGAAACCGGCCACGAAAGCTTCAAGACCTACCTGGACTGGCTGGAGCAGCACGATGGTGGCGAGTGGCAGGAATTCATCAATGCACTCACCACCAACCTCACCGCGTTCTTCCGCGAGCAGCACCACTTCGGCATCCTCGCCGAACTGATGGGCGCGGCGCGCTCGCAGCCCTGGCGAATCTGGTGCTCGGCCGCCTCCACCGGTGAGGAGCCCTATTCCATCGCCATGACGGCGCTGGAAGCGCTCGGCAACAACGGCAATTTCCAGATCGTCAACAGCGACATCGACACGCAGGTGCTCGCCACGGCGCAACGCGGTGTTTACAAGGTGGACGGTGTGAAAGGCCTGAGCCCCGAGCGGCTGCAGCGCTTCTTCATGCGCGGCAAGGGCAGCAACGCCGGGCTGATGCGCGTGAAGCCCGAACTGCAGAAACCCATGACGTTCCAGACCGTCAACCTGATCCAGGACCTGCCGTTTCGCGAGCCCTTCGACGTGGTGTTCTGCCGCAACGTGATGATCTATTTCGATGCCGCCACGCAGCGCCAGGTGCTGGAGCGCATCCACCGCGTGATGAAGCCCGGCGGCATGCTGTTCGTGGGCCATGCCGAGAATTTCAGCGACGCGCGCAGTCTGTTCGCGCTTCGCGGAAAGACCGTCTATGAAAGGCTTTGAAGCCCCGCTGGCACCTCGAGACGCACCAGCGCGCTCTCAGCTCGATCAGCTCAAGTCCCAACCGCGCAAGCCCGGTGAGGCAAGCTTTTTCTACCACGACCACCACTTCCACCACGACGCCGTGAAAGTGCTGCCGGGTGAGTATTTCGTCACCGCCGACGACCTGATGGTGATGACGGTCCTCGGTTCGTGCATTGCGGCCTGCATCTGGGACCCGCGCGTGCGCGTGGGTGGCATGAACCATTTCATGTTGCCCGAGGGCGGCAGCGACACCAGCGGGCGCTACGGTTCCTATGCGATGGAATTGCTGATCAATGAAATGATGAAGCTGGGCGCCCGGCGCGAGCACATGCAGGCCAAGGTGTTCGGTGGCGGCCAGGTGATGCACAGCTTCACCACCATGAACGTGGGCGAGCGCAACACGGCCTTCGTGCTGGAGTACCTGCAGACCGAGCGCATCGCAGTGATCTCGAAAGACGTGCTCGACATCCACCCGCGCAAGGTGTGCTACTTCCCCGCCAGCGGCAAGGCCATGGTCAAGCGGCTGGCGCACTCGCACCCCGAAACCCTGGAAACACAGGAACGCAAGGGCAGTGCCGCCGTGGTGGCCAAGGCCACGTCGGGCGGCTCTGTCGACCTGTTCTGAGCGAGGGAGAAAACAACATGGCCAAGATCAAAGTGGTGGTGGTGGACGACTCGGCGCTGGTGCGCAGCCTGCTCACCGAAATCATCAACCGCCAGCCCGACATGGCGTGCATCGGTGCCGCGGCCGATCCGCTGGTGGCGCGCGAGATGATCCGCGAACTCAACCCGGACGTGATCACGCTCGACGTGGAAATGCCACGCATGGACGGGCTGGAATTCCTCTCGCGCCTGATGCGGCTGCGCCCCATGCCGGTGGTGATGGTCTCCACTCTCACCGAGCAGGGCGCCGAGATCACGCTGCGCGCGCTGGAGATGGGCGCAGTCGACTTCGTGGCCAAGCCGCGCATCGGCGTGAGCAGCGGGCTGCAGGAGCTGGCCGGCGACATCGTCGACAAGATCCGCGTGGCTGCCAGCGCGCACGTGAAGCGCCTGCCTTCCGCACCCGCCGCCGGCACAGCCACTGCGGCCAGCACCCCGCCTCATGCCCCGCGCACCGCCCTGCCCCGCGTGTCCACCGAGAAGATCATCTGCATCGGCGCCTCCACCGGCGGCACCGAGGCCATCCGCGAGGTGCTGGTGCCGCTGCCTGCGGACTCACCGGCGATCGTGATCACGCAGCACATGCCACCGGGCTTCACCACCAGCTTCGCCCACCGGCTCGACACGCTGTGCCGCATCCGCGTGCAGGAAGCTCGCGATGGCGACCGCATCCTGCCGGGCCACGCGTACATCGCACCGGGTGGCCGCCACCTGCGCATCGACCGCAATGGCTCCAACTACGTGGCCGTGGTCGAGGACACCGAGCCCGTGAACCGGCACCGGCCTTCGGTGGAAGTGCTGTTCAAATCGGCCGCCCGCGTGCTCGGCCCCAACGCGCTGGGGATCATGCTCACCGGCATGGGCGCCGACGGCGCTGCCGCCATGCGCGAGATGAAAGACGCCGGCAGCTACAACTACGTGCAGGACGAAGCCACCTGCGTGGTCTTCGGCATGCCGCGCATGGCCATCCAGCACGGCGCGGCACACGAGGTGCTGCCCCTCACCCAGATCACACCGGCCTTGCTCGCGCGTCTGGCGGCGACGCCTTCGGGCGTTCGGCACCGCATCTGACCCCATTGCCACGGTCGGTCGTCACATTCCAGGCCCATGGCGCGCACGGGGATGACCCTGGTCCACATCAGCGGCCGATGCACCGGCTCCTCTGGTAGTCAGAGTCTCTGCCAGCACATGCAGATAGTGAGCGGGTGCGGGAAGCAATCTCGAGACGTCAACGTTCGCCCCCAGCAGGCTCAGTTGGTTCAGCACTTCCGTGTGGCCGTTTTCGTGGGCAAGGTCTGCGGGCGTTTCTCCGGTTGAAAGTCGCGCATTCAGGCCCAGCAGCTGCACAGGGTCGTGACCACGCTCTCGCATCGCCGGACTGAGTTCCCGATACAGGTCGAACACGGTCACCTGCCCTTCTTCGGCTGCGTAATGAGCCGGCGTGTACCCGTCATCGGTGGTCGCCGTGAAATCTGCACCCCATGCGTGCAACTGGCGCAGAACATCCACTTTTCCGTACCTGGCCGCGATGTGCGCGGGTGTATCTTTCATGCCGTTCGGTGCATGAATATCGGCTTGGCGCACGCGCAGGGCGTCGAGGATCTCCAGGCGTCCGTACCGCGCGGCCAATGTCGTCAACGAATGGTGTTCACCGTAGGCGGCGTCATCATCCAGAAAGTCGACCTGTTGCTGGGGAAGGTCCAGAGTACGGGTGAGCGAGCCCTTCCAGCCTTCCAGCAGTTCATCCATGCGCGCTCTGTCGCCCGTTCGGATGGCAAGAAGGAGACAGCTGTTGATCAACAGATCGGGCCTCTCCTCGACGTCATCGCAGGACGTTTGATAGACCTCCAGCGCGGCCTGAACCAGGGCCATGCGCAAGGGATCTCCGTCGCGGAAAGCGTCGGAGGCCATGAAAGCGGTGCACACCTCCGGGCTCAGAACCTGGTTTGTGAGCGGGTCCCTGACAGGCAGGACGGCTAGCCCCTCTTCATCTCGTGGATCCAGAAACCCCGCCAGGATGCGTTCGGCAGCACAGGCAGACAGCACACTACCCGGGACGGGCTCCATGAGCGGCACACCGTCGGGGCGGACCACCATGGTCGGCAGACGCACGGGCCGCGTGGGACCTATGAGCGTGTACGGCGCCAAAGTCACAGGACATTGCAGATCGCTGGCCAGGTTCTTTTGTGCTGGTGTTGTTTCCCTTTGCTCCAGCTCGGCGATGGCCACGGAAAGCGCTGCGCCGTCCACACGCCTTTGAAATTCCTGCGCCTGTTCGTCTGGGACGTTGGAAGGCCAGTCCGCATCCCATTCAGGCAGGGAGGCGCCCCATTCGGCCAGCGCCTTGAGCACATCGACATGTTCTCCTCGAGCAGCGCAATGACCCGGAAATTCGCGATCGCGGTTGAATTCGTTCAGCAGCCACCAGTCCTCCTCGCCCAGCAGGTTGATCAGATCGGTGTGTCCGAGGCTGGCGGCCAGGTGCGCCAGGTTGTTGCCTTCGCCATCATGCGCACGCAGGTTCAACGCCTCCTGCGGCAGGTTGCTGAAAACCGGAGCCAGGGCTTCACTCAATGCGGTGGCATCCCCACTTTCGATGGCACCGACGAGATCGTCGAGCAGTTCAAGGGTGAGGGGATGGTGAGGAGGGGGCATTGTGCTGTTTCGTCATTGACTCAAGGTAGCGCTGGTGCGCGCAGGCTTTCCTTCAATGGGAGGGGCCAGTTGGGGGCAAGCGCGACGACGGGCCACTTCCACCCTCCGCACCGGCACGAGAACGCACCTGTTGCCACGGCATCAATGAAGCGGCTGGCCCAGAGATCAGGTCGCGAAGCAACGCCACCGTATGGGTGTGACCGGCCCTATGGGCGACTTCGATAGGGGTGTTCCCCGGACGATCAGTTGCCTGCAAGTTCGTGCCAAAAATGGCCAGCGCCCTGATCACACCGTCGTGGCCATACCGGGCCGCCAGGTGCACCGGCCTATGGCCTTGAACATCCATCGCATCCAGACTCGCGCCAGCTGCTCCGAGCGCCTGGATCGCGTCCACGCAGCCGTATTGGGCAGCGTAATGGGCGGGCAGTCTTTGCAGAGCATCCGGCGTCGACAGATCGACCCCTGCCGCGCCCAGGGCGCGGATGACGCCCGGATGGTTGCACTGGGCTGCCAGGTGCGCAGGCGTCACGCCGAAATGGGTGGCCCTTGCCAGATCGACACCCAACGCCTGCAGTGTGGTGATGGCGTCTGTCTGGCCGGCCAGGGCCGCAGCGTGTGCCGGCGTCCATCCTCTGTCGTCTGGAATATCCAGCGCGAAACCCCTTGAGCGCAAGGTCCGAAGGATGTCGGTGTGGCCGAGTTCGGCCGCCAGGGTGGCCAGCGTGCACCGTTCCCTGTCCAGTAACCGATCCACTGGTCCGCCATGCCACCGATCAAGGAGCTCTTCCAGAAGTTGCGGCTCGTTGGCCCGAACTGCGGCAAACAGCTGGGCCTGGGTCGTCAGGGGGTAGATCATGGGCGCCTTGCGGCCTATCTCAAAGAATGACGAGGCTTCCCAGGGATGGCGGATGTGACAGCAGCTGGTGTGACAGCAGCAGGTCTGACAACAGCGGCGTTGTCCAACAACTGTTTCCAGTTAAGGCCCTTCGCGCCCAGCTCTGTCAGAAGCTTCGCTGCGCCTGAATTGGGGGGCGCGACGGCCGCGGGTGTCTGTCCGTGTTGGTTGCCCGCCAGCACGCTGTCGGGCGCGCGCGTGAGAAGCACCTTGATCGAATCCACGTCACCGAGCGCTGCAGCATGGTGCAAAGGGGTGTTGCCCTCTCTATCGGGCTGGGTGAGATTCGCACCTTGCAGGGCCAAGGCTTCAAGAACACCCGCGTGGCCTCGCATGGCAGCCATGAGAGCCGGTGTGTCGCCCTTTTCGCTTTTGCTGGACAGCGCTTCGACGGGCATGACTTCAATCACCTGCCGATGACCCTCCCAGGCCGCAGCGTGGGCCGGCACTTCTCCAGTATCGCTTGGGACCGACAGGTTCGCGCCCAGCTCGAGGAGCAGCTTGACCATTCGAGCATCGCCCGCACGAGCAGCAACGTGTGCGACGGTTTCACCCGAGGCGCTATGCTCGTCGAGCATCTGTGATCCCCCGCGATCCACCAGCGCAGAGACCATTTCCTCTTTTCCGTCTTTCACGGCCACATCGAGGGGGCGCCATCCGTATGCGTCGCGCTGACTTAGATTCATCACCTCGCCGAGGATTGCGAGCATGTCGGGATCTGACTTCTCGGCAGCCAGGGTGGTCAGTGAACGATTCCCGGGGTAAATGTGATTCGCAAGCGCCGGCATCTGGTCCAGGCCTGCATCCACCAGCAAGCTAAAAAGCTTTTGGTGCTCGCGGTTAACCACTGCGGCAGCCGCCGCATCCTGCAATTTCTCTGACGGATTCGTCATGACTCATGCCCTTCCAGGGTGTCGTACACCAGGCAACCTTTGCCCGGCACGCTGGAGCATAGGAAGGGCTTAGCGGATAAAGATGCGCCCGCAACGAACTGCGCCAGTGGCGCAACGGGCGTTCAGCGCGCGGAATGAAGCTTTGCTCAGACCCGCTGGCTGAAGTGGCTGCCGGCTTCCAGCGGCATGAGGCTGCTGTTGCCGTGCTCGTCGTAGGCCACCACCTCGGCGGCGTTGGGTTCGTCCTGGCGGGCTTCGCCCACCCAGGTCTGGCCGATGGGGACGCTGGGCACGGGTCGGCTGGAAGTGAGCACGGGCGCGCGGCGCGCCACCAGACTGGCCGCCACCTGCGACAGGTCGGGTGCGGTGTCGCTGCGGGAACCGGGCAAGGCTTCGGTGCTTTCACGACCGAGGGCCCGGTCGACCACCGCCGCACTGGCCTGCCAGACGCTCGTGAGCACCTCTTTGAGGTGCTCCATCGCCCGCTGGTCCCGCTCGCGGGCGGCGTGCGCTTCGCGCTGCATCTCCTGGCGCTGGGTGGCCTGGGCGGCGAAATCGCCGGCACCGTGGGCCTCTTGCGGTGGCACACCGGCCGGCGTCGCGGGGTTCGCTGCGCGCGCCATCGAGCGCTCGCCTGCAGGCGAAGGAAATGAATGGCCAGCGCCTTCACGGCCCGAGCGAGGGCCGGTCTGCGTCTCGCGGCCACCGGGCAGGGCCGCGACGGCCGGAACCGCCGTGACGGGCGCCACAGCAGTCGACGACGGCGTCGGCCACGAAACGGGAGTCGAGCTGGTCAGGTTGATCACGGCAATCCCTTTCAAGCACGCAACGGGCACAAACAATCCCGGCGCTCTCCCAGGCGTTTCGACGGTATTTCCGGAAACTTGAGGCCTATTTCGCACTTGTCTGCTCCAGGTCAAGCGTCCAGGTTTCCCCACAAAAGTCACAGGCGGCGACGCCGAAGACATCAGGTGACACAACACCCACGAAACCGAGGTCCCCATGCGCGTCAACGCCCCCGTCACCCAGCGCGAGTACGAATTCCCCGACAACGCCACCCTGATGTCCACCACGGACACGCAGAGCCACATCACCTACGCCAACGCGGCTTTCGTGGCCGTGAGCGGCTTCACGCTGGAAGAGATCCAGGGCCAGCCGCACAACCTGGTGCGCCATCCCGACATGCCCAAGGAGGCCTTTGCCGACATGTGGGCCACGCTCAAGGGCGGCGAGCCCTGGACGGCGCTGGTGAAGAACCGCCGCAAGGATGGCGACCACTACTGGGTGCGCGCCAACGCCACGCCGGTGATCCGCAATGGCCAGCACCAGGGCTACATGTCGGTGCGCACCAAGGCCACTCGTGAAGAGATTGCCGGTGCCGAGAAGCTGTATGCCGACATGCGCGAAGGCCGCGCCGGCCACCTGCGCCTGCACAAGGGCCTGCTGCTTCGCCAAGGTTTCCTGGGCCTGGGCTCGGTGTTCAAGACCATGGGCGTGCGCAGCCGCATTCGCCTGCCGCTGGCCGGCCTGGTGGCCTTGCTGATCGGTGGCGCCTGGGCGCTGGGCCTGCAGGGCGTTCAATGGGCTTCGCTCGCCGGCCTGTCGGTGGTGGCCGTGGGCCTGGCCTGCTGGTTCCTGGAAGCGCAGATCGCGGCCCCCCTGGAGCAGTTGCGCCAGACCGCACTGCGCGTGGCCAGCGGCGACACGCAGACGGTGGCCCACATGGACCGCGTGGACGAGATCGGCATGACGCTGCGCACCATCAGCCAGCTCGGGCTGATGTTCCGCTGGCTCATCGACGATGTGAGCGAGCAGGTGCTGACGGTACGGACCGCCGTGAGCGAGATCGCGCAGGGCAACAACGACCTGAGCCAGCGCACCGAGCAGGCGGCCTCCAGCCTGGAGGAAACCGCCGCCTCGATGGAGCAGATGACCGCCACCGTGCGGCAGAACGCCGACACCTCGCGCCAGGCCAACCAGCTTTCAGGCTCGGCCAGCGAAGCGGCCACGCGTGGCGGCCAGGCGGTGGCGCAGGTGGTGAACACCATGGGCCGCATCACGGAGAGTTCGCGCCGCATCAGCGACATCATTGGCGTGATCGACGGCATCGCGTTCCAGACCAACATCCTGGCGTTGAACGCGGCGGTGGAAGCCGCTCGCGCCGGTGAGCAGGGCCGGGGCTTTGCGGTGGTGGCGGGCGAGGTGCGCAGCCTGGCGCAGCGCAGCGCCGAAGCGGCCAAGGAAATCAAGCAGCTCATCGGTGCCAGTGTGAGCACGGTCGAGGCGGGCACGGTGCTGGTGGACGACGCGGGCAAGACGATGGAGGAAATCGTCCAGCAGGTGCAGCGCGTGTCGGACCTCATCAGCGAGATCAGCGCGGCCACCATCGAACAGAGCGGTGGCATCCAGCAGGTGAGCCAGGCGGTGGGTCACCTTGATCAGGTGACGCAGCAGAACTCAGCCCTGGTGGAGCAAGGCGCGGCCGCTTCGCAAAGCCTGCAGCAGCAAACCCAGCGACTGGTGGAAGCTGTGAGCGTGTTCCGCTGAAAAACGCACCAACGGGTGTGGCGAACCCCTACTGACGTCGCAACTTGCGCCGGGCCCACCAGGCCATGGCGCGGGGAAGCTCCGACCAATGCCACACGCCGGGGTCGCCCGGTGCGGCGGAAGCTCTTCGTTCATCGAAGCGCATGACTTCCAGGTCGTCGGCGTTGTTCTGCAGCTCGCGCGACAAGGTACGGCCGCTGGCGCGGTCGAGCCGTGCATCCACAATGGCCAGCACCGCGCGCGCCTTCCTCACTGGCGCAAGGCATCGGAGGGGTTGGCCGTCCAATGGACCTCGGTGGCGCGCGCGAGGTGGCGCGCCAGATCCCTCACCGAGTCGAGGTATTCGCCTCGCGGACACACCAGCAGCACCTGCAGCGGCGCTGGCTGGGTCGGCTCGAACATGGACTGCGGCATGGGGGCTCCGTGAAGGTGCGCGGAGAATCCGCGCTTCCATGCCTGCCACTGTGCCCCGCCGCCGGGCCTGCGCCTGCCGGGAAAGCTGGACACAGCGCCAGGGGTAGACTCTCGAATCCACGCCTACCGGCTCAAACTTCGTCGGCGCTGAGCAATCCTTCACGAATGGCCAGCCGCACCAGCGCCGGCAGGTCATTCACGCCCAGCTTGGCCATGAGGCGACTGCGGTACGACTCCACGGTTTTTGGCGAGAGGTGCAATTGCTCGCCGATGGCGACACTCGTGTGCCCGCGCACCACGAGCAGGATCACCTGCTGCTCGCGCGAAGACAGGGATTCGATGGAACCCACCGAGGCCTCCTGCATGAGGCCTTCCACCGCCAGCTCGGCCACCCCGACGCCGAAGTGCTTGCGGCCCTGAGCCACCGCGTCGACGGCAGCGAGAACTTCACTGGAGGGCGAGCCCTTGAGCACGTACCCCTGCACTCCCAGGCGCATGGCCTCGGCCACATGGCGAGGTTGCGCCGACATGGTCAGCATGATCGCGCGGGTGGAGAGCTTGCGTTTCTGGATCTGCTCCAGGAGTTCGAAACCCGAATTCACGCCCAGATACAGATCCAGCAGGATCAACGTGGGCGCCAGGCGCGCGAGATCGGCCAGCGCCTGCGCGGTTTGATCGGATTCGCCAATCACGCGGTGTCCCGCTCCCTCGAGCACAGCGCGCAGCCCATCCCTCATCATGGCGTGGTCATCGACCAGGTAGATGTCACTCATGGCAGTCTCAGGTTAATGCCAGCCATCGTTCAGCGGTTCTCGTGCAGACCCGGAGCCGACTTGTTGCTCGTCCCCCCATTTGAGGGATACCACGGCACCACCGCTGGAAGAATTGTGCGTCTCCAGGTGCGCGCCGATCGCGAGTGCCCGCTCTCGCATGCCCACGATGCCGAGGTGCCCGGGCCGACCGCCCGTCAGGTCCGGGCTCAAACCCACCCCATCGTCTGTCACTTGCAGGTGCAGCCAGCCAGGCGCGCCATCCACCGTCACCACCACTTCGGTCGCCCGGGCGTGCAACAAGGCATTGGCCAGCGCCTCGCGGGCGATCATGAATGCCGCGTATTCCACATCCCCGGGCCAGCGCAGGGCGACGGCAGCTGGCGCCACCTCGAGCCGCAACACCAGGGGCTCAGCTTCTGCCGCTCGGGCGCGCACCTCGTTGTGCAGCGCTGCCGGCAGGCCGGCCTCTTCCAGCAGCGGCGGGCGCATGGCCACCAGCGCCTGCCGAACCTCCAGAACGGCCTGTTCGATCAGCAAGCCGAGCTTGCGCTCGCGCTCGCGCGCCTCCGGTGAAAGATCGGCGGTCGCAAGGCTGGAGAGCGCATCGAACGACAGGCTGATCGCCCCCAGGGTCTGCCCCAACTGGTCGTGCAGGATCTGCGCCAGTTTGCGTGCGGTCTGTTTTTCCTGGCTGAGCAGGCGTCGGGTAAGTTCAGAGAGCTTGGACTGGTAGCGCTTGAGCGCGCGATCGTCGCGCATGCGTTCGGTGACGTCGCGCAGGATGGCGTTGAGCAGACGGCGACCGCGCACCGTGATCTGCGAGATGGAGGCCTCCAGTTCCAGCACCTGCCCATCAGCCCGTACACCTTTCACGCGGCCCACAGGACGGGTGGTCGACGGCGAATCACTGAAACGCTGAAGTCGCGCGAGGTGGATGCCACGTTGGTTGGGTGGAAGCAACACATCCAGTGGCTGCCCCACCATGTGCTCCGGCGCATGGCCGAAGATGCGTGCCGCCGCCGGGTTGAACAGGGTGATGCGTCCATCCTCGTCGACGTTGATGATGGCATCGCTGGCGCTGTTCACCACCGCGGTGAGCACCTCACCCTGCTCACGCAGGCGCTTTTCGGATTCGCTGTAGGGGCGCACCAGCCGGCGCGAAAGAACGAAGCCTGTCAGTCCGATGAGCAGCGTTGCGAAGCCCCCCCAGGCCAGCAGACTGCGTTCGAACTGCTTCATCGGCGCGAGTGCGGCGCTCAGCGGTTGGGCGGCCACCACCTGCCAGGGGGGGCGCAGCGGAGAGTCTTCCGGCGCAACAGGGGCGCGCGCGAGCAGCACGGCCTCGCCTTTCACATCCCTGAAAAAGCGTGCCTCGGTCGGTGGACCCAGCAGCAGGTCTGTCCAGGCGGATTCCGGCATCTCGGGTCGCTCGCCCAGCATCACGCTGCCGTTGCCATCGATGATCGCGAATTTCAAGAAGCGCCGTCCCTCCACCGGCCCGAGCATCTCCTGGAGCAGGCCGTCGAAATAGCGTGCGTCCAGATGGGCCGCGATCACGCCCCGAGCGCGCCCGTCCGAATCGAAAATCGGAAGGGCGATGTCGGCCAGATCGGTGGGAACGGGCAAGCCGTGGACCCGCAGAGGCTCACGCAGGGCTACCGGTGGATGCAGGCTGCCAAACCACGCCCCCTGCCTGCCGTTGATGAACACGGGGTGCGTGGCAATGGACATGCCTTCGAGCAGACCGTC
Organism: Hydrogenophaga sp.; assembly: GCF_051860785.1. Lineage (GTDB taxonomy): Bacteria > Pseudomonadota > Gammaproteobacteria > Burkholderiales > Burkholderiaceae_C > Hydrogenophaga. The sequence goes on from NZ_JBIMLB010000025.1 coordinate 22,462, forward strand.
GGTAGCGACCTGCACCACGCCACGCTCATCGGTGGCGCCAATCCAGACATAGGAGCTCGAAGTACCCTTGAGGCGCTGCATCTGCGCACGCCAGGCATCCGCGTCGATGTCGGTGCGCGCCAGCACGCCCAGCAGGTCAATCTCGATGACGCGACGCGCCAGCATGCGAGAGACCTCGATGGACAGATCACTGACCGAATGCTCGACCCGCTGGCTGGCCCTGCGCTCGAGTTCGCTACCCACCTTGCGCTCGGCCAGGATCAACACCGACCCGAGCAGCAACAAGGCCACCACCGCGGGCAGCAGCGGCAGCACCCAGGTAAGCACACGGTCACCGCGCTTCAATTTCGACATGGGGTGCCATCCGCCCAGGGCGAGAAAATCGGAATCATTGGCTTCACGGTTCAAAGCCCCTTGAAAGCCGCCGGATCGCGGTGACTGCGAGTCACGCGCGCGCGGCGCGAAAGATAGGTCACTGCATCCAGAAAGCCGGTGAGGCGAACGATGCCGAGCGCCTCGTCCGCCAGGCCCACGGCCGTTGGCAGGGCTTGCGCCCAGCCGTCGAACGGGCCTGGGTAGGGCGCGAGTGCGTAGAACTTCTGCTGTGCGTTGCGCCAGTCGCTGGGTCCCACGCGTTCGAGCAGGTAGAGCAACCAGGCTTCCTGGTGGTTCAGTCGGTAGAAAGTGAAATTCACGTTCGGTGCATGGTCGGGCGCACACGCATGGCGGTGCGCCGCCTGGGTACCTTGGGGCGAACTCGGCCCATAAAACAGCGGAGCGGCGGGAGCGGCGGCGTCGGCCAGGGCCTGGCGCTTCGCGTCCACCATCGACAGCCAGTTGCTGTAGATGCGGTAGCCACGCGTTTCCAGTCGCTCGCGCGCCGCGCGCACGAGCCCCAGCGTGTCGGGGTGATGTGCCCAGACCAGTTCGCCTGCGGATTGCAGGTGCTGTACGGCCAGCCGGCGTTCGCGATAGACCGAGGCCGGTGGCAACCGGACCCTGAAGATGAGGCGGGCGACGTCGCTGTCGGCGGGAACCGGCGCCGGCATCGCATCTCCCAGCTGGACGAAGACGTGCAGATCGACGCCGCTGTCCAGCCGCGCGCGTGCCACCGGCGCATCTTCGCCCTCTTCGGGGAGCCATTGCAGATCGCCCAGGATCTCGGCACCCCACTGCGCCTCTTCACGAAGGTGCACCAGCGAACGCGTGAGTGTCACTTCCTCCCGGTAGGCGGGCAAGGTGAAGCCAGCGGCCTGGGTACGCTCCTGCAAATGTCCGATGACGAAGCGGCGCAGCAGGCGCAACGCAGCGAGGCCGCATTCCGGACGCTCCTGCGTGGCGCCGTGCGCGAAGTGCCAGTCGTTGGCCATGCCCTGGCGGGCCACCAGCGGGCTGCCGCACTCGGGGCACCAGCAACCGCATTCCGCGCCACGCTCGACCTCGCCAATGAAACGCATCTCGCCCGCTGCATTCCGGGCGATGAACAGCTTGCTCACGTTGAGGTCAATCGTCGGCCTGCGTTTCGTCGGGCACCTTGACCAACGTGACGGGGACCACTGAAAGTTGCACCATCTCCTGCGACACCGAGCCCAGCACGGCCGCTCGCAGGCCACCGCCGCGCGCGCTCATGATCACGGCGTCGCAAGCATGGCTTTCAAGGATTTCGGCCAGCATGTGCGCCGGGTCGCCACTGGCCACGGCCGTCTCCACCTGCTGGCCGGCCGCGCTGAGCAAGGCCACGGCCGGACGAACCAGATCGCGTCCCGCAGCCTCGCTGACTTGCTGCAGCACCTGCGGATCGTGAGCCACCACCAGCTCGTACAGGTTGGCCGATTCCTGCACGTTGGCCACGACGAAGCGCGCCTTCAAGCCAGCACCCACCAGGCGCAGCGCGTGATGCACGGCCAGCAGGGAAGCCTTGGAGCCGTCAACGGGAATGAGGATTTTCATCATGGGAGCTCCGGTCGTGATGGGAAACAAGTCGTCGGTATCCATGGGGGTACTCGCTGAGTACACACCAGTTCACTTCGATGTGCGCAGGCACCTCCATGAACTTGTTGAAGCTCACCGGTTTCTCGATGCAGGCATTGACCTTCAGATCGTAGGCACTCCTGAAGCCGCTGTCTTCACGCGAGGAGGTGAGAACCACCACGGGGATGCGGCACAAATGTGCATGGGCCCGCGTGAGGTCCACGTCCATTGCGGCGTCCTCCACCAGCAGGTTCGGCGGCAATGGCTTCATTCCGGGAACTCCAGAAAGAACGTGGCGCCTTCGCCGGGCTGGCTCTCGGCACGCACACGGCCACCCATGCGCTGCACCGCCTTGGCCACCAGGGCCAGACCCACGCCGGTACCGGCGTAGTCTTCCGCACGCTGCAGGCGCTGGAAAATGCCGAAGATGCGATCGTGGTACTTCATGTCGAAGCCCACGCCGTTGTCGCGCACCCACAGGATGCACTTGCCCGCTTCCCGGCGTGAGCCGATCTCCACCACCGGCGCAGGGCGTCCCTGGCTGAACTTCACGGCGTTGCCGACCAGGTTGCGAAGCACCACCGCGAGGCCCTCGCGGTCGAGCTGCAGCACCATCGGCTCCACCTGCAGTTTCAGTTGCGTACCGGCCGCACGGATGTCGGCGCCATGGCCTTCGATGACGAGCTCGATCAGCGGCAGCAGATCCACCTGCTGCGATTCCATGGTGCGCCGCTCCATGCGCGAGTAATCCAGCAGGTCGGAGATGAGCGCACCCATCTGCTGCACGCCCCGGCGAATACGGCCGATGAATTCTCGGCCTTCATCGTCGAGGCGATCGGCGTACGCTTCCTGCAGCAACTGGCTGTAGCCGTCGATCCCCCTCAGCGGCGCCTTGAGGTCGTGTGAGACGGTGTAGGAGAACGCTTCGAGTTCCTCGTTGGCCGCACTGAGCTGCGCGGTGCGCACGGCCACGCGCCGCTCCAGTTCGGCGTTGGTGCGCTCCAGCGTGGTCTGCGCATCCTTGAGCGCGGTGATGTCGAGCAGTACCCCGCTGATGCTGCTGACACGGCCGTGGGCGTCGCGCGTGAGCGAGGTTCTGTCGTCCACCCAGGCCCATTGGCCGTCGGCACGGCGCAGCCGGTATTCCTGGCGGTACTCGTCTGTTCCGCGCTCCTGGTACCTCGCGCTCTCGGCGGTGATGCGAGGGAGGTCCTCAGGGTGCACCAGGTCGTGGTAGCGCAGATCCATCATCAGCAATTCGTCGGGCTGGTAGCCCCATTGCGAAACCGAGCGGCTGAGGTGTTTCATGGGCCGACCGGCTTCGGTGCGCCATTCGATCACCACCACGGGGGAGCGGTCGACCAGCGCGTTGATGTGCCGCAGTTGTGCCTGCCCGGCCTGCAGGCGCTCGGCCATGCGATCGGCCTGCGCGCCGATGAGGGCCAGCTCGTCGAAGCCGTGCAGGCCTGCGCGCACCTGCAGCTGGCCTTCGCCCATCGTGGCCAGCGTGCGCGCCAGGCGTTCGGCTCGGCGAAACCAGATCACGTGCGCCAGCACCGCCAGCAAGGCCACCAGCAACATCAGCAGCAGCGCCTCGCGCATCACCTGATCGCGCAAGCCTGCCTGCCGCTGGGCCAGTGGCAGGCTGAGGTCGGCCACAGTCAGGAGGTGCCCACCGGTGTCGATGGAGGCATGCCCGAACAGGTGGGGCGCCCCCGGTGGCCGGACCACCTGCACAGAGCTGCCGTCCTTGATCAGGGCATCAAGTTCCCGCAGGCCCGCCAGCTCGGGGTGGCGATTCAGCACGTCGCCCAGTGTCCGTCCGATGTCGCTGCGCACCAGCGAGGCCACCACCAGGCCAGCGTCGTCGACCAGGTAGGCGTTGAGCATGCCGCTGTAGACGCCCAGGCCACCGACGAGGCGCCGCACCAGCAGCGCGTTGGCCAGCCCCGATTGCGCGCTCAGGCGGCTCTGCTCCACGCCCAGGCGCTCCAGCAGACGGCGGGTTTCCAGTTCGGTCACCCGATGGTCGGCGTCGCGCCACTGCAGGGCGAAGCCCACGGTGATGGCGACGAACGCGAAGACCGCCAGCAACAGCGGCGCGAGCCAGCGACCCGGAATCGACAGCAGCCCTGGCCATTGCTTCATGGCAGCAGCCTCGTCTGCGGCGCGCGTTCGGCCGGCGCGCTGTCGATCAATACGGACCAATGGGGGGGCTGACGCAGCAGACCCAGGCTCATGAGCGTCTCGGCGACCGGTTCGCCCAGGCGGATCAGCCCAGGCGACGGGCCGCTCAACAGGCTCAAGGACTCCTCGGGCGTGTAGAAGCGCAGCCCCTTGAGCACCTCCAGGTAGTCACGCGCGGTCAGGTCCGCGCCAGGCGCCAGCGTGGTGGCGGCGCCCGCCGCGTCAAGTTGCAACACACTCAGTCCAACGCCCCAGGCACTCAGGAGCGCGTCCACCGCGGCCGGACGCTGGCGCAGCACCTCGCCCCGCACCACCAGCACGTCCAGGATCTCGCCACGCATCTGGCTGCTGTCGAAGATGCGCCGGTAGCCGGCCCGGCGGATCGCGCCCTCGATGGGGGCATAGCTCACGGCCGCGCTCACGCGGCCGCTCTGCAGCGCGCTCAGGTGCTGGGTCGATTCCATCTTCACGACCGACACGTCCGCGCGTGTCAGGCCGGCCTTCTTCAGCACGCGTTCGAGCATGAGCGTGCCCACACTGGCCTCTTCCACCGCAATGGCACGGCCCCGCAGATCGGACAGCGAGCGGACCTCTGGCGCGGCCAGCACCACGTCGGCGCCGTTGGACGTGTCGAGCAGGGCCACGATGCGAATGTCGAATCCACTGTCGGCCAGGCGCAGGGTTTCATCCAGCGTCAGCGCGGAGGCGTCGAGCAGGCCGTTGCGCAGATGGCGCAGTGCCTCGGCGCTGGAGATCAGTTCCACCACCTTGATGATCTGGCGATCGGTCATGCCGCGGTCGCGCGCCAGCACCAGGGGGTCGTAACCCACCCAGGTGTTGATGCCCACGGTGAGCGGTGGCTGCGGCGGTTCGCCACAGCCTGCGAGGCCGAGCCACAGGCAGGCTGCCGCCACCGACGCCCGGATCCGACCCCACCCTGTCATGTCACGTGCTCCCACTCCCATCGAAACATTCTGTCACCATTACGCCCTTTCATCGGTTGAACCCCTGCAATCTTGAGCAGAATCCCCCTGCGAGGCACTGAACTTTCCCGCTGGCAACCTCCCTCACTCCGCATGATCGAAGTCTCCGGCCTGTCCCTTCACTACCCATTGGGTCGCGAGCGCATTGAGGTGCTGCGCTCGGTGGTCCTTCGCATTGCGGCAGGCGAACGCATCGCCATCACCGGCCCCTCGGGCTCGGGCAAGACCTCGCTTCTGCTGCTGCTCTCGGGGCTGGAGCGGCCCACGGCGGGCCGCATCCGGATCGCAGGCACCGAGCTCGCGGGCCTGGACGCCGATGCCCTGGCTGACCTGCGGCGCGACCAGATGGGCATCGTGTTCCAGTCGTTTCATCTGCTGCCCAGCCTGAGCGCGCTGGACAACGTGGCCCTGCCGCTTCAGATGGCGGGCCGGCGCGATGCCTTCGAGCGCGCGCGCGAACTGCTGCAGCGCGTGGGCCTGGGCGACCGCCTGCAGCACCACCCGAGCCAGCTCTCCGGCGGGGAGCAGCAGCGCGTGGCCATTGCGCGGGCGCTGGTGCACCGCCCGCGCCTGCTGCTGGCCGATGAGCCCACCGGCAACCTGGACGACCACACCGGCGAAGCGATTCGCTCCCTGCTCTTCGAGCTGAACCAGGAGACCGGCGCCACGCTGGTGCTGATCACGCACGACCCCGACTTCGCGGCCCGCTGCGACCGCGTGCTGCGCCTGCACGATGGCCAGTTGCACGAAGCCACCGCACCATCCCATGCGCTTCCTGCTTAGCCTGGCCTGGCGCGACCTGCGCGCCAGCGGCCGCCACTTGTGGATCTTCTGCGCCTGCCTGGTGCTGGGCGTGGCCCTGGTGGCCGCCGGTGGTGGCCTGTACCGCCAGGTGGCCGATGCCCTGCGCAACGATGCCCGGCTGCTCTTTGGCGGCGACCTGGAGGTAGAGCACACCGCACCGCTGCGCGACGACGTGCTGGCCTGGATGAACGAACGTGGTGAGGTGTCGCGCCTGGTCGAACTGCGCACCATGCTGCGCGCCACCGACGGTCGCTCGCAACTGATCGAGTTGCAGAGTGCGGACGCGCGCTACCCGCTCTACGGCACCGTGGAACTGGCGCCTCCCGGCGAGTTGTCCGCTGCGCTGGGCGAACGCGATGGCGCCTGGGGCGCGGCCATCGACGGCGCACTGGCGCAACGGCTGGACCTGGCGGTGGGCGACCGCGTGGAGGTGGGCAACCTGAGCCTGGCGGTGCGCGCCATCGTGCTGCGCCAGCCCGACCGCAGCCTGCGCGCCGACTGGAGCGGTGCGCCGGTGCTGGTGGCCGATGGTGCGTTGATGGCCAGTGGCCTGGTGCAGCCGTTGAGCCGCGTGGAATACCACTACCGCGTGCGCACGGCCGAACCGGCCACGGCGTGGCGCGACGCTTTCGTGGCTGCCTTCCCCGATCTCGACGCCGAGGTGCGCACTTTTGAAGAGCGCAGCCAGCGCATGGCCGAAGTGCTGGGCCAGATCGGGTCGGGCCTGCTGCTGATCGGCTTCTCGGCCCTCTTCATCGGTGGGCTGGGCGTGTTCAACAGCGTACAGGCTTACCTGCAAGGCAAGCTTGGCACGCTGGCCACGCTGCGCGCCGTGGGTCTGCGCGATGGCCGCCTGGCCGCCCTGGTGCTGCTGCAGATCCTCATGCTCGCGCTGCTGGCCAGCCTGGCCGGTGTGCTGATCGGCAACGCACTGGCCGTGGGCGGCACCTGGGCCGCCGCCCAACGTCTGCCGCTGGCCCCACTGCTGCAAGCCTTGTGGGCACCCTCTGCGGTGGCGCTGGGTTTTGGCGTGCTCACCGCGCTGGCCTTCGCGCTGCCGGCCCTGGGCCGGGCGCTGTCGGTCTCGCCGGCCGCCCTGTTTCGCGGCATCGACGGCACGCGCCTGCGCACACCCCGCAGCGCCTGGCTGCTCACGGGCGCAGCGGCTGCGCTGGTCGCCGCACTCGTGGTCACCAGCGTGCCCGACGCACGCTTCGGTGCAGCCTTCGTGCTGGCCACCGTCGCCCTGCTGGTGGTGCTCGACAGCCTCACGCGGGGGCTGCGGCGGCTGGCGCGTGTGGCCCTGGCTCGCCAGGCCTGGCACCTGCCGCTGGAATTGCGACTGGCGCTGGCGGGCCTGCAACGGGCGGATTCCCCGCTGCGCGCGGCCCTGCTCTCGCTCGGGGCAGCGCTCACGCTGCTGGTGGCCTGCGCGCTGGTGGTGGCGGCCCTGCTGCGCACCGTGAACGAAACCGTGCCCGACAACGCGCCGGCCCTGGTGTTCTACGACGTGCAGACCGAGCAGATTCCACTGCTGCAATCCACCCTGCAAGCCCAGCCGGGCTTGCGCCAGCTCACCACTGCGCCGCTGGTGCTGGGCCGTGTGGCCGCGGTGAACGGCGAGGCGCTGCGCGAGAGCAGCGACGGCGAGCGCGTGCGCGAGGCGCGCGACGAGCAGAAGCTGAGCAACGCCGCGGGCAACATCGACGACGTGGTGCTGCGCGAAGGCGCGTGGTGGACACCCGGCCATCAGGGGGAACCGCTGGTGGCGATGGAAGACCGCGAGGCCGACCAGCTCGGCCTGAAGGTGGGCGACCGCCTGCGGTTCGACATCATGGGCGCGCCGGTGGAAGCCGAACTCGTGGCGATCTACAGCCAGCGCCGGATGCAGGCGCGCCTGTGGCTCGAAGCCATCTTCAGCGACGGCGTGCTCGACCCCTACATCACGCGTCACGTGGGCGCCGCGTACCTCGACGCCGCCGGCGCGCAGCGGGCGCAGGACGAGCTCGCCGCCGTGGCGCCCAACATCGCCAGCGTGCGCACCGAATCGCTGCTGGTGGAAACGCGTGCGCTCATGGCCCGCGCCAGCGGCGGCCTGGCGCTGGTGGCCGGCGTGTGCCTGGCGGCGAGCCTGCTGGTGCTCGCGAGCGTGGTGGCCAGCAGCCGCGCGCGGCAGGTGTTCGAGGCCACGGTGATGCACGCCGTGGGTGCGCGCCTGTCCAGCCTGCGGCGCGTGCTTTATTGGGAATACGGCTTGCTCGCCTGGCTCACGGCAGGCTTTGCCATGGTGGCCGGCAGCGCGCTGGCCGCCGCCCTGCTGCGCTGGCGGCTGGATCTGGATCCCTCCGGTCTTTACTGGACCGGTGCGCTCACCGCAGTCGGTGTGAGCGCGGTGAGCCTGGGGCTGGGCGCGCGCTACCTGCTCGCCCAGATGCGCCTGAACCCAGCCATGCTGTTGCGCGACGGGGCCTGACGCTCAAGCCCGAGTTCACTGCTTGACGGTCATGCCGTTCTGGACGCGCTGAACGCCTTCAACGGCCTTCGCCACTTCGACGGCCTTGTCGATCTGCATCTGGTTGTCCACCACGCCGCTGAGCTGCACTTCGCCCATCGTGGTGGTCACCGAGATGTCCATGCCCTTGACGGTGTCGTCGGCCAGCAGCGCTGTCTTCACCTTGGTGGTGATCACGGTGTCGTCGACCTTCTCGCCCATGGTGGTGGACGGTCCGGATGCCGACATGGCAGGTGGCGTTTCAGCTGGAGCGGTCGCAGGCGCCGGGGTGCTGGTCATGGGGGGCGCGGCGGGCGGCGCTTCGACCGGCGTTTCGGTCTTGCCACACGCCACGAGGGAGGCCAGTGCCAGGGAGACGGCGGATACGCTGATGAAACGGTGGGTGAGTGATGACTGCATGCGAATCTCCTGAAGGGGCTCACCGGGTTGGTGTCCGTGAAGACACTGTCGCGTCCGACGCATACCCTGTCGGTTCGACAGCGCACAAAGGCGGCCAGGGTATGTGCGACAGCCCACAGACTGCAGCGCCCGACGCCCGCCACACTCACCGTTTCCAAAGCTCAGGGACCACCGCCATGCCATGCATCACGAAGGCCGGCACGGCCGCGCGGGCATGAGGGCGCGTGGCTGGGGCACGGCGGCCTGGGTCCGGTCGTTCAACCGCCAGATGCGAGCCATGGCCCGCACCGCAATGCCGCCGCGCAAGACGCTGGCGCGCGCGCGCCCGCCGCCGCTGCCGGGCCACTGGACCGAAGGCAGCGCCATCGGGCTCTCCGGCATGCGCCGGTACCGCCTCTTTCGTCCGCCCGGCGTGCAGCCCGGCGAAAACCTGCCGCTGCTGGTGATGCTGCACGGCTGCGGCCAGGACGCTAGCGCCTTTGCGGCCAGCACCCGCATGAACCTGGTGGCACGCCGCGAACGTTTTCTGGTGCTCTATCCCGAGCAGGACCGCCTTGCCAACGCCCAGCGGTGCTGGAACTGGTACGAGACCCGCAGTGGCCGGGCACAGGCCGAAGCGGCGCTGGTGCTCGCGGGCATCGACCAGGTCTGCCTGCTGCACGGCGCCGATCGGACCCGTGTGGCGCTGGTGGGCTTTTCAGCCGGCGCCGGCATGGCCGCCCTGCTGGCCTCGCGCCACCCGCATCGTTTCGCGGCGGTGGTGATGCACTCCGGCGTCGCGCCCGGCGTGGCCGACTCCACGGCTACGGCACTGGCGGCCATGCGGGGCCGGCGCGCGCCGGCGGAGCCGGCATGGGAGAAAGCCCATGAACCCCTTCCATGGCCACCGCTGCTGGTGATCCAGGGCGGGAGCGATCACGTGGTGCACACGCGCAACGGCGCGACGGCCGCCCAACTCTGGGCCCACGCCGTGGGCGCCCGGGCGGCGCCGGCCCGGATCTTGCAAAGAGGTGCGCGCCACCCCATGACAGTCACCGATTTCAAGCGGCGGGGCCGAACGCTGACCACGCTGGTGTCTGTGGATCGCCTCGCCCACGCCTGGAGTGGCGGGGCGGGCCATCTGCCACATGGCGATGCAAAGGGGCCCGATGCCTCCCGAATGGCGTGGGGCTTTGCCTCGCGCCAGTTCCGCCAGAACGCGGCGCCCACCGGAACGATGAGACACTGCACCATGAACGCACCGCCCCCGACCGCATCCCCCGACACCGCCGCAGACACCGCGCCCGTGGATCCTCTGTTCCTGGCCGCTCCCCGCGTGTCCACCTTCCATGGCACACAGCCGCTGACGAACGCCAGCGGCTTCTACTTCGAACGCGACGAGCGCCTGTATCTGGTCACCAGCCGGCACGTGGTGATCGACGAAGACACACAGCACCTGCCCGACCGGCTGGAAATCGAGTTGCACACGGACGCCACCAACCTCACCCGATCCACCGGGTTTTCGGTGCTGCTGTACCAAGAGGGGGCTGCCGTGTGGCGCCAGGGCAAGGACAGTGGTGGCGAGATCGACGTGGCGGTGCTGGAGATTGACCGCGGTGCGCTGCCCGAGGAAGCCGTGATCCGCGCCTTCACGCCAGACCATCTGCAGACCGAGTTCGACGAGGTGCATCCCGGCGTGTCGCTGCGGGTGGTGGGCTTTCCACTGGGATTCCACGACGCGCTGCACCACCTGCCGGTGTTGCGACACGCGGTGATCGCATCGCCGTATGGCATCCGCTTTCAGGGACAAGGCTTTTTTCTCACCGACGCGCGCACCCACCGCGGCACCAGCGGCGCGGCCGTGGTGATGCAGGAGACGCGCCCGAGCGAAGCGACTGCCGCACTGCCCTGGAAGCTGCTGGGCGTGCATTCCTCGCGCATGGACATGGGCGACCGCGACCTCGTGCTCGACGAATCGCTGGGCCTGAACTGCGCCTGGTACGCCGACATCCTGCTCACGCTGACCGAGCCTCGCGCCGCCGACGCAGCCACCGCAGCGGCCGGGTAAGACAATAGAGGGCATGTCACTGCCCATCCGCCCCGCCGTCCAGGCCAGCCCCGACTACCCCTTCTCGGCCATCACGGCCCCGGTCAAGCTCGACCAGAACGAGTCGTTCGCCGACTTTCCCGACGAGCTCAAGGCCATCGCCCTGCAACGCCTGCACACGCTGCCCTGGCACCGCTACACCGACCTCCATGCCGAAGCCCTGTGCGACGCCGTGGCGCGCCATGAAGACTGGGCGTCTTCTGGCACCGTGGTCACCACCGGCAGCAACGTGCTGATCTCGCTGCTGGTCCAGCTTGCGGGTATGGGTGCGCGCGTGCTCACGGTCAAACCCAACTTCGCGCTCTACGGGCTGGACGCGCAATTGCTCGGCGCCTCGCTCACCGAAGTGCCGCTGCGACCGGACTTCTCCACCGATGTGGATGCCCTGATCGCCGCGCTCGGCGAGGCGCCCGGGCGCGGCGTGGTGTTCGTGCCGCGCCCGCATGCGCCCACGGGCTCGCTGTGCGAACTCGACGAGCTCGAGCGCCTGGCGCAGGCCTGCCGCGACGGCTGGCTGCTCGTGATCGACGAGGCCTACCACCACTTCACCGAGCACGACGCACGGGCTCTGGCGCGCCGGCATCCGCACGTGGTTTTGCTGCGAACCTTCTCCAAGGCGTGGGGGCTCGCCGGGCTGCGACTGGGCTACGCGCTGGCGGGGGACGACGTGGCGCGCCAGTTGCGCAAGCTGGTGCCGCCTTTTGGCGTATCGGTGTTGCAGACCGTGTGTGCGCTGGTGGCGCTGGAGAACCCTGGCTACTTGCGACAACGCATCGCTCTGACCTTGAGCGAGCGCGCGCGGGTGTTCGAGGCCTTGCGGTCGCACCCGCAATGGGAGGTGATCCCTTCCCAGGCCAACTTCCTGCTGGTGCGCACACCCGATGCCGAACAAGCCCATGCGGCCTTGCTCGCCCAGGGCGTGCTCGTGCGGCGGCAGGACCGCCTGCACGGACTCGAAGGCTGCCTGCGCGTGACCGTGGGCACCGTGGCGGAGAACGACGCCTTCCTGCGCGCGGCCGGCCTCTCGCCTTGAACGACCCGGGGTCGGTGTTGCGGTCGATCATCTGCCTGACATCGGACAAATGGCCCGCCAACGCGCTGTGGAGATGCCGTGCAGGTATCCTCTGCCGATTCTTGGAGACCGCGAATGACCCTGCCTTGCCGATGGTGGAAACCCGTGTGGGGGCCGCTGATGCTGATGATCTGGGCGCTGAGCCTTTCGGCCTGCAAGAGCCTGCCCATCGTCGTGCCCGACATGGCCCGCACGTCCCAGGACAACCGGGTGCAGCTGGAAGGCGCCCGTGGTCCCCTCACCGCGGCTCAAAGCAAGGCGGTGCTGGATCGGCTGCGCGGCAGCGGCAAAGACACCGGCATCTTCGCCCGCCACCTCGCGCTGGAAGAGGAGATCGTCGGCAGCCCGCTGACCACCGGCAACCGGGTGGTGCTGCTGGAAGACGGACCTGCCACCTACCGCGCCATGCTGGCGGCCATCGCCAAGGCGAAGGACCACATCCACCTGGAAACCTACATCCTCGACGACGACGAGGTGGGGCGTCAGTTCGCCGGGGCGCTCATCGAGCGGCAGCGCGCCGGCGTGCAGGTGAACGTGATCCGGGACAGCGTGGGCACGATCGGCACGCCACTGGAATTCTTCAAGAACCTGACGGACGCCGGCGTCAAGGTGCTGGAGTTCAACCCGATCAACCCGGCCAAGGCGCGCAAGGAGTGGGAGCTCAACGAACGCGATCACCGCAAGCTGCTGATCGTGGATGGTCATGTGGCCTTCCTGGGTGGCATCAACATCAGCGCGGTGTACTCCAGCGGTTCTTCCGGGTCCTTCTCGCGCGAGGCCGCGCGCAACGAAGCCGGCTGGCGCGACACCCATGTGCAGATCGAGGGCCCGGTGGTGGCGGAATTCCAGAAGCTCTTCCTGGCGACCTGGGTCGAGCAGAAAGGGGAACCCCTGGTCGAACGCAACCACTACCCGCCGCCCGTGAAGGCTGGCGACGAGGTGGTGCGCGCCATTGGCAGTTCACCCAAGGAGCCTTACAGCCTCATCTATGCCACGCTGCTTTCAGCCATCGGCAGCGCCGAAACCAGCGTCTACCTGACCAACGCGTACTTCGCGCCCGACCCCCAGTTGCTGACGGCGCTGGAGGACGCCGCGGCGCGCGGGGTCGACGTGCGGCTGATCCTGCCCAGCAAGACGGACTCCTGGCTGGTGTTCCACGCCGGGCGGGGCTACTACGACCGCCTGTTGCGCGCAGGGGTTCGCATCTATGAGCGCCAGGGTGTCATCCTGCATTCCAAGACCGGGCTGGTCGATGGCGTCTGGGCCACCGTGGGCTCGACCAACCTGGACTGGCGCAGCTTCCTGCACAACCACGAACTCAATGCGGTGGTGCTGGGCGCGGGCTTCGGGTCTCAGGTGCAGGCCGTGTTCGACAAGGACCTCGCTGGCTCGGAAGAGATCACGCTGGAGCAATGGAGGCGGCGCCCGATCGACAAGCGCATCCTGGAGGGCTTCTCCCGGTTGTGGGAATACTGGCTCTGAGCGCGCGCCTCAAACCGGCTGGCTGATCTCGCGCGGCTCGAACGGCACACCCACCTTGGGAAACAGGTGCGCGGCCAGCGACACCTTGCACAGCGGATAGTCGCCTGCAAAGGACACGTAGGCCTGCAGGTTGGGCAGGTCCTGGATCTGGCTGGGCAGCAGCACCTTTTCCGTGACGTTGCGCCGCGAGATGGTGCGTGAACTGTTCTTCATGGAGTAGCCCACCGAGCGCTGCGTTTCCTTGCGCACGAACTCCGATTCGCCCACCCCTTTGCTGAGCTCCTCCGCCGTGGCGGGATCGGTGTGCGGAATGTTGAGGAACAGCAGGTTGCGAAAGCAACTGCGCAGCGTGACGGCCTTTTCCTTGCCATAGAGATCATCGAGCTGCGCCGTGGACTGGATGCCGCAAAGGAATCGCGCGCCATGCTTGCGGCCTTTGGTGAGGCCCGCTTCAAGGCTGCTGAGTTTTTCCAGCGAGGCGAGCTCGTCGCAGACAAACCAGGTCGGCCGCGGTGGGCCGTGCACAGGGGCCGAGAGCGTGGCGGTGATGACCACGTCGAACCAGGTCGAGATGAGCGAGCGCAGCGCATCGGCCATGTCTTCGCGCCAGGTGATGTACAGATTGCCGGGAGCGCCTTCGAGCCAGTCGCGCAGCGAGAAGTCGCCCTGCGGCATGTGCTTGTGCGGCCCCAGGTACTTGGTGGCGATGAAGCGCGTGGAACCCATGGTCTTTTCCGCGCCATCGGCAAACATCGAAGCGGCGGGCGTGTCGGCCATGTACTCGGCCAGCGTTTCGATGGGCAGTTCGCAGACGAACTTGATGAGCACGCTGGTCTCGCGGCAACCCTGTGTCCAGAGCTTGTTCATCACCTCCTTGATCAGGAACTGCGCGTAGCCATTCCACTCGCGCATGTCGCCCGTGCCATCGGGTACCACGCTGCGGGCGAACCGCTCGCAGTCGTAGGTGGACCGGATCTCGTTGAAGATGGACCAGCCGGGCGTACGACGATCGAATGGATTGAGCACGAGGTCGCCCGGCCTCGCAAAGATGGAGTAGTAGTCGCCATTGGGATCGACCACCAGCAGGCGATCGCCTCGCTGCACGGCACCCGAGAGGATTTCCTTGATCGCCTGCGACTTGCCGGCGCCTGTGGTGCCAGCCACCAGCATGTGCAGCGGCTCCACCGACACCGGAATCGGCACCCCGCCCACGGTGGCCTGCGGCACCGTGCGACACAAGTCTTTCCAGATCTGGGCAGGTGTCGGCTTGGTCTGCGCGAACTGGAACGCCGCGCGGACGCGGATCAGTCGGTTGCGGATCGTCTGCTCGTTGGTCATGCGGCGCAGCACCGCGACCGAGGCAAAGGTGGCACCGCGCACATGCCGTGCCGGCTTGCTGTGCGGATTGCCCAGCACCCACACCACCCACACCACCAGCAGGCTCAGGGCAGCGCCCGCGGCCAGGCTGGTGTGCGTGATGGGCACCAGGTTGGGCGCACTGAAAGCGAGCGAGGCGGCGGCCTTGAGGTCGCGCGCCATCGGCGGTTGCAGGTCAAAGGCCTGGACCACCCACAACAGCCAGATGACGGCGCTTGCGAGAGGCGCACCCAGAAGGCCCCCCAGGCTCAACAGCAGCAGGCGCACACGAGCTTCCTAGGGAGCCTCAAGCCCCTGCGGGTCCACGCGATCGCGCGGTCCGAACCAGACCTGCGTGACACCGCGCGAGCCATTGTCGAACCGCTTGAACTGCACGACCACGTCGATGACCGACTGGATGTAGGCCAGCAACGCCTGCGTGCTCATGGCCTGGAAACCTTCGCGGCGCTTGACCATGAAGCACAGGCGCTCGAAGCACAGGCGCGGGCTGTCGGCGTGGATGGTGGAGATCGAACCCGGATGGCCCGAGTTGATCAGCTCCAGGAAGTCCGCCGCTTCCGAGCCACGGATCTCACCGAGCAGGATGCGGTCCGGCCGCAGGCGCATGCTGGCTTCCAGCAGGTCGGTCACGCTGACCTTGGCCACGCCCTGCCCGCCTTTGCTGGCGATCAGCGACAGCTTGTTGTGCTGCGACAGCGCAATCTCGGGCACGTCCTCGATGGTGACCAGCCGTTCGTGCTGCCCCATCTCGTCGGTGAGGGCGCGCAGGGTCGTGGTCTTGCCCGTGGAGGTACCGCCGGAGATGATGATGTTCTTGCGCAGGCGCACCGCTGCGCGAAGGAAGCCCACCATGTCACCGCCGTCGAGCATGGCCGTGAGTTCGGCGTCGTCTTCGGCACCTCCGCTCACGGCCTCGCGCGGACGCAAGGCACCGCCTCTGTTCAGGTCTTCGAGCGAGAAGCGCTTCTGCGACGGCATGCGGATCGCCAGGCCGAACATGTCGGGCAGGCACCCCGGCGGCATCACCACCTGCACCCGCTGGCCCTCGGGCAGCTGGGCCGAAAGCAAAGGCTGCCGAGGGCCAACAGTCTGGTGGGAATAGGTGGCGATGAGGTCTGCCAGCTGGTTGAGGCGGCGCTGGTCGAACTCCGGAATGCCATGCGGCACCCAGGTTCCTCCCGACTCGACATACACCTCGCCAGGCCGGTTGACGATGATTTCCTCGACGCCGGCCGTCTCCAGCAAGGGGCGCAACGGCGTGAGGTAGGAGCGAAGTGCGGCGGTGCTCATGAAGGTGATGTTCAGCGAGCCTTGGCAGCCACGGACGACAGATCCAGATCGCGCGCCACGAACACGCGCACGCGACTGCCCTGGACGATCTGGATCGTGGGAGGAATGTTGGCCTGGGACTTCAGGATGCTCTCCACCGTGGACTGCAGTCCCTTCACGGCCTCGCTGCGGGCCCGGTCCACAATGATCAACCCGCCCGCCGCGTTGGTGCTGGCGCTGCTGGACGCAGCCGCCTCTTCCACCGCAACGCCCATCATGGACACCAGGAATGCCGCACCGAAGCGTTCAAGGTAGTGGTTGTCCACCTCACCCGACATGCCGGAGCGGCCCAGGCCATCCGTACCCGGACTCGCGAGCCGCACGCTCTTGCCGT
This sequence comes from Hydrogenophaga sp., assembly GCF_051860785.1. Taxonomy (GTDB): domain Bacteria; phylum Pseudomonadota; class Gammaproteobacteria; order Burkholderiales; family Burkholderiaceae_C; genus Hydrogenophaga. The sequence goes on from NZ_JBIMLB010000025.1 coordinate 38,998, forward strand.
CGGGCAGGATGGCGCGCTGCCAGATCACCATCACGCGCGATTGCCCGGCGGAGATCCGGGCGGTCTCGTACTCGCCCACGAGCCGGGACATCTTCGGAATCAGCACCCGACGCCCCGATTCTCCGTACACGTCCTCATTCACCATGGCCCGCACCTGGCCTGGCAGCGCGGTGTGTATGGCGGTTTCCAGCACGGCCGGGATCGTCTTGCCTTGCAGGATCTTCTGGTCCAGGGACTGGTCGTCCGGCTCCAGCGCCGTGGGCACGAACCGGGAATCGGTGCTCACCGTCGACCCGACCCGCACCATATTCGCCGCCCGCTCCGCCATGGCGGCGTTCATCACTGGCATGTCCTGCATCGGCACGTCCTGAACCACGCCAGAACCGCTTTCGGTCACGGCCACCTCGGTCTTTCCCACGCCTGAGACGGGCACCATCAAAGGCGCCTTGCGCCGAAGTCTGGCCGCTTCGGCGGCATCTCTTGCTACCGCCGCCTTGCGTTCAGCCGCGTCCAGGGCCGCCTGATCCACTGGCGGCAGGGGCGTGCCAGGGGGCAAGGGAGGCATCACGGCGGCCGGTGCCGCAGCAGCCACTTGCGTGGGCACGAAAACCGGCTCGGGTGCGGGCCGCACCACGCGAGGCACCGGCTTCAGCACTTCCAGCTCAGGCTCTTCGGATCGCGCAACCTTCTTGTCGGATTCAGACGCAAAGGCACCGTAGATCAGCACCCCCGCCACGCCAAGGGCCAGGGGCCAGACCAGCTTGTTCAATCGGGATGGCCCCCTGCGGGCCACACGACCAACGGGATCCCTTGGAGGAACGGTAGCTGCCTCGGGCGCGGAGGATGAGGTTTCATCATGTTGCATGGCGCAGGCTCAATGAAAGGGTTGGCGTCTGACGGCGGGGTTGGCGGTTCATCGTTCGCGCAAGGCCGATTCCGGACGCTGCGGGAACGCGTCGTTGAACACACAGGCGATCTCCACGTTGCCCGCGCTGCGGAACACCAGCTGGCGCGTCACCTTTTCAATGACCAGCCATTCGCCCTCACGGCGAAAGTTCGCCAGCGTCTCGTTTTTCTGGGTGTCCACCTCAAACACCGCAGGCACGCTCTCGTGGCTGGCAAAGCGGATGTAGGTGAACTCACCGTCGTCCAGCACCTGCACCGGTGCGGCCACCCGCGAGCCCTTGAACGAGTACTTGAAGTTCCATTGCGAAGGCAGCTTGCTGCGTGACTGCGGAGGCATGCCAGCCGACATGGCCGTGGACAACCCCACCGTGGTGCGCGCCTCCCGCTCGACCTGTTCCCTGGCCGCACTGGTGCGTGCCTCCAGCTGGCGGGCTTCGTCCTGCGGATAGCGGAAGCGCACCCGGTAGGTGAGGCGACCATCGTTCACACCGAAGGGCTGGAAGGCCATCAGATTGAAGGTGTAGGAACGCCGTGTGGTCTGCACCAGCAGGTTGGTCTCGGCCTTGTCTTCGTGCGGCTTGAGATACAGCACGTTCTCTCGCGGAACAGCCTGCCAGGCCACGCTGTCACCCAGAGACACGGTGACGATCTGCTCGTCGACGCCGAACTCCACCGCCAGCGTGTAGCCGTAGGCACCCTGCAACCGGATCACCGCATCCGGGTCGTAGGCCACCACACGGATGCGCTCGTCGACGCGCACGGGCTTGGTCTCGATGCCCGGAGATGTCACGACCGGCTCCGGTGCCTTGGGTGCGCTCTTGCGGACGGGCTTGTCCGATGCGTGTGCACCCAGCGTCATGCAGGCAGCGATAAGGAAAGCAATGGTTTTCATGGTTCTTGTCCCGGTTGAATCGCGGTGTGGAATGGAGTGGCTCGTCAAGGGTTTCGCACGGCGGCGGCATCCCGTCGGTAGTTGGTCACCTGGAAGCCGAAGGGGTTGAGCAGATCGCTGCCCGCCACAGGTCGATGGGTGAATCGGAACTCGATGATCGAGGCCCATTCGTAGATGCCCGTGGATTTGCCGTCGATGAATTCCTCGGTCTGGAACTGCACATGCGCCACACCGTCCTTGAGCTGGGAGATCGAGTGCAGCTTCAGAACGCGCTCCAGGCGCTGGCCCAGGGCACGATCCTGAGCACTGCCACCAAACAGCGAGGAGAGCTTGGACTCCACGGCCGGTGCGGCGAAAAGCCGAAGGGTCTTCACCCGGTTCTGGACATCGGCCTGGCTCCAGGTTTCTGCCGCCTGCATCCACTGGTTGATGTGAAATTTGCGCACCGCTTCCATGCCCGTGAGGCGCTGCGCGTCTTCGGCGTTGTATCGGACATGGCGCACGGTCTGCGTGGCGTCGTTGTAGGCGATCGTCACCACCTCGACCTTCTCGCGCGAGAAGACCACCGCCATGGCAATGGACGCGGCGAAGGTCACGACCCAGCTGAGCGCAGCGAACAGGTAGGCACGGTTGCGCGACACGCGGGCATTGCGAATGAGTTCCGCGTCCCAGCCGGACGCGGCGGCGTAGTAGTGCGCTTCGGCGGGGGAATCAGCAGGATCGCTGGGGGTTGGGGTGCTCATGAGGTGCGCCTTTGATCTGGGTGAGGATGGATGGCAAAGCGTCAGCGCATCGCGGAGGCAGCGCCTTGGGCGGCACCGACCTTTGCGCCCGCAGGACCGCCCGTTGCGAAGCCTTTGACCGCTCCTTTCGCTGCTCCAATGCCGGCATCGACGCCTTTGTGAATGGCACCAATGGCCTGATGCGCCGCGCCGTCGCCGATGTTGGCCAGCAAGGAGCCCACCATGCCGGAGGCAAACTGGGGCACGCTGGCGACGGACTTGGCCAGGGCGTAATAGAGAAGCAGGTAGGCGATGGCAGGGCCGATGATGCCGATCGCACCGGGGAGCGACGGCCACCCGGACGGCGGGCCTAGGTTGAACACCGCGATGCTCGCATCGGCAACTATCAGCACGACCATCAGCAGCGCAGGCGTCAGGACAAAACCCAACATGCCCCGAAACCAGGAATCGGTGTAGGAGCGAGTGTGCTGAAAGAGGGCCAACGCGATAAAAATCGGCGCCACGGCCAGGCAACTGGTGAGCCCGAGACGGGACAGCAGCATGACCACGAAAACGCTGGCGAAGAGAACGATCGTCATCACAAACTTGATCAAGCCGGCGATGTTTTGGATGAGGTTCGGAAACGGGATCGCGGTAGGAATCTTGAGCGCGTCCCCAAGCAAGGGGATGGGTATCTCAATCAACGCAATCGACACAGATTCGGTCGGCACTCTCACCATCTGCACAAACGCTGACTCCATTTGCGACATAAAGGCTTTGTCGAGTGCACTTGAGCTAAGGCTCAGTGCACTGCTCAGTCCGCCAGAAGTGAGCGACGTGGCCAGCGCATCCGCAAGCCCGGTATAGGTGCCCCAAATCGTTTCATAGATCCAGGTGTTGAAGAAGTCCCAGTTGATCAGCAACTCGGACACCAGGCCCATCTTCAGGATCAGCCACCCCACATCGACGGCGGACAGACCCTGGGTGTGTCCTTTCATCAGATTGAAGCCGTGCACCGCCACCAGAAGAGCCATACCCGATCGCAACGGCGCAGCAACGAAATCGCTGAGAGCGGCATAGCCGGGCGTGATCACACCGGTCGCAAGCGCAAGGTCGACCTTTTCCAATACATAGAAGATCACACCGAACTCCCCGCCGCGCGGTACCCCGCCATGAAATGCGGCAACCAGGCGGCCGGGTCTTCGCCGTGCTCGGCCATCAGGTTGTCCATGAACGCCACGGTGTTCTTGTTGCCCGAAAGCACCGCAATGTGGTCGTCCATGCCCTGCATGTCGAGCTGGCACACGCTCACGCCCAGGCTGTTCTTCACCAGGAACCAACCGCGCCCGGGGCGCATGGGCAGGTCGTTTCGGATCATGTCGAACTGGGTCTGGTTCAGGCCCAGGTAGCCCCGGTACACGTCTTCCTCCGCCTTGGGATTGGGGAACAGGATGAAGGTCTCGGACTGCTGCTTGAGTGCGGCCGAGATGTGCGACTGCATCACCGTCTCCGGCGTCTGCGTGGCAAACACCAGCAAGCCATTGTTCTTCCGGATGACGAACTCGAAGTTTTCGATGCGCCGGGCCACGATCTCGTCGTCGAGCAGGCGCCAGCCTTCGTCGGCGAAGATTGCCAGCGGCTGGCCGTCGAGCAGGGTCTCGACCATGTAGAACAGCCAGGTGAGCACGGCCGGGCGGATCTGCTTCGCATCGAGCACATAGGTCATGTCGAAGCCGATCACCGGGTTGCTCATGTCCAGCGCGTTGTGCGGGTTGTCGAACACCCAGGCATGCTGCCCGCGGCCATAACGCGGGTGCTCGTACCAGTCGAGCAGGCGCTTGGCCAGCTTGTCCTGCTCGGCGTTGCCAAACATGGGCGCCACATGGCAAAGCTGGCGCAGTTCGGGCGCGAGGTCGAACACGCTGGAGACGATCTGGCGGATGCGCTGACGGTCTTCGGCATCGATGGGCGTGCCACCTTCATCGGTCAGCAACGACTCGAACCAGTCCACCAGGAAGCCCCTGGCAGCCGGCGTATCGGGCAACTGCAGCGGGTTCCAGCCGGTTCGGCGCTGGCTTTCGATGCGGAAGTAGTTGCCTCCAATCGCGCGCACGAAGATTTCCATGCCGCGGTCCTTGTCGAGAAACACGCGGCGCCCGCCGAGCTTGAGGCTTTGGGCGAACAGGAACGAGGTGGTGAGTGTCTTGCCCTGGCCAGTGGGACCCAGCACCAGGGTGTTGCCCCGGTCGGCCACATGCAGGTTGAAGTGGTAGGCGGTGCCGGAGGCGGTGGGCAGCACGGTGATGGCTGGTCCCCAGATCGACCGGGACCGACCGCCCAGGTAGTTGTGGCAACTGGCGAACGAGGCGAAGTTCTTGGTGGAGATGCGCGCGCCGCGGGCGATGAAGCGGAAGTTGCCCGGCAGTTGCGCATAGAACGCCGCCTCCAGGTTGACGTCTTCGCGCACGCTGGTGATACCGTTTTCCGCCAGTTCGGCGTCCACCGTGGCGAGCTTGCCCGCCACCGCCGAGGCATCCTCATCCCACACCATGATCGTGTGGTGGTGCAGGCCGAACCCGGCTTCGCCCTTGGTTTCCTCCATCGCCATGTCCAGCGCGTAGATCTGCGACTGACCGGCATCGCCCGCGTTCAGCAGCCGGTTGCGCTGCTGCTTGATGGCGGCTTCGCTGCGCGCGCGTTCTTCGAAGCGAAACGACTGGGTGGCGCAGAATTCGAACGGCAGCGTGAGCAGCTTGTCGTACATGGTCGCTGCGGTCTGCGATGGGTATTCCTTGACCGATGCGACACCCGCGTACAGCGTGCGGGCGGTGTGGCGCAGTTCCACCACTTCGTTGCGGAAGATGGTGCGGGCCACCGGCAGGACTTCAGCGACCGGACGATCGGGCACCGCGTAGCGGCGGTCCTGCAGATTGATGAAGAAGCCATAGAGCTGCATGAGCTCGCTGCACGGCACGCCCTGCCCGTTGGGCTGCACGCCCAGCAGGCGCGGCTGGTAGGCCTTGAACACCTCCAGCAGCGCGCGCATGGCGTCGTTCAACGACTGCAGCGCCTTGCGCTCGTATTCTTCGCGCTCCTGGGCATCCAGCCGCTCCGACAAGGACCTGAACAACTGGTCGAGGCGCTTGGCCACACCCTCGCCGGGCTTGTGCACGAGCGTGAGGTAGATGTCGTTGGTGTAGAGCTTTCGCTGCCCCAGCCGTTCGCACCAGGCTGCGTTCAACTGAGCGGAAAAGCCACCCGCTTCGAACTCGCCCTCGGGCAAGGTGACGCGGCGGCGGCGCACCAGGTGGTGGTAGATCGCGAGATTGGAGGAACTGAACGTCTTCCAGAGCTGGTTGCGGATGCGCTTGAATAGATCCAGCTCGTCCGCGTCCGCGGTGTCAAAGGGCAATCCGCCCAGGTGCAGCACCTGCAGCAGGCTGCCATCCTGCGTCTTGAGCGTGTGCTCATCGACATGCGCCACATAGGGAATGCACCAGCGCGAGGCCTGGGCTTCCTGGGAGACCTTGCGAACGGCGTCGTCCGCCATGGTGCTCAGGTGTCGCCACATGGTCAGCCTTTCAGCGAGACGCAACCCGGATCGAACGAAGTGCCGTCCCAGTACGATGCGCGTCGCCGCCCTTGCGAAAAGTAAGCCAGCTTCGCCATCCAGAGCTGGAACACGCGCGCATCGCGCTCGCACATGGCATAGCCGAACACGTACAGCGCAGGCGCACACATCAGGCCGTACAGGATGCCCTTCATTCCCCCCAGCCCGAGGAACACGATCATGACGACGAAGGTCATGAACACCGCGTACACGTCGGTGATGCCGAAGAACATCGGTGGGCGGGTGAGGCCCAGGAAGACGTGGTCTGCTTCACAGTGTTGCGATGCGTCGGCCATGGGGTGTGCGTTCGCGACGTTCAACAATCAGAGGGACACGCCAATCTGGACTGGCAAAGCCAAGGCGACACCCGTGTTGAGCGGTTTGGCTGGTCCGCAATCGCGGGTGGTGGACGCGCAAGGGGCGGGGGGTGCAGCAAGCTCTGCGGTGGTGCAGGCTTGCAAAAGAATGAAGGCACCCAGAACAGCGATTAGGTATTTCATTTGTATTCCTGCGACATCAGTTTCAAGATGTCTTCGCGGTTGGGAACAGCGCTTCGATCATTGCCGCCGCTGAAAAAATCAACCCTACGCCAAGCACCACGACAATGGCTCGACTCCATTCGACCCTTCCAGTGAGCGCGGCGATACCCATCCCGATGACGGCAATGACAGCAAGGGATCGCGCGATGGCGCCATTGAGAGCACCTACCAACCTTCCCAATGCACCTGCCAGATCTGTGTTGGCAAAGGGATCAACGGGATCCGCCGCCAACGCCAGATCACTGAACGCAAACAAAACCAAAGCCACCAGAAACATCACCGCCAGTCGCTGTCCGCTGCATTCAAAGCGAACCGGGCCGACACCGAAGCACTGAAAATCCCTCATGAATCCTTCTCCTGGTTGATGCCGCGCTGATTCACTGAAATGCAGCGTCTGGCGAAACGGGTGCCGCAAATCTATGCAATCGGGCAAAGGTCTATACAACTTCCTCACGAAGCACGGGCGAGCGCGCATGAAGCGTGGGCTGCTTGCACCGAGACGTTCAAGCCATGGCCGAGGCGTCGCGGTCGTCTTTCGAAGCGCCATGAGATGGGCCCCAGAGAAAGTAGGTGCTTCGGAACTGCAGCGAGATGTCGACCAGCGTGTTCACCAGGGCCTCCAGCCCCTGCCCTTCCAGGCCGCCCAGACCGACGTGGATGACGCCGACCACATGTCCGTTGGCCGGCGAAATGCAGTACGCCAGGCCACGGCTGACCGAGTTGTGGTGGGTCTGTTGCAGCAGTGCGCGCAGCACCGATGCCTCGCCCGCACGGGGAGGAAAACCCAAGTCCACGTAGATCGACACCACCACCGATTCGGGGATGACCTGATTCAGGCTGATGGACAGGTGCACGCCTTCGACATCGATCTGGGCGCCCTGAGCGACGGTGTCCACGTCGTCCAGCCCCATGCGCTCGCAAAAGTCGCTGATCGCCTGGCGATAGACCCTGGCTTCGTCCGGATTCGGCATGTGCTCGCTCTCCCTTGAGGTCGCGTTCCCATCGAACGCGGTGCGCATGATGGAACGAATGGGGCGTGACGATCGAGCCAGGGAACCAACCACCGCTTGACCGCCACAAGCCGCATGACACGCACAGAAACCTCAGCGGGGAAGCTTGCCCATGCGTTTCAATTCGAACACGACACGCTCCTGGTAGAGCTGGTTGAACCTGGGGGTGAGGCTGTGGTACGCGCCCACCGCAAACCAGGTGTTGCCCAGCCGCACGATCTGCTTTTTCAGGTGCCAGGCTGCCACGTGGACGCCTACACAGGGCTGCAACAGATGGGGCCACTCGATGCCGTGGCGCTTCAACTCGGCAAAGTGGACGCTGTTGATCTGCGCAATACCGACGTCGATGCTGCCGTTGGCATTGCGCCGCACCGGGTCGGCGCGCATGCCGGACTCCACGCGCAGGATCGCCGTGAGCAGGTCTTGATGAACGCCATGCCGTTCGCTCGCGGCCGCAACGCATTGGTCCACGTCCTGGTCCAGCAGGTTCGGCGGAGGAACTTGTTGCGCCCACGCGCCTGCGCACCACGCAGCCCCTGCCACACTGGCGGCCAGCTCGCGCCACCCGGATCTGCGCAGAGGCTCAGGATTTGTCACGCGGAACGCCGACACCGAGGAGGTCGGCGTAATGCCGGCTACCACCACCCGTGGCCCTGGTCGCCTTGGCAACGACGGGAGATGTTGTGTCCGCAACCGGGTGGGTTGCCATACCTTGCGCGGCATCGATCAGACGGGCAGGGACCAGTTGAGGAACTTCTGCCAGACGCGCTTGCCGCCTCCTCGCACTCGCGCCGTTCGGGAAAGGCGGCACGGGATCAGGCCATTGCGCCACGGCAAACTCCATCCGTCGTCATCGCCATGGGTCAAGGACTAGGTCCGCTGGGTGGTTCGCTGGGTACGGGTGAATCGCTGGCACAGCGGCCCGCTATTGGGGGGCCTTCTAAGAAGGCAGGTTCATGACTTCCCAGTTGCCGAGCTGCCAGATACTCAGCTTCGGACACAGGCACCTCATCCATCTGCCCTAGGGTACGCATCGTGGTTTTGCCCGTGGCGGCATTGCTAAATTTGACAACATCCAATCTGGATGGATCAAGCGATACCGGCGCCGCATTGGCAGGAGGGACCAGCCGGGGAAGTGCCGGATCCTGCAGCGTGCCGTTCGCCGGCACGACCATAGCCTGTCGTCTGTGTCGTTGTGTTCCCTGGTGATCTCCGTTGCCATTCATGTTCGTTCCTTGCTGTTCACGCGGCCGCTCCAGCCCCCGCCGGGGTTGCGAAGTTAATCCGGCGAAGAGTGTCGTATCGAAAAAACCCCCAGATGGTCTTGATGCGCCACGAACCAGGACGGTCACAACACGAATTGATTCGCGCTCCCTTTTCGCAGAAAGGCCAAGGTGCCATGACCTCCGAGGTCATGGATTTCCCGAAGCCATGCCGGCACAGTGGAGTCGACTCAACGAAAGGAGCACACCATGTCAGACATCAGCAGTCTTCCCCTGGCCGTTGGCCACATGATCGGCCTTGGCGCACTCGGTTCCTGCATCGGCATCGGCATCATGGCCAGCAGGTACCTGGAAGCATCCGCGCGGCAACCCGAAACGATGGAGGCCATGCAGCCCAAGGTCTTCCTGCTCGCCGGCCTGCTGGACGGCGCCTTCATCATCTCGGTGGCGCTGGGGGTGTGGTTTGCGATGGCCAACCCGTTCAGCTCATGAGGCCGGGCAGGTCACCCAGTCGAGCAAGCCGGCATGACCGTGCAGGGCAGCGAGGTCTGCGGGCGTGGGCCCGCAGTGATTGCGAACGTCCATTGGCACACCGGCCTCGTGCAGTTCGGCGATGACGTCGATGTGGCCACCACTGGCCGCATCGTGCGCGGGCGTGGTGCCCGTGGCATCCGCCACGTCCAGACGCGCACCGAGCAGGCGAAGTTCGTGCACGGCCGCCAGGTGCCCGTTGCCGGCGGCGTAGTGCGCGGGGGTCAAGCCTCGTGAATCCATCATGTCCAGTGCCTGGCCCTGCTCGTACAAGCTTCGCAGCAAGGCGACGTCGTCGTTCCGTGCAGCGTGCCAGATGTCGAGCGAGGCAGATGCTTGGGTACGAGCACCGGCGGGGTGCAACGGCATGGCGAGTCTCCGGAAGCGTGTGGCACAGGCTCGCCAGCTTAGGCAGCCACGGCCATGACGCGAGGAAACGTGCTCAGTTGCAAGTCATGAGGTTCGAATCGCTGGCATCGAATCACGAAGCTGGCGACTTCCCTATCCCCCAAGAACCATCGGCAACCAGAGCGAGACCATCGGTACGTAGGTGACGATCAGCAGCACCGCGATCAACGCGATCGTGAAAGGAATGGCCTCCTTGAACACCGCATGCAGCGGTGCGCCGGCGATCTGCGCGGTGAGAAACGTGATCACGCCCGAGGGCGGTGTCAGCTGTCCGATCATGAGGTTGAGCACGACGATGACACCGAGGTGAACCAGGTCGATGCCATAGGCGTTGGCAATGGGCACCAGCACCGGCACCAGCGTCACCAGCGCCACGGCGGGCTCCAGCGCGAGACCCCAGAGCAGCAACACGATGTTGATCAGGGCCAGCATGATCCACGGGCTGTCGGTGAGTGTCTTGAGGGTGGTGGCCAGGGTTTCACCGATGGCCAGGTTGGCCACCAGCCAGGAGAAGATGCCGGATGCAGCGATGGTCAGCAGGATGATGCCGGAGCTGACCATGCATTCGCAGAAGATGCGCCATGTCTGCGCCCAGGTGAGTTCGCGGTAGAAGAACACGCTGATGGCAATGGAGTACAGCACCGCAATGATGCCCGCCTCGGTGGGGGTGACCATGCCGCCCACGATGCCGCCGATGATGATGACGGGCATGGCCAACGCCGGCAAGGCATCGCGCAGCGCCGTGAGCACCGCACGCATCGAGGTGCGCTCCGAGAATGGCAGGTTGCGGCGGTGTGCCACCCAGCTGGCTGCGGCTAGCAGGTACACGCCCATGAGCAGCCCGGGAATGGCGCCGGCCATGAAGAGCTGACCCACCGACACATCGCTCACCAGCGCATAGACGACAAATGCAATCGACGGCGGAATGATGGGGCCCATGGTCGAAGCGGCGGCCACCACGGCGGCGGCGTAGGCACCCGGGTAGCCCTTGTCTTTCATGGCGGGAATCATGGAAGAGCCGATGGCCGAAGCGTCGGCCACGGCCGAGCCGGAGACGCCAGAGAACACCATGCTCGCCAGAATGGCCACGTGAGAGAGCCCGCCTTTGATGTGCCCGACGGCGGCAGAGGCAAAGTTCAACAGGCGCCGGGTGATGCCGCCGGTGTTCATGAGCTCGCCGGCCAGGAAGAAGAACGGGATCGCCAGGAAGGCGAAGGAATCCATGCCCTGGATCATGGAAGAGGCCACGATGTTCAAGGGCACGGCGCCGCCGCTGAAGAAGATGAAGACCAGTGCCGCGAGACCCATGGCGAAGAACACTGGCACGCCGACGATGGCGAAGCCCATGAAAGCCAGCATGAGCACGCCGAAAAGAATCACTTGCTGCATCAGGAAACCTCAATGCCGCGCACCTGCAGCCACAGGCGGTGCAGCAGGGCCAGCGCCATCAGGAACGCACCCACCGGCAACGACCAGTACAGCACCGGCTGTGTCACCGTCAATGAGGTGAAGGGAATGCCTTCCATGGCATCGATCACCAGGCGGCTCTGCCAGCCATAGACCACGACGAACAGCAGCGAGAGCAGCAACGCCAGCGTGGACAGCGCGCGGCGCAGGCGCTCGGACATGTTCAAGCCGAGAAAGTCCGCCGACAGGTGCGAGTTGCGCCGCACGCCCACATAGCCCGTGAGCATGGTGGCCCAGATCATGATGAGCACGCTGAGCTCCATGGCCCAGGGCAGCGGTATGCCGATGGTCTCCCTCAGCACGATCTGTGCGCCGCCGATGCCCACCAGGCCCAGCAACGCCAGGCCCAGCAGGGCCAGCACGATGCGATCGAGCAGACCCAGCAGCCGGTTCATTTCGCCGCCCGGATCTTCTCCACCGTTCCCTTGTTCCAGAGCTGACCATCGAAGCTCGCCGTGATGCCATCGGCCATCTTGCGGAACGCCGCCAGATCAGGCTCCACGATCTCCATGCCATTGGCCTTCAACGTCTCGATGGATCTGGCTGCACCGTCCCAGGTTTCCTTGCTGGCCCACTTCTCGGTGGCCACCGCCGCGTCGGTCATGGCCTTCTGCTGGGCCGGCGTGAGGCGGGCCCATTTGTCGGCGGCAATCAGGACGATGAGGCCCGACTGGATGTAGTCGATCTTCATCGCGTACTTCTGCACCTCGTAGTACTTTGCGCCGGCAATGGCATCAAAGCCGTTGTCCTGCCCATCGACCAGGCCCTGCTTCATGGCGAGGTACAACTCGGCGGCCGGAACCGGTGTGGGTGATGCTCCCCAACCCTTCATCACTTCCAGGATGGCTGGCGTTTCGGGCACGCGTACCTTCAGGCCCTTCATGTCGTCGGGCTTGAGCACCTTGCGGTTCGAGGTGGTGAGCTGGCGCGGCGTGCGATCGGACACATACCCCACGAGCTTGAAACCGGCCTCCTTCTCCACGCCATCGAGCATCTGACGGAAGGTCTCCGACTGCATGAAGGTCTTGAAGTGCGCATGATCGCGGAATATGTAAGGTGCAAACAGGGCATTGAAGTCCTTGCCCCCACGCGCCAGTGCAAGCGTGCCCGTGTCGGCCAGCATCATGTCGATCTGCCCGGTTCGCAGACCCGCATAGTTCTGCGGCAGGCTGCCCAGCTGACCAGCGCCGAAAGACTGGATCTTGAGTTCCGCGTTGGTGCGATCGGCCACCTCCTTGGCGAAGCGGTCCGCGATCGGGCCCCAGACCGGTGGCGGCGCCACGTAGGCCATGCGCAAGGCGGGCTGCGCTTGTGCAGCGGAAAGAAAAGCCAGGGCAAGCCCGGCCATCAGAGGGCGAATCCATTTCATGGCGATGTCTCCGGAGAAGGCGGCGCTGCGTGTTGCACTTGCCGGGCGGCCACATAGTCCCGGTAAGGGGTGCCGTTGGACACCAACATGCCGCCGTCCACATCGATGGTGCTGCCGGTGATCATGGCGGCGGCGGAAGAGAGCAGGAAAGCAATGGTCTGGGCAACGTCTTCGGCCTGCACCCAACGACCCAGCGGCACGGCCTCGGCGACGGCGGCCATGCGCTCTTCGCTCAGGCTGCGGTAGATCATGGGCGTGAGCGTGGGGCCAGGGCACACCGCGTTCACCCGGATGCGACGGCCCGCGAGTTCGAACGCCATGTGGCGGGTGAAGGCCAGCACCGCGCCCTTGGAGGCGGTGTAGGCGGCGTCGCCCGAATAGGACATGCGCTTGCCCGCAATGGACGCCACGTTGACCACCGAAGCACCCTCGCGCATGAGCGGTGCCGCCGCCTGCAGGCACAACATGGTGCCGCGCAGATTGATGTCCATCACACGGTCCCAGGCCGCCACCGGCATGTTCTGCAGCAGATGCCGCGATTCGACACCCGCGCAGTTCACGAGGCCATCCACATGGCCCAGGTCTTGCGCCATGCGGGCGAATGCGGCGCGGATCGCTTCTTCCGAGGCGAGGTCACAGGTGAGGTGAAGAACCGATGAATCACCGTTGCCCGAATCGGTGGGAGGCGCCACCACGTCGAGCGAAATCACGCGGTGGCCAGCGGCACTCAGCAGCGCCACCGTGGCAGAGCCAATGCCATGACTGCCGCCCGTGACCACGTGCACGCGAGGCGCGTTCAAAGACGTCTGAGGGCTTGAAAGAAAAGACATGACAAGTCGTTTGGTTCCATCATATAGTAACGTTCGTTACCTTGACGCCACCCTCTCGTTTACCCTAGGACGACACCATGACCGTTGCCGCCGACCCCATCCATCCCGTCGCCCTCCACGCGCCCGGCTCGACTGCGGAACATCGCATTCAACCGGGTGTCTATGCCTACGATCTCGAAGCCCTGCCATGGCGCGAGACGCCACGCGGCACCTCGCGTGAGAAAGCGGTGCGTCGCGATCCGGAACGCGGTCTCTTCCTCGGCATGCTGGTGTTCGATCCCATGAGCCGCTCTGGCGTCCACCAGCATCGCGGCGTGGCGAGCAGCTATTTCCTCTCGGGTGAACTCACCGATTTCCAGTGCACCACGCGCGCGGGTGCCGTGGGCATCAATCTCACGGGCGCCACGCACGATGCCGTGTCTTATGGCGGATGCACGCTGTTCTCGCGCCTGGAAGGGCCTGTGATCATCGAGCCGGATGGCGCAGCCATCCACCCACACGCGAAGAAAACCACGGTGACCAACACCCAGCCGTTCACCCCCCCGGACATCACGGTGGTGCTTGACGCGGTAGCGCAGGTGGCCTCCCCCTTTGCCGGCGTGTTGCGCCGGCCGGTGTTCGACTACGCCGGCACCGGCAGCAACCATCGGCTGTGTTCATTGCAGCTCTGGCCAGGTGCCAAGCTCAACGATCTGCACCACACCGGGCTCACCGACTTTTTCCTGCTGGCGGGTGATCTGAGCGTGGGCGACACCACGGTGACCGGGCCTTCGGTGGTGGTGATCGAACCGGGTGCTCGTGTGCACCTGAGTTCGCGCTTCGGCTGCAGTTTTCTGGCGTGGGCCGAAGGCCCTGCGCACGCCGGCGACGACCCTGCACTGGATCCGTACGGTTTCTGAGTCAGTTCAGGGGGAGCCGCGCGCGAACGGAGAGCTTGCCCAGCAATTCGTGTAGCGTCTTCACCTCCGAAGCGCTCAGACCCGCATAGACCTGCGTTTCCCGTTCAATCGCGGCCACGGCGATTTCCTCATACACCGCCCACCCCGCATCGGTGAGGTTGAGATGGAAGCTGCGTCGGTCGGCTTCGCTGTTCTCACGCACCAGGCGGTCTTGCGATTCCAGTTTGCGCACGACACGGGAAACGCTCATCTTGTCCAGACCGGTGTAGTCCGCCAGACCTTGCGCGGTGATGCCCGGCTTGTCGGCCAGTGTCAGCATGATCCGCCAGTCGGTGAGGTTGAGGTCGAACCGCTCGCCGAACCGCACCATGAAAGGCTTGGCGGTGAGGTTGGTCAACACCCAGATCTGGTAGTACGGCGAGGCCTCGGTGATCAGCAGGGGCTGGTGACCGCGCTTTCGGCTGGCACGTGAGGCCTTCTTCGCCGATGGAGCGATCGAGTCTGGACGGGAGGCGTTGCGGGTTTTCATGACCTGCGGAGTGTATGTTCATCTGCGGATCACGCCGACTCATCACCGCGCGCGCGCCTGCCTTTGCGTCGCCAGCAGGTCCAGCGCAACGTCGACAATCATGTCCTCCTGGCCTCCGACCATGCGGCGGCGGCCAAGCTCCACGAGGATATCGACCGTCTTCAAGTCGTACTTCTTGGCGGCAGCCTCCGAGTGGCGAAGGAAGCTGGAATACACGCCGGCGTAGCCGAGGGCGAGCGTTTCGCGGTCCACACGTACCGGCCGATCCTGCAGCGGCCGCACGATGTCATCGGCCGCGTCCATCAACTGGTAGAGATCACAACCGTGGTTCCAGCCGAGACGGTCCACCGCAGCGATGAACGCCTCCAGCGGCGCGTTGCCTGCGCCCGCGCCCATGCCGGCAAGACTCGCATCCACGCGGTCGCAGCCCTCTTCCACCGCCACGATGCTGTTGGCCACACCCAGGCTCAGGTTGTGGTGCGCGTGCATGCCGGTCTGCGTCTCGGGCTTGAGCGTGTCCTTGAAAGCACGGAAACGGTCGCGCACATCGTTCATGCCCAGTGCGCCACCGGAGTCCACCACGTAGCAGCAGGTGGCGCCATAGCTCTCCATCAGCTTCGCCTGTTGCGCCAGGCCCTGGGGCGTCTGCATGTGGCTCATCATCAGGAAGCCCACCGCCTCCATGCCCAGGTGGCGTGCGTACTCGATGTGCTGGCGACTGATGTCTGCCTCGGTGCAGTGCGTGGCCACGCGCACGATGCGTGCGCCTGCATCAAATGCGGCCTTGAGGTCGTGGATCGTCCCGATACCAGGAAGCAGCAGGGTGGCGATCTTCGCGTGCTTGACCACGCTGGCCACGGCCTCGATCCACTCCAGGTCGGTGTGGGCTCCAAAGCCGTAGTTGAAGCTGCCGCCTTGCAGGCCGTCGCCATGGGCCACTTCGATCGAGTCCACCTTCGCCTCGTCGAGCGCCTGCGCGATCTGGCGGGCCTGCGCCACGCTGTACTGGTGGCGGATGGCGTGGCTGCCGTCGCGCAGCGTCACATCGGAGATGTAGATCTTCTTGCTGTTCATGCGAGTGCCTTTCGGGCCATGCCCTCAGCCGTGCGCAACGCGGCGCTGGTCATGATGTCGAGATTGCCGGCGTAGGCCGGCAGGTAGTGCGCGGCGCCTTCCACCTCGAGGAAGATGGAGGTTTTCAGGCCTTCGAGGCCGTCGCCCACGCCGGGGATGCGCAAGCCTTTCACGCGATCGAACTGCACCTTCTGCTTGAGGCGGTAGCCCGCCACGTAGGCCTGCACGGCCGCGGCCATGCGCTCGACCGATTCGGAGATGGCCGCTTCATCGGCCAGTGCGCTGAGGGTGTAGACCGTGTCGCGCATGATCAAGGGGGGCTCGGCCGGGTTGAGCACGATGATGGCTTTCCCCTTGGTCGCGCCGCCCAGCACCTCGATGGCGCGCGAGGTGGTCTCGGTGAATTCGTCGATGTTGGCGCGCGTGCCGGGGCCCGCGCTCTTGCTGGAGATGCTCGCCACGATTTCACCGTACAGCACCTTGGCCACGCGGTTGACCGCCGCCACCATGGGGATGGTGGCCTGACCGCCGCAGGTGACCATGTTGACGTTGAGCGCGTCGAGGTGTGCGTCGCCATTGACCACCGGAATGCAGTACGGGCCGATGGCCGCGGGCGTGAGGTCGATCAGGCGGATGCCGGGCTTGCGCCCACGCAGGAAGGCGTCGTTCTTCACGTGCGCGGCTGCGCTGGTGGCATCGAACACGATGTCGATATCGGCAAACACCGGCAGGCGCGTGAGGCCCTCCACGCCTTCGTGCGTGGTGGCCACGCCGAGGCGGCGAGCGCGGTCCAGTCCGTCGGAGCCGGGGTCGATGCCGACCATGGCACCCATCTCGATGGCCTCGCCATGTCGAAGGATCTTGATCATCAGATCGGTACCGATGTTGCCGCTGCCGATGATGGCGGCCTTGAGTTTTCGAGTCATGCGTGTTCCCTTTTCAGCGCACATGGAAGCTTGCGCTGCCGAGATGCTGCATCTCGACACTCACATGCTGTCCGGCAAGAATCCATTCAGCCGGCGTGGCGCCACCCGCCATCACGATCCAGCCTGCCTGAAGCGGCTCGCCAGCTGCGGCAGACAGCCTGGCTGCGGCCACCAGCGAACGCAGTGGATGCCCGAGCAATGCCGCCGTGGAACCCGCCTGCACCAACCGGCCATCGATCGTCAAGGCCAGGCCCAGATTGACGACGTCGGTCGACGGGGCGTTCCAGGGACCGATCACGAAGCCACTGGACGACGCGTTGTCCGCAATCACCTCGGGCAGCGTGAACTTGAAATCCTGGTAGCGCGAATCGATGATTTCCAGCGCAGGTGCCACCGCCTCGACGGCCGCCAGCGCCTCAGCGGCGGTGACGTTCCCACGCAGCGGCCGCTTGAGCAGGAAGGCAAGCTCCGGCTCAACACGGGGCCGGACAAAGGAGGCGAAGTCGATCGTTCCACCTTCCTCCAGCTGCATGCGGCTTGTGAGCCGTCCCCAGATCACATCCGAGAGCCCCATCTGCAGCATCTTGGCGCGACTCGTGAAGCCCATCTTGACGCCCACGCGCGTCTCGCCGCGCTCGATCCTGCGGGCGATGGACGCCGCCTGAATGGCGTACGCCTCTTCGATGCTCAGGCGATTCTCCGGATCCATCTGCGCAATCGCACAGGCGTTCAACGCTGCGTCGTCCAGACGACGAGCCAGTTCCTCGATGCGGGTCATGCTCCCTCCTTGTTGAACACGGCACGCACGCTGCCCAGACCGTGGATGAACGAGTCGAAAACGTCCCCCGCTGCTACCGGCACCATCGGGCCCAGCGCACCCGAGAGCACCACGTCACCACAGCGCAACGGCGTACCGAGGCGCGCCATGGTGCGGGCAAGCCACACCACGGCGTTGACCGGATGACCCAGGCAGGCCACGCCCGCCCCGGTGGAGACCGGCTCCCCGCGTCGCATCAACGCCATGCCGGCCAGGCGCAGATCCAACCCGGCCAGGCGCATGGGCGTGTTTCCCAGCACACAGGCGCTGGACGAGGCGTTGTCGGCCACCGTGTCGACCAGCCGGATGTTCCAGTCCGCAATGCGGCTGCCCACCACTTCCAGGGCAGGCAATGCGTACTCGATGGCCGACAACACCTCTGTCTGGCTGGGACTTCCGGACGCCAGATCGCGTCCCATCACAAACGCGACTTCAGCTTCGATCTTGGGCTGCTGCAGCGAATCCATGGCAATGGGCTCGCCATCGCCATACAGCATCGAGTCCAGCAGCACGCCGTAGTCGGGCTGATCCACGCCGAGCTGTTTCTGCACGGCCAGGGAGGTCAGTCCGATCTTGCGCCCCACGATGCGGCGGCCTGCGGCGATCTGGACATCGGCATTGATCGTCTGGATGGCATAGGCGTCTTCCACGGTCATGCCGGGATAGGTTTCGCGCAGCGGCGCAATGAACTGCCTGTCGATGCTCGCATCGCGCAGCGATCTGGCCGCCTGGGCACGCTGCTCGGGTGTCATGGTCATGCTCATGATTGGGGCTTTCCGGCGGCGGCGTTTCGCGCCTTTTCGTTGTCGATCTCTTCGCGCGTGCGATCACCGACAGCCCAGTGCGACGCGGGCAATTCGTTGACCAGAACGCGGATGGTCTCCAGGGGCGCACCGAGGGTTTCGTGCACGGTGCGCGCGACCTGGCGAGCGCATGCGCTCACAGCCGCCGCGTCGCGGCCTCGTACGAGAGTGATCTGGATGATGGGCATCGCGCTGTCTTCAATCGAGCTTGACGCCCGTGTCACGCGCCACCTTGCCCCACTTGTCGCTCTCCGTGCGGATGAAGCGGGCCAGCGTTTCCGGATCACCGCCCGTCAGCGTGACGCCTGAAGCCGCAAAACGCTGCACCACGTCCGGGCGCTTGAGGGTGGCGTTGGTGGCGGCGTTGAGGCGCGCAACGATATCCGGTGGCGTGCCGGCTGCTGCCACGATGGCAAACCAGGCCACCGCCTCAAATCCTTTCACCGTCTCAGCCAGGGCCGGGATGGACGGCATCGCAGGCACCCGGCTTTCATTGGCGACGCCCAGTGCACGCATGCGGCCGGCTTCCACAAACGGGAGCGTCGATGGCGAGTTGTCGAACATGACCTGCACGGCACCGCCCATGAGGTCGTTGGCCGCGGGCGCACTGCCCCGATAGGGAATATGGACAAGGCTGATGCCGGCCTGGTTCTTGAGCAGCTCCATCGTCAGATGGCTCGTGGTTCCATTGCCCTGCGAGCCATAAGACAACTTGCCCGGATTGGCCTTGGCATGGGCAATGAACTCAGCCAGCGTCTTGTAGGGCTGCGCCGGATGGGTCACCAGCATGATCGGCACCGACGCCAGCAGGCTGATCGGCGCCAGGTCCTTCAGAGGATCAAAGCCCAGGCGCTGATAGATGTGCGGATTGATGCTCAATGGTCCGGCCGTCGTCACCAGCAGGGTGTATCCATCGGGTCGTGAACGGGCCACCGCCTCGGTGCCCAGGTTGCCACCCGCGCCAGCCCGGTTTTCGACGACCACGGATTGTTTGAGCTCGCGCCCGATGCCCTCGGCCACCGCCCGGGCCAGGATGTCCGTGGTGCCTCCGGGAGGGAAGGGAACGACCACCGTGATCGGGCGCTCCGGGAAGGTCTGAGCCGCTGCTCCCAGCGTCGTGGCCAGCAAGGCTGCGCCTGCGCACAGGTTCAGGATTTTGAAGAATCGGTTCAATCGCATGGTGGTCTCCTTTGGTGTTGTGGTCAGAATCCGTACAGCTGTGCCGGGTTGGTCACGAGCATCTTTTCTTGCGCCTCTGCGCCTGGCGTCCAGCTCGGGATCAGGTCCACCAGGTCGGCATCGTTGGGCATCGGTCCGCTGTAGATCGGGTGCGGCCAGTTGGTCCCCCAGATCACGCGATCCGGGTAGGCGCTGGCCACCGCGTGGATCAATGGCTGCATGTCGAGGTGCGGGTATTGCTCGCTCGAAGAGCGGTAAAGGCTCGCCAGCTTGACCCAGCATCGCCCCGTGGCCAGCAACTCCATCACGCAGGCAAATCCAGGCGCCTGCAGCCCTTCGCTGCCCAACACATGTCCCAGGTGATCGAGCACGATGTCGCACGGCAGGCGCAAAAGCCTGGGCATGAGCGCCACCAGCTCCTCCGATTGCTTGAGGTGCAGCATCAGGTGCCAGCCGAGAAATGAGGTCTCCTGCGCCAGGGCTTCAAGGTGATCGAAGTTCGCACCGCCGCGCACCACGCTGGAGATGCGGCAGCCTCGCATGCCACCATCGTGCAGGTGCTGCAGGGCGTTTCGATCGAGACCCGGCCGGATCACGGCGACCCCACGAGCACGCGGACCCAGATGCTGGATGGCATCGAGCGTGACGCGGTTGTTCACGCCATGGGGGCCTCCCTGCACGAGCACGCAACGGTCGATGCCCAGCATGCCCAGCAGCTCTTCGTACTGCGCCACCGAGCAGTCTTCGGGCGTGTAGCTTCGCTCGGACGAAAAGGGGTAGGTTGCCTGCGGACCGAACACGTGCGCATGGCAATCCACCGCACCTTCGGGCATCGAAAAGCGGGGTTTGCGCAGATGGCGATCCGGCCCCTGACAGGTGGGCGAACTCACTTCGGGGACTCCGCAGCGGTGTCCTCCCGCCGAACCAGCTCGGCCAGGATGTCGGCCCCGCGATTGGCGGCTGGCAACCCGCGGAACAGGTAGCACATGCTGATGACCGCCTGCAGTTCCTGCCAGCTCGCGCCAGCGCGCCTGGCGGCCACACCATGGATGGTCGCCGCATCGCTCAGGTCCATCAACAGCATGCCAAAGATCATGAGCTGCACCGTCTTCTGGTCGAAGCAATCGGGATACATCGCGTGCGTTCGCGCAGCCTCCTGCAGATCCAGGATGCGAGGATCAATGGCACCGGTGATCTGAAAGCGAGAGCGGATGCGCGGCGGCACAAAGCCCAGCAGTTCGCGGTAGACCTTGCCTCGCTCGTCCTGGCTGGGCTGCCCATCGGCATAGGGGCCGATGGCCTTTTCGAGCAGCCGGGCATCCAGCGCGGGGGGATTCGGATGACTCATCGATGCTCCTGATCGGGAAGGGAATTGAGAACTGCGATGGCTCACGGCGACGCCTTCCCACGACAAATCGGGAATGCCATGGCCTCGGGAAGTACGGATCGGGCCACCCCGCACAGGGTGCGGTGGTGCGCCCTTTCTGCGTCAGAACATGCGGTCGGTCAGGCCCACCTGACGGTAGATCTCGTTGATGTGCAGCTTGGCGTCTTCGGGAAGAAGGTCGGTCGTGGCCTGGTGCGCCCAGCCCACCTTGGCGCGTGCATAGGCGCCGATCTCTTCGTCCTGCCCGGATGTGGCTCCACTGATGCCATAGGCCCCCACCATGTCGTCCCCATGGAAGATGGGCGCGCAGCCGCCAGACGCCACGATCTGCCCATTGGTGAAGACCGATGCGTTGACCAGCATCTGTGGATTGCGCTCCTTGAACCACTGCTGGATCACCAGCCCATCGGGAAAGCGCGGGCTCATGGAGCGGAAAGCGGCCACGGTGAACGCCTTGCTGCGGGCCGTATCGGGGGTGATGAACCCCGCTTCATCCATGCGCTCCAGCGCAATCAGGTGGCCTTCCGGGCCCACGATGGCAATGGACACCGGCACACCCATCGCTTGAGCCTTCTCGATCGCGGCATCCATGAATCGGCGGCATTCGGCCAGTTTCAGCTTCGGCATTTCAGGGTTCTTTCAGGTCGGCTGTGCGGTTCATTCAGATTTGATGTCCGCGCTCTTGATGAGCCGCGACCACTTGTCGGTCTCGGCCTTGATGTAGTCGCCGTATTCACGGGGACCACGTTTAACCACCTCGATGCCCTGGGCCTTGAACTGGGCTTGCAGATCCGCGGTGTCCTGCGCTGCCTGAATGCCCGCGCGAAGCACCTCGATCACTGCAGGTGGCGTACCGACGGGTGCGTTGATGCCGAACCACACCGAAGTTTCATAGCCCTTGAGGCCCAGTTCATCGACGGTCGGCAGATCAGGAAACATGTCTGCGCGGCGCAGCCCCGTGGAAGCCAGAGCCTTGAGCTTTCCCGCGCGGATGTGCGGGAGCACCGTCGAAGCGGGAGCAAACATCGCCTGAACCTGCCCACCCAGCAGGTCCGTCACGGCGTTGGAACTGCCCTTGTAAGGCACATGCAGCAGCTTCACGCCGGCCATCTCGCCAAACAGTTCCCCGGACAGGTGTGGCGACGTTCCATTGCCGGACGAGGCGTAGGAAATCTTCCCGGGATCGGCCTTCGCCTTGGTCACCAGTTGCTGGAAGTTGTCCACACCCAGGGACGGCGTGACAACCAGCAGGTTGGGCACACTGCCCAGCATCGCAACGGGCAGGAATTCGCGAGAAATGTCCACCGAACTTGCAGGCTGCATGCTGGCGTTGATGGTGTTGGCGATGGTGCCGACAAACAGCGTGTAGCCGTCGGCCGCCGATGTCGCGACGCCACGCGCCGCGATGTTGCTGCTGGCGCCAGGACGGTTTTCAACCACCACCGGTTGGCCCCAGGACTGGCTCAGTGCCTGTGCCAGCACGCGCGCGGCCACGTCGGTCGAACTGCCTGCCGTGAACCCGATGACGATCCTCACCGGCTTGGACGGGAAGCGATCCTGTGCCAGCACTTGAAGGGGTGAAGCCAGTGCGATGGCGGCGAGCCATGCCATGAAGTGCCGCTTGTCTCTTTTCATCTCGTTATTCCTTGTGAATGTGTCCCGCATTAGAGAAGCATTCGATTTATCATTCAATCGAATATTTTCAATATATATATTGTCCTAAATCATGAATGTGACTTTGCGTCAATTGCGCGCCTTTGTCTTCGTCGCACAGATGGGCAGCTTCACGCGGGCTGCGCAGGCCATGCACGTCACCCAGTCGGCGCTGAGCCTGCTCATCCGGGAGCTGGAGTCGCAAATGAACACGCGCCTCGTTCATCGGACCACCCGCAGCATCGGATTGACCGACGTCGGCCGCGAGTTTCTGGGCAGCGCCGAGCGCATCCTGCTCGACCTCGAGCACGCCCTGGGAAACGTGGACAAGCTTCTCGCCAAGGAGGTGGGGCGTGTCGTGGTGGCGGCTCCCCTGGTGCTGTCCGGCACCTTGCTGCCACCCATCCTGGCGGGCTTCAAGCAGCGCTATCCCGGTGTCGACCTGCAGCTGAAGGACTCGCTGCCCGATCAGGTGTTGCCCCAGCTGCGGGCCGGCACCGCCGACATCGGCATCGGAACGTTTCCCAAGACACAGGACGAGTTTGAAAAAGTCCTGCTGTTCAAAGAGTCGCTGGTCGCGGTCTACCCGAAAGCAGACCCCTACCGTCTGGACGCATTCAAGGGCCTCAAGTGGCGGAACTTGAAGGGTCTTCCCCTCCTGACCTTGCCCAGGGGCAGCGTGTTTCGTGATCTCGCCGAGAGCGGCTTCCAGGCGGCCTCGATGTCGCTCACGCCCGCGTTCGAGGCCACCTACGTGGGCACACTGCTCGGGCTGGTCAATGCGGGCTATGGGGTGGCCATTGTTCCCGGATATGCCGTTGCGCTCGCCAATCCACAACAACTGACCTGGCGCCGCTTGGCTCAACCCATCATCGAGCGAGAGGTTCTGCTGCTGCACCAGCCACAGCAAAAACTCTCACCGGCGGTCAAGGCGTTTATCGAGCATCTCCTGGCCCATGAGGCCGTGTGCTCGAAGAACAGGAAGATCGAAAGAGCCTGAGGAATGGTGACTGCAGGGAATAAAGTTCGTCGGGCGCCTTTGAGCTAACGTGTTGATTTTCCAAGGCTCGCTGTACGCGCCAAAGTTCGTCGCAATATGTGATCTTTCATTGCGACGCCTCCGCCACCGTACTGCAAAGTCCGTCGGTGGCTGGCCATCCGAAATGTGTGTTGACTACAGATCTCAAATTCAAAAGCAAAACACGA
Organism: Hydrogenophaga sp.; assembly: GCF_051860785.1. Classification (GTDB taxonomy): domain Bacteria; phylum Pseudomonadota; class Gammaproteobacteria; order Burkholderiales; family Burkholderiaceae_C; genus Hydrogenophaga. The sequence continues at coordinate 62,978 of NZ_JBIMLB010000025.1, forward strand.
TCTCAGGCGTCGCTCCGAGCTGTTCCAAGAGGAAAAAATAGGTCGTTATGCAGTGGCCCTACTGATGGGCCCGCCAAACTTCTTCTTGCAAGATCTCTTCGAAGTGGTCATTTCTGTCGGCATCAGTCATGGCCGCAACATCCGGGTGAAAGTAACCCAGCAGAAAGTCGACTCCGCTCATACCGCCGAGCGACTTGTACCGCGTGCGGAGGGAGTCCCATAGACTGTGATCCGGCAGGGAAGAGGTAGCAAAGAGTGCACGCGCTCTGGCAAAAGCAACTTCGTTGAGCCGGCCGTCAACCTGGAAAGCTGGGTACTTCAACTCCCCAGTTCGACCCGCGCTGATCACCAGCAGATGCTCGGTTTCAGTCGCAAGCCCGCTCGCACTCGCCAGGCCTCCGCCGAGACACGCCAACTCATCAAGACTCAGAAGGCGGTAGCTTTCCGGTGGAGCCGCATTCAAGAGTGGTTGCTCCGAGGGGGGAAACATCACCTCTCCATTTTCATGTGCATGGGTACATGGTGCAGCGCGTTTCTAAGAATGTCGAGTGGCCTGCGTATTTCAGACTTCTTGGACATCAAGTTCCGCACCGAACTCAGCGGGCTTCCTTGGCTACCCATGAGGACTCCCAGGAGTCTATGGATTGTTGACTACTTACCAGTTGGGCTTGGTGGCAAACGACCGCCGATCCCATCTTGATGGGTAGCCGCACGCCAGACCAAAGGCTAGACTTCAGCAACTGGTTACGAGCAGCCGTAGCGCTTTGCTGTTTCCCTTCACCAAGACTGGAACCAGTGATTCGACTCCAACGTACTGAAGGCTTTCCAAAGGTATTCTGTTGATAGGTTCGAATAGATCGGAGTCAATTGATGGCAGCCGCAACAGTCAGATCAAAAGGACGATTAACTATTCCCGCAAAGGTGAGGCGAGCGCTCTCTCTTCATGCAGGAGATCGGGTCGAGTTCGTAGAACTTGAACGGGGAAAATTTCTCTTGGTGGCCGCCATCGTTCTCTGTCCGACTTGAAGGGCATGCTCGGCAAACCTACCAAGGTTGTCTCAATTGAGGAAATGAACCGTGTCGTGGCGGAAGTTGGAAGTTTGGGGCCTTGACGGACGTGGCTAGCATCTCATTTTGATGGTTAGCTGCTCAACACCTATAAGGCTAGACTTCAGCAATCGGCCAGAAGCCGTCATTGGTAAGGTCATTAGAATATGCACTCCTTCCAGTTGTGCCTCGCTGTGACTCTGCCCGAGCGTGTAGATTCTAGTCAATGGGAGTGCTGAGTAATGAATTCCGCAAGACATGCCGATAAGGAGAGGCGCGTTCGTGAAGCCATCATTTTGTATGAAGAGCTGTTGACATCGGGAGGGGCAGAGCTTCAAGATTTCTTGAATCTAATTGTTCTTTACTTTAATTGCATGAGCCTTGGATATGCATGGGCGCTCAAGGTCGGGGTAGATATTGAAGCAATCGCGAGTACTCGGGCTCTCGAGCTGATATCTCTTGCAGAGAGAGCATACGGTCCCGGCGACGAGTTAACTTACTGGAAGTCAATGATTCCATTTCACGGATGGAGCGAACCAGTTCCAGAGTGGACTCTGCGCGGTGATTCTGAGGTTCCGTACATTTATCTTGCGCAGGAAAATCCTTCGGAAGCCAATATTCAGCACATAAAATCACTTGAGGCGATTGTGTCTGGCCTTGAAGACTCTGAAAGAAAGAGATACTTGGCGGGTAAGGTTGAAGTCATTCTCGAGCGCGCGGGCAAAGTGTGACCTCAAATAGAGCGAAGCCAGCGTTAGAGCTTTGGCGGCAATGACGTTTGGATTGGACGAATTTACGTGATGCAGAGTGCAGCCAGGCAATTAGTCGATGTCTGCTTCGGGCCCGAAGTAGACGTCCAACATTCAAGCTAAGGGGACCTTGGATACTAGAGTCGAGGCGCATGCAATGATGCGAATAGTGCGACATCTGAACGCCTACGAGGCTCCACTCCGATTACGGGCCATTATTCCCCTACGTTCGCTAGACTTTGCAACAGGGATTCAACAATAACTTCAATTCGAAGATCTGTATTTTCCCTTTGTATCACCTTTACGCTATCGAGGCGGCCGCGGCGTCGCTGCTCGTTTGCCTCGACAATGGGCCGATTGGCTATATCAGAAATAATACTATTATTCAAACCGAGACCACCGGGGTGAGGCGCAAAAGCTATCTTGACTGTCCTAGGCAGTGAATTATGTTTTACTAGCTGCTGGCAAGCAAGCTTGGCTTTCGCGCCACAAAAGACAACTAATGTGGATACGTGCTTAAGCTCGTCTGCCAAACGCCTTATATTGTCAGGCCGATTCACCTCTGCGTCAGTGGCCTCGGATCTACCAGTCTTCTCTTGGTACTCAATCTCGGACCAAGCGTTAGTTATCGTAATGTGGGCACGAACCAAGTGAGGCAAAGAGATTCTGGGGCCTAGACGATCAAGGAGTCGTTGCAGGTTCTTCCCAGTGTTTCCTGCAGCCGGATGCCCTGCTCGCTCCTCGTATCTGCCGGGACACGATAGAACGAATGCGACATCGCTCTCACTGCCTTTGGAGAAGTGTGGGAGCGTCGCCACCCCACTACTTATTGATATAGACGTCAATTGCAGGGCGACCACCCGTGGAGGGATAGATCTCCGGCTCGGGCAGCGGTAAACCACGATTCACCAAGACAGTCTTGGCGTAACTATCCCCCGCCATTGCAGCGCGACTTAGATACTCTTGCCCCCGCGCTCGATCTCCGCAGTTTAGCTCCCAGATCCCTCGGTGAGTGATCTCATCAGTGCTCCCTGTAAAGGACTTTGCCAACATTTGGTATGCCGCTTGGCATTGCTTGGGTTTAGCGTTAAGTGCCTTGATAAACTCAGAATTATCAAAATAACCCAACGCTGCACAACCAGCTAACGAAACCAAACCAACTATCAATACAAAGCACCTCAAGATTCTATACATTACATACCCAATCTATGAAAATAATATCTTTACACCCGCATATCCTAGCATCATGATTGCTCTGGGTATATTCAAAAGAGGTCATTGAGCGACCGTTTCCGACAGGAATCTCAGGTGACTGCTGCTGGCCGATTCCTGAAGTCTAGCCCTGGAGCTGGGGGTCAACTACCCATCAAGGTGGGATCGCAGGCCGCCTACGTATCGCCACTCTTCAAACAATTGATGAGCCTCGTTGAGTTCTCTACAGGTTGGCCGGTGACACCCCCTAATTTGGAACTGCATCGGTCTTGACACAAAGAAGTCCGGAGTAGGGTGATTGCCCAGCCGAACCTAGACACTGTGTGGAAACGGTCGAACGTTGCAGGGCGGCGAGGATCTTAAGATGGGTAGCGTGATTTGGGCCGTGGTCCAAGAACTCAATGCCCTGCTGCTGTCGCCAAGTCAACGATGCGTGCGCAAGGCACACCCTGCTCCATTGCGATGCGCGGTGTCAGCCCGTGAAGTGCTTCATGAGGTGTTTCCAAAAACGAGAGCATTTTCCAACCATCTGTTGTGCCCAAAGCATGAGAGATTGCTTGGATCGCTGGAAACGCGAAGGGCTCAAACTGCCATTTTGGGACCTTGAAGCCGCGACTCAAGTGCCTCACCCCAATGTACCGGCCGCTCTTGATACAAGAGATAACCTCTAGGCGTGATCTACCGCTGAGTGCAGCAGCTTCATTGGTCGTGACCATGTCCGAGGCACTGATGCGTTGTCGCCTGAATACGGCACCACGGCGCAACAAATCCGTTGTTTGTGCCTCACTGCCGTAAGGGTCCGACGTAGTTGAGCGGAGTAAATTTGCTTTCAAGTGGCCCTCCCATGTGGAGTGAAATGTGAAACCCTCATCATGGCCCATCTCGTTGTCTTCCGACACTCGTTGTCCAGGGGGGCCTGCGCCGTTTATGGAACGCATCGCGTAAGCCCGCGAAAAGCTTCGGAGTATCAGCAAATAGGGGCCTGTAGTTTCCGCTCTCTTCGATTTGGCTAGATTGATTGCGGCAGGCGATTGGTGCTCTGGCTGAATCGAAAATGCTACGCAAAGTTGGTGTCAAAGCAGACGCGGCTTGCCGAGTCAATGGGCTTCCCCCAGTTTCACGGCTGGCCTTAGGATCATTGGCACCAAAGTAAACTGTTTGTCGATGTCGAATTCATGAACTGTGAAATTCGGCGCATAAAGCCTGACGTGTGCACCCCAAACTGATCACTTGCCCGCAGGATTTTTAGCAGAGCCATGACCCACATGATCGGTGAGAGGTTCTTTCTGTTCGTGGATGGTCTCGCCACTTTGGTAATCGGTGATTTTCTCGTGATAAAGGTTGTTTTCTCGATCTATGAGGCGTTCGTGATACACGTGCTTTTCTAGCTTTCGTGAAAGGCTAGGTTTTGAGAAACTTTCCACGACAGGCTTCTTAACTCCAACACGCTTGAGCTGCATTTCATGGCCATCCATCACTGTCACTGTCTCCATAATCGAGACATCGACAATGAGTCCAAATCCTCCGCAGGACGGGCACGGCTGAGCAACAAGCGCAGCAGCCTCTGCGACAGCTTTGGCTTCAGGAAAAAGGAACTCGCATTTCGAACACCTAGTTTCGCTTCCGACATGAGTCATATCTCGGCCTCCAAACCTATACGTTAGCGTGAGCAGAAAGTAACCTACCATCCACACTCGCAAGATCCAGGCTCTGCAGCAAGGCCACGATAGCCATCATTGCCGACCGTGTCGCCGGTTTACGACTCGTCTGGCGGGCCATCATGGAGCAGTACTGATCGTAGTGGTCGAGCACTCTTTGCGCTTCGGCCTCGGGCGTGTCCCCGTTCACGTTCGTAGAAGTCAGTAAGTCCGGCAGGGCTTGCGCCAATGCGCTGACGACGGAAACATTTCCGATTCGAACGGCAGTGTGGAGAGCGGACTGGGACTCAACAAATGTCGTATTTTGGATGTTTGGCCCTTCAGCCAACACGAGTTGGACACATTCCGGTGAGTCGCCGGTCACTGCGGCGTGTAACGCCGTGCGGCCCAGATAATCCTGCACATCAACATCTGCCCCACCCGCAAGCAAACGGCGAACGATGCTTACTTCGCCGTCATTGGCCGCCAGCATGAGCGCTGTTTGCGCCTTGAAGTCCTTCATGTTGATCTGCTCCGGCCATGCTGCGATAAGTGTCAGCAAAAACGACCGCATGCGTTCAATGATCTCCAGTGGGGCCACGTCGCGCAGGTTGGCCATGAACTTCAGAAGGAATGTGAGCGCCGAATCACCCCGCACGTCTCGCAAGCGCTGCCTTGAAAGAACCTTTCGATTCTGATCTAGCCAAGCCTGGGTATTGAATGCACTGTCCCGCATGACCGCGCTAGCGAGCTGAGAGAGCAGCTCCTCGCTCCTGACCCTCTGAGGAGCCTTGATATTTGGTGCATCTCGATAGGGCTTGAATAGAACCTTCCAGAAGTAATCGTAGGCCAAGAGGGCGGCGTCCTCAAGGCTTGGTGCCACAGTTTCGAACATACCGAAGGCCACCATATTTCGGTAGTACTTGCCCGCCGCGGAGTGCTCTTCTGTCGGTAACGCGGCATCGGCCACCTCCAAGGCAAGCAGATCGCGGGCAATTTCACCTCGCAACCTCCCGCAGCCCCAACTCGAACAGACTCCAAGCGCCTTCCGATACTGATCTTGGGCTGCCTTGAACTGCCCCTTGCGAAGTAACTGATTTGCTTCAGTAGCCAGCAACAGCGGTTCACGATGGGTCCCGGGTAGTGCAACCCGGGCCAGATCCAGAAGATCGTCGACACGCGATGCCTGCGCACCCGACCGATCCCCATCTCCGGATGCCAGCAGGTTCAACGCCATCTGCAGGGCCGCATCGGCGCTCTGCACAGGGCCGTCAGCAATTTCCAGCAGTCGCTCACACGCCAGGGTGCGGATCCTGGTGTGCAACACATTTATACCGACGATCCGCATCAACACATCAAACCCCTGCTCCTGCATAGCGCGCCAAGGCGATGACCGCATGCATTGTTGAACCACCTCTTGAACGCGACGATCTTCATCGGACTCCCGGAGCAGCCGAACCGCCACCTTTTGGACGAAGTGCTCGACATCATTTGGTCGGATCGGCATCAAATCTTCCAGCGGTTCATCTCCCGACATTCGCTCGAAGCGCCTAGACCACTGACTCGGAACCTTTAGGTAGGACACATGCTTTGCGTATTTCGGTCGCTACTGGACACTCAGTTCGGTTTCTCTTGGACAGCGGGAACGGTAGGACCTGGGCACCCGGATCGGCTCTCTTGGACACGCGCAATCTGATGCAGCTAGGCGTTGATTTTGCGGCTCCTAGTTGCCAGGTTGGCCAGGCGGGTGCAAGGCCGGCTAGACTTCGGCAATCGGCCAGAAGTGGACATTCGAGGAGGAGGCAACGTGCGCGAAGCGAAGATTGCTGCTTGGTTCTTTTTCGTTGTGGGAGCCGGCTTGAGTTTGCTCAGCGCATGGGCGGCCGTCACATTGGCACCGCCGTCGCCAACCATCTCGTCGCTCCGCAACGGTCTGGCGCAAGTCTTGAAGGCAGCACTTGGTGTGCCTGCCGGCCATGTTGCCTACCACCTGTTTTGGACGGCCCTCGGCGCTTGCGTAGCCTACTTGGCGCTGCGAGTACTGAAAGACCAGTCGAGGTAAGGTCCCAAGGTCTCAGTCCGCTCAGTGCCCACCACCGCCCCCGCTACCATGACGCACATCGGCCATCAGCGGCCGTTCACGTCTCCGTGCCCATCGTCAAGTCAAGACTGATTGCTGCCACTTAGGGCTACGCTGAACAAGTTGAGAGGTGGCGCGAGGTTTGCATGTATCGAGACACCAGAGACACGAAGGTGAAG
>NZ_JBIMLB010000026.1:0-68862 GCF_051860785.1 Hydrogenophaga sp.
ACATCGTCTTCAATGCGGTGACCGATACGCGCCTGTACGACGAAGTCGCCGAGCGCTTCATGGAGGTCGATGCGAGCTGGCTCAGCGCCGGAGGCAGTCCGCTGGTGGTGGAGAAGCTGCAGTACTCCAACGATGGAGGGATCACCTGGCAGGACGTGAACCACGCCATTGGGGCGAACGGCACCAGCATCACCCTGCACGACCCCACGCTCACGAGCACGGCCAACATCCAGTTCCGCGTGATCAACCAGGTCAGCAGCGGGGCGGTGACCTCGCAGCAGGTGACTATCGACACCGTGGCGCCTGATGCGCCGGTCATTGGCGTGATTGCGGGTGATGACGAGATCGAGGCGCTGGAGCGCCCGAGCGCCACCGTGCAGGGCACGTCCGAGGCCAACGCTTTCATCGAGCTGAGCTTCAGCAGCGGCTTCACCCGCCACGTGCAGGCCGATGGCAATGGAGACTGGAGCTACAGCCTGACCGCGGCGGACTTCGCCGCCCTGGGCGTGGGTGCGCACAGCGTCACCGCCACGGCCAGCGACCTGGCGGGCAACACCAACGGTGTGCAGGACCAGCGTGACTTCACCATCCTCACACTGAACAGCCCCCCGGTGTTCACCAGCGGAACGGCGGTCAACTTCCTCGAAAACCGCACCGGCACGGTATACACCGCCACGGCCACCGACGCCGATGGCGATGCGCTGGTCTACAGCCTGGCTGGCACCGATGCGGCGCTCTTCGACATCGACGCCAGCACCGGCGTCGTCACGTTCAAGAACCCTCCCAGCTACGGCGCGCCAGCCGATGCCGGCGCCAACAACGTCTACGACATCACCATCACCGTCAGTGACGGCATCAACAGCTCGGCCCCACACGCCGTCCAGATATCCGTCCGGCCCGCCCTGACTGCCATCAATCTCTCGGACATTGCCGCGGGCAACGGCGGTTTCGTGATCAACGGGCAGGCGATGTTCGAACTCAGCGGCTATTCCGTGGCGAGCGCAGGGGATGTCAACGGTGACGGGCTGGACGATCTGATCGTCGGAGCGTTCAACAGCGAGCCTGCAGGAGGGCCGGTTGCTGGCCGCAGCTACGTGGTGTTCGGCAAGGCCGACAACCTGGCGGTCGATCTTTCGGCGGTGGCCAACGGCATTGGCGGTTTCGTCATCAATGGCCAGATGGCTGGGGATCAGAGCGGCTATTCCGTGGCAAGTGCGGGCGATGTCAACGGCGACGGTCTGGCGGACCTGATCGTGGGGGCGCCCTACAACGAATCGACGCAGGGCGCTGGCGCGGGGCGCAGCTATGTGATCTTCGGCAAGGCCGATGGCACGGCGATTGATCTCGCGGACGTGGCTGCAGGCAATGGTGGTTTCGCGATCGATGGTCAGGCGACCGATGACAACAGCGGCTATTCCGTGGCAAGCGCAGGCGACGTCAACGGCGACGGTCTGGATGACCTCATCGTTGGTGCGTACAAAAGTGACTCCGCAGGAGGGATAGACGCTGGCCGCAGCTACGTGGTGTTCGGCAAGGCCGATGGTGCATTGATCGATCTCTCGGCCGTGGCCAATGGCATTGGCGGCTTCGTGATCAACGGCGAAGCGCCAGACGACAGCAGCGGTGTCTTCGTTGCAAGCGCCGGCGACGTCAACGGCGACGGCCTGGACGACCTCATCGTCGGGGCCCACAACAGCGATCCGATGGGGGGCATCAACGCAGGGCGCAGCTACGTGGTGTTCGGCAAAGCCGATGGCACGGCCATCGACCTCACGGCCGTGGCTGCGGGCGTGGGGGGCTTCGTGATCAACGGCCAGGCGGCCGGAGATGAGAGCGGTCTTTCGGTGGCCAGCGCGGGCGACGTGAACGGCGACGGTCTGGCCGACCTGATTGTGGGCGCCCGCGCCAGCGATACGCTGGCCGGCCCGGATGCCGGGCGCAGCTACGTGGTGTTCGGCAAGGCAGATGGCTCAGCGATCGACCTCTCGGCCGTGGCCGCAGGCGTGGGTGGTTTCGTGATCAACGGGCAGGCGGCCCTGGACGAGAGTGGCTGGTCCGTAGCGAGCGCAGGTGATGTCAACGGCGATGGACTGGACGATCTGATCGTCGGGGCGTACCAGAGCGATCCCATCACGGGAGAAGGTGCGGGCCGCAGCTACGTGGTGTACGGGAAGGCCGATGGAACGGCGATCGACCTCTCGGCGGTGGCCGACGGCATCGGTGGCTTCGTGATCAACGGAGAAGGGATGTACCAGGTCAGTGGCCGTTCCGTGGCGAGCGCGGGCGATGTGGATGGTGACGGCCTGGCCGACCTGATCATCGGTGCACCCGCCGCCAACCCGGCGGCAGGCACAGCCGCAGGCCGCAGCTACGTCATTCTCAGCAGCCAGATAGGGCAAGGCCTCTTCGGTGCCGAACTGACCCAGCTGAGCGGCAGCGGAGCCGATGTGCTCCATGGTGGCAGTGGCGCGGACCGCATCGCAGCCGGTGCGGGCGACGACACCATCATGGGTGGCGGTGGTGCAGACGTGCTTTACGGCGGTGCGGGCAACGATACCTTCGTGCTCAATGCCTCGAACATCGCCCACCTGGGCGCCAGCCGGATCGATGGTGGCAACGGACGCGACACCGTGGTCTTTGGCCCCGACGTCACCGGTCTGGTGGACTTGCGCAGCCTGGGTGGCTCCTCGCTCAAGAGCATCGAGGCACTGGACCTGACCGGAGGCGGCAACGTCAACGCGCGCGTCAGCGTCCTGGATCTGCTCCAGCTCGAAGGCAACAGCGCGCACAACGTGTGGAACAGCGCGAACTGGGGCACCAGCGTGACGGGCAACGTCGCCGCGATCAACGGCACGAACTACCAGCAAGTGCTGATCAAGGGCAACGTCGGGGATACGTTCTGGATCGATGGCAACCACAACCTGACGCTGGAGCCCGGTGGCATGGTGCATGCCGATGGCCGCGCGTACCAGATCTACAACGATGCGAGCCGCAGGCTGCAGTTGCTCGTTGACAGCGAAGTCACGGTCAACCTGGATAGCCACAGACCGGTCTTCAGCAGCGGGAACACGGCCAGCGTGTTCGAAGGCATCCTGACCACCACCACGGTGTACGACGCCAACGCCACCGACGACGTGGCCGTGACGCACTACAGCCTGGCCGCAGGCGGCCACAACGACCTGTTCGATATCAACGCCAGCACCGGCGTGGTCACCTTCAAGGCCGTGCCCAGCGTTGCGGTCGACACGGTCTACCACATCACCGTGTACGCGCACGACAGCGTGGGCTCCACAGCGCAGGTCGTGGCCGTCACCGTCAAGGACTTGCCCACCGCGCCCGCGCTCAGCCTGGGCACCTGGGGCCAGCTCATCCTGCCCGTGGTGGTCGAAGGCAAGACCTACTACGTGTGGGACCTCAATGGCGATGGCACCCACGGGGGCTCTGGCGATCAGTTCGCCCACGACACCATGAATGCCCTCTTCCGGTACGACGTCAACGGTGTTCTGGAGACCGGGGGCAACGCCGTGGGGGAGGTGGGTGAGACCGACAACACCTACCGCTATGCCAGCATCAACGGCGTGCATGTGGCCCTGCCCACCTACGGGGGGCCCCTGACTCCGATTTCCTTTGGGTACCAGAATGGCACCGCCGTGAGCAGTGGTGCGGTGAACAACCCGGGTTACGACGACCTGCTGGCCATCTGGGATGCCTACAACGGCAACGGGACCGGGAACAGCATTTCTGGCACGCCGGCGGGCTGGTCCGGCGTCTACCTCATGGCGGCGACGCCTCACGCCCCCCATCACGTCATCGTGAACATGGGCAATGGCTACGTCAACCACTCCCTGGACAACGTGGTCACCTTTTACGCGGCATTGCAGGTGCTCTCGCAGATCACCAGCGGCTCTTCAGCCAGCGTGGCGGAGAACACCGCGGCCAGCGCCGTGGTCTACGACGCCGAAGGCTGGACCTCGCTGGGCAATGGTGAGCTCACCTGGAGTATCGTGGGTGGTACCGATGCGGCGCTCCTCACGATCGATGCCAGAAGTGGCGAGGTGCGCTTCCTGGCCAGTCCGGACTATGAGGCGCCCACGGACGGCGGTGCCAACAACACCTACCGCATCACCGTGCGCGCGACCACCAGCAACGGCGGCTTCATGGACAAGAACGTCGTCATCACCGTGACGGATGCGCCAGATAGCGGAGCAGGTGACCCCATGATCGACCTGGGTACCTGGGGGCAACTCATTCACGGTGTGCAGGTGGAGGGCAAGTGGTACTACGTGTGGGACCGAAACGATGACGGCAGCCACGGAGCCCATGGCCATGACACGTTCAACTACGGTGACCTGAACGCCATCTTCCGGTACAACGTGAACGGCGTTCTGGAGACAGCGGGCAATGCGGTGGGCGCTGTGGGCTCGACCGACAACACCTTCCGCTATGCAACGATCAACGGAATCTCGGTTGCGCTGCCCACCCAGGGGGCAGGGCTCAGTGGCATCTACGCGAGCACTTCGGCAGGGAGCGCAAACGGCACCGCGGTCAACAGCGGAGATCAGAGCAACGCTGTGTATGACGACCTGCTGGCGATCTGGGATGCCCACAATGGCAGTGGAGCCAGCTTGCAGGGAACACCATCCCATTGGTGGAGCACGGGTTCCTACGCGTCATCCACGCCCACGCTCACGGGTGGACACGCCACCGTAGCGCTGAGCAATGGCGAGCTCAACGACACCAACAACACCCATCCTGTGTACGTGGTGCTGCAGGTCCTGGATGCCAACGCCCCGGTGTTCCTTAGCGGCGGTACCGCCAGCATGTTGGAGACCGCCGCCATTGGTACGGTGGTGTACGACGCCAATGCCAACGACGGCGACGGTGGTGGTGTCGACCAGTGGATCCGCTACACCCTGGGCGGAACGGATGCGGCTTTCTTCAACATGGATGCCAGCACGGGCGTGGTGACGCTCGCACAAGGCCTGGACCATGAGATACCACTGGACGCCGGTGCCAACAACGTCTATGACATCACCATCACCGCGACGGACGTGAGCAACAACACCACGCAGCGGAACGTGGCCATCACCGTGAACAACGTGGTCGATGGTGCGGCCGGCCACACCGTGATCGACCTCGGTACTCTCGGCCAGCTCATTCGTGGGGTGCAGGTGGAAGGCAAGTGGTACTACGTGCTCGACTTGAACAGGGATGGCGTCCACGGCAGTGGCGACGCCATGACCCACCACGATCTTGGCGCGATGGTCCGTTTCAACATCAACGGCGTGCGGGAGACGGACGCAAACGCGGTGGGTTTGGTGGGTTCCATCGACAACACTTTCCGCTACTTCGCGATCAACGGCGTGACCTTGGCACTGCCCACCTACGGGGCGGCGCTGAGTGGCGCCAACGCCAGTCCGGCACAAGTCTTCAAGAACGGCACGGCGGTCAACAGCCCCACGCAGAACAACCCAACGTACGACGACATGCTGGCGATCTGGGACGCGCACAACGGCAACGGGACCGGGACCGGGACGAGTGGGGTGCCGTCCGGGTGGGGCGCGCCCTACTACTGGACGGCAACACCTTCTTCCGTGGGACACACCTCACTGCAAATGAACAACGGCCACGTTCACCCGAGCAACAGCGATGCGGATATGAACTACGTGGTGTTCCAGGTCTTGTGAGCGCGTGGATGGGTACTTCGGACCCCACTTGCGCCCCTTGGGCCAGGAAAGTCCGGCAACGATGAACGCCCCATGAGGGCTGGAGAACGCGATGAGACAGAGATCCGCGCCGCAGGCGTCACCGATTGCTGGCGGCGGCGCCCCTCAGAGTAGGGCAGATGTTGCCAGCGCACATGCAGAATCCTCAGGCGATCTTCAGCAGAAGCAGCAGCTAAGGCGGGAGCTGCTTACGTGGCAGGAGGCACTGCTTCAGAAGAAAAAGGAGCTTGAGCTGCACCCTCGGATGCAGTCTCTGCGCAAGTGGGAGAAGGAGCAGATGCCAGGAATGCAGCCCTTGATGGCGGAGAAATTCAAGCTGGAACTGCTGCGGCAGGAGCTGGAGCCTGAGCAGCAGCAGAGGCTGGAGCGGCTGACTAAGGAAGAACTGGCGCCGCTCATCGAGCTGAATCAGCTGCTGGCGCCACTCAGCGGGGAACTGGAGCTGGTACAGCTGCGCTTGAACGCGCTGGATGTGCTCGGGGGCGAGAGAATGGATGAGCATTTGCCGCGAAAACGGCATCCCTACGACGCCTCGCGCACCGTTCATCCACAGGTACAGGCTATCCAGGATGTTCAGGCGACCGGCAGGCTCCAGCATCCAGTGGCTCCACCTATTGCGCGTGCATTGCACCATGCACGTGTCACTCCGGTAGTCCCCGTCGCAGCGTCCCCTTCATCGGGCGCTTTGCCCGCCCCGACCGCGGGGCCGCTTCGCCGTCCGCCTGCGAGGAGTGGTCGCGGGCCCGTCCCGACCTTGGGGCCAATTCGCCGTCCGCCCGCTAGTGGCGGTCGCGGGCCCGGGCTGTGATCTGCACTGTCCAAAACCCTTTCACCAAGTTTTCCCATTTGTTTTTTAAAGGAACCACCATGACCCCTCATTTCGCAGACACGATTGTTCAAGTTTCACTCACCGGTTCGCTCGTGCGCATCGATCTGGGCACCGTGACGGTGGTGAACAAGGACGGCAAGCAGGAAGCCCGGCTGGTGCCCACCCAGCAACTGGTGATGCCGCTGGATGGTTTCGTGCGCGGCTTTGGCGTGCAGCAGCAGGCCGTGAACAAGCTGATCGCCGATGGCGTCCTCAAGCCGCACGATCCACAGGCGAAGGCTGAAACGCCCGCGGCTGAAACGCTGGCTGCAGCTGCTCATTGATGGGGTGCTAGGCAGCGACCATGGACAAACCCCAAAAACCGGCCACTTCCGGCTCGGGACGGGATGCTCCCCTCCCTGTGAACGATGAGCTCCCTGCCTCGCGTGAGGCTGCCCTGGCTAAAGGATGGATCTCCGCCGTTGAGCTACTGGGACGACTGCCACCGGCGGTGGCTCCCTCAGCGAGCACTTCTTGGAGCAATTTCGTATCCCCCTTCGCTGGCCAATCCTTCGGGAGGGATCAAGTTGCCCCGGTATCTCGGCTGCATCCCATTCCGCAGCGAGTGCCAGTGCCGGCGGCGCCCCTCGCAAGTTTTCTGCCGCCGATGCCACCTCTAGAACGACCGGGTCGTACGTCGGTGGTGTCGTCACCAGGCGGCGGGCTGCGAAGCCGATCATCGGCGTTTCGGCCAGTGGGTGACGCTGGTCCCGATGTCGGCGAGATCAAGAGCGTTTCCCTTCCATCGTCCAGGGATCGAGGCCCAGGCCACAACTAGAAGTCGCGACGATTCGGTGCGCCTGAAATGAAAAAGCCCCCTGCATTTCTGCAGCGGGCTTTTTCCGTTTCCAGGCTTTCAGCTGGCCGAGGCCAGCCTGAGCTTAGAACTTGTGGCGCATGCCGATGCCGTAGAGCTGGTCCTTCGTGTCGCCTGCTGGCATAGGTGCAACCAGCTTGGCCTTGACGTTGGTCAAGCCTGCGTACAAGGTGGTGCGCTTGCTCAGGTCGTAGCGGTACTCAACGCCGTGGGAGGTGGTCTTGGCAATCTTCACGCCTGCCACTTTGGTGTTCTCACCGCCAAAGCCGGCGTTGAGGCTGCCTGCCGAGCCGAAGGGCACCGACACGCTCAACACGTAGCCGCTTTCCTTTTGACCATTGGCCACGCCGTCATCTTGGGTGACGAACTGCCCCAGGACCTTCGCCATGCCGAAGTCGTAGCTGGCGCCCAGGCCGGTGTTCTTCGCAGTGACGGAACCGACGCCGCCGCTCTTCAGGGTTTCATAGACGCCTTGCACGGCGAACTTGCCCACCGCGTAGCCAGCAGAAAGGCCGATGGCGCGACCTGCGGATGCGCCTGGGGCGCCATTTTCGCCGAATGCATATTGCACAGACGCGGTGAAGCCACCCATGGCCGGAGCCGTGTACAGCAGCGAGTTGTTCCAGCGGACACCAGGGCTCAGCGCGCCAAGAGCATCCGTCACGGCGGTGCCGAAGATGGCGTTGGTGGCGGAGAAGGCGGACGTGCCTTGAGCGTCGAAGCTGTCCATCAGACCGAACAGCTGCGTGTACTGGCGGCCCATTTCAATGGAGCCAAAGCCACCGCTCAGGCCCATCTTGCTGGTGCGACTAAATGCGGTGCTGGCACCCGTGTCGGCGCCAACGGCAGCTTCCAGTTGGAATGTTGCCTTCAAGCCGCCGCCCAGGTCTTCCGCGCCACGCAGGCCCCAACGACTGCCGCTCAAGCCGCCGCTGTTCAGGCTCGCACCCTTTTTGACACCGCCGGCAACTTGCTCTTCGACAGGAGCGCCTGGATTGACGATGCCATTGAACGGCGCGCCGCCAAAGGTGGTCTTCGTGGTGCCTTCGCCCACAAACATGTCCATCACACCGTACATCGTGACGTTGGACTGAGCGTGGGCGGCGCCGGCCACGGCGCCGAAGGCGGCCAGGGCGATCATCGTTTTCTTCATGAAGATTCCTTGATAAAGGTTGAAAACACAGTTTTTGAAAAAGCCGCCGGGATCTGCTTTTTGGGTGTCGGGCGGCTCCGTCGTGGCCGACAGGCAAATCTGTTTTGCGCATCGAGCACGTCGAAAACAGGAATCTAGGGGCCTGGCTGATGGGCTTGCGGCGAAGGATCGAGGCGAGATTTGGCAAGCACGGTTTGCATCGAAGTGGGAACTAAATGCCTATCTGGAGGGAAATGGGCTGTTTCACGAAGGCCGCGGCCGTTGGGTAGGAATGAGGAAAAAGGGTGCGCCAACGCGAGCGGATGAGCGCTTCGAAAATCTGCGCGGAGACCGCCGCGGGCCTCAGCGCGTGGGCGCCTCTTCTGCAGATGGATGCCGACAAATGACATCTGATGTCTTTCAGATGTCCGTTGGTTCTTTTATTGCGAGGCGATGCGAAGCGGGATGAAAGTCGCGAATGCCGGCTTGTTGAGCGGCACTCTCACTTTTTTGCCATGTCCTCAGACGAGATACCGTTCCACCTTTCCGACGTGCTGAATTGGGATGAAGGTCCCCATCAGGCCGAACTTTTGTTGTCACAAGCGCTGAACGCGTTGCAAAAAGGTGACATCGAGGGTGTGGATCGACCCTTGCGCCGGCTTGAAGTCGCGCGCCCGTTGGACCCCATGGTGTTGCAACTCCGGGCGGTGGTCGCCCTGGCGCAGCGCCGTCCGGGAGACGCCATTCGAGCACTGGGCGAGGTGCTGCGGCTGACCCCCGACGCGGAACCTGCCTGGTTCAATCTGGGGCAGGCACTGAACATGGCACAGGAATGGACTGGTGCGGTGAAGGCGTTTGACCGTGTGTTGCAGTTGCAGCCTGGCCATGCGGAAGCGTTCTTCGGTCGAGCGCAAGCATGGCGGGCGTTGGGTGAGCACGGCAAGGCTGGCAGGGATGCCTCGGAGGCTTTGCGCCTGAACCCCGCGCATGTGGGCGCGTTGCAGGCGCAGGCGAACGCCCTGCTGGTGGCTGGCGCGTTCGACCGCGCTCTTGTGGCGTTCGGTGAACTGGAGCGCCGGCAACCCGGTGCCCCTTTCGTTGCGTGCTTGCGGATGTTCCTGGCGCGCCAGCTGTGTGAGTGGTCGGCTTTGGGCCTGCCACCGTTGCCGGGGGAAGAAGCGGGCGCGCAGCCTGAAGACCAGGCAGGTGAGCTGGCGCTGCTCCGTCAGCGTGCGTTGCGCGGCGAACCCGCGCTGGAGCCGTTTGCTTCCCTGGTGCTGTACGACGACCCTGCCTTGCACCACCAGGTGGCCGCACTCTGGATGGGGCGGATGTTCCCGCCGCAGTCGCTCTCAACTCCCGACACGATGCGGCCATCGGAGCACGGGCGGCTGCGCGTGGCTTATGTGTCCAGCGACTTCTACAACCACGCCACGGCTTACTTGCTGGCAGGGGTTCTGGAACAGCATGACGCCAGCCTTGTGGAGGTGCTGCTGCTGAACTACGGCACACCACGTCAGGACGGCATGCGGGATCGGCTGATGAAGAACGGCTGCCAATGGATGGACGTTCGCGACAGGACGGATGCCCAGGTGGCGGCGCTGTGCCGGGAGCTCGGAGTGCATGTGGCGGTGGACCTGAAAGGCCTTACGCGTGACAGCCGCCCGGGCATCTTTGCGCACCGCGCAGCACCGTTGCAAGTGAACTGGCTGGGGTACCCCGGCACCATGGCTGCGCCGTATTACGACTATCTGCTGGCCGACCATCGGGTAATGGGTGAAGCGCAGCGCGCCCACTGCAGAGAGGCGGTGGCGTACATGCCGCACTGTTACCAGCCCAACGACGACAAGCGCCCGATCGACCCCACGCCCCAGTCGCGCGCGGCCCACGGGCTGCCGGAAGCGGGGCTGGTGCTGTGCAGCTTCAACAACAGCTTCAAGATCACGCCGGAGGTCTGGGATGTCTGGATGGCGCTGCTGGTGCAAACGCCGGGCAGCGCGCTGTGGCTGCTCAAGACGCACGACGTCGCCGTGGCCCATCTGCGCCAAAGCGCCAGCGAACATGGGGTGGACCCGGCCCGGCTGGTGTTCGCTCCGCCGCTGGATCTGCCCCTGCACCTGGCGCGTCTTCAACTCGCCGATCTGAGTCTGGAGACCTTTCCCTACAACGCGCACACCACGGCCAGCGATGCGTTGTGGGCGGGCGTGCCGCACATCACCTGCATGGGTGATTCGTTGGCCTCGCGCGTGGGTGCAAGCCTGCTGCACGCGGTCGGGCTACCAGAGTTGGTTACTTCGTCCCTGGAGGCGTACGCAACGCTGGCGCAAAGCCTGCTGGACGCTCCGGAGCGGTTGAAGGCGTTGCGCGCGCAATTGCAGTCGGAACGTGGCGAAGCGCCCTTGTTCGACACTGCGGGCTTTGCGCGCCAGCTCGAGCGCGCATTTCACGAAATGCACGCAAGACATTTGTGCGGGCTGCCGCCGAGCGATTTCGATGTGTGACGAAATCGACTCAATGCCCTCCTTTCTGGCACGCGGATTCCCGGGCCAGGGTGGTG
Source organism: Hydrogenophaga sp. (assembly GCF_051860785.1). Lineage (GTDB taxonomy): Bacteria > Pseudomonadota > Gammaproteobacteria > Burkholderiales > Burkholderiaceae_C > Hydrogenophaga. The sequence continues at coordinate 11,101 of NZ_JBIMLB010000026.1, forward strand.
CGGGTGTGACCTTCTTCGCAGGCAGAAACGGTATTAGTTGGCACTTGGAAATTTGGTTCGAAATCCCGGACTGCTGGTGCGGCGGCGGGCTCAGTTGGTGACTTCCCGCGCCACCCTGTAGCCCCGACTGATGCAATGGAATTCGTGTCGTTGAGGTGCTGCCAAAGGCCCACCGGCCCTGGGCAAGCGCCCCTTCGACTGCGTCGCGAATACCTCGCGACGCCATGTGTTGCTCATCAACCGGAGGAAGCATCATGGGAACCACAGACGCCTGTTTGCAGGTGGATCATGACGAAGCAAGATTCGACCTGCTCCAGGGAGCGGTCGTGGTGGATGGCCAGGCCGTGGGGTTCTGGGGTGCGCGCGGCATCCAGAACCTTTTTCTTGGCTCGGGCAAGTGCTTCGATCTCACCTGCGGCGTGGGTGGTGCTGACCGCGTGTTCCTTCAAGGCGCGAGCGCGGATCACCAGGTGAGTGTGCGCTCCGACGTGCTGACGCTCCGGCACGCGGCACATGGCACCCAGATCAAGCTGCATGCCAGTCGAGGCCCCAGAGAGCTCGTGTTCGACGATGGCGCGGTCATGCTGGGCTCACTCTGGCGCAGCGCAGGGCAGGTCTCGGCTTTGCTGGGCGTGGTCGGAGAGGCCGCTGCCTGCGCGCAGGCCACCGTGGCCAGCCACGTGAGGGCTGAGCCTCGAATGGCGATGGGAGCCCTTCCCGAGGGCGCCCTGCTTCAGCTGGAAGGGCTGGCCGGCGTGGAAACGGTATACGCCGGCGACCCCCGCATTTGCGTGCATCTGGATGGAAGGCTTGCCGAGCACAAGGCGCGGCTTTCGGGCAGGGCGATCGCCTTGAGCCGTCGTTCAAGCGGGCTCCTGGAGACCGCGTACGTGGTTGGACCTGCGCGGCTGGTGTTCGCCGATGGCAGCGTGCAGTCAGAGGCCATGTTTCGTGCTGTGAAACACAACGAGGCCTGGCCCACACCGCATGGGGAGGCCTTGATCGCGTTGCCTCGCATCACCGCCGTGGCACTGGACGTCAATTCGGCAGACATCGACTGGTCGGACGACTGGCCGGGTGCGTTGCCCAGTGGCTTGTTTGGGGGTTGCCGGGTCGGCCAGGTGTTCGAGGCCAGCGTCTCTCTGGAAGAGGCCGTGAAGGTGGATGGCACCCCGCGCCTGCACCTGTGCGTGGGCGGGCATCACCGAGCCGCGCAGTTCAGTGGCGGCAGCGGCACCGACACCCTGCGCTTTGTCTACACGGTCACCGAAGACGATGTGGCCCAGGGGGCGGGCAGTGAAACCAAGGGGTTGACGCTTACCGGCCGCAGCAATCTGGATGTAGAGGTCGGCCCGGTGCTGACCGCCGGCGCCTCCATCCGGGCCTTGCAGCCCTCGCTTCTGCAGATGGATGCTCCCGCACAAATGCCGCAGCCGATGGCAGACGAGAGCGGTTGGCAGACCCTGATTGAAGAGAGTGAACGCCGGCTTGCAGTCGCGCTGGCTTCCCTCGAAGAGAACGATGGCGAGAAGACCTCAGGCCACCGCGGCAGCTACATCCATCCCGACCTGGAACTGGAGTTGCTGCTGGACATCGATCTGTCCGACCTTGAGATGCCTGCCAGCGTTGCGGCCGGCGTCCAGCGGCAACCTGTTCTTCAGCTTGCTTGAATGCCAGGTGTCAGGCGGCAGCGCCCGACTCGTAGGCCGTGCGAAGCTCGCAAGCGCACAACCCGGAGTCCATGCGCCACCCGGTAACGGTGCTTCTGTCCTCCAGTAGCCTGGTCAGTTCTGCATGGTCTCCTTCCACTTCGATCCTCACCTTCACCGCGCGATCTTCGGCTTTCAGGGCCAGCACGTCGATCTGGATGCGGTTGATGGTGGGGGCCTTCTGCAGAATCCAGAGGAGCTGGCGAAGCAGCGGGTTGGCGTGGATGCGCTGCACGCCTTCCCCCAGCTGGATGGTGGCTGCGGGCAGGGTGATTTGTCCGCGGTGGTCTGCCAGCACACGCACATGAGAAAGCAGCCAGTTCTCCAGTGAGTTGCGGTCGGCCCAGCCGTCTTCACGCTGAATGAGCGCGCTGTGCAGCAGGTAGTCGGACAGCAAATACACCAGGGAAGGTTCGACCGGGCGACCGCGCTCGGCGGCCAGAGCCAGCTTGTTCATGGCGTTGAGAACGCTGTGGATGTCCCACAGCAGCGGCGCCGACCGGTTCTGCTGACGGCCCGTTCGGTGCGACTCGCTGCCTGCCCGCCATCGCCATAGCAGGGCGCCCACCACGATGCCCGCCACGAACGCGATGGAGACTCCCAGTGCCCCGATCAACCAGTTTGTCATTGAAGTTCTCTCTTGTCTCTCTTGTGCTCGTCAGGCCGACTCCACAGGGCCGGGCAGGCTCATGGGCCAGGTGGGCGGGTGTGCGTTTTCACGCCGCAGTTGCTGCCGGCGCACCTGCTCCAGCATGGTCGGTGAGAGCGAAGGCAAAGTATCTGCGAGGGGCCTGGCCAAGGCAATCCGCCGGGCCACCTGGCGTGCGATCTGTTCGAGGTCGTCTCGTTGCTTCAGGTACCAAGCCAGCGTCTGCTCCAGCGATTCGCCTTCTCGCAGGCAGTGCGCCGTGACCAGAAGACCGCGTTTGAATCCGGGGTCCAGGCCATCAAAATACCAGTCGCTCAAGCGATCCAGAGCTTGCGCGCCGGCCGTGGCGGCGGGCTTGGGCAGCCACAGCATGGGGGTGCCCGCTTCCATGGCGCGGTTGGCCACGTCGCGTAGCCCGCAAAAGAGCAGGTCGCTGCTCCAGATGATCTCGTCCTGCTGACTCCAGCTCAGGGCCGGCAGATCCATCACGTGGACATGCGCGGTGCTGGCAGACGCCTTCAACTGCAGTGCCTCCACCGGAATGAGCCCTTCCGGTCCCCGGGCCCGCAGCACCAGCACCGGCTGGTGAAAGGCCTGCGCCAGGCTCTGGACAAACAACGGGAAGTCGGCAATGGCGGCACCCCAGCAACTGATGATGAGTGCGCCCTTGGCCCGGTCACCCGACAGGCCCAGTGCCTCCAGCGTGGTTTGCGTGAGGCTTGGGTGCGCCTTCCAGCGCGTGCGCAGTTCGACGTTGTTGCGCATGTCCTTGATCAGGCCGACGCCCTGGACCTTTTCATCCTGAACCACGTCGAACACCATGGTGTTCATGACGGCGGTCGATGAGGCCGCTTCGCCGGTGGCGAGTGTGTGGCCTACGGGCCAGATGCGGAATTGCTTGCAGCGGTTGCTGGCGCCGTAAACCATGCGCTCACGGTAGCGGGTAGGCACATCGGTGTCGCCCAGGCACACCACGTTGTCGGCGGGTGCAATGGCATCGGCCAGCCTCAGGCGCCAGATCTCGTAGTTGGCGAGCGGCTGGACCCAGAGGGTGTTCTCGATGCGTGCGCTCATGACACCGAGACGGCCAGGGTCGTCGACAAAGATTCGCACCCGCTGGGTGGGTACGGTGGCCAGTTGGGCGGCCAGCAGGGGAAGGTCTCGCAATCCGTCCAGCCCTTGGGCCGGCGTGAACAGGTCCCAGGTGGTATTCCTGGGGGGGGAGTGCCTAGACATGGTGTTCTCCGGCATGCAGGAGCCGGGCAGGACGGCCCACGCTACCAGCTGCATAGGTCAAATCATCTTCGTAAGGCAACACTCGGTAGCAAGAAGGGTATGAAGCGTCGACTTGAAGGTATGAATTGCTGATCGGAGGTGTCAGTTGCCATTTCTGGGTACTTCAGGCCTCAAGTTTGTGGAGGGCGATCCGTCAGGGCCCGGGCTCCCCTGGCCATGCGCGCGGCCAGTCGAGCGGCCACGCGGGCGGTCAGGCCGTCGCGGTCGAGCGAAGGGTTGAGCTCGGCAATGTCGGCAGCAACCAGACGGCCTGACGCCAGCACTTCGTCGATGAGCACCTGAGCCGCGGCCATCGGCACTCCGAGTGCGGCAGGCGCCGAGACGCCAGGCGCCTGACCGCCGGGCAGGACGTCCAGGCACACCGTGAGATAGACCGCATCGCAGTCCTGCAGGTCAGCCGCCAGCGCCTGCCGCGCCAGCTCCACGCCCGCCGGACTCTGCAGGGCGTCGTCGAGCCAGTGGCGCACGCCCATGGCTTGTGCGCGCTCGAAAAGTGCCTGCGTGTTGGCGTACTCGCTGATGCCGAAGACGCGGTAGTTGAACGGTCGATCCTGGGCCGCGCACCAGCCGTGGATCTGCCGGAAGGGGGTGCCTGAATTGCCTTGCGCCGCCTCGCGCAGGTCGAAATGGGCATCCAGGTTGACGATCAGCACGCGGTGGCTGGAGGGGAGCGCGCGCACGATACCCTGGAACGTGCCCCAGGCCATTTCGTGGCCACCACCCAGCACGAGCGGCAAGCTGTTTCGCGCCAGGGCGGCAGCCACGCGCACGGCCAGTTCCTCCTGTGCCGCTTCGAGCGCGCCGTTCTCACAGTGCACATCGCCTGCGTCGTGCAGCGCGGGCTCGCCCAGCACCGGCAGGTTGGCCAGGGCGGTGCGCAGCGCGTGGGGGCCTTTTGCGGCGCCGGTGCGTGCGGCATTGCGACGCACGCCTTCGTCCACGGCAAAGCCGATGAGGGTGACGCCTCCGCGCGAACCGGCCGCGAGCGGTCGCACGTGTTGGTGCCATCGAGGGGTGGGCCCGCTGTCTTCGGCGTCAACGCGTCCCTGCCATGGGAACGGCGGTAGGGTTTCGATGGTGCTCATGGTCGTTCCCGGCCTTCCTGAATGGTGCGCGCCACCGCATGATGGCCGAACCAGTAGGCCAGCTCGTTGGGGTGGTCGAGATTCCAGGCGACGAAGTCGGCGCGCTGGCCGGGCGCCAGCTTGCCGCGGTCGTGCAGCCCGAGGGCGCGCGCGGCGTTCAGGGTGATGCCCTGTACGGCCTCCAGCGGCGTGAGCCGGAACAGGGTGCAGGCCATGCTGGCCATGAGCAGCAGCGACAGGCTGGGTGAACTGCCGGGGTTGTGGTCGGTGGACACGGCCATGGGCACCCCCGCCGTGCGCAGCGCCGCCACGGGCGGCAGCCTGGTTTCACGCAGGAAGTAGAAGGCACCAGGCAGGAGCACGGCCACCGTGCCGCAGCGGCGCATGAGCGGGATGTCGGCCTCACTCAGGTGTTCCAGATGGTCGCAAGACAGCGCGCCCAGCGAGGCGGCCATGGCGGCGCCATGCTGGTTGGAGAGTTGCTCGGCGTGCAGCTTGATGGGCAACCCCAGGGCACGGGCGGCGTCGAACACGCGGCGCGTGTGGGCCAGTGAGAAGCCGATGTTGTCGCAGAAGGCATCCACGGCGTCGACCAAGCCCTGGGCGTGGAGGTCTGGCAGCCAGTCGCAAACCGCGTCGATGTACTCGTCCGCGCGGCCATCGAAGTCGGGTGGCACAGCGTGAGCACCCAGGAAAGTGGTCTGCACGCTCAAGGGCAGTTCACGCCCCAGGCGGCGGGCCACGCGCAGGCACCGCGCTTCGGCTTCCAGCGACAGGCCGTAGCCCGATTTGATTTCCAGCGTGGTCACGCCTTCGGCCATCAGCCGCCGGGCGCGCTGCTCGGCACTGTCGAACAAGGCTTCTTCGGTCGCGGCTCGCGTGGCCGCCACGGTGGAGCGGATGCCGCCGCCTGCCTGCGCAATGGCCTCGTAGCTCAGCCCGTTCAGGCGCAACTCGAATTCATGGGCGCGGTTGCCCGCGTAGACGAGGTGGCTGTGGCAGTCCACCAATCCAGGCGTGACGAGGGTATGGCCCAGGTCGTGCTCCGTGTCCACACGCTGTCGCAGTTCAGCGGGCATCTCGCTCGCAGGCCCCACCCATTCGATGCGCTCTCCCCGGGTGAGCATGGCGCCGTGGTCGATCAGGCCCCAGCCGTTGTCCGTCAAGGTGGCCATGCGCGCACTGCGCCAAAGGACGAGGTTTGTCATGCGTGATCCTCCACGGGAGTAGGTCAGGCGTTCCAGACGGTCTCGAACAGGTCGGCACAGCCCTCGCTGGCCGCGCCCTGCATCACCAGCCACCGCGCGGCTTCGATGTCGGGCGCAAAGAGGCGGTCCTGTGCGTAGAAGGGCACGCGCTCGCGCAGCGTGTCGTGGGCTTGCGCCAGCTTCGGCGAGGTGGCCAGCGGACGGTGGAAATCAACGCCTTGCGCGGCGGCCAGCCATTCGATGCCGAGGATGGTGGCCGTGTTCTGTGCCATTTCGTCGAGCCGACGGCCCGCGAACGTGGCCATGCTCACATGGTCTTCCTGGTTGGCCGAGGTGGGCAGGCTGTCCACACTGGCCGGGTGGGCGTGCGATTTGTTTTCGGACGCCAGCGCGGCGGCGGTGACGTGCGCGATCATGAAGCCCGAGTTCAGGCCCGGGTTGTCGACCAGGAACGGCGGCAGGCCCGACAGGCTCGCGTCGATCAGCAGCGCGATGCGGCGTTCGGCCAGGGCACCGATCTCGGCGATGGCCAGGGCCAGCGTGTCGGCCGCAAAGGCCACCGGCTCGGCGTGGAAGTTGCCACCCGAGAGCACTTCACCCGTGTCGGTGAACACCAGCGGGTTGTCGGTGACGGCGTTGGCTTCGATCAGCAGCGTGCGCGCGGATTGCACGATGAGGTCGCGGCAGGCACCCATCACCTGGGGCTGGCAGCGCAGGCTGTAGGGATCCTGCACGCGCTCGTCGTTCTCCAGGTGCGAGAGACGGATGGCGCTGCCCTGCAGCAACCGGCGCATGACCGCCGCCAGGGCGATCTGGCCTGGCTGGCCGCGCACCGCGTGGATGCGGGGGTCGAACGGCGCATCGCTGCCCTTGGCGGCGTCCACGCACAGGGCGCCTGTGACGGTGCCGGCTTCCAGCAGGCGTTCGGCCATGAAGAGGCCGTGCAAGGCCAGCGCGGTGGAAACCTGCGTGCCGTTGATGAGTGCCAGGCCTTCCTTGGCCGCCAGCGTCAGCGGCGCGATGCCGGCCTGGCGCAGCGCTGCGGCGGCGGGCATGACCTGGCCGTTCACGCGCGCATCGCCCTCGCCCATGAGGGTGAGCGTCATGTGCGACAGCGGCGCCAGATCGCCCGATGCCCCGACCGAACCCTTGATGGGGATGAGGGGCACGATGCCGGCGTTGAACACCGCCAGCAAGGTGTCGATGACGATCGGCCGCACGCCCGAGAAGCCGCGTGCCAGGCTGGTCGCCTTCATTGCCATCACCAGCCGCACCGTGGCATCCGACATGGGCTCACCCGTGCCCACCGAGTGCGAGAGGATCAGGTTGCGCTGGAGCAGTTCGAGCTGGTCGTCGGGGATGCGGGTGCGCGCCAGTTTGCCGAAGCCGGTGTTGATGCCGTAGGCCGCATCGCCTTTTCCGACGATGCGCTGGATGGTGGCGGCAGAGGCTTCGATGTCGGCGCTGGCTTCGCCAGGCAAGGCAATGCGCACCGGCTGCTGCCAGAGGGTTCGCAAGTCGGCCAGGGTCATCTGGCCGGGATTCAGGGTAAGAGACTTCGTGTTCATCGTTCTGGATTTCATCAGCCGATCATGGGCAGTTTGAGGCCGTGCTTCTTCGCCGTGGCCACCGCGAGTTCGTAGCCGGCATCGGCATGGCGCATCACGCCCGAGCCGCAATCGTTCACCAGCACGCGCGCCAGCCGTTCGGCGGCGGCATCGGTGCCATCGGCCACGATCACCATGCCCGAGTGCTGGGAATAGCCCATGCCCACGCCACCACCGTGGTGCAGGCTCACCCAGCTCGCGCCGCCCGAGGTGTTGAGCAGCGCGTTGAGCAAGGGCCAGTCGCTCACCGCATCGGTGCCGTCCTTCATGGCTTCGGTTTCGCGGTTGGGGCTGGCCACCGAGCCGGTGTCGAGGTGGTCGCGTCCGATCACGATCGGTGCCTTGAGCTCGCCGCGTTTCACCATCTCGTTGAACGCAAGGCCGGCCACATGGCGTTCACCCAGGCCCAACCAGCAGATGCGCGCCGGCAGGCCCTGGAAGGCGATGCGCTCGCGCGCCATGTCCAGCCAGCGGTGCGTGTGCGTGTTGTTCGGGAACAGTTCCTTGATCTTCGCGTCGGTCTTGTAGATGTCTTCCGGATCGCCCGAGAGCGCCACCCAGCGGAACGGCCCCTTGCCCTCGCAGAACATCGGACGGATGTAGGCAGGCACGAAACCCGGAAAGTCGAACGCGTTCTTCACACCATGGTCGAAGGCGACCTGGCGGATGTTGTTGCCGTAGTCCACTGTGGGCACTCCCATGGCCTGGAAGTCCAGCATGGCCTGCACATGCAGAGCGCAACTGTGTGCAGCGGCCTGGGTCAGCGCCTGGTGCTGTGCCGGGTCGCGCTGGGCGGCGCGCCATTGCTCCAGCGTCCAGCCGGCGGGCAGATAGCCGTTGATGAGGTCGTGGGCCGAGGTCTGATCGGTCACCAGATCGGGCTTGAAGCCGCTGGCGCGGCAGCGGCGCACCAGCTCGGGCATGACTTCGGCGGCGTTGCCCAGCAGGGCGATCGACACCACCTCCTTGCGGGCGGTGTGCTGCCGCACCAGGGCGAGGGCCTCGTCGATGTCCCGAGCCTGTTTGTCCACATAGCGGGTGCGCAGTCGAAAGTCGATGCTGCTCTGCTGGCATTCGATGTTGAGCGAGACCGCACCGGCCAGCGTGGCAGCCAGCGGTTGCGCGCCGCCCATGCCGCCGAGCCCGGCGGTGAGGATCCAGCGACCGGACCAGTCGTTGCCATGGTGTTGCCTACCGGCTTCCACAAAGGTTTCGAAGGTCCCCTGCACGATGCCCTGGCTGCCGATGTAGATCCAGCTGCCCGCGGTCATCTGGCCGTACATGAAGAGGCCCTTGCGGTCGAGCTCGTTGAAGTGCTCCCAGTTCGCCCATTTCGGCACCAGGTTGGAGTTGGCGATCAGCACACGCGGTGCGTTGGCGTGCGTTTTGAACACGCCCACCGGCTTGCCGGACTGCACCAGCAGGGTTTCGTCCTCTTCAAGGTCGCGCAGCGAAGCCAGGATCTGGTCGAAGCAGGCCCAGTCGCGCGCCGCACGGCCGATGCCGCCGTACACCACCAGATGCTGCGGGTTCTCGGCCACTTCGGCGTCCAGGTTGTTCTGCAGCATGCGGTAGGCGGCTTCCGTGATCCAGTTCTTGCAGGTCAGCGTGTTGCCCCGGGGCGCGCGCACGCTGCGGGTGGGGTCCAGGCGGGGATCGGTGTTGGTGTTCATGTCGGACGAGGCTCCTCTGTCGGCGTGAAGTCGAAATACTGTACAAATTCGATCTGATAAGACGAATACGTATATACATTATGAGCTTGCATAAGTAGGTTCGTAAATACAATGGCGGCTGTTTTCAGCTGAGTGAAAACCCTTGTTGAAAGGAAAAGCCTTGTCCAGCATCCAGGAGCCTGCCTACCGGCGCATCAAGGCCCATGTCCTTGCCCAGATTCACCGTGGCGTCTGGCAGGAAGGCGACCTCATTCCGGGCGAAGAAGCGCTGGCGCGCGAATTCGGCGTCTCCCGGATGACGGTGAACCGCGCCATCCGAGAACTCAGCGACGAGCAGACCGTGGAGCGCATCCAGGGATCGGGCACCTACGTGACGCAACAGAAGTACCAGTCCACGCTGGTGGCCATCCGCAACATCGCCGACGAAATCGCCGCGCGGGGGCACGTGCACCGCAGCGACCTGCAGCGCCTTGAACGCGTCAAGGCCACGGAGTCGCTGGCCCGGCAGTTCCGCCTGCCAACTGCCCATGTTCTGTTCCATTCCGTGGTGGTCCACCTGGAAAATGCATTGCCCATTCAGGTGGAAGACCGCTACGTCAATCCGCTGGTGGCGGCTGAATACATGCAACAGGACTTTTCCCGCCTCACACCGAACGCCTACCTGATGCGCGTGGCGCCCTTGCAGGGGGTGCAGTTCTCGATCGAGGCCCGTCTGCCGCCCGCCGACGTGCGCGAGATGCTGCAGATGCCACGCGAGGAACCCTGCCTCGTGCTGCACCGACAGACACAGTCGCAAGGCCAGGTGGCGGCGGTGGCGACTTTGTGGCACCCGGCATCCCGCTACCAGTTCACCGGCAGTTTCTAGGCTTTTTCAGGTGGCCTGCGTACCGCACTAGGGTCAACCCCGATGACAGGGGATTGGCAAGCCTTGAAAATGAAACAAACGTTCGATTTAAACAAGGAGCAATATTGAAAATCTGGTTCCAGTTGCTTTCTTCCGAGAGCGGCATGTCGGGATTCATTTCAGCCACCCAGCGGCTGATCGACCGCGCCATGGTGCCCGGCCACGTGGTGGAGGTGCGTGGCACCACCCATGGCGTCATCGGCGACCAGTACCGGCTGTTCTGCAACTACGACTCTCGCGAGCTGATCGACAACGCCCTGCGGATACGCGAGGAGGGGGGCTACGACGCCTTCGTCATCGCGAACTCGCTCGATCCCGCTTTGGTGGAGCTGCGCGAGATGCTGGACATTCCTGTGTTGTCCTTCATGGAGGTGTGCTGCTTCACCGCCTGCACCATGGGTGATCGCTTTGGGGTGATCGGTGTCAATCGCAAGCTCATGTCGTGGTACCGCTCCATCGTGCGGGGCTACGGACTCGGCTCGCGCCTGGCCGCGGTGGAGCCCATGGAAGTGGCCGATACGCGCAGCCTGGACAACGGATTCACCGATCCCCGTTTCGGCGACGAGCTGCAGGCGCAGGCGATTGCAGCGGCGCGCCGCTGCATCGAGCAGGGGGCCGAGGTGGTGTTTGTCGGTGGGCCTCCGGGCACGCTGCTGGCCGAGCGGAAGATATTCCAGGTCGATGGCGTTCCCTTGCTGGACACCTACACCTTGCTGGCCAAGACCGCCGAGATGATGGTGTCAATGCACCGGCTTACCGGCGTTTGCGTCAGCCGCCATCTCCTTTATGAGTCACCGTCAAGCGAACTGATCCGAAAAGTCGGCACCGCATACGGCGTCGACAGCCTGCGCAATGGTTGAAAGCACGCCCTGGAACAGAAAGGTCCCATCATGAAGATTTCATTCATAGACCGTTGGTCTCGCTGGTTGTCGGCTGCACTCCTCGCCGTGATTTCAAGCCTGGTTCATGCGCAGGGCTATCCGGACAAGCCGATCCGCATCGTCGTGCCCTTTTCCGCTGGAGGTGGCGTTGACACGCTCGCGCGCCTGGTGGGGCAACGCGTCTCGGAACAGACGGGGCAGCCGGTGATCGTGGAGAACAAGCCAGGTGCGAGTGGAAACATCGCGGCCGCCTTCGTGGCCAAGGCTCCGGCCGATGGATACACCATCCTCATCGGCGCCAACGGCCTGGCCGCCAACACGACGCTGTACCCCAATCAGCCGTTCGAGATGTTGAAGGACTTCGCGCCAGTAGCGTACATCGGCGCATCGCCCCTCATTCTGCTGAGTGCACCGTCTTTGGAAGCGCGCACACTGGCGGATCTCATCGCGCTGTCCAGAAGCCAGCCCGGCAAAGTCACCTATGCTTCGGGTGGCAACGGTACATCCGGTCATCTGGCGAGCGAGATGCTGAAGTCGGTCGCGCAGATCGACCTTGGTCATGTGGCCTACAAGGGCGGCACGCAAGCCTTCACGGATCTGCAGGCCGGCCGCGTGTCCGTCATGTTCATCGATCCGCCACTGGCCATGCCGCAGATCAAGGCGCAGCGGCTGCGGGCCATTGCGGTGGGAAGCATCAAGCGCTTTGACCTCCTGCCCGAAGTGCCCACCGTTGCCGAAGCCGGCCTGCCGGGGTTCGATGCCACCGTATGGTGGGGCTTTGTCGCACCCGTTCAGACGCCAAAGGACGTGGTGGCCACGCTGAATCGCGAGATCAACAAGGCCTTGAACGAGCCTGCGATGAAGGCGCGGTTGACGGAGATGGGAGTGGTGCTCTCTGCCTGGTCCCCAGACCAGTTTGGCCAGTTTCTGAAGGCCGAGACCGACAAATGGGCCGTCGTGATCAAGCGCGCAGGCATCCAGGCCGATTGAGTCAAGCGCACGCGCTCAGCCATAATTCCCCGGCCCGCACAGCCCTCTTTCGATTGGCCCCTTTGGTGAAACACGAACAAACCCCGATCCCCGCCTCGGGCGAGGTTGCCGACAAGAAGAAGACGCTGATCCTGGACGCCGCAGAGGCCCTGTTCGCTGAGCAGGGCTATGCGGACGTGTCGATCCGTGACATCGCGCTGCATGCCAAAGCCAATGTTGCCGCCGTCAATTACCACTTCGGCTCGAAAGAGCGGCTCTTCGAGGCCTTGTTCGCGCGCCGCGTGGTGCCCGTGAACGAAGAGCGTCTGGTGTTGCTGGCAGCGGCGCGCCAGCGCGGGCGCAACGGCAAACCGGCGTTGCGCGAACTGGTGGAGGCCTTTGTGCGTCCGCCCTTGCTGCTGGGTGATCCAGCCTCGCACGGCGAACGGGGTCTCGTGATGATGCGTTTCCTCAGCCGCATGCTCGCCATGCCGCGTGAACACGTGTTCCTTGACTCCTACTACGGTGAAGTCCGCAGCAGCTTCATCGCCACGCTGCGCGAAATCCTGCCCGGGCTGCCTTTCGAGTCGGTGCTCTGGCGCTACAACCTGATGGTTGGCGCCCTCATCTATGCACTTGCCGGGCCTCAGCGCATGCTGCGCCCACCGGACGGCCTGCCCCCCGCGCCACCGGTGAACTGGGTGGTCGAGAACGCGATCGCCGAAATCGTCGATTTCTGCACCGCCGGCCTGAGCACCGCCGGCACGGTGGCCTACCAGTAACGCCCGCGATCACCAAGGGCTGGCTGTTGCCATTTAATAAAACAAACGTTTGATTCAAACAATGAACCACGACATCATCCTGACTTGCGCCATCACGGGCGGCGACGACGTCGCTTCGAAGTTTCCCCACTTGCCGGTCACACCGCAGCAGATTGCCGAGTCAGCGGTCGATGCTGCGCGGGCTGGTGCGGCGGTGGTGCACATCCATGTGCGCGATCCGGCCACCGGCAAGCCGAGCATGGAGCTGGCCCTCTACCGCGAAACCGTCGAGCGCATCCGGGACAGCGGCGTCGATGTGGTGATCAACCTCACGACCGGGCCGGGTGCGCGCTATGTGCCCGACCTGCAGGCCACCAACCAGGCAGCGCCGGGCTCCAACGTGCGTCCGCCGTCCGAACGCGTGCGGCACATCCTTGAACTGCGACCCGAGATCTGCAGCCTCGACATGGGCACGGTGAACTTCGGCGCAGGCGCGCTGATGAACACGCCGGCGCAGATTCGCGTGATCGCCGAAGGCATCCGTGAAGCCGGCTCCAAGCCCGAGCTGGAGGTGTTCGATACCGGGCACATTGCGCTGGCCAACAGAATGATCGCCGACGGCCTGATCCAGGGCACGCCATTTTTCCAGTTCGCGCTGGGCATTCCCTGGGGTGCCCCGGCGACCCCAGGCGCCATGGCTTGCATGAAAGACATGCTGCCGCACGGCGCCGTGTGGGCCGGTTTCGGTATTGGCCGTTCGGAGTTTCCGATGGTGGCGCAAGCGGTTCTGCTGGGCGGGCATGTGCGCGTCGGCATGGAGGACAACCTCTACATCGACCGGGGGACGCCCGCGCGGTCGAATGCCGAACTGGTGGAGAAGGCAGGGCGCATCGTGAACCTGCTTGGTGCGAGCCTGGCGACGCCGGCCCGGGCGCGCGAGATCCTTGAACTCCCCACGCTGCAGACAGCATGAAGCTCAGGGTCGCCTGCCTCCAGCTCTCGCCTGGCAACGATCTGGCCCAGAACCTGCGCATCGCGCGCGAGGGCCTGGCCAGTGCGGCCTCGCAGGGCGCACACATGGTCGCTTTACCTGAGTTCGCGCTGTTCCTCGACCGGCGCGGTCGCGAGATGGCCGCCGCGGCCGCGCCCGAAGCAGACAACCCTGCGCTGGAGAGCCTGCGTGAGGCGGCGCGCGAAGCCCGCGTGTGGCTCATGCTGGGCAGCCTGGTGGTGCGCGACGATGAGTGCGGACTGCTCTCCAACCGCTCCTTCGTCATCACGGACCGGGGGGACATCGCGGCGCGCTACGACAAGATCCACATGTTCGACGCGGCTCTGCCCAGTGGCAAGTTCGTGTCGGAATCGAAAGCCTACCGCGCGGGCCAGGAGGCTGTGCTGGTGGACACGCCCTGGGGCGGCATCGGTCTGACGATCTGCTACGACCTGCGTTTTCCTCACCTCTACCGGACCCTGGCGCAGGCCGGTGCCAGGATCCTCATGGTGCCGGCTGCTTTCGCGCACGAAACCGGCTCGGCCCACTGGCGCACGCTGCTTGCCGCCCGCGCCATCGAGAACGGCTGCTTCGTGGTGGCCGCCGCCACCTGCGGCGCGCACCCCGGGGAGTGGCGCACGTGGGGTCATTCCGCCATCGTCGACCCCTGGGGCCGGACCCTGGCCGAAGCGCAGGACTCACCGGCAACGATCTTCGCCGACCTCGATCTGGCGGCCGTCGAACGCGCTCGTGGCGCCATCACCTCTCTCTCCAGCCAGCCACCGTTCGACCTGCGGCGGTGCGGCGAACACCCATCCCGACAGACCTCCGAAGGAATCCGTGCATGACAAACGACGACATGAACCCGCCCGAGTTGCGGTCCCGCTTCGTGGACGCGATGGCCATGTCCTGGGCTCCCACCCAGTTTCCCGGTATCGAGATGAAGATCCTCTACAGCGACGAGGGCGGCCGATCGGCGATCCTGTTCCGGCTTGCGCCTGGCGCGGTCGTGCCCCTGCACGAACACCGCGATCTGGAGATGACCTACATGCTCGAGGGCGATCTGGAGGACGATGAAGGCGCGGTGACCACCGGAAATTTCGTCTGGCGACCCGGTGGCAACCGGCACATCGCCCGCACGCGCGGCGGGGCCATCTTCCTCTCCATCTTCAACCAGCCCAACGTGTTCGAGGCCGGCACACGCTTCTTCACGGAACCCGCCGGAGCTTGACCATGGAAGCTTCCCTGCCCGGTGCGCATCCGCGACTCGTGCCTTTGCTGGAAGGGGCGCGGCTGGACCACTTCTCGCTGCTTGTGCGCGATCGCGAACAGGCGATCCAGAACCTGTCGATGTTGACCAGCGGACCGTTCGATCGATTTGAATACACCAACACCGCCCTGGTCTACGGCGAGCCTTCCACCTACACGCTGCACATGGCGCTGGCCCCGCTGTCGCCGACGCTCGACCTGGAGATCATCCAGCTCAAGTCGGGGCGCAACGAGGTGCACGAGAAGTTCCTGCGCGAGCGAGGCGAAGGGCTGCAGCACATCGCGTACGAGGTCGAGGACTTCGACGCTTCCATTGCCGCCTTCCGGGCAGCGGGCTTTCACCCCATGTTGCAAAAGCTCGGCGGAACGCCGGTGGCGATCTACATGGACACCACCGCGCTGGGCGGCTTCTTCGTGGAGTTGATCCGCAAAGGCTTTCGCATGCGCGACCCGGCCACCTGGCCCAAGTGAGCAAAGGACACACGCATGAAAGTCACCGCTCCCTTCGAACCCGCCCTGTGCGCGCACGACTTCGGTCGCATGCTGCGCTTCTACACCGAGGTGCTCGGCATGTCGGTGTTCTCGATTGACGACATTGGCGAAAGTGCGTCGGTGGCTGCACGGTTGTCGCCCGGCGCCTACCGCATAGCGCGGCTGGAAACGCAGGGCGGCGACCGCCTGAAGCTGGTGGCGCCGAAGCATCCGCCGCAGAGCCAGCCCGCGCGCCAGTGGGCAATGGAGCGCGGAGGGTTCGCTTACCTCACGTTCATCGTGCCCGACCTGCACGCCGTCATGGTCGCCTTGAAGGCTGCCGGTATGACCTTCCCCACAGGAGAACAGCCGGTGGCGTTTCGTGCGGGCGTGGAACTGTTCTTCGCATGCGACCCCGAGGGCAACTGCCTGGAATTCGTGCAGCGCAACGATCTTGCAACCTACCGGCCCACAGCGCCAGCCAAGGATTGAACATGAACCTCAGACTCGACGGCAAGGTGGTGGTGATCACGGGAGGCAGCAGCGGCATCGGCCTGGGCACTGCCCGTCGCTTTGCGGAAGAAGGGGCGCGCCTGTTCCTGTGCGCGCGGCGTGAGGACGTGCTGCGGCAAGCTGCAGAGACCCTGGCCACCCAGACCGGCGCAGAAGTCGCCTTTGCCGCCGCCGACGTGACGCGCGCGGCCGATGTGGCGGCGCTGCGCGATGAGGTCTTGCGTCGATTCGGCCGCATCGATGTGCTCGTCAACAACGCCGGCACCGGCATCTACAAACCCTTCCTGGAGGTGACCGAGGAAGATCTGGTCTCCGGCATGGCGCTCAATTTCTTTGCGCAGTTCAGGGTCTCCCAGTGCTTCGTGCCGCTCATGATCCAGCAGGGCGGCGGCGCCATCGTGAACGTGGCGGGTTGCTCCGGCCTCCAGGTGCTGGAGCCTCCATTCTTCTCCACCTGCACCGGCCCGGCCAAGGCCGCCGAAATCCGCTTCACCAAGGCTCTCGCGGCCGAACTCGGACCGCACAACATCCGCGTGAACTGTGTCGCCCCCAATTTTGTCGAGGTGCCCGAGCGCTTCGACCGCTGGCAGGCGCAGATGGATCGCGAGGGCCTCACCCCGCGTGAGCTCCAGCAGAAGTGGGCGGCCCGCGTGGCCCTCCCTGAGCAACGCTGGGCGAGTATCGACGAGGTCGCCAGCACCGTGCTCTTTGCCGCATCCGACGCAGCGAGCTACACCACCGGTGCGGTGTATGTGGTGGATGGTGGCTTCGGCCGCGACTAGCCGTGGATCCATGCCCAAGGAGACCGACATGAACAGGGTGAATACCTCGCCGATCCTCCGGATCGATGCCGCCGGCAAGACCTACTTCAACAACCAGGGGGTGCCCGTACCGGCGCTGATGCCGGTGACGGCTCAGATCGCCGAAGCCGAGTTCGTCAGCTTCGTCGGCCCCAGTGGCTGCGGCAAGACCACGCTGCTGAAGATGGCCGCCGGCCTGATCACGCCCAGCGAGGGCGCCATCACCTACGCCGCCACCGGCACGCCGATCCGGCCGGGCCACTACGGTTTCGTGTTCCAGGGCGCCGCCTTGCTGCCTTGGCGCACCGTGCTGGAGAACGTGATGCTGCCGGCCGTGATTCTCGGTCTCCCCCTGCACGCGGCACGTGAGCGTGCACGGCAACTGCTGGAACTGGTGCATCTGGGGCGGGCCGCCAGCAGCTACCCGAACCAGCTCTCGGGCGGCATGCAGCAGCGCGCCTCGATCGCGCGGGCGCTGCTGCACGACCCGACCGTGCTTTTCATGGATGAGCCGTTCGGCGCACTTGACGCCATGACGCGCGAACAATTGAACATGGAGTTGCAACGCATCAGCGTGGACCAGAAGAAGACGGTGTTGTTCGTCACGCACGACATCGAGGAAGCGGTGCTGCTTTCTGACCGTGTCTTCGTCTTCACCCGCGGGCCTGGCCAGCTCGCCCAGACCCTGGAGGTGGCGATTCCCCGGCCACGGGTGGTGTCCGACAGGGCCCATCCGGATTTCCTGCGCATCGTCGCGCAGATTCGCACCCTGCTGGATCGCGGTGATACCCGCGTCGAGGAGCACGCATGACCGAGTTGACCCTCCCCGCGCCCGTCAAGGGTGCGCCCCTTGCCCACCGAGAGTCCCACTGGCGCGAGTACACGGTGTCGGCTGCGATTCTGGTACTGCTGCTCATGGCGGCTGAAGTTTCCGTCAGCCATGGCTGGGTTTCTCCCCTCGTGCTGGCGGCGCCGAGCAACATCTGGCTGGTGCTGGTGGACGGCTTCTCCTCCGGCTTCTACCTGCCGCATCTGCGTTCGACCCTGTCTTCCATCCTGGCGGGTTTCTTCATTGCTGGCAGCAGCGCCATCCTGATGGCTGGCCTGCTGGCCAGCATCCCGGTGCTCGAACGCATCCTCACGCCGTTCTTCGTGGCCTTCCAGAGCATGCCCAAGGTCGCGATCGCTCCGTTGATCGTGATCTGGTTCGGCTTCGGTGAACTGTCCAAAACGGTGATCGTGATCACCGCGTGCTTCTTCCCGATCCTCATGAATGCACTGCACGGGCTCAAGTTGCGCGACCGCGACCATCTGGAGCTGATGCGCTCGCTCGGCGCGAGCCGCATGCAACTGTTCGTTCGCCTTCGCCTGCCCCACGCGCTGCCCTACATCTTTGCCGGCCTGCACATCGGCGTGATCTTCGCGCTGATCGGCACCGTGGTCGCCGAATTCGTCGGCACCAATGCTGGCGTTGGCTACGTGATGCTGCAGTCCAAGGCGAATTTCGACATCGCCAGCGTCTACGCCTGTCTCTTGTTGCTGATGGTGATCGGCGTGCTCCTGCATGGCCTGATGAAGCAGCTTGAGAAACGCGTGGCCTTCTGGGCCCAGGACATCAGCCAGGTCTCGGCCTGACACCTTTCCGCCAACGGCACATTTCAACCAAAAAGGATCATCCATGCGCATCTGGTACCAACTGCTTTCTTCCGAAACCGGCATGAAAAACTTCATCGCCGCCACCCAGAAACTGGTGGACCGGATCGTGTTCCCCGGCACCACCGTGGAAGTTCGCGGCACCACGCAAGGCGTGCTGGGGGACCAGTTCCGCCTGTTCTACAACTACGACACGCGGGAAGTGATCGACAACGCATTGCGCCTGCGCCAGCAAGGCGGCTACGACGCTTTCGTGCTGGCCAACTCGCTCGATCCGGCGCTGGTCGAATTGCGCGAGATGCTGAACATTCCCGTGGTTTCGTTCATGGAAGTGAACTGCTTCACGGCCTGCACCATGGGCGATCGCTTCGGCCTGATCGTGCCCAACCGCAAGATGATCGCGCGCTACCGCGAGATTCCCATTGGCTACGGGCTGCGTGATCGACTCGCCGCTGTCGAGCCCCTGTTCTTTGACGATGTGCGCAAGCAGGACGACGCCTTCACCGACGTTGCCCTGGGCGATGCGGTGGTCAAGGCCACGACGGAAGCCGCAAAGCGCGCCATCGCCCAGGGTGCCGAGGTCCTGATCGCACCTGGACCTCCTGGTGCCCTGCTGGCCCAGCGCGGCATCTTCGAGATCGACGGTGTGCCCATGCTCGACACCTACACGCTGCTGGCCAAGGCCGCCGAGACGGCCGTTTCCATGCACCAACTCACCGGTGTGTGCGTGAGCCGCCACATGCTGTATGAGTCCCCGCCGGCCGAACTCGTGCGCAAGGTGGCTGCCGCCTACCAGGTGGACGCCTTGCGCAACGGGTGAGCCAACTTTCCTACCCCACTGGAGACACGACATGACAACAAAGAGACAAGCCCTGCGCACCCTGGCCTTGACCGCTGCCCTGGCCGCCGTGCCCCTCATCGGCCAGACCCAGAGCGCTCCCCGCAAGGTGATCGTGGGAGGTGCCGTCACCACCATGCAGACACTGGCCGCCTACTTCAGCTCGCTGCCCACCGAGCTGTACTGGAAGGAGGAAGGCCTGGATGTCGAGGTGATCGGCCTGCCCGGTGCCAACGTGGCCCTGCAGGCACTGCAGGCCAAGAAGGTGGACATGGTGCCCGGCACGCACTCGGCCCTCTTCTCTCTGCTGGAGAAATTTCCCGATGTGGGACTGAAGACCTATTTCATCCACACGAGCGCCTTGAACAGCCTGCCCGCCGTGCTGGACAAAAGTTCCTTGCGCGGGATTCGTGATCTTGCAGGCAAGACCGTGGGGGTGCAGAGCCTGGCCAACAGCCAGGTGCCCATGCTCAAAGCCCTGCTGCAGCAAGCCGGTGGTGATCCCGCCAGTCTGAAATTTCTCGCCGTCGGCGAAGGGGTGGAAGCCGCGCATGCCCTCACCACCGGCCGGGTCGACGCCTTGTCGCTCTACGACGGGCTCTACGCGGCTATCGAAGCCGAGGGTGTCAAGCTGCGCGAGATCTCGGCCGACTTCGTGGCGCGGGACAAGGTGGGCTTCAATGCGGGCCTGATCGTGCGCCAGGAGGACATCGAGAAGAACCGCGCCATGCTGGTGGGCCTGGCACGCGGCGTGGCAAAGTCGATCCTCTTCGCACAAACCAACCCGGAAGCGGCGGTTCTCATCCACTGGAAGGTCTATCCCGCCACAAAGCCTCGTGGCGTGAGTGAGGCCGAGGCGATGCGAAAGAGCCTGATGCCGCTGCAGGCCCGATTGAAGAACGTGGACATGCCGAATGGCCTGTTCGGCAACGCGACTGACGAGCAGATCAGAGGCTACATGAACCTGATGGTGGCCGGCGGCCAGGTCAAGGCGCCCATGCCCCTGGACAAGGTCTGGGATGCCAGCATGATTCGCGAGATCAACAACTTCGATAGGGAGAAGGTGATCAGGCAGGCGCGCGAGTGGAAGCCCTAGCAGGCCGCTGAAGCTTCCGGATTGCCGGCATCGGCCAGGCCGGTCACCAGCATGCCCCCGAGCACCTCGCGCAGCCTGGCCGGCGGGAGCGGCTTGTGCTCGAGGCGCACGTTCTCTATGACAGCGCGCTGCTGGTGCACCGGACTGATGTCGCCGGTCAACACCACCGCGGGCACGTCCTGTCCTCCCACATCGCGCCGCAGGGATTCGATGGCATCGAAACCCGTTCCTGATGTGCCCAGGTGAAGGTCCGACAGGATCAAACGTGGCGTGAGCTGTGCTTCCTCCAGAAGACCGCGCACGCGCTCCGGTGTGGCGCCCGCTACCGGCTGGCAGCCCCACTCGCGCAACATCTCGCTCAGGCCTTCCAGAATCACCGGGTCGTTTTCGATGATGGCCACCACACCCGAGAGCGCCACAGCGTCGACGATCGCAACGGGTGTTGCGTCCGCCGACGCGGCAGCCGCGCCCATATGGATGGAAAAGCGGCTGCCTTTGCCCGGAACGGAATGTACAGAGACCTGCTGGTCCAGCAGAGCGGCGCAGCGGCGCACGATGCCCAGGCCAAGACCGATGCCCATGTCGAAGCGAATCGCCTGCGCGTCGGACGTCACGTAGTCCCTGAAGATGTCCTCCAGCCGTTCAGGTGCGATGCCCACGCCGGTGTCATCCACATGCAGCATCACCTGCCCGTCCAGTTCCTCGATGCGAACTTCCACCGTGCCTGCGTCGGTGTATTTGATGGCGTTGGAAATCAGATTGAAAAGCATGCGACGCGTCAGGTGTGGATCGGTGCGAAGAGCCACAGATGTATGAACGACGCGCAGGACGAGTTCCTTGTGGCGCGCGATGGGTCCGAAAGTTTGCAGGGACTCGTCCAGAATTTCCTGCAAGGGGACAACGCGTTGACTGACCGGAAAGGTGCCGCTGTCCATGCGGGTGAAGTCCAGCAGATTGCTCAGCATCTCCGAGAGCGAATCCACGCATTGGGTCGCCATGGACTGGCGCCTTTGCAGGGCCAGTGGATCCGCTGTGCGCTGCAGCGTTTCCATGAGTAGTCCAAGGGCATGCACGGGTTGACGCAAGTCGTGGCTGGCCGCCGCCAGCAACATGGTGCGCGCGTGGGCCATTTCTTCCAGCGTGGTGTTGCGCTGAGCCAGCATCCTGGCCAGGTGCTCGTTGCGCAACTGCAGCTCGAACTTCTCGTGCAAACCGCGATGAAAGTGCCGCGCCATGACGACGAACAGGCCCGCCAGCATGCCCAGGGCAAAAGCCATCAGCAGGCCGAACCACCCTCCCCAGGCCAGCCAGGCGCCGCACGCAAACAGCAGCAGCGCGCCCACCAGTGCCAGAAATTGCGGGATGGTGAGCAACCTCGGTGCACCGGCCACCACCATGGTCACTGCCAGGGTCCACAACATCTGCAACTCGGGCGGTGAACCGGGAAAGGCGATCACCATGCCGGACCCCCAGACAGAGCCGAAGCCGAAGGAGGCCACGATCATCGTGGCGTGCCATCGCCGCATGCGGGACTTTCGCTCTTCGACGCTCCACTGCGCGTACTGCCTGTTCATGTGCCAGCGCATGCGGATGTAGACCGCGAAGCTCACGGCCCACAGGACGCTGGCCGACAGTGGCGAGAAAGGCACCATCAGACCGAAGAGCGCGACCAGGACAACGGAGTACGGGATGACGATCCCGCGGGCCGCCGCCATGGACTGATCCACATCCATGTACTCGAGTTCTCTTTTGAGCTCCGAGTCGCTGAGGCCGAATTGCTGACGGGGGCTGGAATCGTCGAGCCCTTGCATTCCAGGGGCTTCAACTGAAGCCGGCTGCGCTGATGACATTGAATATCCCTCTTTTCCGAAGGCATGCAGCCGCAT
This sequence comes from Hydrogenophaga sp., assembly GCF_051860785.1. Taxonomy (GTDB): domain Bacteria; phylum Pseudomonadota; class Gammaproteobacteria; order Burkholderiales; family Burkholderiaceae_C; genus Hydrogenophaga. The sequence goes on from NZ_JBIMLB010000026.1 coordinate 33,360, forward strand.
CCATCGCGCGTTCTGCTATTCCGTGGTGCTCCCCATGCGCGGAATTTAGCCCATTGCGCGAGGGAGCTTCCCGCCACGAAGTGGCGAGCAGGAGGCACCGGACGCCTCCTTCGGGGCACCAGCGACAACGACAGAGCGGTCAGGCGGGTTCGCGAAGTCTGTATTTCTCAGGATTCGCACCGAGAGATGCCCAAAAAGCATTCACCACCTTGTGACCAGGCATGCGGCTCACCATCGGCTTGCGCATGAGGTGGATATCCAGAGGGATCTGGAGCGCTGCGCCGGCAGTCACCAATCTGTTGTTTGCCAGCTCTGTTCTGACACTGTGCTCGGGCAGAAACGCGAGCCCACGTCCAGCCAATGCCATCGCCTTGAGGCTCTGTGTGGAGTCGGCTTCGAAAACGCTGCGCAGGTGCGAGCCTGATTTCGTGTGCAACACGGCCCGTTCGACAAGCGAGCCAAACTCCGAGCGCGAAGAGTGTCCGAGGTATGCCGAGGGCCGCCTGGCCGTGCCGGGGAACACGTGAATGGCCCGGCCGTTCGTATCGGGGCGCGAGATCGGGATCAGTCGATCGCCGCTCAGCCGCACCTTGTCGAAGCGAGAGGTATGGAGCATCTCCGAGCCCGGCCCCAGGCCATAGGTGAGCAGCAGATCGCAGTCGCCATCGTGAAGTTGTTGAATGGCCTCGCGGAGGTCAAGCGCTGTCAGGCTTGTTCTCGTGGCGCCCAGGGACTGACTATGTCTGCACAACCAATCCGGAAAGAAGCTGAGCGCCAGGGCGTGCGTGCAACCGAAAGCGAGCATGCCGCGATTGCACACCGTGTGCGTCTGCATCGATGCTTGGGTGCGCTGCACCGAGGCCACGATGGCCGGCGTTTCTGCGTAGAGCAACTCACCCGCGGGCGTGAGACGCGGTGGCTGGGTGCTTCGGTCCACCAGCGCCGTCATGGCCCACGCCTCCAGCGAGCGAATGCGGCGAGACAGTGCCGGCTGTGTCACATGGCGAAGCTGGGCGGCGCGGCTGAAGCTGCGTGTCTGCGCCAGCGTCATGAAATCGATCAACCAGTCGGTCTGCATGGACCGGCGAGCATATCGGCGCAACTTCTCGACGGGCTGCCGGTTCATGAGCTGCATCCCCCTGTCTCCCAGGCAGTGCTTTCGGGTCACGCACTGTGGGGAGGGCGCCCACACGCGTCTGCCAGAATGGCCGCCTGCCCATGACCTCTTCCAAGCCCCTTCCCCCGGCCTCGCACGGCCCCCTCGTCGTTTACCTGATTGCCCAGCTCGCCTTCGGCCTGATCGCCATGACGATCTGCATTCCGTCCATGCAGGAGTGGGGCGCGCAGTTCGGCTCCAGCCAGGCGGCCGTGCAACTCACGTTCAGCGGCTATGTGGCGGCCTACGGTGGCTTCCAGCTGATCTATGGCCCGCTTTCAGACCGCTTGGGGCGCAAGAAGGTGCTGATGTTCGGTCTGGCGCTGGCAGGCCTGGGCTCTGCGCTGGGCGCCATGGCCACCGATCTCACCCAGCTCACCGCCGCTCGTGTGCTGCAGGGTGCGGGCAGCGCGGCGGGCATGGTGGTGGGGCGGGCGATGGTGCAGGACCTCTTCCGCGGTCCCGAGCGCACGCGCGTCATGGCCTACATCGGCATGGTGATGGGCCTGTGCCCACCGCTGGCCACCATTGTCGGCGGGCAACTGCATGTGCAACTCGGGTGGCAGGCCAACTTCGTCCTCATGACCGTGTTCGCCCTGATCCTGCTGGCGACCGCCTGGCGCACGCTGCCTGCGCACAAGGCGGCCACCACTGTGCAACTGCACTGGCTGGGCGCCATGCTCGGGTCTTATGCGCGGCTCGCGCGTGAGCCCGGATTCCTGCTGCACGTGTTCATCCTCGCCATGACCACCGCCACGTTCTATGCCTTCCTGGCGGGCGCGCCTGTCGTGCTGGGCAGCTACGGCGTGGGCCCGGACCGCATTGGCTACTACATCATGTGTGTGCCACTTTCGTATCTTGTGGGCAACTACCTCATCACCCACATGGCGCACCGCGCGGGCGACCGAACCATGATGCGCCTGGGCCAGGCGCTCACCGTCGGCGGGCTCACGTTGATGGTCATGCTCGGTCTGGCCGGTGTGCACACGCCGCTGGCATTTTCGCTGCCGCTGATTCTGCTCGGACTGGGCCACGGCTTGCTTGTGCCCGCCGCGCTGGTGGGCACCGTGGGCCTGTTGCCCGCGCTGGCCGGCTCGGCCGCCGCCGTGGCCGGGTTGACCCAGCAGGTGCTGGGCGCGTTCAGCGGCTATGCGGTGGGGTTGGTGCCGCACGACGGCGCGATCAACCTGGGCTGGATCATGCTGGGCTTCGCGCTCTGCGCATCGGTGGCGATGCTGACGCTGCACCGGCGAGAAGTTCGGTCGTGAGACTGGGTCACTGCCATTCCAGGTCGAGCAGCTTCCAGTCGTCACCTTCGCGCCGCCAGCGCAATGTGATGGCGTAGGGCGCCACGCGCTCGGGAATCAAACCCTGGGCACCCGATAGCACCACCTGCGCCTCGGTCTGACCCGACAACGGCGTGGCCGGGTCCACCTGGCTGCGCCGCGTCACCGCCACCACTTTCACGTTCGGGTACCGCAGGAACAGCAGCGTCATGGTGCGCTCGGCCCACTCGCGATCGAGCTCGGCCTGGGCGCGAAAGCGCGTGTGCAGCATGTCCATGACCGCACCCTTCTTTTTTGCCTCGATGTGGTCCTGCAGTTGCTGCACGGCTGCTTCCAGCGAAGCCTGCGGATCGTCTTTGGCACACCCGGCGAGCAGCAGCGAAGTGGAGAGCGCAAGCACGGCGGATCGGCGCGAGAACGTCATCGAGGGTCCTTTCCAGATTCAACGGATGGCGGAATAGCGTTGTTCCATTTCCTGCCGCATGGCCCGGCGCAACTCGGCCGCTGCGTGGCGCCGCATTTCGTCGGGCGTGGACGGTTTCAAGGGCGACACCGGTGTGGGCTTGCCTTGCGGGTCCACCGCGACCATGGTGAAGAAGCAACTGTTGACGTGGCGCTTGGCCTGCGTGCGGATGTTCTCCGCAATCACCTTGATGCCCACCTCCATCGACGACGTGCCGGTGTGGTTGACCGAGGCCAGAAAGGTCACCAGCTCGCCCACGTGGATGGGCTGGCGGAACATCACCTGGTCCACGCTGAGCGTGACCACGTAGGCCGCGGCGTAGCGGCTGGCGCAGGCGTAGGCCACCTGGTCGAGCAGCTTGAGGATGGTGCCGCCGTGCACATTGCCGGAGAAGTTGGCGGTGTCGGGGGTCATCAACACCGTCATGCTGAGTTGGTGGTTGGGCAGTTCCATGGCCGCTATTGTGTCGACCCGTTGAAGGACAAAAATCCGTAATTGCGAATATCGGCATTGTTCTTGCTACTCTACGGGTCCCTTTCCATCCCTCTTTTTTCAGGAGAACGTCATCAAACGCCGTCTACTTTCCCTCGCTACCGTCGCGCTCATCGGCACCGCTGCACTGGCGGGTCCGCAGGATCCGTCGCCTTTCGACGGCACCAAATACGCGCCGCAGAAAGCGCTGTACGACTTCAACTTCGCGAAGCCGCTCGAAGGCAAGGCGGCGTTCGGCTACGTGAAGAACCACCTGCGCGCCATCAAGGAATACGGCGATCCGGACAAGTCGCACATCGTCATCGTGGCGCATGGCAACGAACTGCATGCCTTCTCGCGTCTGAACCGCGCGGCTTACCCCGATATGTACGAAGAGCTCAAGGCCTTGAAGGAGGCGGGCGTCACCATCCGTGTGTGCAGCAATGCGGCGCGCTCGCGCGGCTACAAGCCCGACGAGTTCTACGACGTCATCACCGTGGTACCCGCCGCCGTGATCGATCTCGCCAAGTGGCAGAACGAAGGCTACAGCTACATGTACGCCGAGATGTTCCCGCGCCTCACGCGCGAGGAGCTGGTCAAGCAGACCATCGAACTGCAATAAAGACTTGCCGCTGGTTCAGAACGCTTCGGTCCGGGCCAGCGCATCGGTGGCGCGCAGCGCCTCGGCTTCGGTGCGGTACAGGTGCAGCCGGGGGCTCTCGCTGAGGTGCCCGGCCAGTTTTAGGACGTTCTCCACCGGCAGCTTGATGCCCACCAGGTGCAGCTCGATGCGCTGGTCGTCGAGCTGTTCGCGCAGCCGGCCGAAGGCTTCGGCGCCGGTGGCGTCGATCCAGTTGATCGGGTGCGCAATGAGCATCACGTGGCGCGTGCCCGGGTGCGCGGCCACGTGCTCGGCCACGGCGCGTTCGAAGCCGGCGGCGGTGGCGAAGTCCAGCGCGGCGTCCATGCGCAGCGCGTACAGGTGCGGTGCCAGCGGCGGCAGTTTCCAGAGATGGCGGTCGCGCAGGCTGCCGTCCGCGTGCAGGCCCACTTCGATGATGCGCGGGTGAAGACGCAGATACAGGAAATGCGAGAGCGCCATGAGCACACCGGCGATCACGCCCCAGTAGAGGCGCGGCGCGGCCAGCACCGTCACGCCGAAGGTGATCGCCGCAATGACCGCCTCCACGCGCGAGAGCTTCCAGAGGTAGGTGAAAGAGCGAGGCTTGATCAGCCCCATCACCGCCACCAGCACGATAGCCGCCAGCACCGCCATCGGCACGTGGTGCAGCAACGGCGTGAGCAACAGCAGGGCGATCAGCACCACCCCCACCGAGAACACCGTGGCCCAGCCGGTTCTTGCGCCGGCATACAGGTTCAGCGCCGAGCGCGAGAAAGAAGAGCTGGTGGGAAAGGCGCCGCTGAAGCCCGAGGCCAGCTTGGCCAGGCCCTGGCCGATCAGGTCCTGGTCCTGGTCCCAGCGCTGGTTGCGCTGACCGTTGTCCACCTTGGCGCTGGAGGCCGTCTCCAGAAAACTCACGAGCGTGATCACCAGCGTGGGCACCACCAGCTGGCCCAGCGTCGACCACCCCGGCCAGTCCGGCAGATATGGCATGGGCAGACCCTGCGGCAAGGCGCCGATGACCGCCCCGCCCCGGGCCTCGAAGCCCACGGCGTAGCTGATGGCAGCGCTGCTCACCACCACCGTGAGCACCGTGGGAAAGCCCGGCCGCAGTCGTCGCGCGAAGATCAGCAGGGCAAGGCTGGCCACGCCGAACGCCAACGCGGGCCAGTGCACCTGGGGTTGCGGGAACAACGAGTCCCACCCCGCAAAGCCCAGGAGCGACGGCAACTGAGAGGCAATGATCAGCACCGCTGCGGCCTGTGTGAAGGCCATGAGCACGGGTGAATTCACCAGGTTGAGCAGCCAGCCGAAACGCGCGAAGCCCAGCACGATCTGCAGCAAGCCACTGAGCAGGGCCAGCCACACAGCGAGTGCGATCCACTGCGCACTGCCCGGCTCGGCCAGCCCGCTGAGCGAGGCACTCACCAGCAGGCAGGTGAGCGCCGTGGGGCCCACCGAGAGGCGCGGCGATGCGCTGAACAGCACGGCGATCAAAGCCGGGATCAGCGAGGCGTAGATGCCCGTGATCAGGGGCATGCCCGCCAGCGCGGCATAGGCCACGCCTTGCGGAATCACCATCAGGCCGACGGTAAGGCCGGCCATGGCCTCACCGCGCAGCAGGGTCGCGTCGGGGCGGGGCCAGGAGAGAAAGGGGAACAGGCGTTTGAGGCGCGACATGCCCTGATCGTACCGGCAGGCGCGAGGGCTTCAGCGCTGCGGCATGTCTTTGGCGGAGTAGCCGAGGCTGACCGTGGCGTCGGCGGGGATCGGCGGCACGCTCTCGTTCCAATGCAACCACTGCGCGCGCAGGCGCGCCAGCCGCTCGGGTTCACGCGCGGCGAGGTTGGCGCGTTCGCGTTCGTCCTTGCCGATGTTGAACAGGTATTCGTGGCCGTCCACCTGCAGGTATTTCCAGTCGCCTTCGCGCAGCGCGCGCTGCCCCCGGTGGTTCATGCGCCAGTAGAGCGGCCGTTGGAATGTCTGGTCGGGATCGCGCAGCACCTTCAGCAGGCTCAAGCCGTCCAGCGGCCAATCGGGGTCGGCCTGGCCACCACCGGCCTCCAGCAGCGTGGTCGACCAGTCCATCGTCATGCAGTGCTGCGTGCTCACGGTGCCGGCCGGGATGGCGGCCGGCCAGTGCGCGATCCACGGCACACGGATGCCGCCCTCGGTCAGGTCCATCTTGCCGCCCACCAGCGGCCAGTTGTCGGAGAACCGCTCGCCGCCGTTGTCGCTGGTGAACACGATCAGCGTGTTCTCTTCCAACCCTTCCTCGCGCAGCGCCGCCATGAGCTTGCCGATGCCTTCGTCCATGTGGTGGATCATGCGACGGTAGGTGTGGATGTCGCCGCCGTGCAGATGGAACAGGTGCTTCGCCACGTCGGGTGCCACGTGCGCGTCGTCGCGAGTCTCCCACGGCCAGTGCGGCGCGGTGTAGTGCAGGCTGAGCATGAAAGGTTTGCCGGCCTTTGCATCGGCGGCGCGCTGGTGCACGTGGTCCACCGCGCGTTGCGACAGCACGTCGGTGAGGTAGCCCACCTCGTGGTGCTCCTCTTCGTCGACGTAGAGATCGTGCTCGCCGGTGGATGTGCAGTGGGTGAAGTAGTCGACCCCGCCGGCCATGATGCCGAAGAACTCGTCGTAGCCCGAGCGCCTCGGCCCGAACGAAGGTGGGTAGCCCAGGTGCCACTTGCCGATGAGCGCGGTGTGGTAACCCACCTTCTTCAGCAGCGATGGCAGCGTGGGCACCTCGGGCGGCAGGCCCAGCGTGGTGCTGCCCTTGCTGCGGCTGTTGATGGGTTCTTCCATGGCACCACGAAGCCGGTACTGGTAGCGCATGGTGATGAGCGCAAAGCGCGTGGGTGAGCACACCGGCGAGTTGGAGTAGCCCTGGGTGAACTTCATGCCGCCGGCGGCCAGGCGGTCGATGTTCGGCGACACCGCTCCGAAGCTGGCCTCGCGCCCGCTGTAGCAGCCGAGGTCTGCGTAGCCGAGGTCGTCGCAGACGATGTAGATGATGTTGGGGCGCTGGCTCGTCATGGCAGTGCTGGAAAGTGGCTCAGGGCTGGTAGCCCGACTTCTGCACCACCGGTGCCCACTGCGCGCGGTAGGCGGCGAGCGAGGCGCGGGTCTGCGCCGGGGTGCTGGCCACCGGGCGCATGCGGGCTTCATTGAAGCGCTGCACGGTCTGTGGTTCCTGCATCACTTCGCGAATGGCCTGGCCCAGTTGTTCCACGCGCGCAGCGGGCATGCTGGCCGGCGCGAAGAAGGTGTTCCAGCCGTCGGCACTCAGGTTCAGCCCGGCCTCCACGAACGTGGGAATCGCCGGAGCGAAGGGCGAGCGTTTCGCACTCGACACCGCGAGGATGCGGATCTTGCCCGCCTCGTGCTGCGGCAGCAGCGTGTCGAAGGTGTCGAAGGCCACCGGCACCTGGCCGCCCATGAGATCGGTGAGCAGCGGGCCGGAGCCCCGGTAGCCGATCACCTGCGCTTTCACACCCGCCTTTTCGCCGACCATGAGGCCGAAGAAGTGCGGCAGGCTGCCGGTGGCCGGCACGCCGAAGTTGGCCTGCTCCGGGTTGGCGCGCAGCCAGGCCAGCAGGTGGTTGAGCTCGCGCACCGGCACGCCCGCCCCCACGGCCACACCGAATTCGTAGGCGTTCGCCTGCGACACCGCCTGAAAATCCTTCTCCGGGTCGTAGCCGGCGTCCTTGAACACCAACGGCGCCACCACCATCACCGCCGGGTTGGCCATCAGCAGCACGCTCGGGCTGGCCGGCGCGTTGCGCAGTTGTTGCGCCGCCAGGCGGCCACCCGCGCCGGTGCGGTTCTCCACCACCACCGTCACGCCCAGTTTCGGGCCGAGCCTGTCGGCGACCAGCCGCGCCACGCGGTCGGTGGAGCCGCCCGGCGCGTAAGGCACCACAATGCGCAGCGGCCCTTCCTGCGCCTGGGCGTGAACGGGCAGGGCGATGGTGGTTGCCATTGCGGCGGTGAGCGTGATCAACTGGCGACGTGTCGTCATGGTGTTTCCTGAGGTTCCCGGGGTTTTCCGGTGCAACCCAGCATCCTATGCACGCACAATCAATTGCAGAAATCAATCATTGCGGGTGTTTTCCCTACATGCCGGATTCCGACCCTCACAACCGCCTCGCGGACCCTCGCCACCTGGCCGATCTGCTGCTCTACCGCCTCTACCGCATTCAGGTGACGGCGGGGCGCATGGTGGTGCACCTGTGCGAGACCGACTACGGCATCACCCGGCGCGAGTGGCGCATCCTGTCTTTCCTGGCTGAGCGGGAGGGTGTCCTGTCATCCCAGCTTGCAGAACTCGCCATGCTCGATCGTGCACGAACCTCGCGTGCGCTCACCTCGCTGGCGTCCAAGAAAATCGTGTCGCGCCAGCCCCGCCCTTCGGACCGGCGCGAAGTGCAGGTGTTCCTCACCGACGAAGGCCGGCGCCTGTACGGCGAGATCTACCCGCGCGTGGCCGCCATCAACCGCGAGATTGTTTCCACGCTGAGCGCGGTCGAGTGCGAGGTGCTCGACCGCGCGGTCGATGTTCTGCAGGCGCAGGCCAGCTGCATGGTGGCCGCCTACCGGGACCTGCCACCCACGGTGGACGGGGCGGACTGAGAAAGGCGATAATGCAGGCCCTCATCGACGGCACGGCTGGCGCACCTTCAAGGCGCTGGCGGTGCCGGCCCTTGCTGACAGACCCGCTGCACGGCGGGAACACCTGACACATCGGGCCACCGCCGCCGTCGTTTCCCTCACCACCGAACCGGTGCCACCCCAGCCACCCGCGCCTCTCTGGCCCGGGCCGTTCGACCGCTCTTGCAAGGCGGCGCTCGGGTCAGGTCATCCGTTCATCCGGAGGAGTCATCTCATGCAGCTCATCGTCTCGGCCAGCCTCATCCTGGCCATCGTCATCTGGGGCGTCCTCGCCCCGGTTTCCCTGGCCTCGGTGTTCGACACCGCGCTGGCTGCCACCACGCGCGACTTTGGCTGGTTCTACCTGTGGGTCGTGCTGGGTCTCGTGGTCTTCGCGCTCTTCCTTGCCTTCAGCCGATACGGCGATCTCAAGCTCGGCGGCGAGGACGACGAGCCCGAGTTCTCGCTGGGCTCGTGGTTTTCCATGCTGTTCGCCGCCGGCATGGGCATCGGCCTGGTGTTCTGGGGCGTGGCTGAACCCATTTCGCACTACGGCGCGCCGCCGCCCGGCATTGCGCCCGAGACACCCGAAGCGGCCAACGCCGCCATGCGCTACAGCTTCTTCCACTGGGGCCTGCACCCCTGGGCGGTCTACAGCGTGGTGGCGCTCGCCATCGCGTTCTTCCAGTTCCGCAAGGGCGGCTCCGCGCTGGTGAGCACCTCGGTGCAGAGCCTGCCCTGGGCGCCCATGAAGAAGCTCGGGCCGGTGGTCAATGTGCTGGCGGTGATTGCCACCGCTTTCGGCGTTGCCGCCTCGCTGGGCATGGGCGCGCTGCAGATCAACAGCGGCCTCAATGGCCTGTTTGGCGTGCCCGTGGGCGATGCGTCGCAGGTCGCCATCATCGTGGTCACCACGCTGCTGTTCCTCGCGTCGGCGGTATCCGGCGTCACCCGGGGCATCAAGTGGCTCTCCAATATCAATCTCGTGCTCGCCGCGCTCCTGACGCTGGTGGTCTTTGCGTTCGGACCCACGGTGGCCATCATCGACACCTTCACCACCACGCTGGGCAGCTACGTGAGCGAATTCGTGCGCATGAGCCTGCGCATGACCCCCTTCCGCGACAGCGGCTGGGTGGGTGGCTGGACCATCTTCTACTGGGCCTGGTGGGTCAGCTGGTCGCCGTTCGTGGGCCTGTTCATCGCGCGCGTCTCGCGCGGGCGCACCATCCGCGAATTCGTGCTCGGCACCATGCTTGCTCCCACACTGGCGGCGTTCATCTGGTTCTCGGTGTTCGGCGGCACCGCGCTGAACATGGAGATCATGCAAGGCCTGCCGATGGCTGAAGCCGTGAAGGCCGACGTGTCCACCGCGCTGTTCGCCCTGTTCGACACCCTGCCGATGGCCGGGCTGCTCTCGGGCGTCGCCACCATCCTGGTCATGCTCTTCTTCGTCACCTCGGGCGACTCGGCCACGCTGGTGCTGGGCATGATGAGCTCCGGCGGCAACGAAAACCCGGGCGCCCGCATCAAGATCATCTGGGGTGCACTGATCTCGGGCATTGCCATCAGCCTGCTGCTGGCCGGTGGACTCAAGGCCGTTCAGACCGCGACCATCGTCTTCGCGTTGCCCTTCACGGTCGTGATCGTGCTGATGGCCGTGGCACTGTGGCGCGGCGTGCGGGACGATCACGCCGATGAGCAACGGCGAGAACGTGAACTGCGCCGCCGCATGCGCAGCATGGTGGAGCCTCCGACCGCTCCATGACGTTCGAGCTGCTGTTTGCACTGGGCAAGAGCTTCCTGTTCGTGTTCGCGGCGTTGCTGCCGATCCTGAACCCGGCGGCCACGGCACCGATCTTCCTCGGTCTCACCGAAGGCGCGTCGGCCTCCACCCGGGCGCTGCTGGCCCGCCGCATCGCCCGCAACATGATCTTCCTCATGGTGGGTTCGATGCTGGTGGGCAGCTACGTGCTGGACTTCTTCGGCATCTCGCTGCCCATCGTGCGCGTGGGTGGCGGACTGATCGTGGCCTCGGCGGCGTGGCGCCTGCTCAACACCAGCCACGCCAGCGACGACCGGCGCACCGCCCTGGCAGAAGCCTTCACGCCCGACCACGCTCGCCGCCAGGCGTTCTATCCGCTCACCTTTCCCATCAGTTGCGGGCCTGGCTCCATCGCGGCGGCCATCACCGTGGGCGTTGCGTTGCACGACCAGCAACTCGGCCTCTCGCTCGCCCGCATCGGCGGCGGCGTGCTGGCGGTGCTGGCCATCGGCATCGTCCTGTATCTCGCCTTTCGCTATGCCCAGCGCCTGCTGCGACCGCTTGGTGAGGCCGGCACGGTCATCTTCCTGCGCCTTTCCGCGTTCATCCTGTTGTGCCTGGGCGTGCAGATCGTGTGGGACGGCCTGAGCGAGTTGCTGCGTGGCTTGCTGACCACATGAGTTTCCCTGTCCCCGCGGGCAGGCATAGACTGGTGGCCGATCATTCCAGGGAGACATTGCTTGAGAAGACGAACCCGGCTGCTGTTGACGCTGGTGGCCCTGCTGACACTCGCCTCCACGGGTTTGTTGTGGTTGCAGTCGGAGCGGGCCCGAAGCGTGCAGCGGGAGCAGATGCTTGAACAGGCTGCGCAGCGCAGCCTGCAACTGGCCGACGCCATGGCCAACCAGGTGGACGCCCTGGTGAGCGTGCTGGACCAGGAGCTGATCGGCCTGCGGCGTGAATGGATGCGCAACCCCATGCACTTCGACGCCGAAGTGCAGGCGGTGCTGACGGCACTGCCTCGGCAGTTCGTCTCGCACGTCTCGCTGATCGACGCGCAGGGTTACATGGTCTACAACAGCCGTGGCGTGATCGATCGGATGTACCTCGGCGACCGCGATCATTTTCAGACTCTGCAGCGCTCCGGGCGCGATGACCTGTACATCGGCAAACCGGTGCAGTCCAAGCTGGTCGATGACTGGGTCTTTGTGATCAGCCGCCCCCTGATGCTCGAGGGCCGATTCGGCGGCACCCTGCAGTTCCTCGTGTCCACTGAGTTTGTGGCCCGGCGTCTGGCCGCGCTGCAACTCGAATCCAGCGACGTCGTCAGCCTGATTCACCGAGATGGATGGTTCATGGCCCGTAGTCTGGACAACTCGAACGCCATGGGCAACCAGGTGCCGGCAGACAGACCCTTTCTCACTGCCCAAGCCGACATCGACCGCGGCATCTTCCGGGTCCCCGGGCGCATCGATGGAACGCAGCGCACGTACGGCTGGCGTCGTCTGGCGGGGAGCGACCTCATCGTGGGTGTCGGCCTGGAGGAGGCGTCGATTCTGGCCCCGCTGGAAACCGGCTTTGGCAGCGCCCGCGCCCTCACGGGACTGCTGGCGCTCCTGCTGTTGTTGTGCGGGGGGCTCATCGTGTGGCTGCTGCTGCGAGCAGAGCACGCCCAGGATGCCCTCAAGAACAGCGAGGCTCGCTTGAAGGAAGCCCAGCGGCTCGCTCACCTCGGCAGCTGGCAGGTGGACCTGAACAACGAGCGGGTCACATGGTCCGATGAGGTCTTTCGCATTCTCGACGTCGATCCTGCCACGCACGCTGCGTCGTTCAAGCATTTCATCGAGGTCGTGCACCCGGACGATCAGGTGTTCGTCAAGGAGGCCTATCGGCTCTCCGTCAGCACTCGAAAGCCGTACGACTTTACCCACCGATTGCTCATGCGGGATGGTCAAGTGAAGCACGTGCGCGAGGTCGGCTTCACCCAGTTTGAAGGCGAACGCCCCACGCGCAGCGTAGGCACGTTGCAGGACATCACCGAAGTGCACCTGGCCGAAGAGGCCCTGCGCAAACTCAACGAGGAGCTGGAGGCGCGTGTGGCCGGTCGCACGCGCGAGCTCTCCCTGCTCAACCGCGAACTCGAAGCCTTCGCCTACAGCGTCTCGCACGACCTGCGCACGCCGCTTCGCACCATCGACGGTTTCGCGCGCGTCATCGAAGAAGACGACGGCGACAAGCTCAGCCCGCAGGGTCGCGGCCACCTGCGGCGCATCATCGCGGCCGTGCACCGCATGGGCCGTCTCACGTCAGACCTGCTCGCGCTGGCGCAGGTCAGCCGCGCCGAACTGCGCCTGGAGCCCGTGGACTTGAGCGCCATGGCGCGCACGGTGGCCGATGAACTGGCCCGCAGCGATGCCGACCGCACCGTCGACTGGCGCATCGAGGACGACCTGCAGGTGACGGCGGACCCCGGCCTGATGCGGGTGGTGATGGAGAACCTGCTGGGCAACGCGTGGAAGTACACCGGCCAGACCCCACATGCGCGCATCGAGTTCAGGCGCAGCCCGCATGCAAGGGCCGACGGCGCACCGGAATTCTGCGTGCGCGACAACGGCGCGGGCTTTGACATGACCTACGCCGCGCAGCTCTTCGAACCCTTCAAGCGATTGCATCGCCCACAGGAATTCGAAGGTTCGGGCGTGGGCCTGGCCACCGTGCACCGCGTGATCGAACGCCACGGCGGTCATGTGCGCGGCGAGGGCACGGTGGGGCAGGGTGCGGCCTTCTACTTCAGTGTGGCCGCACCCGGCCGTTGAGGCTCACCTCAGGTCGTAGCGGTCCAGGTTCATCACCTTGGTCCAGGCGGCGGCAAAGTCACGCACGAAGTCCGCCTGGGCATCGCTGGCGGCATAGACCTCAGCCAGGGCGCGCAGCACCGAGTTCGATCCGAACACCAGGTCCACCGGGGTCGCTGTCCACTTCAGGTCGCCATTCTTGCGGTCACGCCCTTCCAGCACGCCCGGTGTGCTGGCGGACTTCTGCCACACCGTGCGCATTTCCAGCAGGTTCACGAAGAAGTCGTTGGTCAGCGTGCCGGGGCGGGCTGTGAACACGCCATGCGCAGTTTGGCCGGCATTGGCATTCAACGCGCGCAGGCCACCCACGAGCACGGTCATTTCCGGCGCGGTCAGCGTCAGCAGGTTGGCCTTGTCGAGCAGGCGCTCGGCCACCGAGCCTTCGAGACCTGCCTTGGCGAAGTTGCGGAAACCGTCGGTGGTCGGCTCCATCACGGCAAAAGCTTCCACGTCGGTCTGTTCCTGCGACGCATCGGTGCGCCCGGGCGAGAACGGCACGGTCACGCTGTGGCCCGCCTTCTTCGCCGCCGCTTCCACGGCGGCAGAACCGGCCAGCACGATCAGGTCGGCCAGCGAGATCTTCTTGCCGCCCGATTGCGCGCCGTTGAATTCCTTCTGGATGGCTTCCAGTTTCTGCAGCACCCGGGCCAGTTCGGCCGGCTGGTTCACTTCCCAGTCTTTCTGCGGTGCGAGGCGGATGCGCGCACCATTGGCGCCGCCGCGCTTGTCAGAGCCCCGGAAGGTGGAGGCCGAGGCCCACGCCGTGATCACGAGTTGCGAAACCGACAGGCCCGAGGCCAGCACCTTGGTCTTGAGCGCAGCCACGTCGGCCTCGTTCACCAGGGCATGGTCCACGGCGGGCACCGGATCCTGCCAGATCAGTTCTTCCTTCGGCACCAGCGGGCCGAGGTAGCGCGAGAGCGGCCCCATGTCGCGGTGCGTGAGCTTGAACCAGGCGCGTGCGAACGCGTCGGCGAACTCCTGCGGGTTCTGGTGGAAGTGGCGCGAGATCTTCTCGTAGGCCGGGTCCATGCGCAGGGCCATGTCGGCCGTGGTCATCATGGGCGCGTGGCGCTTCGAAGGGTCGTGCGCGTCGGGCACCAGCGTGGCGGCGGCTGGGTCTTTCGGCTTCCACTGGTGGGCGCCGGCCGGGCTCTTCGTCAGTTCCCATTCGTGGCCGAACAAGGTGTCGAAGAAACTCATGTCCCACTTCGTCGGCGTGGGCGTCCAGGCGCCCTCGATGCCGCTGGTGATGGTGTTCACGCCGTGGCCCGCACCGAAGCTGTTCTTCCAGCCCAGGCCTTGTTCTTCCAGCGTGGCGCCTTCGGGCTCCTTGCCCATGTACTGGCCCGGGTCACCCGCGCCGTGGGCTTTGCCGAAAGTGTGGCCGCCGGCCACCAGCGCCACCGTCTCGTAGTCGTCCATGGCCATGCGGGCAAAGGTGTCGCGGATGTCGCGCGCCGAGGCCACCGGATCGGGTTTGCCGTTGGGGCCTTCGGGGTTGACGTAGATCAGGCCCATCTGCACGGCGCCCAGCGGGTTCTCGAGCTCGCGGTCACCGGTGTAGCGTTTGTCGCCCATCCATTCGGATTCCGGGCCCCAGTAGATGTCCTCTGGTTCCCACACATCGGGCCGTCCTCCGGCGAAGCCGAAGGTCTTGAAGCCCATGGATTCCAGCGCCACGTTGCCGGTCAGGATCATCAGGTCGGCCCACGAAAGCTTGCGGCCGTATTTCTGCTTGATCGGCCACAGCAGGCGACGCGCCTTGTCCAGGTTGCCGTTGTCGGGCCAGCTGTTGAGCGGCGCGAAGCGCTGCGTGCCCGAACCCGCGCCGCCACGGCCATCGGCAATGCGGTAGGTGCCGGCGCTGTGCCACGCCATGCGAATGAAAAACGGGCCGTAGTGGCCGTAGTCGGCCGGCCACCAGTCCTGCGAATCCGTCATCAGTGCGCGCAGGTCCTTGATCACCGCGTCCAGGTCCAGCGTCTTGAACTCCGTGGCGTAGTCGAACTCGTCGCCCATCGGGTCGTTCAGCGGCGAATGCTGGTTGAGCAGCTTCACATTGAGCTGGTTGGGCCACCAGGTGGCATTGTTGGAAGCACCGCCGGTGGTATTGCGTGGGGCGCCCGAGAAGGGGCACTTGGCTTCGGTCGACATGGGTTTCTCCATTGGGGTTGTTGTTGATTGACGGGTGAGCAGGCAGTCTAATTTCAGCCGGTCGATCGTTCAACGAAGTTTTCCCAATGACCGCCATAGCCCAGCACAGCGCCCGGCCTTTGCGCGGCAGACCCTGGCTCAGGCAGGGCGAACGAACTTCGCCCGGGCTTTCTCCACCTGTGCCCGAGTCACGCAGCCGGTGGCATGGTCGTTCACCAGGCCCATGGCCTGCATGAAGGCATACACCGTGGTCGGACCGACGAATTTCCAGCCCTTCTTCTTCAGGTCTTTCGACAGGGCCAGCGAGGTGGCCGACGTGGACACGGTCTGTGGCTCACCGAGTGAAGAAGGCTCGGGCTCATGGCGCCAGAAGTAGGCCGCCAGAGAACCCTCTTGCGCAGTGAGCTCCTGCGCCATGCGTGCGTTGTGAATCACCGCCTCGATCTTGCCCCGGTGCCGCACGATGCCCGCATCGTTCAGCAGCCGCTCTACATCGCGCTCGCCGAAGCGGGCCACGCGCTTCGCATCGAATCCATGAAACGCCGCGCGAAAGTTCTCGCGCTTGGCCAGGATGGTGCGCCAGCTCAGGCCCGACTGGAAACCTTCCAGGCACAGCTTCTCGAAAAGACGCTGGTCGTCCTTCACGGGGAAACCCCATTCGGTGTCGTGGTAGTGGAAGAACTCGGGCGCCACCGCACACCAGCGGCAGCGCGGCTGGCCGTCGGGGCCGGGGATGGTGGTGTTGGCCACGTTGAAGGGTTCTGCGGCGTTCAGTCGCGCAGCACGTCGCGGATCGAGGGATCCTTGTCGAACTGCGATTTGGCGAACGGGCAGAGCGCGATCACCTTGGTCTTTGACTCGCGCGCCCAGGCCACCAGCGCGTCCAGCAACTGGCGCCCCACGCCTTGTCCCTTCAGGCTTTCGTCCACCTCGGTGTGGTCGATGACGATCAAGGACTCGTTGACGCGGCTGTAGGTCATTTCGGCCAGGCGCTTGCCCTCGTGCTGGAACACGAACGCGCCCTTCGAGCCTTCTTCCTGCCGTTGAATGGGATGGGTCATGGGGTTTTCTCCAAGGCTACGCCAGCACGTCGCGAATCGAGGCATCGCGATCGAACTGCACTTTCACATACGAACACACGGGAATCACCTTGGTGGCGCTCTCGCGCGCCCAGGCCACCATGGCGTCCTGCAACTGGCGCGCCACGCCCTGGCCACGCAGGCTCGGGTCCACATACGTGTGGTCCACCACCACCAGTGAAGGGTTGGTGCGGGTGTAGGTCATTTCGGCAATGCGCCGGCCATCGCGCTGGATGACGAAAGCGCCGCGCGAAGCGCTTTCCTGGTGCTGGATGGGATGTGTCATGGGCGTCGTTGGTCTGAGGATGGGTCAGGGCTTCGCATTTTCCTGGCCGATCTTTTGCCGCGATATCTTGACCGGTGCTCCGCCGAAGCGCCGCCGCATACGATGTGTCGCCACGCCAGCGTCCATTGCCTGCACATGCTCCGGCAGCCACTCGCGCAACTGCGTGGCGAGGCGCCGTACAAGCGAATCCTTGGCTTCCGTCGGCGTCCCTTCCTGCAACAACACTTCGCGCACTTCGTCCAGCGACCTCAGCACGGCCGCATGCTCATCGAGGTGGCATTGTGTGTTGCCATCCTGCATGGTGTGCAATTCGAGGTCCTCCACCGCGAAGTGCTCTGCCGCATGGGCACGCAGTGCTTCGAGCGAGGGAACGGCGCCGCCGGAAGGCGCTTTCAGAAGTTGGTCGGCGAGGTGCAGCAGACGCGCGTGGTCTTCGTCCAGTACGGGATCGCCGAGATTCAGGGAGGAAGTCATGCTCTATATTGTTGCCGACATCCCATCAAACGTCCTCCAATGCCCAACAAGCCCGCTACCGCCTCGATCCCTTCCCGCGCATTCGAGGATATATGTCGCGGCATCCGCGCCCAGATTGCATCGGGTGACTTGCTGCCAGGGGACAAGCTGCCAGCGGAGCGCGAACTGGCCGAGCAGCTCGGCGTAGGCCGCAATGCCGTGCGCGAAGCCTTACGAAGTCTGGAGAACGGCGGCGTGGTTGAACTGCGCAAGGGACGAGGAGGCGGCGCGTTTATCCTGCCGACCAACGCACGGCGGATCACACACGCGATGCAGGAACTGCACGACATTGGTTCCTACACGCTGGAAGAGCTCACCGAAGCCCGAATTCTGATGGTGGAGCAGATGGTGCGGCTTTCGTGCGAGCGGGCGACGGACGACGACTTCTCCGCACTTCAGAAGAATGTGGATGAGCTCGAGCAACTGACCAAAGCCAATGAAATGGCGAAGCGGCAAGAACGGGTGGTGGGCTTTTATCACCTGCTCGCAGCTGCGACGCGCAACCGGGTGCTGATGCTCCTGGACTCCTCGCTGATTGATCTCATCAGCGTCTTCGTCGAGCGCGCATGGCAAGACGGAAACCCGCAACTCACCACGCTGGTGGCCTCGCGTCGGCGTGTCCTCAAGCACATGCGGGCCAGAGACGCCGACAAGGCCGTGGCGGAACTGAGCCGTCAACTGCTTGACCTGCACCAGACGCTCTCGCGCGTCCTGGCGGGCAAGACCGAGGTCAAACCGCTGCCACGAAAAACACGCTCGCGGGCGTAGCCCACACGCACCTTAGGGGTTTGAAGCATCTGCTTTATTGGTGCTACCATTTGCGACATCGATTTGGTAGCACCAATAAGGAGACATCATGGAAGAGGCCGCGATGGCGGGGCTGATCGTGGACGATCGCGAAAAAAATCTGTTTCGCGTCGACCGTCAGGTCTTCACCGACAAGGGGCTGTTCGAGCAGGAGCGCCAAAAGATATTCGACCGCTGCTGGCTGTACGCAGGGCACGAGTCGGAACTGGCCAAGCCTGACGACTTCGTCACGCGTCAAGTCGGCGGCAGGCCCCTGCTGTTGACTCGCGACCAGAAGGGCGGCGTCAATGCTTTCATCAACGCCTGCCCTCACCGCGGCAACATGGTGGTCCGCGAAAAAAGCGGCAACAGCCGAAACTTCACCTGCTTCTATCACGCGTGGAGCTTCGACACTGCAGGCGCACTGATCGGCGTGCCAGGCGAGGACGCTTACTCCGAATCGTTCCACCGCAAGGATCACGGCCTGGCTCGCGTCCCGCGTTTCGAAAGCTATCGCGGCCTGCTATTCGTCTGCTATGACGCCAATTGCGTCGATCTGGTCACGTACTTTGGAGACGAGGCGCGCGAGCAGATCGACCACGTCATCGACTCGGCTGCTGCCGATGTCGAGGTGGTGCAAGGTGCGCAGAACTACAGCATGCGCGCCAACTGGAAGCTGTTGGTGGAGAACAGCATCGACGGCTACCACGGCCTGCCGACTCACCAGCGCTTCTTTCGCAAGTACCTCAGCGATCTGGGCTTGCAGAGCAATGTGACCTCACTCGGCAGCACAGACAGCCGCGGGCGCAGCCTTGGCAATGGGCATGCGGTCACCGAAAAACCCCGCCACATGACCGGTCTCACCGCAGGTGCGGCCAGCGAGCTGGCTGCGCAACGGCAGCTGATCGAACAGAAGCTCGGCAAGGAACGCGCCCACAAGGCGGTCGACTTCGACCGCAACGTCTTCATTTTCCCGAACCTGATCCTGATTTCAACGTGGCGCACCTTGCGCACGTTCTATCCAGTCGCTCCCGACTACATGGAGGTCGATGCATGGGCGCTGATGCCATGCGGCGAAAGCCAGGGGTTGCGCCAGAAGCGACTGGAGAACTTCATTTCCTTCCTGGGGCCGGCTGGCTTCGGGACTCCCGACGACGTATCCGGCCTGGAGGGCTGTCAACGCGGCTTCGCTGGTGGTCGAGAGGCGCGCTGGTCGGACATTTCGCGCGGAATGGCTCGGGAACAACCGGTGGCAACCGACGAGCTGCAGATGCGCGCCTTCTGGCGCCGCTGGCACGCGTTGATGCAAGACCGAACCGAGCCCATCGCCTGTGGTGATCGCGACTGACAAAGGAGACATGTACGTGGATTTGACCGAACGCGAAGTCCAGAACCTGTTGGTGCGAGAAGCGCGCCTGCTGGACGAATGGAAACTCAAGGAGTGGATGGAACTCCTCACGCCTGACGTGCGCAATCTGGTGCCGTCGCTTGATTCGCCTGCATCCGAACCCGAGACAGCATTGTTTCTGGTGTCGGACAACGCGGTGACCTTGCGTTCACGCGTGGAGCAGTTGCTCGGACGCACCGCGTGGGCGGAAAACCCACGCTCGCGCACCCGTCGCCTCGTCACCAACGTCGAAGTCCTGGAGACGACCGGCGATACCGCCCGGATCGGCGCCAACTTCGCCGTCTGGCGATTCCAGCTTGGACAAACAGACGTGTACGTGGGTCGGTATGTCCACATCGTGACACGTGTCGATGGCGAGCTGCGCTTCCGTGAGCGGCGCGCCATCCTCGACATGGAAAGCCTGCGTCCGCACGGCAAGCTCAGTTTCATCCTCTGACCGGATCACCGGCGTCCATCAACCCAGGAGACAAAGACATGAACAAGTACAAAGTGGCACTGCTCGCCGCATCGATGCTGGTCGCGCAAGGCGCGCTGGCCCAGGAATACCCCAGTTCGGCCGTCCGGATCGTCGTTCCGATCGCTGCTGGTGGTGGACTCGATACCGTGACGCGCGCAGTGGCGCAGCGCCTGAGCGAGCGCTGGAAGCAGCCAGTGATCATCGACAATCGTCCCGGCGCCGGCGGCGGTGTGGGTGCGCAGGCGGTGCAGAACGCCAAGCCCGATGGGTACACCTTGCTGGCCGCGCAAGACCAGGTGATGGTGGCGAATCGCTACCTGTACAAGTCACTTCCCTACGATCCCGACAAGGGATTCGCACCCGTGGCGATGATGGTGCAGGCCAACCAGATGTTTCTGGCCACGCCTGAAGTGCCTGCGCAGGACTTGAAGGAACTCGTGGCACTTGCCAAGCAGCAGAAAGGCAAGTTTTCGTACGGCTCGTATGGGTCCGGCAGCACGCCACAGCTCGCCTACGAGTTGCTCAACAAGCGCGAGGGCCTGGACATCCTGCATGTGCCCTACAAGGGCGTGGCCCCGGTGATGGCAGCCATGATGGGCAACGAGATCCCACTGTCTCTGGGCAGCTATGCGGTGGCGGGCAAACTGATCGAAGCCGGGAAACTCAAGCCACTTGCCATCGGAAGTCCGGAGCGCGATCCCAGCATGCCCAACGTCAAGACCACCACGGAACTCGGCATGCCCTGGCTGCAGGTGTCGATCTGGCACAGCCTGTTTGCACCGGCCGGCACGCCACAGGCGGTCGTCGACAAGATCGCTGCCGACGTGCGCGCCATCCTCAAGGAGCCGGACTTTGCCAGGCAGGTGGCCGGCTTCCAGATTCTCGACGGCGGTCCGAAGGAACTCGCGGCGCGCAACCGGGAGGAGACCGCCCGTGCCAAGGAAATGGTGGAAAGCGCCAACATCAAGCCGGAGTAAGCATGCGCTACGAGAAGCTGGGCTACACGGCCCTGAACGTCACCGATGTGGAACGATCGCGCGATTTTTACGAACGCGTGGTCGGTCTGCAGTACAGCGGCACCAGCGAACAGGGCCACGCGTTTCTTCGTTGCAGCCTGGACCATCACAACATTGTCCTGTGCCCCTCGCAAAGACCGGGCCTCAAGCGGATTGGTGTGGAGATGCAGGATGACGCGGCGATCGATGAGCTTGCCGATCGGTTGAAGCACCACGGCGTCCGTCACTACGACGTCCCGCCGGAAGAATGCACCGCCTGGCACCAGGGTCGCACCCTGCGCGTATCGGACCCCACCACGACAACGGTGTTCGAGTTCTACAGCACCATGCGGCAGTTCGGTGGACAGCCCTACGTGCACACTCACACCAAGATCCAGCGCCTTGGTCATGTGGTGATGAAGAGCCCCAACTTCGCGCAGGCCATCAAGTTCTGGACCGACGTGCTCGAGTTCAAGATCTCCGACCGGGTCGGCGATCAGGTTTGCTTCATGCGATTCCATCCCAATCCATACCACCATGGCATCGGGGTCGGGCATGGCGCTGCGCCGCTGCTGCACCACGTCAACTTCATGGTGACGGAGGTCGACGACATCGGCAAAGCGATATCACGCTTCTCGCGCGAGAAGGTCGCCATCGTCAACGGCCCCGGCCGGCATCCGGCGTCCGGCAGCATGTTCCTGTACTTCCTCGACCCCGACGGGATCACCCTGGAATACAGCTTCGGGATGGAGGAGTTCCCGGAGCACGGCTACCGCAAGCCGCGCGTCTTCGAACCCATTCCAGAGTCGTACGACTACTGGCGCAGTTTCCTCGACCCGCGCAAGGCGACGGTGGGCGAGATCGAACAGGACTCCGCACATGACTGAACGGTTCCCCACCATCCCTCTGGAAGCGATGACGCCGCAGCAACGCGCTGTGAACGACGAGATCTGCGCCGGCCCTCGCGGCTCGCTGATCGGTCCGTTCAAGGTGCTGCTGCACGCGCCGGAGCTCGAGAGCCGCATCCATCGCATCGGCGAATACCTGCGCTTCGAGTGCTCGTTGCCCAAGGACGTCATCGAACTCGTCGTGCTGTACACGGCAACTCGCTGGAAGTGCCATTTCGAGTGGGTGATCCATTCGGAAATCGGACGCAAGTACGGCTTGAACGAGACCACCCTCGACGCGCTGCACTCGGGCAGCGAGCCTGAGAACATGACGGAGCAGCAGTCGGCAGCGTGGCACTTCGCGCATGACGTTCACCGCACCGGTGAGGCATCGGACGCTTCGTTCGCAGCGGCGAACCAACTGTTCGGCCGCCAGGGCGTGCTGGAACTGCTGGCGCTCTGCGGCTACTACAGCACGCTGGCCATGATCCTCAACACGGCGCGGTTCATGCCTGAACAGGGCCGCGTGTATCCGGACGCGTAAGGCGCACATCCGTTTCCGATCTGTCAGGAATTCACCCTTGGCCCAACGAAAAGTCATCATCACCTGTGCCGTCACCGGCGCCATTCACACACCATCGATGTCGCCGTATCTGCCGGTGACGCCGCAAGAAATCGTGGATGCCGCACTGGGAGCGGCAGAGGCTGGCGCAGCGATCGTGCACCTGCACGCGCGCGACCCGGTCAACGGAAAGCCCACGCAGGACCCTGCCGTGTTCAGGCAGTTCCTGCCCGAAATCAAGAGACGCAGCGAAGTCGTGGTCAACATCACCACTGGCGGTGCACCCACCATGGGTGTTCAGGAGCGGCTGCAGCCCGCGCTGCAGTTCGCACCCGAAGTGGCGTCTCTCAACATGGGCTCGATGAACTTCGGCCTGTACGAGATGCTCGACCGGTTCAAGGAGTTTCGGCACGATTGGGAGCGTCCTTACCTCAAGAACAGCGATGACCTGATCTTTCGCAACACCTTTCGCGACATCGCCCACATTCTGGAATCGTGCGCCGCCAACGGCACCCGCTTCGAGATTGAATGCTATGACACCGCGCACCTCTACACGGCCGCGCACTTTGTCGACCGCGGGCTGATCAAGGCGCCTTTCCTGATCCAGAGCGTCTTCGGCCTGCGTGGCGGTGTCGGCCCCCATCCCGAAGACGTGATGCACATGCGCCGAACCGCCGACCGCCTGTTTGGCGACGCCTACGTGTGGTCGGTGCTGGGCGCTGGACGAAACCAGATGCCCATTGCGACGCTTTCAGCGGCGATGGGTGGCAACGTGCGGGTGGGGCTCGAAGACTCGCTGTGGGATGGTCCGGGCCGGCTCGCCGAGAGCAACGCGGCGCAGGTCCGGCGCATCAGGGCCGTGCTGGAGGCCTTGTCGCTCGAACCTGCAACGCCGGCCGAGGCCCGCCAGATCCTTGCCCTGAAGGGCCGCGAAGCGGTCAATTTCTAGGCCACACCTCATCCCTACCCGGAGACCCGTATGCAGGCAACCGCCTTTGCATCCCTTCCTTACGCCGTTCCCAACCAATGTCGCCGCTTCGAGGGCCAGGTTGCGATCGTCACCGGCGCGGCACAAGGCCTGGGCCGCGCCATCGCGCACCGTCTTGGCCAGGAAGGCGCCAGTGTCGTCGTGGCAGACATTCAGGGCGAACGCGCCGAGCGCACCGCGAAGCAGCTGTGCGACGAACTGGGTGACCGTTTCGTGTCCTTCGCCGGCGACCTGAGTGAAGCCGGCATCGCCGACCGCATGGCCAGCGAGACGAAGGAACGCTTCGGGCGCATCGATGCCCTGGTGAACAACGCCGCGGCGCTCATCCGGTTGAAGCTGGTGGACATGAGCGAGGAACTGCTGCAGAAGGGCGTGCAGTGGAACGTATGGAACACACTGCGTTGCTCCAAGGCTGTGCTGCCGGTCATGCTCGAACAGAAGTACGGCCGCATCGTGAACATCGGCGGTGAGGCCTGGCGCACCGGCTTTCCCTTTCACACCATCCTGGCCGGCGTAGGCAAGGGCTCGATGGTCGGGCTGACGGCGACGCTCGCTGGTGAAGTGCTGCGCGACGGGATCACCGTCAACTGCGTGTCGCCCGGGGGCATCGAAACCGCCGCCGATGGCGATCCCGATCCGCTTCCTCCTTCTGGCTTTCGTGATCCTTCCTGGAATCCGCCCGAGGTGATGCAGGCCATGGCCGAGGCGGCTAAAGCGCGCGGCCAGGCCGGAGGCATCGGGCGCCTGGCTCACCCGAGCGAGATCGCTGCCGCCGTCGCCTTCTTCGCATCGCGCGAATCGTCGTTCGTTACTGGCCAGCACATTGGTGTGAGCGGTGGCATGGCGATGCTCTGACCTCCCATCTCCACCCTTCATCTTCTTCAGGAGCTATTCATGGCCATCATCCGTTTCGAGAAAAATGGCGCTGCCACACTGGGCGTGCGCTTTGACAATGAAGTCGTCGATCTTTCCGAGATCGCTCCCCACCTGCCCACAGACATGGCGGAGCTGTTGCAGCAAGGCGGCGCCGAGGCCGTGCAGAAGGCGATTGCGCTGGCGAAAGGCTCGAAAAGCCGCATCGCTTACGAGGGACTGAAGTTGCTGCCGCTGGCCATGAAGTCCGTCAAGACCATCTGCCTGGGCCTGAACTACCACGACCACATCAACGAGAACAAGCGCGAGGTGCCGCAATACCCGATGGTGTTCTTCCGTTCAGCCAGCTCCTTCGTCGGCCATGGCCAGCCTCTGGTCGTCCCCAAGGTGTCGGCCATGCTCGACTGGGAGGCCGAACTCGTGGCATTCGTCGGCAAGCGCGCACGCCACGTCAGCGAGGCCGACGCGCTGGACTACATCGCCGGCTATTCCTGCTTCAACGACGGTTCCATCCGCGATTACCAACGCAAGACGGCGCAGTGGACCATCGGCAAGAACTTCGATGGCACGGGTGGCTTCGGTCCCGAATTCATTCCTGCCAGCCAACTGCCCGCAGGCGCCAAGGGCCTGAAGATCGAATGCCGCGTCAACGGCGAGGTCATGCAGAGTGCCAACACCTCCGACATGATCTTCGACGTCGCCCGCACGGTGCACCTGATGTCGGAATGCCTGACGCTGGAACCTGGAGACCTGCTGGTCATGGGCACACCCGGCGGCGTGGGGATCGCACGCAACCCCCCGCTGTTCATGAAGGCCGGCGACGTGTGCGAGATCGAGATCGAAAAGATCGGCATCCTTCGCAATCCGGTCGTCGCTGAATAAATTCGCCGCATTCTGTTTCGAGGCGCCTGTGGCTGAATCCACCATCGACATGCAAGTGACGGCGATCCATGCGGAGACCGAAGACATTCGTCGGTTCGATCTGCAGCGGGTCGACGGAGCGCGTGTGGCCGGCTTTGCGCCGGGTGCGCACATTGACCTCCATCTCGGCCCCGGCCTGATCCGGCAGTACTCGCTCTGCAATGGACCTGACGAGGGCGACCGGTATGTCATCGCCGTCAAGAAAGAGACCGCTTCACGAGGTGGGTCCCTGGCGCTGCACGAGCGGATTCAAGTGGGAGACGTCATACCGGTCACGGGTCCCCGAAACCATTTCCCGTTGGCCGCGGACGCGACCGAGCATCTGTTGCTGGCCGGTGGGATCGGCGTGACACCCTTGCTGTCGATGGCCCGGCACCTGAAGGCTGCGGGCAAGCCCTTCCGCATGAAGTACTTCACCCGTTCGCCAGCGCATACCGCCTTCCATGCCGACCTCGGCGGCAAGGATTGGGCCACCGAAGTCGACTTTCACCATGCCATCGAGCCCGACCGGCTTCGCGACCACCTTCAAGCCCTGTTGTCGCAGCCGCCTGCAGGCGGCCATGTCTACGTGTGCGGACCGCGACCGTTCATGGAGCTGGCGATCGAGGTCGCATCGGCGTTCTATCCGAAGGGCTCCGTGCACTCGGAGTACTTCTCGGCCGACCCCGCAGCCCAGGCCGGATCGAAGAGCGGGTTTCGGTTGCGCTGCGCGCGCAGCGAAAAGGAGCTCGACGTTGAAGACGGCGAGTCCATGCTGGACGTGCTGTCGCGCAATGGCATACAAGTCGAGGTCATGTGCGAGCAAGGTGTCTGCGGCACCTGCCTCACAGGCGTTCTGCAAGGACGCCCCGACCATCGAGACAGTTTCCTCACCGACGACGAGCGCGCCGCCAACGACAGGATTCTGGTCTGCTGCTCGCGCTCGCTGGACCCATTGCTGGTCCTCGATCTCTGAAACGACGCCATCCATGTCCGAATCCCCGTACGTCCGTTTCTCCTGCGGCTGCGTCGATATCCACACCCATGTGGTTCCGCAGCAGTTTCCGAAGTACATGGGCCGGCATCCGGATGCGCGCTGGCCCGTGATGGCGCCGGCCAAACCGTGCCACCAGCACGTGATGCTCGGGGGCGCTGTGTACCGCACGGTCTCGCACCAGGCGTGGGACCTGGAGGTGCGTCTCGCCGACATGGAGCGCATGAACGTCGAACGGCAGGTGCTGTCGCCAATGCCGGAGCTCTTGTCTTACTGGCTGACGGGGGAAGACGGCGCGGCGATGTGCCGGTTCCTCAACGAGACGATCGCTGCAATGGTGCAGTCGGCTCCTGGTCGTTTCAGCGGGCTGGCGGCCGTGCCCATGCAGGACCCGCAACTCGCCATCGATGAGTTGCACTTCTCCATCCGCGAGCTGGGGCTGGCGGGCGTCGAGATCGGTAGCAATATCAACGGCACGCCGATAGGCGACCCGCTGTTTCTTCCGTTTTTTCAGGCATGCGAGAAGTTGGGCGCTGCCGTGTTCGTGCATCCGCTGCGTCCCGCAGGCCTGGATCGCATCGTTGGCAAGCCGAACTACGAACAGGTCGTGGCATTCCCGGGCGAAATCGGGCTGGCCGCGATCTCCATGATGACCGGCGGAACACTGGCTGCCGTGCCTGGGCTGCGTATCGCGTTCAGCCACGGGGGTGGTTCGCTGCAGGTGCAGGTACCCCGCCTGCAGAAGGCTTGGGAGGTCTTGCCTGCGGTTCGCGAGGCGATGGCAGAAGCGCCTCGCGAAGCCGCCAAACGCATGTTCTACGACGACCTCCTGTACGACGCCACCGCCATCGCAGCGCTGGTGAGGCTTGCGGGCCCTTCACAGGTGATGGTGGGAACGGACTACCCGTTCACCATCATGGACTCGGAGCCTGCGCAACGCGTTGAGTCGATAGAGCTGGACGAAGCCGTGCGAGAAGCGTTGCGACACACCAACGCGCGCCGTTGGCTCGGGTTGCCGCCGGCTGACTAGTGTGCGTGGGCTCTCTTGCGCGAGGCGCGCGTGGCGCCTTCTGCCGGCAGCGACACCGTATCAAAGAACGCCTTGACCATGCGCATCGTGCGGCGCTCGGCGAGGCACACCACGTGCGCGTAGGTGAAGATGTCCGAGTCGCTGATGCCCACCATGTGCAGGCCTGGGCCGGGCACGAATTCCACCGCCGACACGGCGGCGATGCCGATGCCCTGCGCCACCGCCTCGCGGATCACCTCGCGGCTGCTGATCTCCATCACCACCTCGGCTTCCACGCCGGCCTTCTGCAGGGCCAGTTCCAGTGCCTTGCGGGTGGTGGAGCCGTGTTCGCGCAGGATCATGCGTTCGCCCTGAAGCTCGGCCAGCCGGATGCTGCGGCGCCGTGCGAAGCGGTGCGATGTGGAGGTGAAGATACCCACCGGGTGGCGGCTGAAAGGCACCGAGAGGAAGCGGTCGTCCTTCACCAGTTGCGCGAGCACGCCCACGTCGGCGCGGTAGTCGAGCAGGCGGTCCAGTACGTCCTGCGAGTTGCCGGTGCTCACGCTGACCTTGATGTCGGGGTAGTGCTGGCTGAAGTCCGCCAGCATCTGCGTGACGTGAAACGGACCCACCGCTGCCACGCGCAGGAGACCGGTGCGCAGTTCGCCCGCATCGCCCAGCAGGCTCACCGCATCGGCTTCCAGGCTGAAGATCTGCTGCGCGAGCTGCATGAGCTGTTCACCCAGCTGCGTGAGCTGCACGCGCCTGCCGCTGCGGTGGAACAGCTCCACCTTGTAAGCCTCTTCCAGAAAGCGCACCTGCGTGGTGATGGTGGGCTGGCTCACGTGCAGATGCTCCGCCGCCTTCGTGAAGCTGCCCATGCGGGCCACGGCATAGAACGATCGGAGCTGGGTGAGTCGCATAGAAAAAATGAATGGAAGTTCGGAAATCTTTGAATTGGTCGAATTGTGAATGCGGTGGTTTACTGTGTCCAGAGCGGTGCAGGAGTCAGAAGAACCACCGTCCGCTCGTGGATTTTCATCGTTGTCACAGGCGCGTCATGTCCGGCGGAAAAACTCCAAGCCGGGCAATTCCGCCCAGCCAAAGATGGAGAAATTTCATGACAGTACAACGCACTGGAGACAAGCTCATGATGAATCGCAGAAAGGTGCTGATGGGCACCGCCGCCGCCGTGGCCGGCTCGCTGACCTTCCCGGTCCGCGCGCAGCAAGTCCTCACCGTGGGGCTCATCCCCTCCGAAGACTCCCGCGCCATGATCGCCAACAGTCAGAAGATGATGGACATGCTCTCGAACGCGCTGGGCATGCCCGTGAAGCCGTTCGTGGCGGCCGACTACAACGGCGTCATCGAGGCCCTGCGCTCCAAGCGCCTGGACGTGGCCTACCTCGGTCCGTTCTCGTATGTGCTGGGCGCCACCATCGCACCCATCGAGGCCTTTGCCGTGGCGGAGACCAAGAAGGCCGGGCGCACCTTCTATCACAGCCAGGTCATTGCCCACAAGGACAGCGGCATCAAGACGGTGGCCGACCTGAAAGGCAAGACCTTCGCCTTCGTCGACCCCAGTTCCACCTCGGGCCACCTATTCCCCAAGGCCGGCCTGATGAAGGCGGGCTTCGACACCGACAAGGATTTCGGTCGCGTCATCTTCTCCGGCTCGCACGACTCCAGCGCCATCGCCGTGCAGAACAAGAAGATCGATGCCGCCGCGATTGCCGACCGCATTCTCGACGCCGCCATTGCCAAGGGCCTGGCCAAGCGCGAAGACCTGGTCGAGGTTTGGAAGTCGGACCCGATCCCCGAGTCGCCCACCGTGTGGCGCACCGACCTGCCGGCCGACCTGAAGAAGCGCGTGCAGGCCGCCTTCCTGCAGGTGAAGGACATTCCCTGGTCCGATCAGGGTCTGCTCAACGGTTTCCACCCCACCAACGACGCCGCCTACAACGTGATCCGCGACACGGCCAAGCTGCTCAATCTCGATCTGAGGAAGATGAAATGATCGAGATCCGCAACCTGACCAAGCGCTACGGCGACTTCGTCGCGCTGCACGACGTGAGCCTGACCGTGGCCAAGGGGGAGTTTGTCGTCATCCTGGGTGCATCGGGCGCGGGCAAGTCCACGCTGCTGCGGTGCATCAACCACCTGGCCGAGCCCTCGGCCGGCGAGATCCGGGTGGACGGCGAGCTCTCGCGGGGCGACCGCTCCGGGTTGCGGAAGGTCCGTCGCGACGTGGCCATGATCTTCCAGCACTACAACGTGGTGCCGCGTCTCTCGGTGCTGAAGAATGTGCTCACCGGTCGCCTCGGTTCCATGCCGGCGCTGCTCTCGTGGTTCCAGCTCTTTCCGCGCAAGGACATCGAGGCCGCGCACGAGTGCCTGCGCCGCGTGGAGCTGGAGCACAAGGCCGACGTGCGCACCGACACACTGTCGGGCGGGCAGAAGCAGCGCGTGGGCATTGCCCGCGCCCTCGCGCAGCACCCCAAGGTGATCCTGGCCGACGAACCCGTGGCCAGCCTCGACCCCAAAACCTCGCGCAAGGTGCTGCGCTACCTGCAGCAGGCCAGCCGCGAGTCCGGCATCACCGTCATCTGCAACCTGCACCAGGTCGACTACGCCGTGGAGTTCGGCCAACGGATCATTGGCGTGGCCGCCGGCCGCGTCGTGTTCGAAGGTCGGCCCGATGAACTGACTGAAGAAGTGCTGCAGCGCATCTACCCCGGCGGGCTGGAAAGCCCAGCCGTGGCCGCGCCTGAAGCGGCGGCTGCTTTCGCGCCAGCGTCCCCGCAGGCTGTTGCAGCACACGCTGCCCCCCAACTGGCTCTGGAGCAATCATGATCGGCATCGGACGCTACAACCTTCTCGTGGGCAAGAGCGGCGGCAACGACGGCTGGTGGAAGTACGCCGCCAGTGCGGTGGTGCTGTTCGGCGTGGTCTGGTGGGCCGCCATCGGCAGCCAGGTCAGCTTCAGCGAACTCGCCAAGGGTGCGCCCTGGATCGGTGATTTCCTCTCGCGCATGTTTCCGCCCAACTGGGAGTTCGCCAGCAAGCTGGTGAAGCCCGCCATCGAAACGGTGCAGATCGCCATCTGGGGCACGCTGCTGGCCATCGTGCTGGCGGTGCCCATGTGTTTCCTGGCGGCGCGCAACATCTCGCCCAACATCGCGGTGTTCCACTTCATGCGGCAGGTGCTCAACATCATGCGCGGCATCAACGAGATCATCCTCGCGCTGATCTTCGTGGCCGCGGTGGGCCTGGGTCCATTTCCCGGTGTGCTGGCCCTCGCGCTGCACGGTGCCGGCATGCTGGGCAAGTTCTTCGCCGAGTCCATCGAAGACATCGACCAGGGCCCCATCGAGGCGCTGCGCTCCACTGGCGCCGGGCCGATCCAGATCATCATCTTCGGCGTGCTGCCGCAGGTGGTCACCGCGTGGATCGCCGTCATCCTCTACCGCTTCGAGACCAACCTGCGCCAGGCCACCGTGCTGGGCATGGTGGGCGCGGGCGGCATCGGCTTTGAACTGGTGGGCAGCATGAAGCTGTTCCAGTACCAGGACACGGCCACCTGCATTCTGGTGATCGTGGCCATGGTCATGACCGCCGACTACGTTTCCAGCAAGCTGCGCGCCTGGATCCAACAAGGAGCTCGTTGATATGGCACCGGACAATTTCAAGCTCAAGGTCAACGACCGCGAGTACAGCAAGCCCACCCAGCCGGTGGTGGTGGTGTGCGTCGATGGCTGCGAGCCCGACTACATCACCCAGGCCATCCAGGCTGGCGTGGCGCCCTTCATGCAGAAGATGCTGGCCAAGGGCACTTCGCTGGTGGGCGATTGCGTGGTGCCCAGCTTCACCAACCCGAACAACCTGTCCATCGTGACCGGTGCCCCGCCTTCGGTGCACGGCATCTGCGGCAACTACTTCCTGGACATGAGCGTGGGCAAGGAAGTGATGATGAACGACCCCGCCTACCTGCGCGCCGAAACCCTGCTGGCCGCGTTCTCCCGCGCCGGGGCCAGCGTGGCCGTGGTCACGGCCAAGGACAAGCTGCGCACCCTGCTGGGCCACCAGCTCCAGGGCGGCATCTGTTTCTCTGCCGAGAAGGCCGACAAGGCCACCGTGGCCGACAGCGGCATCGACCACGTGCTCGAACTCGTTGGCAAGCCCGTGCCTTCGGTGTACAGCGCCGACCTCAGCGAGTTCGTGTTTGCCGCTGGCGTGAAGCTGCTGGAAACGCGCCGCCCGGACATCATGTACCTCTCCACCACCGACTACGTGCAGCACAAGTGCGCACCGGGCACGCAAGGCGCGAACGATTTCTACGCCATGATGGACGGCTACCTGGCGCAGCTCGACGCGCTGGGTGCGGTGATCGCGCTCACCGCCGACCACGGCATGAGCCCCAAGACCGACGCCGCCGGCCAGCCCCGCGTGGTGTACCTGCAGGAGGTGATGGACGCCACTGCTGGTGGCGACGGCAGCCGCGTGATCCTGCCCATCACCGACCCCTACGTGGTGCACCACGGCGCGCTCGGTTCGTTTGCCACCGTGTACCTGGCCAAGGGCACGAACCCCCGCGCTGTGGCCAGCGCCCTCATGGCGCACGATGGCATCGAAGCGGTGCTCACGCGCGAGGAAGCGGCCGAGCGCTTCGAACTCCCGCCCGACCGCATTGGCGATCTGGTGGTGGTTTCCGACCACCTCACGGTGCTGGGCACGCGCGCATCGGAGCACGACCTGAGCGGCCTCACCGTGCCCCTGCGCTCGCACGGCGGCTTGTCCGAACAGAAAGTGCCGCTGCTGTTCAACCGCCAGCTCAAAGGCCTGATCCCGGGGCGCCGGCTGCGCAACTTCGACATCTTCGACCTGGCGCTCAACCACGCCGTGACGACGACGACCGCCTAGAGGCCTTCCATGACCGCGAACTACTTCAACCCCGTGCAGAGCGTGTACGGGCCGGGAGCCCTGTTGTCCCTGCCGACGCTGCTGGCCGGCCGCAAGGCCGCGCTGGTGACGTTTCCCGAGGCGCGGCAACTCGGCCTGGTGGCGCGCGTCGAAGGCGTGCTGGGCGCGCAACTGGCCTGCGTGATCGACCAGGTGCTGCCCAACCCCGACGTGGCCGAACTCGCGCACACCTATGAAGCCTTCTGGCGCGACCACGCCGACGTGGAAGTGATCCTGGCCGTGGGCGGCGGCAGCGCCATCGACACCGCCAAGGCGCTGATGGTCGGCACGGCCAGTGGCGGGTTCCAGGAACTCATCGACCTGCTGGCCACCGGGGCGGCCTTTGCACCGCACGCCACCAAGACATTGATTGCCGTGCCCACCACCGCCGGCACCGGCAGCGAAGTGACACCCTGGGCCACCATCTGGGACCGGGGCCGGCAGAAGAAGTATTCGCTGCACCTGCCGCAGACCTGGCCCAGCGTGGCCTTGATCGACCCCGAACTCATGCTCTCGCTGCCGGCGTCCGTCACGCTGCAGAGCGGGCTCGATGCACTCTCGCACGCGCTCGAATCGATCTGGAACGTCAACGCCAACCCGATGTCGGACACGCTGGCCATGTCCGCCGTGCAGGACATCCTGGACGTGCTGCCCCGCCTCATGCGCGATCTGGGCAACCTGGACTTGCGCGGGCGCATGGCGCTGGCCGCGCTCAAGGCCGGCATGGCCTTCTCCAACACCAAGACCGCGCTGGCGCATTCCATCTCTTATGAAATGACGCTGCGCTACGGCATTCCGCACGGCATTGCGTGTTCGTTCCCGCTGCCCATGGTGCTGGAGCGCGCCATCGGCCACCGCGCCGACCGCGACGCCGTGCTCACCCAGGCCCTGGGCCCGTCGCTGGCGGATGCACCAGCGCGTCTGGCGCGCTTCATCGAAAACCTGGGCGTGAAGACGCGCTTCAGCGACTACGGCGTGAGCGACGAAGAAGCCGAACAGATGGTGCTGCATGCCCAGGGTGGCGCGCGCGGCAAGAACTTCATTGGAAACACCGCCGAGGAGATCCTGGCATGAACGCACGCAACCCCCTGCGCGACAGCGAGCACTTTCGCGCCGAAGCGCTGCGCATCGGCGGCGAGCGCCTCACCCGCGACCGCAACCTCGACGTGATCAACCCCTTCAGCCGCGAGCGCGTGGGCACCGTGCCGCTGGCCTCTCTGGACGATGTGAAGCGCGCCTACCGCATCGGCCACGCCTACCAGGCCACGCTCACGCGCTACGAGCGCTCCAGCATCCTGCAGAAGGCCTCCGCCCTGCTGCGCGCGCGCGCCGAAGAAGCGTCCACCCTCATCACGCTCGAATCGGGTTTGTGCAAGAAGGATTCGATGTACGAGATCGGCCGCGTGGCCGACGTGATGGTGTTCGGCGCCAACGAAGCACTGCGCGACGACGGGCAGGTGTTCAGCTGCGACCTCACGCCGCACGGCAAGAAGCGCAAGGTCATCACCATGCGCGAGCCGCTGCAAGGTGTGATCACCGCCATCACCCCGTTCAACCACCCCATGAACCAGGTGGCGCACAAGGTGGTGCCCAGCATCGCCACCAACAACCGCATGGTGCTCAAGCCTTCGGAGAAAGTGCCGCTCTCGGCCTATTTCCTGGCCGACATCCTGTACGAAGCCGGCCTGCCGCCCGAGATGTTCCAGGTGATCACGGGCGACCCGCGCGAGATTGCCGATGAAATGCTGACCAACGAACACGTCGACCTCATCACCTTCACCGGTGGCGTGCCCATTGGAAAATACATCGCGCAGAAGGCCGGCTACCGCCGCATCGTGCTGGAACTCGGCGGCAACGACCCGCTGATCGTGATGGAAGACGCCGACCTCGACAAGGCTTCCGACCTGGCGGTGCAGGGCTCTTACAAGAACTCCGGGCAGCGCTGCACCGCCGTGAAGCGCATGCTGGTGCACGAGGCGGTGGCTGCCGATTTCACCGAGCTCGTGGTGGAAAAAACCCGCCGCTGGAAACACGGCGACCCCATGGACGGGAACATGGACATGGGCACCGTGATCGACGCGCAGGCCGCGGCCCGCTTCGAGGAACTGGTGAACGAAGCCGTGAGCCAGGGCGCCCGCCTGCTCACCGGCAACCAGCGCGACGGCGCGCTGTATTCCCCCACCGTGCTCGACCGCGTGCGGCCCGAGATGACCCTGGTGCGCGAAGAAACCTTCGGCCCCGTCTCGCCCATCGTCACGTTCAAGAACATCGACGAAGCCATCGCCATCTCCAACGGCACCGCATACGGCCTCTCATCCGGCATCTGCACCAACCGCATGGACTACGCCACCCGCTTCGCGCACGAGCTGAAGGTGGGCACCGTGAACCTGTGGGAAGTGCCCGGCTACCGCATCGAACTCACGCCCTTCGGCGGCATCAAGGATTCGGGTCTGGGCTACAAGGAAGGCGTGCAGGAAGCCATGAAGTCGTTCTGCAACGGGAAGACGTTCACGTTGCCCTGGTAGTGCCGAAGGCTCGCCGTTTCACGGCGCTGGCGGCTTGTTCCGAAGCTTGAATCTTTCGGGATCAATCGGCCGCATGACCTTGATGTACTGCGACTCCGCATCACGCGGCGATGCGGGCGCCGCCCGCTTGCGTTGCCAGGTCTTGCCTGTGGGCCGGGGCACGTCTGGGAAGGTCCAGTTCTTGCGCACCGAGCAGTCCGTCTGCCATGGCAGCGGGCTCACGCCCAGTTCCAGCTGCAGGCGCTCGTCCAGCACCTGCGTGTGTTCGTCCACTTCCGAGAACAGCGCTCGCAGGCCGCTGCGCAGGCCACTGTAGGGGTGTTGCGCGGGGCGCTGCTGCAGGCGCTGGAGCGCGACCTCGTGCAGCTTGTGGCTCGTCATGTCTTTGGCCACCGTGGGCGCGGTGGGAAGGCGGCGCAGCACCTGGCGCATGCCGATGCCCGTGGCCAGGAATTTCCCGTTCGCTTCGTGGTGGATGTCCCAAAGCGGGGCCAGGTTCGGCGCGCGCGCCGGGTTCAGATCCACCAGCAAGCCCAGTTGTGCGGCCTCGCAGACCATCCAGTCCAGCGCCAGGTTGGACAAGGTGCGCTCGTGGGCGGGGTAGCTGCCGCCCACATCCGAATGCGCGCCGGGGAACCACACCTGCTGCAGCGATTGATAGCCGTGGCACTTGTCGGCGAACAGCAGCGGCTCGAAAGGTTCGCGCACCTCATGCAGGGCGAGGGCGTGGCGCACGTTGGCCACGTAGTCGGGCACGCGCGTGTCGTGGAAGGTCGTGTGTTGATTCATTTCCAAAGCTGGGCCATTTCGGGACGCTTTCACGTTGAAATCTGAGCCACGTTGCCGCTCTATCC
>NZ_JBIMLB010000027.1:0-68172 GCF_051860785.1 Hydrogenophaga sp.
TAGCCAGAAAACCCATCAACCCAGTGGCTCAATATTCGACGTGATCACTGGCTCAGTTGTGCTGATGAATCAACACTCGCCCTCACGCCCCCGGTGGTGGGGCGCATTTCGATTGGTCGCGTCGTCGAACGTGGTGGCAAACGCTTGCCCGAGAAAGACGATGAATTCACCCTGACCACCCAGGTCCAGACCCGGGAGGGCTGGATGCTGCACCCGCTCGATGTGCAGTTGCGCAAAGCGCAGGCGGGAGACAAGGCAAGAGATCGTGCCGACGACAAGGTGGGAACGAAGGCGAGCACGACGTCTGGGGCCAAGACCCCGGATGCCCGCGTGAAGTTGCGCAGCATCCCGGTGCGGTTGCTGTTTGACGACCCCGACCTGAACCTGCGCGCCAGCTACTGCCTGTTCGATCGGACCACCGGGCGCCCGCAATGTGTGGGTGACGGGCAGACCTGCCGCCGCGCGACGGTTACTGGCATGCAAACGCTGGAGTGCCGATCTCCGGAAGCTTGTGAGCTGGCCGATCGCGGTTGCAAACCGTTGGGCCGTCTGAACGTGCGCATCGGCGACGAAGAAGAACTGAGCAGCTTCGTGTTTCGCACCACTGGCTTCAACAGCATCCGCACGCTGGCGACCCGGCTCAAGTACTTCCAGGCGGTCAGTGGCGGGCACCTCTCCACCTTGCCGCTGGAGCTGCGCTTGCGCGGCAAGTCCACCCAACAGTCTCACGGCACGCCGATCTACTACGTGGACCTGACGGTGCGCACGGGTAGCAATTTGACGGAAGCCATCAGTCTCGCAAAGGCAGAAGCCCGAGCCCGAACGGAAGCCGGCTTCAGCCAGGCCGAACTGGACAACGCGGCTCGCGCCGGGTTGGCCCAGGGTGCGTTCGAGGAGTCGGCGGAGGAAGGCCCGGCTGTTGTGGAGGAGTTTTATCCACCACCGATAGCAAGTGATGGTGTCACCGGCTCGGGTTCGATTGAAGACTCACCACCACCCACGTTGCTGTCCAAGCTGGAGCGCAAAGCGGCTGCGCGCAGCAGAACACCAGCATAGGTGAAGCCGAAGAGAGCGAAGAAGCAGGAGAAAACGAGAGACGCCCAGGTCGTCAACGTTTGACGTTGCGCTTGGGCATGGCCAGGACCTGGTCAACGAACTCGTGAGGGTCGGCATCCAGCGCGCGAAGGATGTCCAGCAGCTCAATCACATCCAGGCGGCGCAGACCGGTCTCGTACTTCGAGACGAAGGTCTGTGTCCGACGCATCCGCTCAGCCAGGTCCTTCTGCAGCCAGTCACGCTCCTTGCGCAACTGGATCAGCAGTGCGGCAATTTCTTGGTGACGAGAGTCCAGGGTGGGGGCGGGCATTCAAAAAATTCTAGGCGCGCATGACATAAGCCAAATGCGCATATGATATTTAAGGAGAAAGAAGATGTGGATTTTCGTTTTGTGGTCGCTGGCAGCGCTGCTCTCGGCATTGGGGATCGTGATCGACATGCGCCGTCTTGGGGTCTCCCGAGACGGTGTTTCGACCCGAATTTGGACAGGTGCCTCGATCGTCTTCGGCCCATTGGCCGTGGGTGTCTATCTGTTCAAGCGGCCGGCAATGCGTCGGCAGTTGATCGGTGCCGTCTGGCGGCTTGTCGGCGACGCATCACACCCCGCGTCTGTGCGCCTCGCACGCTTGGAAGCCCTGAACCGGATGGGGATTGTTGGACCCACCATTTTCAGATCCTGCCTGCGCGAACTGCGGCAAGGATTGGTTATCAACCGCTCGAAGGAGGAGCGAAGCAAATGAAAGAGAACGCAATGAAAAAGAAACTGACTGCCAAGAATCCGAACCCCACGTGGAGGAAAACACGGGCGGTGCTGGCCACGGCCGCCGTGATCGCGCTTTCCGCTTGTGGCGGCAGTGGCGGCAGTGGCGCCGCCGATGGCACAGGCGGTGGCAGCACCGTACTGACGGGGCGGTTTCTGGACGCGGCCGTCGAAGGCCTGAGCTATGACACACCCACGCAGTCAGGAACGACCGACGCCGATGGGCAGTTCAAGTACTTGGCTGGTGAGATCGTGAACTTCAAGCTCTACGGACAGGCTCTGTCATCTTCCGTCGGGTTCAGCACGCTCACCCCGGGAGACACGGGCGTGGAGGAAACCGATCTGGACCGCATCGTCAACCAGCTGCGCTTTCTCCAAACGGTGGATGCTGACAACAATCCGTCCAACGGCATCCGCCTGCCTGCCTACAACGGGGCATTCAACATCGATTTCGCGCAACGCATCGAGGAGTTCGAGAGCGACCTGGACGTGCAAGCGTTTCTGACAGCTCACGCGGGCGGCCGGCCTTTGGTGACGGTGCAGGATGCCATCGCGCATTTCAGCCAGAGCATTGGCACCGTGTCGGCTGACAACGTGGTGAGTTTCGCGGGCCGCACGGCCACCAGCGCGATCACCAACACGGCGTGCATCAACAACATCCAGGCCCAGCAGCGTTATGCCTTTGGCGCGACTTCGGTCACGCTGAGTGGCTCGGATGGATTCATCAACAACGGCGGCAACTGCACCATCAGGCCTGATGCCACCGAGGTCCTTGAATACAACTCGCACTTCTTCCCGGCTGGAAGCTTCTTGTCCTGCCTGCCCAATTGCGACTACAAGGATGTGAACTTCGTCGGATATGGCCTGGACCCAGACAACCGCACCGTGATCGAATTGAGCTGGCATACGCCGGGAACCCAGAAGGTTCGCTACATCAAGCGTGTCCTGATTGATCCGAGCGCACCGGGAAATGCTCTCGCACTGACGACGTACAAGGGGATCATCACGTTCGATTGATTCGTAGGGTTCATGGCGTGTATTCGCGCACGTCGAGCCGTCGGTCTCGGCAGCCAATCGGAGAAGTCCGGTTGGCTATTTTTTTGCGCAAATGACCACGTGGTGGACCCAGCCCACGATCATCCGTCGGTTACAGTGCGGCGTCCGCAGATCCACCCAACGCCGCTTTTTTTGCTCCCTGACTCGGAGTTATGCACGACATTGTTTTTCCCTTCGCAGGTGGTCTAGGCCTTTTTCTGATCGGCATGATGTTGCTCTCGCAAGGGCTGGTGGCCTTTGGTGGGTCCACGATGAAGCAGGCGCTGGCACATTTCACCGGCACACCGACCAAGGCCTTCGTATCGGGCACGCTGGCGACCATGGCGCTGCAGTCTTCCACCGCCACCACCGTCACGCTGATCGGTTTCGTCAGCGCTGGCCTGATCAGCTTCTCGCAGGCTATCGGCGTGCTCATCGGCGCGAGCCTGGGCAACACCGCCACGGGCTGGATCGTGGCCACCCTGGGTCTGAAGGTCAGCCTGGGTTTCTACACCCTGCCGCTGATCGGCATCGGGGCTCTGCTCAAGCTGCTCGCCAGGGGCCGTGTGACCGAGTTGGGCATGGCCATGGCAGGCTTCGGGCTGATGTTTCTCGGGCTCGACACTCTCCAGCAAGGCATGCGCGGACTGGCCCAGGTGTTCGACCTCGCAGCATTGCCGAGCGGCGGCTTCTGGGCCCCCGTTCTCACCATGCTCATCGGCCTGGTTTTGACCGCTGTCCTTCAATCCTCCACCGCGGCCATTGCCACCACCTTGACCGCCTTGCACACCCAGGCCATCAACTTTGACCAGGCCGCGGCCGTGGTGGTGGGTGCGGCGATCGGCACGACCTTGACTGGTGCCCTCGTGACCGTGGGTGGAACGATCCACGCCAAGCGCACCGCCCTGGCTTACATCCTGTTCAACGCGGTCGTCGGTGCCATCGCCATTGCCCTGCTACCGGTCTTTCTGTGGGCCATTGCCTGGCTGGGCTCCCACGCTGGGCTGGACGCGGGTGCCACCAGCCTCGCGGCTTTCCACACCCTCTTCATTGCTGTGGGCGTGTTGCTGTTCCTGCCCTTCGTGCCGCGATTCGCCCGGCTGGTCGAGCGCTTCCTGCCCGATCGGGGCGAGGCCACCACGCAGCGGCTCGACGCCTCGCTGCTGTCCCTTCCGGCTGTGGCTCTCGAGGCCTCTCAGCGTGCGCTGGAGGTCGCCTCCTTGGGTTTGCTGGACGTTTATGGCGAGATGCTATCCGGCACGGCCACCACCACACACGAGGCCCGGTTGCAGCAGGCGGCCCCCTCATTGAACGAGATCTATGACTTCGTCAGCCGCATCGAGTCGCCCGCAGACGACACGGTGGCCGCTGCCCAGCGCATCGCGCAATTGCACGCCATCGACCACCTGCTGCGGTTTCGCTCCCGCCTCCAGGAACTCACGCAGGCCCGCGTCGACCTGACCGAACCGGGCTATCACTGGGCCATGCAGAACAGCAGGCAGATCCTGAACCTGGCGCGGAGCGGACTGGAGCGACAGGATGTCCAGAGCAGCATGGAGTCGCTGGTTCTCAACGCCATGGCGCTCTCCAAACTGTCGCGCGAAGTGCGTCACGACGTTTTGAAAGCGGCGGTGTCGGGTCCGGACAGCGAGGCCCACATCGCACTGCAGCGCACCGACAGCTTTCGCTGGCTGGAGCGCACCGCGAACCACATCTGGCGCATCTGCCACTATCTGTCTCAGGGCCGCTCCTCTGAGGGTTCACAACGCGAGGTCCAGGAAACCGCGCCTCCACCCGGAGGGCTGTAAGTCCGCGACACTGTTCCAGACATGCAGACGGAAGCACGCCAGCCCGTGCAGTACTCCTCGTGCAGCCAGTGGTAGCACTCGACCTCTACCCTATCGTTTCATGGGGACTACCGCAAACTGCTTTTCAGTGGCGGCTGGCGCCAAAGCCGTGGTGACCAAGGCCAAACTGCTTGGTGGTCGCCTTGCAAAGGTAACTGGCTCTACGGAAGAAAGCGGCAGCTTCCGGCGGCGATTCTGGGTCAAAACGATATACGGCGTTTTCGGGGAAGTGAACCAGACCTTTAGTCAGTTCCAGTGGCAGGCCCAAAGCACTGGCCCATGCTTCTTGGATACGGTTCGCCATGTTCTGCTGATCTGAGATGAGCTTGCACTCCCGTCACGTAGCGGACCTATGCTGCTGACGCGAAAGCGCTAGAAGTCAACCGCTAGCTGACCAACTTCTCGCGGCACAGACGCATGAACTTCTCGTAGATCGGAACGAATGAGTGGGCCTGTGCATTCAGCACGCGAGCATCCTCACGAACCCATTCAGGCCGAGGACCCACGGCGCGCAGGTTATCGGGGAATACACAGACATGGTCGCCATTTCCAACAGGAACCGTCTTCCCCGTCAGATGGTTAGACAGTTCCTGCGCCGCCTGATACAGGACCACGAGGCCCGCCTGAAGCTCCTTGTCGATGAACTCCTTTTCTGGCTGGTCCCATGTCTCGTAAAAATCGAACAGTGGCCGAATGGCCTTACGTGAAAACGGTCCGCCGAAGTCGTGATCACGGAGTAACCGCACTGCGGGATCGAACCCAAACGCCGTCTTCAGTTCCTCATACAGACGCTGGTCATGCGTGGGAGCCTTTTCAACTGCCGCTTCCGGCTTGAACTGCGGGTAGTGTTGAAACAGCCTGGAGTCGTCAAGCGAAAGGTCGTGCCAAATATCGGTCCAGAAGAGGATTGAGACCTCGAACTTTCCTGACCCCATGCGCTTCACGGACAGCTCACGCACAAATGCCTGGAGATTCTTGTCCGTGTCGGCTGTCGTCGCAATGTACAGGTGCGCCAACGGCGGCTTGAAAGACTCCGCCTTGTCCACTTCGTCCTCGACGGTCGCCGTAGACAGACCAGACCATGTGTTCTTGCACTGCACGCCGACCAGGCACCCCTTCTCATCTCTGCCATAGACGTCAACACCGTCCTGTCGTTGGCCTTGTCTTCCATGCAGAGTGAAGTCCGGGCTCCTCCAGCGATTCTTCGCGGCAGAGCATACGATGGCTTCGAATTCGTCCCAGGACTTCGGGGGCGGCATGCGGGTGTTCGCGTAAGTGGGCATATTGGATTGTCAGAATGGCGCACGCGCGCCCAAGTCAAGCATGCGTTGCCTTCTCCGTCGCCTCCACCAAGCTTTTCAGGAACCTGATGGCCTTCTCCAGTTCGTCCTTGCGTACGAGGTGAGCCGCAGGCACCCCGGCGCTCGGCGCTTTTGAGCGATGCACCGCCTCGCCACGCTTCTTGATCAACGCGTCGAGTTCCAGACGAGCGCGGGCGCTGTCGTAGTTGTTCCACTGCCAGCCTGCCGCCACATCGACACCCAGAAAGTCGGAGAACAACTTGCAGGTCTTCTCGGCGCTGGGATTGTTGAACTGCTTGAGCGTCGTCTGCAGATGCCGCAGCACGAATCGATTCTGGAAGCTGTCGTTGCCTTCGCCCAGCCGTTGCTGCACGGCCTCCTGCACACGGTCTTCCACGTAGGTCTCCCATGCGGTGCACGCCATGATGAGCCCTGCGCGCTTCAACACTTCAGCATTCGGCGGTGGGGGAAGTACGTTAATGGCGTTGAAGTGATCGAGTAGTTCCACCGCATCCTTGATGGAACTGTCGAACGTCTCTCTGGCTGTTGGCATGCGGGACCCATCTTGGATGGCGGAAGGATTCAGGGCGCAACGCTCTCTTTGAGCTTTGGCGTGCGATTCGACATTACTTCAAGGTTGTCCAGAGCGAGAACGCGACCGCGCTGGGCCTGAGTGTCGAAGATCGCGATGCGCGACGGGGAGCTGTCGAGCACAAAGCCTGTGGCGATGACTTCGCCCTCGTGCTTCAGCTCGACGCAGGAAATCATCGAGAGCTGGCAGCCTTTCCGGTGTTCGGAAGCCTCGTTCTCCGCTGCTGACTTGCCAGCCGTCTCTCCGAGAGCGGCAGGAACCGCCATGAAAGCTGTCAGCAGGAAGAGCGCGCACGGAACCACGCTCACGAACATCGCCATGAGCAGCATCTGACGGATGAGGCGTCGTCGCCACTCAGGCTGTCGCAACAGCCATGCTGGCGCTTCGCCCAACGCGCCACTCGCAGGCGACAGCAGTATGAAGACATACACGCCGAGGATGACAGCGGCAGCGGCCAACCAATGCAGGTTGCCCAACATAGCAATCAGGATGGCGACGAATCGGTCGACCACCCCGTAGTACCCGTTGATCAAGATCCAGTCTGCCGTTTTGGGAAACAAGCCCGCGTCGATGCCCCAATGCTTGAGATATTGACGATGACGGACGTCGCCAATGAGGTGAAGGGTGACCGTGCCTGCCGCAACGAGAGCGGTAAACAGACTGAGCGCCGTGGGCCAATTCAAGGAAGGCAGTCTCCGGGTCCGAGGAATATCTTCGGTTTGTGACATATGGATACTTTATCCGCTGCAGCTGTAGCTCCGGCTACCGGGCCTAGCTTTAGTCACACCCGCCAAACGCCATTCAGCCCAGCCTGCCGTGCCACCCAATGGCCCGCACCTTTCTCCGTTCGCACCCGTACCTCAAAAAACGTGCGAAAATACTTCTATTCCACTTAGACATTATTAATTTTCCTTGTATATCAACAAGTTACACAAATGTTGGACGAAATGAATGATGTTCAGTCAGATTTAGCCCAGCTGATCCGGCTTGCACTTGCAGAGCAGACGGAGGATGTGCGGCTGTTCGTGGCCCGGCTCGTGCGCAAGTACCGCAACACTGACCCGGAACTAGCTGAGCAGATGGACTTGTACCTCCGCGCAAAGGCACCCCGCGCAAGCGCTCCAATGCGTAAGGTCGCGCCGCCCGCCTCCTCGGCGCAACCACTTCCGGTCGATGACGAATCGAGGTTGTCGCTGCTGAAGGTCTTCAAGGACGATCCCGATCGTGAACAACCGCTGCTGTCTCTGGACTTGGAAGAAGCCTTGAGCCAGTTGATCCAAGAACGCCGGCAGACCAAGCGCTTGGCATCAATGGGCCTGAATCCCACGCGTTCGGCCATCTTCGTCGGCCCACCCGGCGTCGGCAAGACGCTGACCGCACGCTGGCTGGCATCTCAACTGGGTGTGCCGCTGTATGTACTCGACCTGACCGCCGTCATGAGCAGCCTGCTCGGGCGAAGTGGGAACAACCTGCGCGCCGCACTCGACTTCGCCAAACGCAGCCCCTGCGTGCTGCTGCTCGATGAAATCGATGCCATCGCCAAACGCCGCAGCGACGACACCGACATTGGCGAATTGAAGCGCCTGGTCACGGTCATCCTGCAGGAAGTCGATGAATGGCCTGCCACCGGCCTATTGCTAGCGGCTACCAATCACGCGGAATTGATCGACCCGGCGCTATGGCGTCGCTTCGACTTGGTGATCAACTTCAAGGCGCCGGAAATGCCCGCCGTCAAACAGGCCATCAAGCGCTTTCTCGGACCGGACTATGCGTTGTTCGGCCGCTGGATCGACATCCTGACCTTCGCCTTCAACGGCGAGTCGTTCAGCGACATCGAGCGGGATCTTCAGCGTTTCCGGCGCGCTGTTGCCTTGGGCACGGCCTCGGACTCCGACCTGATCGAGGAGTTCGTCAAATCGCGCGCACTCGTCTTGGAACGCCAGGGCCGCATTGACCTGGCTGTCCTGCTGGCCAAGCAGACCCGCCTGTCGCAGCACGCCATCTCCGACATCACGGGTGTAAGTCGCGACACCATCCGAAAGTACACCAGCGAGCAACCGGTAGCAGCGAAGAAAACCTCGAAAGGAAAGCCTGACGCATGAGCCAAACCAATTTTTTGATCGGGCGCGGCGAGCTGCTGACGCATGACATCAAAGGGCCGAAGCGCATGCCGGGCAAGGCGGAGGTTTACTCCTTCGCGCAGGCCGCACAGCGACTCACCCCGCAATTCTCGGCGACCGCGACGGCCCTCGACGCCTTGCCCCCGCACGCTTGTCCTGGCGACTTCGGGGTCGCCCGGCTGACGATGAACCCCAGCTACATCGCCCGGTCGTTCTTCCCAACGGCGATGCTTCGTACCGTCGGCTTGGAATCGATCGGTAGCC
Organism: Hydrogenophaga sp.; assembly: GCF_051860785.1. Classification (GTDB taxonomy): domain Bacteria; phylum Pseudomonadota; class Gammaproteobacteria; order Burkholderiales; family Burkholderiaceae_C; genus Hydrogenophaga. The sequence goes on from NZ_JBIMLB010000027.1 coordinate 8,976, forward strand.
GAACCGTGAAGGTGACACCTGGCGGCTGGACCAAAAAGGGCGAGCCCCAGGAGTGCACGACGACAGAACTGTTCGTCGCCGGCAAGCGCCAGGCATTTCGCCATCTCAATGAATGGACTCGGCAGATCGAACCCGAGTCAGACGAAGCGTTGGACCTGGCACACATCGAGCAGTTTTCCGCCTTCACGCCTCGCGAGCGCATCGCCGACTACGGCAGCGCCAAAGATCGCTTCTTTGAGGTCGGCATTCACCTGCTGCCAGATGAAAGCCGCCTGTTCGTCCAGCAAGCCTTCGTGAAGTTCGCCAAGGAGGTGAGCGTCAAGGTCCACAGCGACCTTGGCTTCACGGCAGGCAACCTGTGGTTCGTGCCCGTCGAAGGCAAGCACGACCACATCGAGCGGCTTGCCGAATTCGTCTTCGTGCGCGTCATCCGTCCGGTGCCGAAGCTGCGAGGCATGCGGCCCGTTCACCGAACGGGCGAGGTGACGGTTGGATGTAGCCTGCCGACCGAACAGCCGCTGTCTTCAGAGCCCAAGGTCGCCATCCTCGACGGCGGTCTGCCCAAACAACACGCCATCGGCCCGTGGCTGCGCTCTTACCGTGTCCTGGACGAAGACGCTCAGGACGATCCAGCGGGCCTGGAGCATGGCTTGGCCGTCAGCTCCGCCTTCCTGTTCGGCCCTATCCAGCCGAACGGCACCGCCGCCCGTCCTTTCGCCTATGTCGATCACCTGCGCGTGCTCGACAAAGACGCCGACACGGAAGACCCGCTGGAGCTGTACCGCACCTTGGGATTTGTCGAGCAGGTCCTGCTCTCGCGGCAGTACCAGTTCATCAATCTCAGTCTCGGCCCTGACCTGCCGATCGAAGACACCGACGTACACGCCTGGACGTCGGTAATCGACGACCTGCTGAGCGATGGCGACACCTTGATGACCGTGGCCATTGGGAACAACGGTCAGATGGACCGCGCCTCTGGCAACGCCCGCGTGCAGGTGCCCTCCGATTGCGTCAATGCGTTGGCCGTCGGCGCCGCCAACGACACCGAAGCGACCTGGGCACGCGCGCCGTACAGCGCGGTCGGCCCAGGCCGCAGCCCGGGCGTCATCAAGCCGGACCTGATGGCGTTCGGCGGCAATGCCGGCAACTACTTCCATGTGCTGTCACCAGGAAAGAAAGCGGCGCTCTCGCCGCAGCTGGGCACCAGCTTCGCTTCTCCGTATCTGTTGCGCAGCGCGGTCGGCATTCGCGCCATCTTGGGAGCCGAGTTGTCGCCGCTGGCGATCAAGGCGCTGCTGGTCCACGCCGCAGACGCTGCAACGCACGACAAGCTCGAAGTCGGCTGGGGCAAGGTGCCCGAAGACCTGATGAGCATCATCACCTGCCCTGAAGGGGTCGCGCGCGTGGTCTACCAGGGCGAGCTGAAACCGGGCAAATACCTGCGCGCCTCGTTGCCACTGCCCGTCGGTGGCTTGAAAGGCAGCATCCGCCTCAAGGCGACGTTCTGTTATGCCTCGCCGACCGATCCGCAGGACGCCGCCGCATACACCCGCGCCGGTTTAGAGGTAGTTTTCCGTCCAAGCGACGAGAAGATAAAGGACGGAAAGGCCAACGCCGACACCAAGAGCTTCTTCGACATGAAGAAATACGCCACCGAGGAAGAACGGCGCTCCGACATGGGCAAATGGGAAACGGTCTTGCACAGCGCGAAAAACATGCGCGGCAGCACTCTCAAGAATCCGGTTTTCGACATCCATTACAACGCGCGCGAAGCTGGTCACAAGGCGAACGGCGCCGAGAAGATCCGCTACGCGCTGATCATCACCGTCGAAGCCCCCAAGCATGCCGATCTCTACAACGAGATCCTGCGCGCCTATGCAAAGACGCTGGTGCCGATCCAGCCGCAGGTGTCGCTGCCAATCCGCATTCGATGAATGACCAAAGTCACTGTTGACCCAATAGACAAGAATACTGGAGGCAAGGAATGCCGGCAGCACTCAAACGCAAGGAAATGGACGGTACGCCCTACCGGCGGCCACCTCAAATTCAGGCTTGGATCGAAAAGCTTGAGGTGGTTGATGCGGCATCGCGGCTTCCGCAGTTCGATGGTGCGTCACGGAAGCATCCGGGGTACGTGCCGACAGAAGTCGTGCTTCACTTTCTGCGGCGAGCCTGGATCGACGGCGAAAAGGGACAGTTCGAGCAGATTTTTCGCATCCTGCTGAAGCGTGTTGAGCTGTCACTGCGTTCGACGATCTGGAACTCTCGCATCGGCAGTGCAACGGATATCCGCGACGAGATCATTAACCGTTTTGTCGTGTTGGTCACCAAAGATTGCACGTCGCAAGCCGACCTACTGGACTTCTACGAAATCCACTTCGACCAAGCGATGGTTGCTCTTCGAACGTCCGTGTTGCGCAAGTTCAAGACGATAGCTGGCGACGTCACGACTGTTTCCCTAGGCTCGCAAGAGCCTAACGGCCCCGAAGTCTCACCAGAAGTCGAAGTCGCATTGGAGACATTTTTGAGCGGTGATCCGCAAAAAATTGACGATCCCGCTTTCCGGTCCGTACTTTTCGCTGCGATTGACCGTCTACCCCAGGATCAGAAGCAGGTCATCGGCCTCCTCCTGCAGGGAGTCCCGATCGATGCCAAGGAAAAAGATGTCATGACAATTGCCCGCATTCTGCAGTGCGACGAACGGACGGTTCGCAACCGCCGTGATCGCGCCTGCAAAGCTCTCAAGGCCGTTCTTGAAAAGGAGGCTGAACTATGAGCGCCGAACATCCCAGACTTGACGAAGAAGAGGTTCTCCTTGCGTTTTCCGTTGAGCCCACGCATGACCGCGCAACGTTGGAGCGCTACCTGAACCAGTACCCGGAACATGCGCTAGCCCTCGTGGACTGCTCGATTGAACTGATGATGGATGCCTCCCACTCGGGCGAGGAAGTTCAAATTTCATCTGATCAGGTTGTCGATCAGGCTTGGCAGCAATTCCAGGCAGCAATAGGGTCGGCACAAGGCACTGCTGCTCTGGCCAATCCCTTTGCGCAGTTGCAACCTACAGCGTTCAAGTCGGTGGCCAGGAAGCTGGACATCAGCAATCTTTTCTTGATCCGTGTACGCGAACGGGCAATCGATGCCTCCACCATTCCCCGACGCTTCGTTCAAAAGCTCGCAGCCGAACTTGGCGCGACCACTGATGCCGTTTCAGCCTATCTGCGTAGCCCGCCCACCATGACGACCAGCCTGAGTTTTCGATCAAACGTTAAGCCCGAAGTGGCCGCCCAGATATCGTTCGATCAAGCGGTAGAGACGTCCCAGCTAAAGCCCGCCCAGAAGGAAGCTCTGCAGGCACTGCGAGACTGATCATGGATGCAACCGAGGCTGCACGGCGCGAGGCGGAACGCATCCACCACGCCGCGGTCGCGGACGGTGATGATCCATGGAACCTGCTCGAACTCGTCAGCCGTGAAGCGGCTCGTCGAGATCTCGATGTGTATGCATTAGCGACTGGGGACTCGGCACTGAAAGGCGGGCGAGCAGTGCTCGACCGTGAAGCCGAGTGCATCCTGTATGAAGACATCGGTTCGGCATTCGACCGCGCTTTTCTGATAGCGCACGAACTGGGACATTTCGTCTTGGAGGGCGATGCTCAGAACGTGGTGACAGGCGAAGTCGAACCCGACCGTTCGGCCGAAGAGGCGCCGGTCGGCGTGGAACGCGTGCTCGACTACGGTGCAAGGGAACGTCGTGAGATCCGGATGGATCTGTTCGCACGCGAACTCCTGCTGCCGCGTTCAGTGGTGCGGCACCACCACATCAACAGCGGCTGCTCGTCCGCCAACATTGCTACGCGTCTTGGCGCACCCTTGCAAGTGGTCCAGCAGCAACTGCTGGATGCGCTGCTCTTGCCGAGCGAGCCACCGGTCGGGGCGAAACCTATCGCAGCAGTTCCTGTGCCCACTCCCGACCCGACCCAGATGGAGGCGGCCAACCATCGCAACACGGCATTTCAGTTGCAGGCAGGCCCCGGAACGGGCAAGACCCGCACACTGGTGCAGCGCATCGAGAGTCTTCTGGCTGAGGGAACGGACCCGATGTCCATTCTTGTTCTCACGTTCTCCAACAAGGCGGCGAACGAGTTATGCGAGCGGCTGGCCGCCCGGAATCCGCAGGCTGCCGCAGCGATGTGGATCGGTACGTTTCACGCATTCGGCCTGGATATCGTGCGCCGTTTTCACGACAAGCTTGGACTCCCCGCCAACCCCCGTCTCATTGATCGATCCGAAGGCATCGAACTACTTGAGGACGAGCTGCCGCGGCTATCGCTGCGCCACTTCCGGAACTTGTGGGATCCGGCGCTTGATCTCAGTGACATGCTCAGTGCGATTTCACGCGCCAAGGACGAAGTGGTCGATGCCTCCGGCTACCGGGCATTGGCCGTGGCCATGGCACAGAGTTGCGGTACGGATGCCGAGGCGATGAAGAGCGCCGAGAAGTGCATGGAAGTTGCCTTGGTCTACGAGACTTACGAGCGCCTGATGAAGGCGAGGCAACTGATCGACTTTGGCGACCTGGTTGCCCAACCAGTGCGACTGGTAGAAACCGATACCGAGGTGAGAAGTGCTTTGCGCGCGCGGCACAACCATGTGCTGGTGGACGAATACCAGGACGTCAACCGCTCGTCTGTGCGCCTTCTCAAAGCCATTGTTGGTGACGGGCGAAACCTTTGGGTTGTCGGAGACGCGCGGCAATCCATCTACCGCTTCCGTGGCGCATCGGCCACCAACATGGCCCAATTCACTTTGGATTTTCCTGGAGCGAAGATCGCCCAACTCGGCGTCAACTATCGCTCTCGACAAGAGGTCATCGATGTCTTTACCGCCTTCTCCGGCACGATGAAGGCATCGACTGGCTCCATGCCATTGCACCTGAATTCAAGCCGCGGGGCTTCGGGCGCAAGACCGGAATACAAAGTTGTGCGCTCAACGGATGACGAGATTTCGGCGGTGGCTGCCACGATCAAGCATCGGCAGGAAACCGGCACTGCATTTCGTCAACAAGCGCTTCTTTGCGCATCCAATGCCCGCCTGAGCGAAATTGCCGAGGGCCTCGAAGCCAGAGGCATTCCGGTGCTTCACCTTGGGAGCCTGTTCGAGCGACCGGAGATCAAGGCTCTCCTCGCCATGCTCTCGATGTTGAGCGACCCCTATGCCGTTGGACTGGTGCGCGTGTCCACGATGTCGACGTACGAACTGCCGCTGCAAGATCTCGTGCAGATCGTTGAACGTCTGCGCGAAAGCAAAGTGGCGCCTCTCGAGTGGCGCCTGAATAAAAATTGGCCACCGGAACTCACGGAAGCGAGCAAGACGGCACTGACCCGTGCGGCCATGCTTTTCGACGGGATAAGCCCGACAGGTAATCCTTGGGGCATCTTGGCCACTTGGGTGATAGATCGTCTCGGCCTCGCCAAGTCGCTGTATCTGGCAGGCGATGCGCGAAGCAGGATGAAGGGCTTGGCACTGTGGCAGTTCCTCAACTTCTGCCATCAACAACCCTCCGGCACCGGTGCGCCTTGTGTGCGACTCCTTGATCGTATTCGCCGACTCGTCCTGCTTTCGGAAGATCGCGGATTGCGCCATTTGCCAGGTGGTGCCGACGGCATCGATGCCGTTCGCCTGATGACGATCCATGCCAGCAAGGGCCTTGAGTTCCACACCGTGCATATTCTTGGCATGGTGACCTCGGGCTTGCCACGCAACAACATGGCACCGCGCTGTGTACCACCTGACGGGCTCATTCACGGCTCCGACGGAATGACCGGGCTGGAAGCGGTGAAGGCCGGGCACGACGAGGAAGAGGAATGCCTGTTCTTCGTTGCCCTGTCCCGCGCGCGTGATCGGTTGTTTCTCTATGCGTCGTCAGTTCAGTCGGATGGCAAAACGCGCAACCCTTCCAAGTTCATACCCTCCATCTTGCAGCACCTGGTCCAACCGCCGGCTCCCGAGCAGCGGCATGCAGGATTGCGACCGACGTCGGCCCTGCAGATTGTTTGGGAGCAAAAACCGGTCTGGACAGACAGTCAGGTCAACCTGTTCGAACGATGTCCACGCCGGTTTCTCTATACCCATGTAATGAAACTCGGGGGCCGCCGTACCGAGACGGCTTTCATGAAGATGCACAACGTGGTCGGGGACGTGTTGGATTGGTTGAAGGCCGCGCATACAGTGACGGCGCCGACCGAAGCCGAACTCGGCGCGCGCTTTGACGAAGCATGGCAAGCCAAGGGATCGGTCGATCATGGCTATGCAGAAGACTACCGCCGCATCGCTCGGCGGCTGGTGGACGTTGTCATCGAGACCCGCAGCCGCGGCGTACCGGCTCCCGCGACTCCAATCTCTCTCGGGTGGGCGGAAGGCGAAATACTTGTCCAGCCGGACAGTGTCGCCCGGGGCGACAAGGGGCAAATCGTCGTTCGGCGGGTCAAGACCGGGAAGCCGCGATCCAATGCCTTCGATGACATCGAGTACACCTTGCTCCACCTCGCGACCACGCAAGCTTACGGTGGATCGGCCCAGGTCGAGGTGACCTACTTGACCAGCGAGACAACGCAGCCGATGGAGATCACCGAGCGAAAGCTCAAGACGCGCAGCGAGAAGGTCCAGGATTTTGTCAGGCGTGTCCGCGCTGGCGACTTCCCCGTGAAGGAAGAAGCGCGCACTTGCCCGAGATGCCCCAGCTTTTTCATCTGCGGTGACCTCCCGGTTGGCGCAATCACCATAAAAAAAGCTTGATCCAGCTTTCCGGTTCGGAGATTAGCCGCGATTGACTTAGTGGAGGCCAAGAAAACTGCAATCCCGCAGATGGCCAACAGAAAGTCAATCAAATGCAGACTCAAAATCCTGGCGATGACAGCCGTATTCCACTCGAAGACGTAGGCGCAGCCATCCGCGAAGGCCGTGGTCTTCGCCTGGCACACCTCTATCGCATCGTGGTGGCCGATGAACAGCTCAACGAGCGCCACCTGGATTTGAGCGATCCGGTCCCCACCGGCCGCCAGATCCTGCAGGCTTCTGGAGTTCGCCCGGTGGCTGACTACAGCATCTACGCGATCCGGCCATCCGGCGAATTCGAAGATCTGCGTCTCGACGAGACCTACGACCTGCGTGAACGCGGCGCAGAGCGTTTCGTCATCTTCCAGACGGACCGCGCATTCAAGTTCACGATCGACGATCGCCAAATGGAATGGGGCAAGCCCTCGATCAGCGGCAATATCTTGAAGGCGTTGGCCGGCGTTCCGACCGACACCTATGACGTCTACCTCGAAGTGCGTGGCGGCGGCCAGGATGTTCTCATCCGTGACGCCGACTTGATCGACCTCAGCAAGCCGGGCATCGAGCGCTTCATCACGCTCATCCGCGACACGACGGAAGGACTGGCGGCGCTGCCGGAGGCCGATCAGCGCTATCTGGACAGCCACGGCTTCGCCGTGGAAGTGGTTGGTGACGGCACGCACACGGGCGTTGTGCTGAAGCAGATGCAGCTGCCGCAGGGCAAGTTCAACCACCCGGCTGCCGACGTGCTGGTGATTCTGCCGCCCGGCTATCCCGACGTGGCGCCGGACATGTTCTTCTGCGACCCCTGGTTGACGCTGGTGTCCGCTGGTCGCTACCCGACATGTGCGGATCAGCCGCACGCCTTCATGAGCCGCAACTGGCAACGCTGGTCTCGCCACAACACCAACTGGCGGCCGGGTGTCGATGGCTTGCACACGATGATCAAGCGCATCGAGCACGCACTGGCGGAGGCCAAGTGATGTCGGCCGCAGCGATGGACATCATCTTGCTGGAATCCCATGAAGTGGCGCTGCGTGCGCTGCTTCATCGGGAGAACGGCTCGGAGGCAGCGGCCTATGTGCTGTTCGGCAAGGCCGAAATCGCAGCAGACCCATGGTCCAACCAGCCGCGCATCCGCCTGATCTCTCACGAGGTGGTACCGATCACGTCAGACGAGATGGTTTCGTCCTCCTCGACGCATGTGACGTGGTCGACGCAGGGATTCATGCGACTGCTGGGCCTGGCACAGCACCGCAACCTCGTTCCTGGGCTGGTTCACACGCATCCTGGCGCGAACGCGTTCTTCTCCGACCAGGACGATCGCAACGAAGCTGAGCTTGCGCGCACCACCTTCAACAAGGGCGCACAGGGACTTGTCAGCATGGTCTTCGGTCAGCACGATGCCATCGTGGGGCGCCTCTGGACCTCGACCAAGGCATCCACGCAAGCGTCGTCCATCTCCATGGTCGGAAGCCAGATCAAGATCTGGCGCGCGGATGCTGAGTGCAAAGACACGGAGTTTCTGGCTCGGCAGGCAGCGCTGTTCGGCAAAGGATTCAACCCCATCGTGAGGACACTGCGCGTAGGCGTGATCGGTTGCGGTGGTACCGGCAGTGCAGTGGTTTCCCTGCTGACCCGGCTGGGTGTCGGCCACCTGGCGTTGATGGACAACGACACGATCGACACGACCAACCTCAATCGTGTTCACGGTTCACGCGCCGCGGACGTGCCTGCCAAGCTGACCAAAGTGGACATCCTCGCACGCGAAATCGAGGCGTGCGGGCTGGGCAACCACGTAGTCACCCGGCGGGCGTGGGTGGGCGATCCATCGCTACGTGACGTTCTACGGTCTTGCGACGTGATTTTCGACTGTACCGATGACAACCAGGGCCGTCTGACGCTGAACCGGCTTGCCCACTACTACGGGATTCCCGTGATCGACGTGGGATTGCGCATGCGGTCGGCGAAAAGCGGGGTGGACTACGACATGACGGGCCGCGTCACGACGATCAGACCAGGCAACCCTTGCCTGATGTGTCTTGGCGTCGTCAACGCCCAGCGTGCTGCAGCCGAAGGTCTGCAGCGCAATGATCCCGCGGAGTTTGAACGCCGCAAGGCTGAAGCGTATGTGGAGGGCGGCGGCGACCCAGCCCCGGCAGTGGTCACGTTCACCACCAGCATTGCTTGCGCCGCGGTGGATGAACTGATCCAGGGGTTGACAGGCTTTCGCGGCCAAGGCGGTATGGCGCATAACCGCATTCGCCGATTCGACCGTGTGGAGGATCGCTCCATGACGTGTCGACCCGTTCCGACATGCCCCGTTTGTGGAGCCGAGGCCACCTGGGGCCGCGGTGACGTGAACCCCTTTCTCGGCGTGATCGGGTGACTATGACGCGCTTTTTTGCAATGATGCTGCGCCGCCTCGGTCTTCTGGACTTCAACTTTCTCGTGAAACGAGTGGCTCGACATCCGGGCAAGGCCGAGATCCCGGCGGGTGAGCTGTGGTTGGTTGTGGACGGCCGTGTCAAGAAATGGGCCTGCTTAAGTTGCCCAGGCGGGTGCGGTGTGCAGATATCGCTGTCGCTGAATCCCGAACGTCGTCCACGTTGGGAAGTTGAAAAAGACTTTTGGCAGCGCCCCACGGTCTCACCCTCGATCCATCAGCAGAAAATGTGCCGATGTCATTTTTGGATTCGGAAAGGACTGATCGAGTGGTGCAAGACTTGAGCACTTGGAAAAGGTAAAGCTCGCCCATAGAAATTACGGCACAGCGCCGTGGGCGCCACTACGATACCCCCAGAAGTGAGCACACGACGCGCAGACCGGCGAATCGCGTCACCGAGTCGCCCTGCACCGCATAAGTACATAGAGCCCAATGCAGTCGGTCGACAACTCGAAGGCAAAGACTGATGCGCAGCGCTCACGGGACCGTGGCTTTTGTCAAGTCGTGAATCCGGCAATGCGCTGGTTTAGTCGACCCGCTACGAAAAAGGTCGGGGGCTCCTCCGGCGAGGGTGTGTGCGAAGCAGCGCTCACGGGCAAACACGGCTGGTACCGGCGAAAAATGGGGCAAGTCCAATGTTACGGTGATCTTGCGCGCGTGGAGTACACCGACGTCAAAAGAATGTGAATAAAGGGCGCTGAGGTCTTCGTTGCAGCGCCCATCTGGACTCAGCTTCTCTTTTTCCAACCCCGCAGCAGCAGCGCATTGCTCACCACGCTCACACTGCTCAACGCCATGGCCGCGCCAGCCACCACCGGGTTGAGCAAACCCGCTGCCGCCAGCGGGATACCGATCACGTTGTACGCGAAGGCCCAGAACAGGTTCTGGCGGATCTTGCGGTAGGTGCGGCGCGAGATGTCGATCGCGTCGGCCACCAGCGCGGGGTCGCCGCGCATGAGCGTGATGCCGGCGGCGTGCATGGCCACGTCGGTGCCGGTGGACATGGCGATGCCCACGTCGGCCGCCGCCAGGGCCGGCGCGTCGTTGATGCCGTCGCCCACCATGGCGACCGAGCGGTCACCCTCTTTGAGCCGGTTCACGATCGCCGCCTTGTCCGCAGGCAGCACCTCGGCTTCGATGTGGTCGATGCCGAGCACCCGGCCCACCGCCGCAGCACTGCCCCGGTTGTCACCCGTGAGCATCACCGTGCGAATACCCAGGGCCTGCAGGCTCTTCACCGCGGTGATGGCGCTGGCCTTGGGCGCATCGCCAAAAGCGAGCATACCCACCAGCACGGGGGCGTCCGTCACGTCGGCCAGCCAGGACACCGTGCGCCCTTCATCCTGGAGTTGGCGCGATGGCTCGGCCAGTGCGGACATGTCCACACCCAGCTCCTGCATGTAGCGCGGGCTGCCCAGGCGCAGTGCGCGGCCCTGCACCTCGGCCGACACGCCGCGCCCAGGCACGGCACTCACCTTGGCGGCCGAGAGCGTGGGCACGTTGGCCTCTTTCGCGGCGTCCATCACGGCGCGCGCCAGCGGGTGTTCGCTGCCAGCCTGGATGGCCGCGCTCCACGACAGCAGGTCCGCCTCATGGCCCGCCGCTGGCACGGCCGACACCAACTGTGGCTTGCCTTCGGTCAGCGTGCCGGTCTTGTCGAAGGCCACCGTGTCGATGCGGTGCGCCACCTCCAGCGCTTCGGCGTCCTTGATCAGGATGCCGTGGCGCGCGGCCACCCCGGTGCCGGCCATGATGGCAGTGGGAGTCGCCAAGCCCAGGGCACACGGACACGCAATCACCAGCACCGCGACAGCATTGAGGATGGCCTGCTCCCAGTTGCCGGTGGTCAGGCCCCAACCCAACAAGGTGATCGCCGCGATCACCAGCACCACCGGCACGAAGACCGCGCTCACGCGGTCCACGACACGCTGGATCGGGGCCTTCTTCGCCTGCGCCGACTCGACCATGCGCACGATGCGCGAGAGCGTGGACTCGGCGCCCACGGCCGTGGTCTCCACCAGCAACAAACCCTCGGCATTGACGGCACCCCCGGTGACCTTGTCGCCGGCGTGTTTGGCCACCGGCAGGCTCTCGCCGGTGATCAGCGATTCGTCCACCTGGCTGGAGCCGATGGTGACCACTCCGTCTACCGGAATGCGCTCACCGGGGCGGATGACCACGATGTCACCCAGCTTCACGCGCGCCACGGGCACGTCCACATCGCCGTAGGGCATGCGCACCCGCGCCACCTCGGGCTTGAGGGCATTGAGGGCCGCAATGGCGGCGGTGGTCTGGCGCTTGGCGCGCGACTCCAGCCACTTGCCCAGCAGCACCAGCGTGATGATCACGGCCGAGGCCTCGAAGTACAGGTGCGGCGTGCCGTGCTCGGCGTGCTTGAACAGCAGGTAGACGCTCAACCCGTAGCCCGCACTCGTGCCCATGGCCACCAGCAGGTCCATGTTGCCGGCGCCGGCACGCACGGCTTTCCAGCCCGCCTTGTAGAAGCGTGCGCCGAGCCAGAACTGCACTGGCGTGGCCAGCGCGAGTTGCAGCCAGGCATTGATCATCCAGTCGGCGCCGAACAGCATGCCGATCATGGGAAGGACGAGAGGCAACGAGAGCGCGGCAGCCAGCGCCACCGGCCACCAGGGCTCGCCCTTGCTGGCGGCGGGCTGTGTCGCGCCACCGTCTTCGAAAGGCGTGGCGCTGTAACCGGCCCCGTCCACCGCGGCCACCAGGGCTCCCGGCGCCGTCCCCGCCGCGCGCACGGTGGCACGTTCGGTCGCCAGGTTGACCTCGGCCGCCTGCACGCCGGGCACGGCCTTCAGCGCCTTTTCGACGCGGCCCACACACGAAGCGCAGGTCATGCCTGCGATGGCGAATTCAAAAGTTTCAGCGCCCACGCTGTAACCGGCTTTCTGCACCGCAGCCGCCAGGCTGGCGCCCGTGGTGGTGGCGGCTGCGTTCACGGTGGCCCGTTCCGTGGCCAGGTTCACGCTGACGTCGCTGACGCCGGCGACGGCCTTCAAGGCCTTCTCGACGCGGCCCACGCACGAGGCACAGGTCATACCCTCGATGGGCAACTGGTGCTCGGTGAGCGAGAGGGTGGCGGTGTTCATGAGGGGTCTCCGATGGGTTGAGACAACGGATGCTCGGCCTTGACACGGTGGTCAGGTCAAGGCCCGATGCGGATCGCACCTACCGGCACCGCTTGACCTTGCCCCCGTGGCAATGCCCAAAGTGCGGACTCCCTCAACTTTTTTTGGAGTCATCCATGCACGAGTTCCTCATCCCCGCCATGACTTGCGGCCACTGCGCTTCCAAGGTCAATGCCTCCCTCAAACGGGTCGACCCGGCCTGTGATATCCAGGTCGATGTGTCGCAACGCAAGGTCAACGTGCGCAGCGACGAAGACCGCGCCGCACTGGTCGAAGCGCTCAGCGAAGCCGGCTACCCACCGGCCTGACGACCGTTCGTCAAGACCCCCACCCGGGGTCTTGACCTTCCCACGGTGTCAAGACTCATCCTTGGCCCTATTCAGATCCCTGCCCTCACGGAGCACACCATGCCCCCCCTCATGAACATCGGCGAAGCGGCTGCTGCCGCTGGCGTATCGGCCAAGATGGTCCGCCACTACGAACAGATCGGCCTGCTGCCTGCGGCCGAGCGCAGCGAATCGGGCTACCGCCTGTATGGCGAGCGCGAGGTCTCGGTGCTGCGCTTTATCCGCCAGTCGCGCCGCCTGGGCTTTTCGGTCGCGCAGATCGCCGAGCTCGTCGGCCTGTGGAGCGACTCGCAGCGCAGCAGCCGCGAAGTGAAGGCCGTGGCCCAGCGCCACCTGGCGGACCTGGAGGAGAAGCGGCGCGAGATCAAGCAGATGATGGACGGCTTGTCGGTGCTGGTGCATGCCTGCCACGGCGATGACCAGCCCCACTGCGCCATTCTGGACAAGCTCTCGTTGCATAGCCACGCCCAGCACCAGCCGGACCACAAGTCGCAGCTCAAGAAGGGCAACCACAAAAACAACGGGGCCAACAACGGTGGGTCCAACCACATCGACCTCATGGCGTGGATGCGCGGCGTTCACGTGCACCAAGCGCCCATACTCACCAGCTGATTGCCGCTCTGACCACCCAATGGCGCGAAACTTCCAGGAAGGGAAAGATATGGACACGCAAGCACAACACGACCATGCGGGCCACCACCACGGTGCGTCCAAACCCCTTCACCCCGCAGCCGGACTGAACGACCCCGTGTGCGGGATGGCGGTCACCGAGAAGTCGCCGCACCACCTGGAGCACGCGGGGCGGCACCACTATTTCTGCAGTGCGAAGTGCCAGGCCCGGTTTGCTGCCGAGCCGGCCCGGTTTATTCAAACCGAGGCGGGGAGTCATGCGGCCCCCGCACCCGCTCCAGAGGCCAAGCCCGGCACGGTCTACACCTGTCCCATGCACCCGGAGATCCAGCAGGACCATCCGGGCAACTGTCCCAAATGCGGCATGTCGCTGGAGCCGGTCATGCCCGATCTGGACGCCGACGAGAACCCGGAACTGGTGGATTTCCAGCGGCGCTTCTGGTGGACCTTGCCGCTCTCGGTGGTGGTCACCGTGCTGGCGATGTTCGGCCACAACTTCGGCTGGTTCGACATGGCCACACAGAGCTGGATCGAGCTGGTGCTGACCGTGCCGATCGTGCTGTGGGCCGGCTGGCCGTTCTTTGTGCGCGGCGCGCAATCGATCGTGAACCGCAGCCCCAACATGTGGACGCTGATCAGCCTGGGAACCGGGGCGGCGTTTGTGTACAGCGTGGTGGCCACGGTGGCGCCGCAGGTGTTCCCCGACTCCTTTGTCTCGATGGGGCGGGTGTCGGTGTACTTCGAAGCGGCGGCGGTGATCATCTCGCTGACCTTGCTGGGGCAACTGCTGGAGCTCAAGGCACGATCACAAACCTCGGCGGCGATCCGCTCGCTGCTGGGTCTGGCGCCCAAGACCGCGCGGCGCATCTCGGCCGACGGCCAGGAAGAAGATGTGCCACTGGCCCACGTGCATGTGGGCGATCTGCTGCGCGTGCGCCCCGGCGAGAAGGTGCCCACCGACGGCACCGTGGTCGAGGGCAGCAGCGCGCTCGATGAATCCATGCTCACGGGCGAGCCGTTGCCGGTGACCAAGCGGGTCGGTGACAAGCTGATCGGCGCCACGCTCAACACCAGCGGTGCATTGGTGATGCGCTCCGAGCACGTGGGCTCGGACACCGTGCTCTCGCAGATCGTGCAGATGGTCGCCATGGCACAGCGCTCGCGCGCACCCATGCAGCGCATGGCCGACCAGGTGGCGGGCTACTTTGTGATGGGTGTCGTGGCGGTGGCGCTGCTCACCTTCTTTGGCTGGGGCTTGTTCGGGCCCGAGCCGAGCTGGGTCTATGCGCTCATCAATGCGGTGGCCGTGTTGATCATTGCCTGTCCGTGTGCCCTGGGCCTGGCCACACCCATGTCCATCATGGTGGCCACCGGGCGCGGTGCCACCAACGGGGTCCTGTTTCGGGATGCCGCCGCCATCGAGAACCTGCGCAAGGTCGACACGCTGATCGTCGACAAAACCGGCACGCTCACGGAAGGCCGCCCCACGTTCGAACGCGCCGTCGGGCACGGGAGCTTCCCCGAAGACGAGGTCTTGCGCCTCGCCGCCAGCCTGGACCAGGGCAGCGAACACCCGCTGGCCGCCGCCATCGTGGCTGCAGCGAAGCAACAGGGGCTCGCGCTGGACAAGCCCGAGCAGTTCGACTCCGAGTCCGGCATCGGGGTGAAGGGCGTGGTGAGCGGCAAGGACCTGGCCTTGGGCAATACGGCGCTGATGCAACAGCTGGGTGTGGACGCGTCACCTCTGGCGACAGAGGCCGAAGCTTTGCGTACACAGGGCGCCAGCGTCATGTATCTCGCGGTGGACAAGGTTCTGGCCGGTCTGCTGGCCGTGTCCGACCCGGTCAAAGCCACCACGGCCGATGCGCTGGCGTCGCTGCGCCAGGCGAACATCCTCGTGATCATGGCCACCGGCGACGGCCTGACCACCGCGCGCTCGGTCGGCCAGCGCCTGGGCATTGACGAGATTCACGGCGAAGTGAAACCAGCCGACAAACTCAAACTCGTGGAGAAACTCCAGGCAGAAGGCCGCGTGGTGGCCATGGCGGGCGATGGCATCAACGACGCGCCGGCACTGGCCCGCGCCGATGTGGGCATTGCCATGGGCACGGGCACCGACGTGGCGATGAACAGCGCCCAGCTCACACTCGTCAAAGGCGACCTGCGTGGCATTGCCACGGCCCGCGCGCTCTCTGTGGCCACGGTGGCCAACATGAAGCAGAACCTGGCTTTCGCCTTCGTCTACAACGCCCTCGGCATTCCACTGGCTGCCGGCCTGCTCTACCCGTTCACGGGATGGCTGCTGTCACCCATGATCGCCGCGCTGGCCATGAGCCTGAGTTCGGCCTCGGTGATCGGCAACGCGCTGCGGCTGCGCGGTGCTGTCATCCGGGAAGAGTGATAAAGGCGCAGACATCCAACTGAAAAGACCTTCTCTCCAACACTGGAGAGAAGGTCTTGAAGGTCTGGCTCGAATGCAACGAAGCGTTGACCGCAGGAGGCCCAGCCTCAGTTCTTCGTCGTGATGCTCGGCTGATACAGCTGGTTTGGGATGCCCGTCGCGCGAAGGACGACTTTCCTAAGAAACGGCCTCGGTCGGCTGAAGTGTGATGCCGAACCTTGCAGCACGTCGATGCAGTTGCTTGACCACCCGCTCTCGATAGCACGCCTCGTAGAAGTTCACGCCGGGATCGACGTATTTCATACCGAAACGCATGGCGTTGTAGAACAGCACGGCAATCTTGCGCGCGGTGGCGATGCGCCGGGGCTGGGCCGAAGCTCGGCGCTGAACGGTGATGCGCAGCACGCCGTCGTGCAGCTTCGCCTCGACCTGCTCTGGATCGGCATCCTCAGGAAGCGTGATCACCCGGCGAAAGCGGCCTTCAAATCGCTCGTTGATGTGCACGGCTGTCTTGGCGTCCGATTCGGGCAGGGAACTCTTGCGCTCACTCGCCACGCTCAGAAGGCCACGCTCCAGTTGCACCTCAAGAGTGGCCGGATCGACGCCAGGCGCAAAGACGTAGATTTCGATGGTTTTGGCGTGCCGCCCACGTTCAGGGCGGAAAAGCCATTGCGGGCGAAACCGGGGATAGAGGGAGACAGATCGCGTGGGAACAAGGATCGGTACATGGCGAAACCTCCATTCAAGGGTTGAACAGAGCGCCGGAGGCATCTCCAGCGCTTCCGGCCGAGAAATTAAGGCCGGGAGCGTGAAGTTTCAAGAGGTGCTCTGCCGAAGACGACCGACGGATCCCGCCTGCCCGCTTCGCAACGCCAGGCCCAGAGCTACGGCGCAGGCGCGGCCCGATCTGGCTCACGGCTTGATGGCGACTTTGAGCACGCCGTCGCGCTGATGGGCAAACAGGTCGTACGCGGCAACGATGTCCTGCAGCTTGTACTGGTGCGTCACCATCAGGCCGAGGTCGATCCGGCCCGAGGCCAGCACGTTCATCAGCCGGCGCATGCGCTCCTTGCCACCCGGGCAGAGCGCCGTGACGATTCTGTGGTCGCCCAGACCGGCCGCAAAGGCCGACATGGGAATGGTCAGATCGCTCGAATAGACACCCAGGCTGGACAGGGTGCCTCCTGGTTTGAGCACGCGCAGGGCCGACTCGAACGTGGCCTGGATGCCCAGTGCCTCGATTGATGAATCCACACCGCGCCCACCGGTGATCTTCATGATCTCGTCTACGACGTCGCACTGGCTGAAGTTGAGCGTGAGATCGGCGCCCATCTTCTTCGCGATCGCTAGGCGGTGGTCGTTGCCGTCCACCGCGATGATGGTGGACGCGCCCAGCAAGCGCGCGCCAGCGGTGGCGCACAAGCCGATGGGTCCTTGGGCGAAAACGACCACCGTATCGCCGATGCGGATATTGGCGTTCTCTGCCCCCTTGAAACCGGTGGACATGATGTCGGGGCACATCAGCACCTGTTCATCGGTCAGGCCATCGGGGATGGGTGCCAGGTTGGCTTGCGCATCCGGCACCAACACGTACTCGGCCTGGGTACCATCGATCAGGTTGCCAAAGCGCCAGCCCGCGGTGGCCTTGAAGCCGTGGCAACCGCACAGGCCCTGGGGAACCAGGTAGCTGCCATCTTGCGAGGGGAAGCCATCTTGGGCGGCATAGGAGTTGAAGTTGGGACAGATTGCTCCCGCGATGACACGTTGACCTTCAGCATAGCCCTGCACTGCACTGCCCAGTTTCTCGATCACGCCAACCGGCTCATGGCCGATGGTCAGGCCCTTGGCCACCGGGTACTCACCCTTGAGGATGTGCACATCGGTTCCGCAGATCGTCGTGGTGGTGATGCGGATCAGCGCGTCGTTGGGACCCAAATCGGGAATGCGTTTGTCGACCACTTCGATGCGGTTCTTTTCGACGAACACCGCAGCTTTCATCATGGCGGCCATGTGAACTCCTGGAATGGTTGAACGATAGGCTCGCGGCGTCAGTGGCCGCCAGCCTTCTTGAGGAGAACGTACAGCTCATCCTTGAGCAGCAGCTTCTTCTTCTTGAGGGTTTCGATTTGCGTCGGGGTTCCCCGCTCAATCCGGTCCTCCATATTCTTGACCTTCTGATCGAGTTCGTTGTGCCTGTCGAACAGACGCGCGAAAAGGGGGTCGGTTTGTTTGAGGCTTGTGATGAGATGTCGGTACTCGGGGAACATCAGATTGCCTTTCATTGAGCGCCTGCCATCCATTCCGATCAGTATCCAGGCCGATGGGTTCTGATCACTTGACCCAGATCAATGTTCGATGAGCACGAACTGCGATACATCGATGGCGTTGGCCGCACTGCCCCAGCGCCCAGGCCAGTGGCGACTCTGCGGCAAATCCGGGATCGCGGAAGCAGCACAAGCGCTGCAGGCCCTGGGTGACACGGGATGACCCGACGCCGTCCGGTCTTGACCTCCACCGTCACCGCCATGCCCGGTGAAAGGCTGACCTCTGTGCCATCCACCAGCAGTGTGGTCTTGGCCATGCGCACGCGGCTGGAGTAGATCAGCCCGCGCTTCTCGTCGTTGATCGTGTCGTGCGATACCGACGACACCTCGGCATCGAGCGTGCCGTACTTGGTGTACTGGAAGGTCTCGATCTTCACCTCGGCCTCCTGCCCGGCCTTCACGAAACCGATGTCCTTGTTCTCGAAGAACGCTTCCACTTCCAAAGGGTTGTCGCTTCTTGGGTCTCGTTGCTGCGCGACTTGCCTCGGAAGTCGCCCCCATCAGCATCGTCGTCACCGTCCTTGCGCACGAAGCTCTTGTGCCCCGCCCAGGCCTGGATCAAGGTGCCGTCCACGCTGAAGTGCTCCTTGGACAGTCATCTCTTCTTGTCGGCCTGCTTGAGCACTTCGTTGAAGAAGGCCAGCACTGCATCGTGTTCGATCAGGCGCTCCCGGTTCTTGCTGAACACCGTGGGAACCCAGATCGCGTCGTCCATTAACAGGCCGATGAACCCGCGAAACAGCAGGTTGTATTGCGTCTGCTCCATCAACTGCCGTTCGGACCGAATGGAGTACAGAACCTGCAGCAGCATGGCGCGCAGCAACTTCTCAGGGGCAATGCTGGGACGACCGCCCTTGACGTCGTCTTCATACATCCGGGCAAACTCCGCCAGCGCCCTGTTGTCCATCGTGCGGAGGACCTGCAGCGGATGATTGGCCGGCACGAAGTCGTCCAGCTTCTTGAGGGTGAAAAAGCCTTCTGTGAATGTGTCGGCGCCGCGCATGAGTGATGTCTGTTCGGGTTGATGAGTACGGTGCTGGTACTTTGCCACGCCCAATCTGTCCGCGTGGCCTGCCTCGGAGGTAATTCAGCCTGCTAAGCTGTGGGCATGCTGTGCACGCGTCGTGCCGGTAGCCGTCGCCCGCAGACACCTGCATGGACAAATCACTACTATGTCGATGTTCCCAACGATCACGGTATGCACCGACTTTTCGCCCGGCGGTTTGGCCGCAGTCGAACGCGCTGCACAGTTGGCCATGGAGCACGGCGCTGCCTTGTGTTTATTGCAGGCCTGGGAGGTAGGTTCCTTGGACGGCGCTGGCGCACCGGCACTGGCGGACTCGCTACAGCGGCCCGGTCAGGTTCCTGCCCTGCAAGCAAGGACTTCGAAACTGCAGCAGCGCCTGGCCGACTCGGCAAGCACCTTGGCGCTGCGCTTGGGCCTGACGGTTGAGATCGTTCTGGGTTTCGGCGCGGCCCATGTCGTGATCAACGAACACATTCAGTCGCGCAGGCCGACGCTGGTGGTGCTCGGCTCGCGCTTCGATCCAGCAACGGTGGGTCTAGGTGGCACAGTGCTGAAGCTCCTGCGCGATCCCGGGTGTCCTGTACTGATTGTGCGCAAATCTCACGCCAAGCCCTACCAACAAGTGATGTCGGCCGTGGACCTGCGCGATGGCTCGGTGCGCGCCGTGGTAGCCGCACTGGCATTGTTTCCTCAGGCCCATCACCACATGCTGTACGCAGTCTCTCCAGCCTTGGACAGCAGCCTGGAAGCCGGCGGCATCAGTGCTGAGCAAGTGCAGTCGCTGCACGAGACCATGTACCAGAACGCAGAGCGCGAACTTCAACTGTTGGCGCAGGGCCTCTCAACGAAGGCTTTGCATGCTGTGAGCGCCGATGTCGCGGACGACGTGCCGGCCCGCGCTCTGCTGGTAGGTGCTGCGACACTGCAGGCTGATTGCATTGTGGTCGGGCATCACGACGCCGAGACGATCGGACAGAGCGAGCTGGGTAGCATGGCGCTACATGTGACGCAGTTCGTTCCCGCCGACGTGCTGGTCGTGCCTTGAGCGTGCCGCACCACCACCGCAGTCCACCACCTGCCTTCCGGCGAATTGAACCTGGCGTTGCTGAGGAGCAGCCTGTTCTTTGCGCTGCTGGTGGGGCAGGACACCGACATGCCCGATTGCCTGGTGCTTACTTCACCTTCGGCCGCATTGCCGCGCTGGCCAAGAACTGAATCGTCGTCGGGCTATCTCGCGGCGGAGTTCAAGGCAGCGTAGCACGTTCAGGCCAGACGTTGAGAGCCACATGATCAGCATCGCCGGCATGCTGCTTTCGCTGGCCCGCTGATGATGCTGGAATGGCGCGGAATCAGCGTGCTAAAAACTGTGAACGTAACTTGATCTGAATCAAGGCGGGACACTGACCCGATCCTGGTCGCCCCCCTCAGATCGGCTTCGTCATGTACCCCATCCACGGCCAATAGGTCAACGCAAAGATCACCAGCAGCAGCATGGCGACCAGTGTGATGACCAGCCCGGTGCGCACGAAGTCGCGCGCCTCGAAGGTGTCGGTGCCGTAGGCGATCATGTTCTGTGGCGCGTTCACCGGCAGGATGAAGCCGAAGCTGATGACGAACTGCAGCAGCATGGTCATGCCGATGACGTTGATGCCCGGCGTGCTCACGGCGCCCAGCACGCTGATGACGATCGGGATCATGGTCGAAGCGAGCGCCGTCGCGCTGGCGAAGCCAAGGTGGATGACGATCAGGAACAGCGACAGGATCATCAGAATCGCGAAGGCGCTGGCGTTCTGCAGACCGAGGTTCTCGACGATCAGGCGGGCCAGCCAGGGCGCGGCTTCGGTTCTGAGCAGCGCGGTTCCGACGCTAATGCCGACGGCGAAGAGCACCACCGTGCCCCACGGAAAGCCGCGCTGCGATTCCTTCCAGTCCATCACGCCGACGCGCGGCAACAGCATCAGCGCGATCGCCGCGATGGTGGTTGATGAGGTATCGAAGTCATGCAGCACCTTTTCGGTCGACCAGAAGCCGAGCAGCGCGAGCACCAGCAGCAGCAGCTTCCACTCCCTGCCGCTCATGGGGCCGATCGCCTCCAGCTGCGCGCGGATGGTGGCGCGCCCGCCGGCGATCTCGCTCATCTCTGGCTTCAACATGCGCGTCATGATGAAGTACAACGCCACACTCAGCAGGGCCGAGAAGGGTGCGCCGGCGATGAACCACTCGGTCCAGGTAATGGTGGTGCCGAACTGCTTCTCCAGGAAGCCCACGGCCACCATGTTCTGCGCCGCCGCCGTCTTGATGCCCACGTTCCACACGCTCGCCGTCTGCGCGGCGGTGATGACCAGCAAGGCGGCAAAGCGGCTGCGCTTGTCGACCTTGAAGGCCAGGATGAAGCCCATCATGATGGGCATCAGGCAGGCCACCCGCGCGGTGGTGCTCGGCACGATGAACGACAGCAGGAAACCCACCACCATGGCGCCGATGACGATGTGGTTGGTGCGCGCCTGCACCTTGGACAGCACCACCAGCGCGATGCGCCGGTCCAGCCCGGTGGCCGTCATCGCTGCGGCGATGAAGCAGGCCGCCGCCACCAGCGCCACGGCGCTGCTGGAAAAGCCCGACAGCGCCAGCCCCAGCGCGGCGCCGGTGCCCATGTCGGCGCTGCCGGGCTTGGCGGCGTCGGGCACAAAGGCCAGCAGGAAGATCATCAGCGCGCCGATGACCACGGCGCTCACCGCGTAGTCGAGCGCCTCGGTCATCCACACGATCACCGCGAAGGCGAGGATGGCGAGCATCACCTGCCCCGCCGGCGGCAGGCCCGCTGCGCCCGGCAACCAGGTGATGACGAGCAGCGCCACGAACGCGGCGACGAGGCCCGCCCGCTTCACGAGGGAAGCGGGCGCGGCAGGCGGTGCGGTGGCGGCTGGAGCGTTCATGGGGTCCTTCTGTTGCAGCATGCAAATCTACGAGGCCGGTTCCGTCCCGGGTTTGATGAAAATCAAGCGACAAGGCATTTGCCGCGCCGGCTGTTCAGGCACGCAACAGCAGCAGCGAGCTCAGATAGGCGATGTAGGCGGCAACGAAGAACCCGCCCTCCCGACGCGTGACCATCTGACCGCTCCTGAAGACCGGCAGGCACACCAGGGCCACCAGGGCGGCCAGCGGCAGGTCGATGCGCAGCACGTCCGAGCTCACCGCTATGCCCCCCGGCGCGGCCAGGCAGATCAGGCCGAGGATGACCAGGATGTTGGTGATGCTGCTGCCGATGAGGTTGCCGATGGCGACGTCGCGGTCGTCCTTCAGCGTGGCCACCAAGGTGGTCGTCAACTCCGGCGCATTCGTGCCGAAGGCGACGATGGTCAGACCGATCACCGCATCGGACACACCGAAGCTCGTGGCGATGTCGACGGCCCCGGCCACCAGAAGGTCGGCGCCGACGATCGTCAGTGCGATGCCGGCCGCCAGCAGCAGCCCGTTCCAGGCCCACTGCCGGGGGCTGGGCCGGGTCTTCAGGGCATGCTGGCTGTATTCCTGCGCGAATTCGAGCTTCATCCGCGAGCTTTCGCGCCGGCTCAGGCGCACCAGCGCCGTGAAGTAGGCGACGGCCGTGCCCACCAGGATCGCACCCTCGGTGCGGCTGAGCACGCCGTCCCAGGCCATGGCGATCAGCATGAGCGACGTGGCGATCATCACCGGCACGTCGAACTTGATACTCTGCAAGCGCAGCGGCAACGGGCGGTACAGCGCGCTCAGGCCGAGCACGAACAGCAGGATGAAGAGGTTGCCGCCGGCGATGTTGCCCACGGACAGCGGCCCCTTGCCCTCGTAGGCGGCGGTGATGCCCACCGCCAGCTCGGGCATGCTGGTGCCGATGGCGACGACGGTCAAGCCGATGAGGATCGGCTGGATGTTGAGCATCGCCGCCATGCGTGTCGCGCCGCGCAGCAGCATCTCGGCGCCGACGATGATGACCACCAAGCCGCCGAGAAAGACGATGGCCGGATGCGGCTCCATCTCAGTTTCGGTTGCCCCACGCGCGCAGCGCCAGCTTGCGCAGCTCACCGAACCACAGCACGGTGCTGCCCATGGCCAGGCACACGGCCCACTGCTCAAAGCTCAGCGGCACCGTGCCGAAGGCCACGTTGAGGAAGCCGATGTGCACCACCGCCACCTGCAGGATGGCCGACAGTGCGATGGCGCCCCACAACCACGGATTGACGAACAGGTGGTGGAAGGCGCTGGTGGTGTCCGAGCGCGCATTGAAACAGTTGAACAGCTGGGCGAACACCAGCACCGTGAAGCCGGCGGTTCGGGCGTTGGCCAGGCTTTGCGACCCTTCGATCAGCCCGCCAGGCAGGTAGTAGTCGATCGTCAGCAGCGTCGCCAGCGCCATCACCAGACCGATCCAGACCACGCCCCACCACATGCGCGCGTCGATGGCGCGCTCGGTGGGCTTGCGCGGCTTGCGGGCCATCACGTCGTCGGTCTCCGGGTCCACGCCCATGGCGAGCGCTGGGCCGGAATCGGTGATCAGGTTGATCCAGAGAATCTGCGTCGCCAGCAGCGGCAACACGACGGCTTCACCACCGCCGGTGAGGCCGATCACGCTGGCGCCGACGACGCCGAGGAACACGGTCAGCACCTCGCCCATGTTGGACGACAGCAGGTAACGCAGGAACTTGCGGATGTTGTCGAAGATGCCGCGGCCCTCGCGCACCGCGTCGACGATGGTCGCGAAGTTGTCGTCGACGAGGATCATCTTCGCCGCTTGCTTGGTCACCTCGGTGCCGGTGATGCCCATCGCCACGCCGATGTCGGCCGACTTCAGCGCCGGCGCGTCGTTGACGCCGTCGCCGGTCATCGCGACGGTGTTGCCGTCTGCCTGCAGCGCATCGACGATGCGCAGCTTGTGCACCGGCGCCACGCGGGCATAGACCGAGGTCACGCGCACCGCTGCGGCGAGGCCGGCAGCGTCGAGTTCATCGAGCTCGGCCCCGGTCAGCGCCTTTGCGCCGAGCTCGACGATACCGAGGTCGGCGGCGATGCGCGCCGCCGTGCGCGGGTGGTCGCCGGTGATCATGATCACGCGGATGCCGGCGCGACGCGCCTCGCGAATGGCCACTGCTGCCTCGGGTCGCGGCGGGTCGATGATGCCGACGGTGCCGACGAAGATCAGCTCGCGCTCCAGATCGGGCGAAGCCTCGGCCGGCTCGCCGGGGGCCAGCGGGCGGTAGGCGACGGCGAGTGTGCGCAAGGCTTCGTCGGTGAGCCGGGCCACGTCGGCAAGGGCGCGCGACCGCAGTGCGTCGTCGAGCGTCACGATGTCCATGCCGACGCGTACACGCGTGCAGTGTTCGAGCAGCACGTCAGGTGCGCCCTTGGTGATGACGACGATCTCGCCGCCGTGCTCGAGGTCGCGCTCGATGCTCGACATCATCTTGCGCTCGGAGGTGAACGGGATCTCGCCGATGCGCTCGAAGCGGCGCTCGCGCCGCTCGGTTGCACCCAGCTTGCGCTCGGCGACGAGGAAGGCGGCTTCGGTGGGGTCGCCCTGGATCTCCCATCGGCCGTCGTCGCCCTGGCGCAAGTCGGCGTCGCCCGCCAGGCTGCCGCCGCTGAGCACCACGATCTGCTCGTTCAGCAAGGCGCCGGGCTCGATCTGCGCGCCCTCGAATTCGATCTGGCCCTCGGGCGCGTAGCCCACGCCGGTGACGAGCGTGTCGCCGGAGGCGGTCATGACGCGCTGGATCGTCATCTCGGACCGTGTCAGGGTGCCGGTTTTGTCGGAGCAGATCACGGAAGCGGAGCCCAGCGTCTCCACCGACGACAGTTTCTTGACGATAGCCTTGCGCTTGGCCATGCGTTGCACGCCCATCGCCAGCACCACCGACAGGATCGCCGGCAGGCCCTCGGGCACCGCGGCCACCGCCAGCGACACACCGAGCAGCAGCACGGTGATCAGGTCAGACGGGCCGCGGATGTCGGACATCAGCAGGATCGTTGCGACCACCACCACGGCGATGATCACGACCGCGATGCCGAGCATGCGGCCGATGCGGCTGACCTCCTTCTGCAAGGGCGTGGCCTCTTCAATGGTGGCATCGAGCATGCTGGCGATCGAGCCCATCTCGGTGGCCATGCCGGTCGCGGTGACGACGGCCCGGCCCGTGCCCTGCGCGACCGCCGTGCCCTTGAACACCATGTTCAGCCGGTCGCCGAGCGGCGTCGGCGCCGCCAGCGTGGCCACGTCCTTCAGCACCGCCTCGCTTTCGCCGGTGAGCGAGGCTTCCTGCACCCGCAGCGTGGCGGTGCGCAGAAGCCGCGCATCGGCGCCGACGAGGTCTCCTTCGCCGAGCACCAGCAGGTCGCCGACAACGAGTTCCGTGCTCGCAATGCGCAGCGGCTTGCCGCCGCGCAGCACCGCGCATGTGGCGCTCGTCATGCTGGCCAATGCAGCCACCGCGTTGTCGGCCTTGGCTTCCTGCGCATAGCCCAGCGCAGCGTTCAAGAGGATGACCAATGTGATCACGATCGCGTCCACCGGCCAGCCCTGCCTGCCTTCGACCAGCCAGGCCGCCAGCGCGATCGCCACCGCCGCCAGCAGCAGGTAGATCAACGGATCCTGGAATTGGCCGAGGATGCGGCGCCAGGTGGGTATCGACGCAGCGGCGCGCAGTTCGTTCGGGCCATCGCGTGCCAGTCGGGCGGCGGCCTCGTGCGCGCTGAGCCCGCCTTCGAGGTCGGTGCCCAACGCGCTGGCAAGCACTTCGGCATCGAGGAGTGAAGGGTCTTCGAGGTTCGTGTCGATGGTCATAGTCCCCGGTTTCGCCTCGGTTCCTGGCCTTCAACAAGCACCACCAGGGCGCGTCGCGTCGAGGATTGCCATCTGCATGGGGTCATCAGAATTCCTTCTTCAGGAGCATTCGATCCACCGATAGCGGGCCACCACCATGGCCGGCAAAGACCAGGCACGCGGCAGCCCATATCGCAGAGAGAAATTCGGCCTTGGCCTGAACCTGGTGCAGGAATGCTGCCCCGCCATCCGCAAGGCGCCTGATGCCTTCGGGACTGAAAATGGCTGCTCCGCTGTTCTTCAATGCCGCGATGCCATCCGGCGTGAGAAAAGCATCGCCATAGGGATGGGTGGCGTGAAACCACCAGGTGACCGCGAGCATGACGGCATTGGCAAGTGCGACTGGGCGCGTCAGCAAACCGATCACGAGAGCGATCCCGCCGAAGAACTGCATCGCGGCGAGCAGGGGCGACCAGAGCCAGCCTGGATAAAAGCCGATGCTCTCGACGAATCCCGTTTGCGCGAATGGCGCCATGATTTTCGGCCAGCCTTCGAGGACCAGCGCTCCGCCCACGAACGCCCGCAGGACGAGCCAGCTCAAGGGTTGTGCGACCCGATCGTAAAAGGCCGACAACGACGGGAAAATGCGCCTTGCGGATGCAGCGCCGGTCGCTTGATGGTCCATCATGGGTACTCCTTGTTCCGTTCAGTCTATCGGGAACCGATGTCAGCGCTTTGACGCAAATCAACGCCTTGCCCTGCCCGTGATGGCGATGCAAGCGGATGCGGCGACCGGCTCGCGCAGTGGCTTTCCCGCGAACAGGATGGCCCGCACACCGTGCTCGCCACTGGTCAGGGAGACGCCGCTGGGCGCTTGGCTCTGCGTAAGCCAGGTCGTCAGGCCAAGTGGTCCGCGCCCACTTGCACCGGCACTTGCGTGCCTGGCGCAGCGGACTGGCGCACGTGCTGTCTGCCGAGCGCGCCGAGGCGGTTGGCACCCAGGTGCAGGACGGTGTTCACGGTTTCGCGGCGCAAGTACTCGATCACGCAGTCGACGCCGCTCGCCCCGCCCAAGGTCAGGCCGAACATGACCGGCCGGCCGATTGCTACTGCGTTGGCGCCCAGCGCCAGCGCCTTCACGGCATCAGTGCCTCGGCGAATACCTCTGTCCATGATCAGAGGAACGTCGCCCTTGACCACCTCCGCTATTGAAGGCAGCACGGTGATGGCGCCCGGTGTGCCGTCGAGCGCCCGCCCGCCGTGGTTGGAGACCTGGATCGCCGCAGCGCCGGCGGGCGCACCGCACGCCGGGAAATAAGCGGCCTGTCACACGCACCCGTGCGTCCTGAGGGGCCGACGATCACACTGCTGTTGCAGCTGCGAGAGTCTCACAGTCGCATAGAAATCGATTCGTCCGCGGGCCTCGGCGAAAATTCACGAATGGCTTGATAGTGGGTAAGGAACACCCGTCCGCTGAGGTTGTGCAGGAATTCGGTGCCCGTCAACCGATCCATCACGGGCCCCTTGACCTCAGACAGGTGCAGTCGCAAGCCAGCGTCGCGCAAACGCAAGTCGATAGCTTCCAGACTTTCCAATGCACTGGCATCGATGTCGTTGATAGCCGAGCACTGCAGCACCACGTGCTCCAGGCCGGGACGGTTGGCCACCACATTGTTGATGCGGTCTTCCAAAGCACGCGAGTTGGCGAAGTACAGGCTTTCGTCCACCCGCAGGCTCAGGATCCGCGGACTCACGACCACAGCATGGCGCTGCACGTTGCGGAAATGCTCGGTGCCCGCCACCAGACCCACTTCGGCCATATGGGGGCGGCTCGTGCGGTAGAGATACAACGCCAGCGATACACCCACGCCCACGACCAGCCCAGTCTCCACCCCCACGGTCAAAGTCGTCACCAGCGTGGCCAGCACCGCGACAAAATCCGTCTTGGCGTAGCGCCAGGTCTTGCTCAGGATGCTGAAGTCCACCAGCGACAGCACCGCCACCACAATGGTCGCGGCCAGCGTGGCCTGTGGCAGGTAGTACAGCGCCGGCGTGAGAAACAGCGAGGCCAGCGTGATGCCGGCAGCGGTGAAAATGCCGGCCGCCGGCGTCTGGGCACCGGCATCGAAATTGACCACCGAGCGCGCAAAGCCGCCAGTGACCGGGAAGCCACCGGTGAACGCTGCCGACAGATTGCTGGACCCCAGCGCCACGAGTTCCTGGTCGGGTTCGATGCGTTGGCGCCGCTTGGCGGCGAGGGTCTGGCCGACCGACACCGACTCGACGAAACCGACCACGCTGATGAGCAGCGCCGGCACCAACAGTTGCTGCCACAGGCCGAGATCCCACAGAGGCAGCGTGAACGGCGGCAACCCCTGGGGCACGGCACCCACAATCTTCACGCCCTGCCCTTGCCAGTCCAGGCCCCAGGTGAGCAGTGTCGTCACCACAATCGCCGCGACCGGACCGGTCTTGGCCACCACGTCGGCGCCGCGCGGGGTCATGCCAGCGCTCTGCAGCAGCGGCTTGAGACCGCTGCGCACCCAGAACAGGAACGCCACCGTCGCCGCGCCAATGGCGAACGTCAATGCGTGCACCTGCCCGATCTGCGTCAGCAGCGACAAGCTCAGTTCGACGAACGTGTGCCCGTCGGCCTTCACACCCATCAGCGTCTTGAGCTGGCTCGCTGCGATCAGGAGGCCCGAGGCCGAGATGAAGCCGGAGATGACCGGGTGGCTGAGAAAGTTGGCGAGAAAGCCCAGGCGCAGCAACCCCATGGCCAGCAGGAGCAGACCCGAGAGGAAAGCCAGCGTGATCGCCACCGCCCAGTATTCGGGCGTGCCTGCGACGGCGTACTGGCCGATGGCCGCCGCCGTCATGAGTGAGACCACCGCCACCGGCCCCACGGCCAGCACGCGGCTGGTGCCGAAGACGGCGTAGAGCAACAGCGGGGCAACGCTTGCATAGAGGCCGACTTCAGGCGGCAAACCCGCAAGCATCGCGTAGGCCAGGCTCTGGGGAAGTAGCATGATGGTGACGATGAGCGCGGCCATGCCATCGCTGACCAGCGTCTCTCGGTTGTACGCGCGACCCCACTGCAACACGGGCAAGGAAGGCAACAGCTGGCGCCAGGTGGACGATGGGTTCATGCGTGCGGGTGACTTCAGGCTGTAGACGTTAGCGAGATGAATTCGGTGTGGGTGGTGTCACGCCACTCAGGTTGAAGCCAGCTCGCGCAACGCGCTGCACGAGCTCGGGCCATGCCTGCCGATCAGCCTGCGACAGCGCCCACAGCGTCGCTGAACGCATGCCGCTTCGGCAATACGCGAGCACAGGAGTGGGCAGCTGCTTCAGCAAGCTACCGAATGCACGTCCGTCATCCTCGGTGACCTGACCCGAGACCACGGGCAGGTAAGCCATCGTCAAGCCGGCCTGGCGGGCAGCCGCCTCCATATCTTGCGAGCTGAACTGCCTCGAGCCCTCACCGTCCGGGCGGTTGCAGATGACGGACTTGAAGCCGGCGCGCGCGATTTCCAGCAAGTCGGCCGGTGCGATCTGTCCCGCGACCGACAGCGTTACCGACAGGGGGACGACGTTCAAGGATGCCATGTCAGGCACCCATGCGCTGACGCAAACCAGTGCGCTCGGCGATCTCGAAGACCACCATGCCAACGACCATGGCCGCCACGAACACCGCAGCCTTCACCTCGCCGGAGGCCATGGACACGATGCCAGGCCCCGGGCAGAAGCCCGCCAGACCCCAGCCCGCGCCGAAGGTCAGCCCGCCGAGCACCAGGCGCTTGTCGATCTGGTTCGACTTGGGCAGGTGCAAAGCGCCGCCCAGAAAGTTCGTGGTGCGTTTGCGGGCCAGCGCAAAGGCGAAGAAGCCCACGGCGATGGCGCCGCCCATGACGAGGGCCAATGACGGATCCCAGGTGCCGAACAGGTCCAGGAAGCCGAGCACCTTGGCAGGGTTGGTCATGCCGGAGAGCAACAGGCCCAGGCCGAACAGCAGGCCCACAAAAAATTCGATGAGGCGGTGCATTTTTGTGCTCCTTACAAAACGTGGCGAACCACGAAGACCATGGCAAAGCCTGCGCCCATGAAGGCGAGCGTGGCGATGAGCGAACGGGGCGACAGGCGCGAGAGACCGCACACCCCGTGTCCGCTGGTGCAGCCCGAACCGTAGCGCGTGCCCAGGCCGACCAGCAGCCCGGCGGCGGCGATGGTGGCAAAGCCCGCATCGATGCGCGGAGCCTGCACAAATCCTTCAGGCGCCAAGAGGCCATACACCAGCGGCGCAGCCAGCATGCCCAACAGAAAGGCGATGCGCCAGCCGGCGTCGCCTGATTTCGGTGGCAACAGGCCACCCAGGATGCCGCTGATGCCCAACACCCGACCGTTGACCAGGATGAAGAAGGCCGAGGCAACGCCCAGCAAGACGCCGCCGGACAGTGAAGCCCACGGCGTGAAATTGGCCCAATCAATCGTCATGACTCACTCCTTTTCACTCACACAGAATTGTTCGTACATCACCCGCATCACCGCCAGCGCTTCGGGGCTGGACAGCGCGTAATGGATGTTCTTGCCTTCCCGACGCGTGCTCACCAGCTCCTCGTCGCGCAGCACGGTGAGCTGTTGCGACAAGGTCGGTTGCACGACGCCCAGCAACGCCTCCAACTCGCCCACGCGATGCTCGCCCTGCGAGAGCTGGCACAGGATCAACAAGCGATCCGGGTTGGACAGCACCTTCATCAGGCGGCAGGCCCGGCTGGCTGCCGCGTGCATGTCTTCCATGTCCATCGAGACGTTCTTTTTCATCGGAGCTTCCTTCCTGTTCATTGACGCAGCGCAAAGCGGTGCGGGTTCGAATCGATAATATATTGACAAATATAATACTTGTCAATATATTGTTATAGACTTATGAAAGGAGTATCCGATGAACACACTCTCTGACAACGCACAGCCCGAGGTCCACGGCCTGTTCGATTCCGCCACATGGACGGTGACCTACATCGTTCACAGCGGCCCAGGCAGCGACTGCGCCATCATCGACTCGGTGCTCGACTACGACCCCAAATCAGGTCGCACGAGACACGCTTCGGCCGACAGGGTGGTGGACTATGTGCGTGCCCATGACTTGAAGGTGCAGTGGATTCTGGAAACCCATGCCCACGCCGACCACCTCTCGGCTGCGCCCTACTTGCGCGCCAAGCTGGGCGGAAAAATCGGCATTGGCGGACGCATCACCCAAGTGCAGAAGGTGTTCAAGGGCATCTTCAACCTGGAGCCCGGCTTCCAGCAGGACGGCTCGCAATTCGACCATCTCTTCCAGGAAGGAGAAGCCATTCCACTGGGCTCATTGACCGGCGATGTCATGTTCGTGCCCGGCCACACGCCGGCCTGCGCGGCCTACCGCTTTGGCGACGCGGTATTCGTGGGCGACACGTTGTTCATGCCCGACGTAGGCACCGCGCGCTGCGACTTTCCCGGAGGTGATGCCCGTGCGCTGTACTCATCCACACGCAGGTTGCTCAGCCTGCCCCCGCAGACCCGGCTGTTCATGTGCCACGACTATCCGCCGCTTGATCGTCCCGTCGCCTTCGAAACCACCGTGGCCGAGCAACGCGCGAAAAATATCCATGTGCACGACGGGGTGAGCGAAGACCAATTCGTGCAGATGCGTACGAGGCGCGACGCCACGCTGGAGATGCCCACGCTCATCCTGCCCTCGGTCCAGATCAATATCCGCGCCGGGGAGCTCCCCCCGAAGGAAGACAACGGCGTGGCTTACTTGAAGATCCCCTTGAATGCACTCTGATCGATTGCATCGCCCTCTCCCCACCACCCTTCCCTTTTTGGAGAATCACCATGACAAAGAACGTCGGCGGTATTGATCGCACCCTGCGCATCGTCCTCGGATTGGCGCTCATCGCAGGCGCCGCCACCAGCACCATTGGCCTGTGGGGCTACCTGGGCGTTCTACCTCTGCTCACGGGTTTGATGGGCTGGTGCCCACCCTACGCCATTCTCGGTTTCAACACCTGCTCCCTGAAGAAGTGAGCGGGACAGCACTCTCGCTCGCTCGCTGCTAGCCGCGCTTGAAGCAGTGAATGCGGGTGCGATGTGTAGCTGGTTTGATTAAACGCAAACCGACCCGCGCCGGCTTTCCTACACTGGGGCATGCAACTCCAATTCCTGGGTGCCACTGGCACAGTGACAGGTTCCAAGTACCTCGTGCAACACGGTAAGGCGAGGCTGCTGATTGATTGCGGCTTGTTCCAAGGGTACAAACAGCTGCGCTTGCGCAACTGGGCTCAACTACCCGTTCGGCCCTCCCAGATCGACGCGGTCGTGTTGACGCATGCGCACATTGACCACAGCGGATACCTTCCCCTGCTGGTCAAGCAAGGGTTTCGCGGCGTCGTGTACTGCACACCCGCCACGCGCGACCTCTGTCGCATCATGCTGCCCGACAGCGGTGGACTCCAGGAAGAAGAAGCCGATTTCCTCAATCGCCATCGCCTTAGCAAGCATGCGCCTGCGCTGCCCCTGTACACACGCAAGGACGCGGTCCAAAGCCTTGAGCGCATAGAGACCGTTCCGTGGGGAACGCAGTGGGAGCCGATTCCTGGCGTAAAAGCGAGATTGTCGCGCGCGGGCCACATACTCGGCGCCGCCTCGGTTCGGCTGGACAACGGCGTGTCGTCTCTGCTCTTCTCTGGCGACCTTGGACGCCCTGTCGACATCCTCATGCGGGCGCCGGACCCCATCGTCCAGGCGGATCGCGTGGTGGTCGAATCCACCTACGGCGATCGCCTGCATCCTGTCATCGACCCGTTGGCGCAGTTGGCGGAGGTCATCAATCGCACAGCCGCCCGAGGTGGCGCCATCATCGTGCCCGCGTTCGCCGTGGGACGCGCGCAGACCCTGCTGCATATGATTCAAGTGCTGATGCAGCGGGGCACGATTCACCATCTGCCTGTGTACCTGAACAGCCCCATGGCCGAAGACGCCACCGCCGTGTTCGTGCGCCACCCGCAAGAACTGCGCATTTCGCCCGAAGAATGCCGGGCGTTGCCGCTGAGCGCTGTCCAGGTTCGGTCGGCAGAAGAATCGAAGGAACTCAATGCACGGCGAGGGCCCATGGTGATCATCGCGGGCAGCGGCATGGCCACGGGGGGCCGGGTGCTGCACCACATCAAGGCGTTTGCGCCAGACAAACGCAACACGATCCTGTTGAGCGGTTTTCAGGCCGGCGGCACACGCGGTGCTTCTCTGGCGGCGGGTGCGGATCACGTGCGAATCCACGGACAGGATGTGCCGATCCGCTGCGAGGTCGACCAGCTTGGGTGCGCCTCCGCGCACGCCGATGCCGGGGAGATCGAAGCATGGCTGAGAGGGATGAAATCCGCCCCGACCACCACGTTCATCACCCATGGAGAACCAGCCGCCGCCGACGCGATGCGCCTGCGCATCGAGCGCGGGTTGGGCTGGAACGTCTGCGTTCCTGATTACCTCGAAACGTACTCCGCTTAGCGCGGCCCACGGTTTGAGATTCGGGCTGTGTACCACGGAGTCTTTCATGTTCAAACGCATCCTCGTTCCCGTGGACGGCAGCGACACTTCGGCTCTGGCACTGGACGCCGCGATTGACCTTGCTTTGACCTGCCGCGGGCGACTGCGAGTGGTTCACGCGCTGGATGAACCGCTGTGGTTGGCGGCTTATGGCATGTATGGCCGAACAGCGGCGGGCCTTCATGAGGCGATGTGCAACGGTGCCGATGAATTGCTGCACAAGAACATGGACAAAGCCCGCGCGGCGGGTATCGAGACCGACATGATGCTGTTCGACAAACCAGGACTTCGCCTCGGAGAGGCCGTCGCCACCGCCGCCAAACTCTGGGACGCGGACCTGGTCGTGGTCGGGTCGCACGGCCGAAAAGGTTTCCATCGGCTGGTGATGGGCAGCGGCGCCGAGCAGGTGATCCGCCAGGCACCGGTTCCCGTCCTCGTGATTCGTGGGAGCGCCCCTTCCCTTGCCAAGGTTTCCAAGGCACTGCCATGACTGGGCACCTGCAAGCGGCGATGTGGGCATTGCGCTCGGCGCGGCGATTGACAAGGATCAAAGTCCCGGGTCGGTGCCGCAACAACAATGGGTTCATTACTTGCGAGACTCTCCATGAACGCGACAAGACACTCCCTCTATCAGCAACTGTTCGCGCTGCTGCAGCAGCGCGAAGTGGAACTGCGTGCCATCCTGGAAACCGATGATGCGCGCGCGCTGCACTCGGCCACCGGTGATACCGAAGTCACCGATTTCAAGGAGATCGCCGCTCACGGTGTTGCCGCCGCTGTCGAGGACATGCAGGCGGCCCATGCGGCCGCTGAGCTCTCGCAGGTCATCGCCGCACAGCGACGTCTTGACGACGGCACCTATGGGTTCTGCGCTGCCTGTGGCGAGCCGATCGCTGAGCAGCGTCTGCTTGTCATGCCACAGGCGCCGTATTGCATGGCCTGCCAGTCATACCGTGAAAGTTCCGACGAGAGGCATGGGCCAGCCTCCCGCACCTGACATGGTCGCGAAGATGAGGCACGGCTGACCGGCCGAGCTCTACGGTCCTCGGTTTGCGAAAAGTCAATGGCCGTCAGCACAGGATGCCTACAGTTGTGCTGGCATCGTCGCCACTGGGTCGATGCCGTTCTCCACACATTTGAAGCGGAGCCCATCATGAGCAACCTGAGACTTCTGGACCCCACCTTCGGGGACAACTTCGAAACCGCGATTCGCCGCTTTTTTTCTCCCACCACGTTCGAGCCCGAGCTAACGCCTTTGAAAATGCGCATCGATGTGAGCGAGAACGATGGCTCCTTCACTGTGAAAGCCGATATTCCCGGTGTGAAGAAAGAAGACATCAACGTGCGCGTCGACGGCAATCTGGTGCAGATCGACGCCGAGACCAAGTCCGAAAAGGAAACCAAGGGAAATGGCGACAAGGTTCTGCGCAGCGAACGGCACTACGGCAGCATCTCGCGCAGTTTCAGCCTGGGACAGGACGTGGACGAGGCCAAGGTGCAGGCGAAATACGCCGACGGCGTCTTGACACTCGAGCTGCCGAAGAAGGCACCAGCACCTTCCTCCAAGATCAAAATCCAATGACCCCCGTGGGTGATCGGCGGACAGCAGGACCAGCCAACTCGGTCCTGCTCACCCGCGCGCTCACCAAGACGTACGGCAGCGGCGAGACGGCCGTACAAGCACTAAAGGACGTGGACCTCGACGTGCGCCAGGGTGAGTTCATCGTGCTGCTCGGCGCATCGGGCAGTGGCAAGTCGACGCTGTTGAACATTCTGGGTGGGCTGGATCTTCCCAGCTCGGGCGAGGTGGAATTCCTGGGAGAGCGCCTCACGGGTGCGAGCGATGAAGCGCTCACGCGATACCGGCGCGAACATGTCGGATTCGTCTTTCAGTTCTACAACCTCATTCCCAGCCTCACGGTGGCCGAGAACGTGGCGCTGGTGACCGACATCTCGCTGGACCCCATGCCGGTCGACGAAGCGCTCGCGCTGGTCGCGCTGATGCCGCGGCGAAACCACTTCCCCTCGCAGTTGTCGGGCGGGGAACAGCAGCGCGTGGCGATCGCTCGTGCCATCGCCAAGCGGCCCCAATTGCTGTTGTGCGACGAGCCCACAGGCGCGCTGGACTATGCCACGGGAAAACTCGTGCTCGAGGTCATCGCCCGCATCAATTCAGAGTTGGGCACCACGGCCATCGTCATCACGCACAACGCGGCCATAGCCGGTATGGCGGACCGCGTGGTGCGCCTGGCCGACGGACGCGTCGCCAGCATCGAAGTTCCCCAACGGCGGCTGACCCCGGCCGAACTGTCCTGGTGATGGCGATGAAAGCCCTGGACCGCAAAGTTTTTCGCGATCTCCGCCTGCTCTGGAGCCAGGCTCTTACGATCGCGCTCGTTGTGGCCAGCGGCATTGGCGGGTTCCTCGCGATGTTGTCTGCCGTCGACTCCCTGTCGAAGGCACGTGATGACTTCTACAGAGAAGGTCGCTTCGGGGATGTCTTTGCGGCCGTTCGGCGCGCGCCCGAGTCGATGGAACCGCGCCTGGTGGCGCTGCCGGGCGTCATTGACGTTCAGACCACGGTGGAAGCCATGGCGCGCGTGAGCGTGCCCGGCAGCATCGATCCCGTGATGGGCCAACTGATCGGACTGGATCCGCAGCGCTCACCACGGCTCAATCGTGTGCTGCTGCGCTCCGGCCGGTGGGCCGAAGGTGGCTCCCGAGGAGGCGAACTGGAAACGGTCGTGACCGAAAGCTTTGCGCAGGCGCACAAGCTCGGCCATGGGGCCACCGTCAGTGCACTGGTCAACGGCAAACGACGGACGCTGCGCATCACGGGAACAGCGCTGTCCCCGGAATACATCTTTGGCGGAATGATGGGGGTGCCAGATTTGCGCTCTTTCGGCGTTTTCTGGCTCAACCGTGACGAATTGGCCGCTGCCCTCGATATGGCTGGCGCCTTCACGCGCGTGACGCTCAAGCTCGCTCCCGACGCATCACCCTCTGCGGTGATCGACGCCGTCACGCGGCAACTGGCGCCGCTCGGTGGCTCGCCCGCGCACGGACGCGACGAGCAGGCTTCCCACGCCATGCTGGACAACGAAATCAGGGAGCAGCGCGTGCTGGGGACGGTGCTTCCCGCGATCTTTCTGGCCGTCGCCGGGTTCTTGCTCCATGTCGTCACGGCCCGCCTCGTTGCGACGCAACGCGAACAGGTTGCTACTCTGAAGGCCTTGGGCTACCCCAACCGGCGCATTGCCCTGCACTACCTCAAACTGGTCGCGCCGATGGTGGGTGGTGGGTATCTTCTGGGCCTGCTGCTCGGCTACGTGCTCGGTGAGGGTTTGACCAAGCTGTATGCGGAGTTCTTCCACTTCCCCAGCTTCGAGCACCGGATCCCCCTCGCTCTGGCGGCGGGTGCACTGACCATCGTGGCGTTGACGGCCGTGCTGGGCACACTCACGGCGATCGCCGCCACCGTGCGCCTGTCACCGGCCGAAGCCATGCAGCCGCCCGCACCGGGGCGCTATCGGCGTGCGTTGCTGGAGCGCATGCCCTGGATGCGACTCACCCCTGCCCTGCGCATGATGCTGCGCAACATCGAACGCAAACCGCTGCGCGCAGCGGTCACAACAGGCGGCATTGCCGCCGCGGTGGCCATCGTTATCATGGGCAACTTCTTCCGCGATGCCATGGAGGCCATCATCCACACGCAGTTTGACCTGGCGATGCGGGGCGACCTCATCGTGTGGGCCAACGACCAGGTGGATGAAGGTGCCGCTCGCGAACTGGCCCGACTGCCTGGCGTGTTGCAGGTGGAATCCGGCTACCGCGTGGCCGTGCGCTTCATCCACGGTTCGCGCAGCGAGAACGGCCTTCTCGACGGACTGGCCTCTTCCCCGCAATTGCAGCGCGTGGTGGACGTGGACCGAAAAGTGGCCTTCGCCGGCACGCATGGCGTGCTGATGACGGACCGGTTGGCGGACAAGCTGGGCGTCACACCCGGCGATACCGTCACCTTGCAAGTGCGCGAGGGACGGCGGCAGGAACGTCAGGTGGTCGTCGAACGCACGGTGCGCGACATGATGGGCCTCAACAGCTTCATGGAACGCACCGAGCTCCTGCGCCTGCTGGGCGAAGGCAACGTCGCCAACAACTTCAGCTTGCGCGTGGAAAGCGGCGCGCTGCCGCGCGTGCTGGAAGCCACGCGCGAATTTCCACGCATCGCTGGCGCCTTCAGCAAGGCCACGATGCTGCGTAACATGCAGGAGGTGAGCGCGCGCAACATTCTGATCATGAGTTCCATCCTCACCGTCTTTGCCGTGGTGATCGCGGTGGGCGTGGTCTACAACAGTGCGCGCATTGCCCTGGCCGAGCGCACGTGGGAGCTGGCGAGCTTGCGCGTGCTGGGCTTCACGCGAACCGAGGTGTCGTTCATGCTGCTGGGTGAATTGGCCTTGGGCATTGCCGTGGCGTTGCCGTTGGGTATGGGACTTGGCTTGGGTCTCACACACGCCGTCGTCGAGCTGATGCGCTCCGACCAGTTCCTGTTTCCCGTGGTGATCCAACCACGCACGTACGCCTGGGCCTGCCTCGCCGTCGTCGCCGCAGGCGTCGCAAGCGCATTGGTCGTGCGCCGCCGCATCGACCGCCTGGACATGGTGGCCGCATTGAAGACGAGGGAATGACAACGATGACGAAATTCAGAATGGCCCTGTACGCGGCAGCCGGCCTGGCGGCTATCGCTGCGCTGGGGTGGGCCTTTGCCCCACAGCCGGTGGAAGTGGAGACAGTCACCGTGGAACGAGGGCATTTTGAACATGCCATCGAAGAGGATGGGCGCACACGTCTTCGGGACCGCTACATGGTTTCCGCGCCGGTCATGGCCCATCTCTCCCGCATGACGCTGCGCGAAGGTGATCGGGTGAAGGCCGGTGACACCGTGGCGGTGCTCACGCCGGTCATGCCGTCCTTGTTCGACGAGAGAAGCCGCCGCGAGGTCGCCGCGCGCGCCCGGGCCGCGCAGGCGGCGGTCTCGGGAGCTGACGCACGGGTGGAGCGCGCGCGCGTCGCGCAGGATGAAGCGCGCCTCGAACATCAGCGCACCGACAAGCTCGCACGCGACGGATTCGTTTCCATGTCGCGCCTGGACAGTGTTCGGCTCGCACTCGATGGCACTGGCCGCGAACTCCAGGCCGCACAGGCCGCGCGCGAAGTTGCGGTACATGAGCGTGAGCTGGCGCAAGCGTCGGTCCAGGCGCCCCGCAACGGCGGGTCAACAGGTCAGCCTCTGTTTGTCCGTGCACCGCTGTCGGGCGTGGTGCTGCGCGTGCCGCTTCGAAGCGAAGCCACCGTCAACGCCGGCGCCGCGCTGATGGACATCGGGGATCCCATGCAAATGGAAGTGGTTGCCGAGCTGCTCACGACGGACGCCGTCAACGCAAAGCCAGGCACACCGGCGTCCATCGAGCGATGGGGCGGCGCGCCCCTCGAAGGCCGTGTGCGCCTTGTCGAACCTTCGGCTTTCACCAAAGTTTCCGCGTTGGGCATCGAGGAGCAGCGCGTCAACGTACTGGTCGACATCCTCACGCCGCCCGCCGCCTGGCTACCCGTTGGCGACGGGTTTCGTGTCACCGTGCGCGTGATCACGATCAGCGCCGACGATGCCGTCCTCGTTCCGGTGGGCGCTCTCTTCCCGCGGGGCAACGGCGGCATGGCGGTCTACGTGCTCGATGGAAGCCACGCCCGCCTTCAGCCGGTGGAGATCACGGCGCGCAACAGCAATGTAGGCTGGGTTCGCAGCGGTCTTAGCCAGGGTCAGCGCGTCCTGGTTTATCCGCCCCCGGGCGTGGCAGATGGCAGCCGGGTCCGTGTGCGTTCCTAGGACGGTCCGCACGCAAGAGGGGCGTGCCACCAACTGTTCAATCCGACAGCGCCAACATCCACACGATGCCCCATCCGATCAGCGCGATGATCGCCACGGCGGCCAGGGCAACCACCGCCCAGAGAACCCAACTGCCTGCGAACGGATGCATGGAGGTCTCCTTCGAAAACACCTTTTTTGGCCAGCAGGCGGCGCGCGGAAAATCGTGGGAAGTTTCATGGCGCAACTTTTGCGCACGGCAGGTCTTCTGCATTTGATTTAACGCAAAGACCACGCGTCCACGGCTGCGCCATCCATCGCGGCGCTGGCCAGGGAAACGGGACTGTGCGCACAGGTTGAGAAATGTCAAATCGCGTCGCTGCACGCGGTATAGATTGTGGCTTTGACCACATCAGGAGACGCACATGACGCAACCCGATCCCAAAATGATGCTGTCGATGTACGAGGCGATGCTCGTCATCCGGCACTACGAGGAAACGCTGGCCAAGCGTAACCGCCAGGGCGGTGCAGCGCGCAGCCTGATTCCCCCAACACCCTGATCACCCCTAGAAAGGACTCACAATGTCTTATAAACGCATCCTGATTCCCATCGATGGCAGCCCAACGTCCAACAAAGCGTTGGTCGCCGCACTCGAACTGGCCCGCGAAAATGGCGGCCACGTGCGGGTGATGCACGTTCTGGATGAACTCGCGCTGATCAGCGGATTCGAGTACTCGGGCGAGCTGATGAAAGCCGCCCGCGAGCAGGGTCAGAAGGCACTGGACGACGCCCTTGCAATCGTTCAGTCCTCGGGCGTCGAGGGAGATACCCATCTGATGGAAACGCCCGGCAAGCGGCTCGGCGAGGCGGTGGCGGATGAGTCGTCCGCCTGGCGGGCGGACCTCGTCGTCGTCGGCACGCATGGCAGGCGCGGCCTGAGCCGTGTGCTGCTGGGCAGTGGCGCGGAAAGCGTGCTGCGTTTAACCACCGTACCGGTGCTTGTGATCCGCGGGGACGAGAAATCCTGATGTGCTCTCACGTGGTTTCCGCAAGCGCGGCCGTGCCACCAGGGGGCTTCCACGGTGTAGTGAAGGAGCCGCGGCAGGGATGGGTTGAGCACGCTGCCTGTCGCCGCCACGCGCCACGACAAGCGAACCCGTGAGCGACTTCATCCTCGGCCTTCAACTGCTGCTGTTGCTTGCCGCGGCCAACACGGCGCCCCTGTTGGCCAAGCGCCTGTTGGGACCACGCTGGGCCTGGCCACTGGACGGCGGCGGCTCGTTTGTGGACGGACACCCACTGCTCGGTCCTTCCAAAACGTGGCGGGGTGTGCTGGCCGCGCTGCTTTTGTGTTCGTTGATCGCGCCTGTCCTCGGCCTCGGCGCGAGCGCTGGCGCCTTGCTGGCCTTGGGTGCCATGGCAGGCGACGCGCTCTCCAGCTTCATCAAGCGCCGGCTCGCCATTCCGTCGAGCGGAAAAGCCTATGCGCTGGACCAGATTCCTGAGGCTCTTGTGCCGCTGCTGCTGGTGCAACTGCTGATGCCTGTTCCGCCGTTCGTGGTGCTGGCCGTCACCATCCTGTTTCTGGTCCTGGAGCCGCCCTTGGCGCGCATCAGCCATCGGATCGGCTTCAGGGACCAGCCTTACTGAAAATCCTCGTTGTTCCCTACGCGCTCTTTCCCGAACGCTTCAGGGCCTTGCTCGCGGCGTCTTTGGCGGACTGGGCAGCGTCGCGTGTTGTTTTCTCGGCCTTCTCGAAGGCATTACGTGCAGCGACAGCGGCCTTTTCAGGCTCTTCCTTGCCCTTCCGTACATCGGCTTTTGCCAGCTCCCTGGCGCGCGTCAGGGCTTCGCCGGAGGCATGGGCCGCGTTCGCCACTTCCTGTTGAGCGCGCCGGATCTCTTCTCGCGCGTCGCCCCGCGCAGCGTCGGCCTCGTCCGCTATGTGCGCGAGCCGAACGATCATCTGCGTGGTGCGTTGGGACCAGTCACCCACGGCGGCCTTGCCGCGTTCGGCAACCGCCTTGGCGTGTTCGGCCATCCGTTGTGCAGCCAGGTCGGCCTTGCGCAACCGGCCTGCGTCTGCGGGCGTGGAGTCAGCGGGCTGCGTTGCGGTAGGCGCCTGCCCGGCCGACGGCTGTGGCGTTTGAGCGGCCGGGTCGGACGCCGCATAGGCGGCGCCCGCCAGGAAGAGGACGGTGCACGCGATCAGTGAGGCCTTGAAGTCCTGGTGAAGTCTCCGCATCAAAAGAAAAACGATAGGCACTTTCATCGCGCGACGCCTTGACAAGCATCAAGTCCGGGCCGGCCAAAGCACGTTCCCGGCAACCCACTTGGGCCCTGCATCGCGGCCCTTGGTATTGGAATCAACGCTATGACCGCTTCTCGGCGTCTATTTCTCCGTTGACCACACGCGTGCCCATGCGCCGGAGCAGCGTGCCGTAGTCCTCAGCCAACGCCGCGTTCATCGGAGATTGCCCAATGCTGCCGAAGGCTTCGTCCAGATCGGCCCAGTCCTCTTCCGTCAATACGCGCTCGGCCAGCGGCAACACTATCTGCTCTTCCAGACGCATGTGCTCGACATAGAAGTCGGCGTAAGCCTTCATCGCAGCCTCGAATGCGCGGCGCCGCCGCGTTCCCAGCATCTCGAAAGCCAGCAGGGCGTGCTCGACGTCGCGGATCTTCCGACCACCGCGCTCGTGCTCATAGTCGAGCCGGTCGAGCAACTCGCGTTCCTGCGGCGCACGTGCACGAAGCTTGGGGAAGAGAATCTCCGATTCCCTGCGATGGTGCTGCTTCTCGGGAAAGTCGTCCAGGTAGAAGAGCGTGGCGCGCAACGTATCGAAGTCGGGCATCGATTCGGCCTCACGGTGCTGCTCCAGAAGCTCCAGCACCGAGCGCAGCAGTGTTGCCAGCGCAGCGTGCTCGGAGGTGATAACACGGATTGTCTGGCGCATGGCTGTCCCATCCTGGATTCCCGTTCGTGTTCGGGCGAACTCCCTCGGCAAGTGGCTGGTCACTGTAGAGCCTCCCATCGGGTCGAACATTGATGCAGCGCAAAATTTCCCTCTCTGATTTTGCGCAAACGGTTCCTGGCATGCCGATGCGTTGAGCAATGTCAAAGCGCGCCGTGTAGGGACACGTATCTTCGATGCCATTCGTATCGGAGACTGTTTTGAAAAGCACAGCGCCCGCTTCGCACGGTTCCGGGAACGCTTCCCGGTGGATGGGCGCTGCGCTGGCGAGAACGGTGTGCTGCTCTGCGCGCTGGTGGAGGTGGGCCTTGCCCCGGTGCGGGCGAACGATCTCGTCGATGCTGCGCCGGCGTTGTCGAGTTCAAGGTGGACGGCTCGCAGTTCGTTCATCTGTTCACGGATGGAGAAGCACTGACATTGGGGGACCTGGAAGGCCAGGTGATGTTCGTTCCAGGTCCTACGCCCGCTTGCGTCGCCTATCGCGTGGGCGATGCGGTCTTCGTCGGTGACACGCTGTTCATGCCCAATGTGGGCACGGCGCGCTGCGATTTGCCGGGTGGAAACGCCCATGCCATGTATGCGTCCACCCGAAAGTTGTTGAGCCTGCCGGCACAAATTTGCCTGTTCATGTGCCACGACTACACGCCCATCGATCGCCACGTGGCCTTCGAAACCACGGTGGCCGAGAAACGGGCGAAGAACGTTCATGTGCGCGAAGGCATCGGAGAAGCGGGGTTCGTGAGCATGCGCACGCGAAGGGATGCCACGCTGGAAATGCCTTCGCTGATGCGGCCATCGGTGCAGATCAACATCCGCGCCGGCGAGTTGCCACCCAAGGAAAACAACGGGGTGGCTTACCTGAAAGTGCCGCTCAACGCACTTTGATCGACACGAAAGAGGCCGTTCCGCCTCCCTGCCCTACAGATCCTTGATGCGTGTCAAGGTGCACCTGCGACATCAGGACCAACATAGGCAAAGATGCTGCGCAAGCCCCTTGCCATCCTGAGGTGGATGCGACGGTGTCACCGGAGGCATACACCATGGAAAACCAGGCACGTGCGACAGCGGGTTTGACACCCACGCCCGCGTTTCAAGACCGATTCCCCACCGCGTACACCATCCTCTTCGTCCTCATCATCCTGATGGCGGCGCTCACCTGGATCCTGCCGGCAGGCCAGTACGAACGCGTCGCCAACCAGGCACTGGGCAAGGACGCGCCGGTGCCGGGCACCTACAAGGTGGTGGAAGCCGCGCACCAAGGGGTTCTCGACGTGTTGATGGCACCCATCTCGGGCTTTTACAACCAGGCCACGGGCATGGCCAACGCCATCGATGTGTCGCTCTTCGTGCTCATCATTGGCGGCTTCTTGGGCGTGGTAAACGCCACGGGCGCCATCAACACCGGTATCGAGCGCGTGATGCTGCGCCTCAAGGGCCGCGAAAAATGGATGATCCCCGCCTTGATGCTGCTGTTTGCCGCCGGTGGCACGACCTACGGGATGGCGGAAGAAACGCTGGCGTTCTACGTGTTGCTGCTGCCACTGATGATCGCGGTGGGATACGACGCGCTCACCGGCGTGGCCGTGATCATGGTGGGCGCGGGCATCGGGGTGCTGGGCTCCACCATCAATCCGTTTTCCACCGCCATTGCGTCCAACGCCGCCGGCATTCCCTTCACACAAGGCATGGCCTTGCGGCTGGCCATCCTGGCACTGGGCTGGCTGATCTGCGTGGCCTACGTCATGCGTTACGCCGAGCGCGTTCGCAAAGACCCGTCGTCGTCGCTGGTGGCCGATCTCAAGACATCCAACGAAGCCCATTTCCTGCGCCATCGCGAAAGCCACCGCGACGCGGTGCTCACCGGGCGGCAAAAGCTCATCCTGCTCATGTTCGGGGCCACGTTTGCCGCTATGGTCTGGGGTGTCGCGTCGCAAGGCTGGTGGATGGCCGAGATGTCCGCCCTCTTCCTGGCTGCTGCCATCGCCGTCGGGTTGGTGGACTGGATGGGTGA
Organism: Hydrogenophaga sp.; assembly: GCF_051860785.1. Classification (GTDB taxonomy): domain Bacteria; phylum Pseudomonadota; class Gammaproteobacteria; order Burkholderiales; family Burkholderiaceae_C; genus Hydrogenophaga. Next base: position 53,366 of record NZ_JBIMLB010000027.1, read on the forward strand.
GAAGCCCTTCACTACCGCGTTCGTCGATGGATCACGTGAGCTTCTGGGCGTGGCGTTGGTGATTGGCCTGGCGCGCGGCATCGTGGTCATCATGGACCAGGGCAAGATCACTGACACGGTTTTGCACGCGTTCGAGGGGTGGATTGGCGGAATGTCCGACGTGGCCTTCGTCAACGCGCTCTTCGCCACCGAAGGCCTTCTCAGCCTGCTGGTTCCGTCCACGTCCGGGCTGGCGGTGCTGAGCATGCCCATCCTAGCCCCGCTGTCGGATTTCGCCGGCGTCCCTCGCCATCTCGCCGTGACGGCGTTCCAGACCGCGATCGGCATCACCAACCTGGTCACACCCACGTATGCCGTGGTGGTGGGCGCGCTGGCCATTGGGCGCGTGCCCTACCAACGGTGGGTTCGCTTCATCTGGCCGCTCATGTTGATGCTGGCCTTGCTGAGCATGGCGTCCTTGAGCGCGGCGGTTCTGCTATGAGCGCGCTTTCCGCATCGGCCGCGAGCACCAACCGCCTGGGTGTGTACTCCGAGGTAGGCAAGCTGCGGCGCGTGCTGGTCAGTGCGCCGGGCCTCGCCCACGAGCGCCTCACGCCAGCCAACTGCGACGCCATGTTGTTCGACGACGTGTTCTGGGTCCAGCAGGCGCGCACCGACCACTTCGACTTCGTCTCGAAGATGCAGGACCGCGGCGTCGAGGTGCTGGAGATGGGCCAACTGCTCGGCGAGACCCTGGCCATTCCGGCCGCGCGCGACTGGGTGCTGCAACGCAAGATCACACCGGACCACGTGGGTGTGGGCATGCTCGACGAGCTCAAGGGCTGGTTGTGGGAGCTGCCAAGCGAGACTCTGGCGCGCTACCTCATCGGAGGCGTGGCGGTGCACGACCTGCCCTTCAAACCCGCGGGCATGTTCGGCCCCTATCTCGGCGCAGACGGGTTCGTGTTGCCGCCGCTTCCCAACTTGATGTTCACCCGCGACACCAGCGCCTGGATCTACGGGGGGGTCACACTCAACCCCATGCATTGGCCGGCTCGGCGGCAAGAGACCCTGTTGACTGCAGCCGTGTACAGGTTTCATCCAGCTTTTGCGCAGGCCGGCATCCCGGTGTGGTGGGGCGACCCCGATGTGAACCACGGCCCTGCCACGCTGGAGGGCGGCGACATCATGCCGATCGGCAACGGCGTGGTGCTGGTGGGCATGGGCGAGCGCAGCACCCCCCAGGCCGTGGGGCAGCTGGCGCAGGCCCTGTTTGCCGCAGGCGCTGCCCGTCGCGTGGTCGCGTGCCAGATGCCGCAGTCCCGTGCGGCCATGCACCTGGACACGGTGTTCTCATTCTGTGACCGCGACGCAGTAACCAGTTTCGTGGATGTGGCAGAACAGATCATCTGCCATAGCCTTTACCCCAACGAACGGGGCGGTATCGATTACCGACGCGAGACCAGGCCGCTGTTCGAGGTGGTGGCGGAATGCCTTGATCTGAAGCAACTGCGCGTCATTCCCACCGGCGGCAATGGCTACGTGCAGGCGCGCGAACAATGGGACGACGGCAACAACGTGATCGCCATTGAACCCGGCGTGGTGATTGGCTACGACCGAAACACCCACACCAACACCTTGTTGCGCAAGGCTGGCATCGAGGTCATCACCATTCGCGGCAGCGAACTCGGCCGTGGTCGTGGTGGTGGGCACTGCATGACCTGCCCACTGTGGCGAGAGGCCTAAAGGCCTTGCAAGAACCCGACAAACGAAAGACACACCATGGCATTCAACTTGCGCAACCGCAGCTTCCTGACCCTGCGAGATTACTCGGCGGGCGAGATCGGATTCCTGCTCAAGCTCGCCGCCGATCTGAAATCGGCCAAGTACGCCGGCACTGAGCAGCCGATGCTGCGCGGCAAGGAGATCGCGTTGATCTTCGAGAAGGACTCCACCCGCACCCGTGTCGGCTTCGAGGTGGCAGCGCACGATCAAGGCGCCACCGTCACCTACCTCGGCCCGTCGGGCAGCCACATCGGCCACAAGGAGTCCATCAAGGACACGGCGCGCGTGCTGGGGCGTGTGTACGACGCCATCGAATACCGGGGCTTTGGCCAGGCCGTGGTCGAGACACTGGCCAAGTGGTCTGGCGTGCCTGTCTACAACGGGCTTACCGACCAGTTCCACCCGACGCAGATCCTGGCCGACCTGCTGACCATGCGCGAGCATTGCGAGAAGCCCTTGCGCGAGATCGCCTTCTGCTTTCTCGGCGACACGGGAAACAACATGGGCGACTCGCTGCTGATCGGCGCCGCCAAACTCGGCATGGATGTGCGCCTGTGCGGCCCGAAATCCTTGTGGCCGGACCAGGCCATCGTCGACGAGGCGCAAGCGCTGGCCCGGGAAAGCGGCTCCCGCATCCTGCTGACCGAAGACGTGGCCGCCGGCGTGAAGGATTGCGACTTCCTCTACACCGACGTCTGGGTCTCGATGGGAGAGCCCGAATCGGTCTGGGCCGAGCGCATCCGGCTGCTGCTGCCTTACCAGGTCAACGCGCAGGCCATGGAACTGACGGGCAACCCGCGTGTGCGCTTCATGCATTGCCTGCCCGCCTTTCACAACACCGAGACCGAGGTAGGCGCGCAGATCGAGAAGCTGCACGGCATCAGTGCGATGGAAGTGACCGACGAGGTGTTCGAGAGCCCGGCGTCCATCGTGTTCGATCAGGCCGAGAACCGCATGCACACCATCAAGGCCGTGCTGGTGGCCACCCTGGGAGGCTGACATGGTGCGCATCGTGGTCGCGCTGGGGGGCAATGCGCTGTTGCGCCGTGGCGAGCCGGTGAGCGCGGCGACTCAGCGGAACAATATCCGCCATGCCGCGAAAGCGCTGGCGCAACTCATGGTGGAAGGACACCAACTGGTCATCACCCACGGCAATGGTCCCCAGGTGGGCTTGCTTGCGTTGCAGGGCGAGGCGGCGGGCAAGAGCGCGTTCCCACTAGACGTGCTTGGTGCCGAAACGGAGGGGATGATCGGCTACGTGTTGCAGCAGGAACTGGACAACGCCTACACTGAGCCGGCACAGTTTGCAACGCTGTTGACCCAGGTCGAGGTGGACCCGAAGGACCCCGCTTTCGGTTCGCCGAGCAAGCCTGTCGGACCGATCTATTCCGAAGACGAGGCGAAGCTGCAGGCGGGTCAGCGCGGCTGGTCCGTCGCACGCGACGGCAACGCATGGCGCCGTGTCGTGCCGTCGCCCAGGCCCGTGCGCATTCTCGAGATCGAGGTCATCCGCCTGCTAGTGGCACAAGGCGTGACCGTGATCTGTACCGGGGGAGGTGGAATACCAGTAGCACAGCGCTCGGATGGGGCCTATGTAGGCGTGGAAGCAGTGATTGACAAGGACCACGCCAGCGGCCTTCTTGCCACCGAGCTGAACGCGGATGCCTTCCTTATGTTGACCGATGTGTCAGCGGTGTTCACCGACTGGGGCACCCCGGCCCAGCGCGCGCTGAACGACGTGACGCCAGAGGAGCTCGCTGCACTGGATTTCGAAGCGGGCTCCATGGGCCCCAAGGTGCGAGCTGCCTGCGATTTCGTGAACCGCACCGGTGGCCTGGCAGGTATCGGCGCGCTGGCCGACGCGTCCGCCATCCTGGCGGGGAAAGCCGGCACACGCGTGAGGCCCGCGCCGCAAAGCGACGCAGTCGACCCTGGCTGATGGTTTTACCGTCTGTTTATTCACGACACCCTTCCTCCGGGTCACTGTACCGGTGACTGGAGCGGCAAAAACACGTCAACACCTATGACGACCCACTTCGCCTCCCAAGATCACTCTCTGTGTCACGTCGAGGAGGTGGCTCAATTGCTGGGTACGGACCCGGCAACGGGGCGGCGCTCTGGGGAAGCCACGCGACGGCTTGTCCAGGACGGACCGAACGAACCTCGCCAAGGCGTATGGGGTATCCGACGCGTTCATCGGTCTTACCATCCTGGCGATCAGAACGTATGCGCCAGAACTGGCCACCACCTTGGTGGCGACGCTGAAAGATGATCGGGATGTCGCGATAGGCAATTTGATCGGGAGCAGCATTTACAACGTGCTTGTCATTCTGGGACTGACCTGCATGTTAGCGCCCGATGGCGTCGATGTGAGCCAGGAAATCCTGTGGATTGACCTGCCACTTTCCGCTGTGGTCGCGATTGTCTGCTACCCGGTGTTCAAGAGCGAGCGTTTTGTCTCGCGTCGCGAGGGGATCGCTTTTGTTCTCGCCTACATCGCGTACTTTTCTTCCTTGGTCTTCCTACGGCACTGAAGGTGGGTTGCCCAGAATAGAGTCAGGCGTTTGTGGGCAGGTGCCAGGCACACCAATTCGTGGAGATTTGAGATATGAACAGTCTGAGATCCATAGTCACTGCGACGGACCTCTCCGCGCCGTCGCGACACGCGACATCGCGGGCAGCAATGCTTGCAAAGGCCTCCGGTGCATCGATGACACTGATGCACGCAGTCGACAGCGCGGCGTTCGACGACCTGCGCCGGTGGCTTGGCGTGGGTGATGAAACCAGCGGCAAGGTGGAGCAAGACGCCCGCCGCCAACTGCAAGAGGTGGCCACCGAGGTCAGCAAGCGTCACGGCATCGATATTCGAACGCACCTGACGGTGGGGCATCCTGTCGATCAGATCACACGCCACGGCGATGAACTCGATGCTGATCTGCTCGTGACAGGAACACGAGGAGCCGGTTTTTTTCGCGGTGTTTTGGTCGGATCAACCGCAGAGCGCGTCGCGAAGCGTTCGTCGCGCCCTGTCTTGCTGGTGCGTCAGTTGCCTCGCGCGCCTTACCGGCGGATCCTCGTCCCGGTCGACTTTTCCGAATGGAGTCGAGCCTCGATTGACCTGGCTCGACAACTTGCACCGCGGGCAACGCTGGTGTTGATGCACGCACTCGAGATGCCCTACGAAGGGAAGCTGCGCTTTGCCGGTGTCGCTGATGACGTGGTAATGCGCTACCGCAACGAGGCTCGACGGGAGGCGCAGCAGCGTCTGCGGGAGTTGGCTACCGAGGCTGGGCTGCGCATGAACCAGATACAGATGATCACGCCCGACGGCGCGGACCCGTGGATGTTGATCGTGCAGCAGGAACAAGAGCACGACTGCGACCTCGTCGTCATCGGGCGGCAGGGCAGGCATGCCCTCGACGAACTTCTTCTGGGAAGCACAACGCGCATGGTCATCTCAGAGGGAGCGTCTGACACGCTGGTTTCGAGCCCACATCCCGGCCGAGCCCACCGCTCAGGCATGGCTGGACGATGAAAGGGATTTCTTGAGCACCGCACCGGCGCAGCCCGGTGAAGTGGCCAGGGCGTTCGCTGCAACGTCTCTCGTTTGCGCAAGGTCAAGGTCCGCCAGCGTGGCGAAGGATAGATTGAAGTTCATCTTCAAAGGAGAAGAGCTTCATGAGCAAGGACATATTGGTGGTCGTGTATTCCTACACAGGCACATCCCTGGCCGTCGCGAAACTGATCTGCGTCCAGCAGAACTGGAACCTGGGCTGGATCGAGGAGACGCGGTCGCGCAGGGGTGCGTGGGGCACCTGGCGTTGTCTGCTCGATGCCTTCCTGCGCCGCCGTCCACCCATCCGGTACCACGGCCCTCCACCCGGTGACTTCGACGCGGTGGTTCTGGTGTCGCCGATCTGGGCGTTGCGACTGGCCGGTCCAATGCGCAGCTTCGTCGCTGCCGAGCGGGCACGCTTGCCCGAAGTCGCGGTGGTGTCGGTGATGGGTGGCCAGGGTGGGCCTCATGCGGTAGCCGAGATCGCCGACATCCTGGGCCGCGCTCCCATCATGACCACGACCGTCACGGCGCGCGAGGTCGATGACGGAAGTGGTGCGGCAAGGCTGCAAGCCTTTGGCACCGCCGTTCAAAGCGCAGAGAACTCGAGTGCGGTAGTCCGGCCGAGCACCTGGTCCACCGACGCCACCTGATTCAGCGAGAAGGCCTCGCCGCGCGCCAGTGGCTGTCCAGGGACGCAAGGTTCACAGGTTGCTCGGTCGAAACCTCAATGGTGCACGCAAGCTCGTCCTCTTCCAGCGGTTGCCGGGTGGCGATCTGGCGCTCGAGCACATCAACGCCGGCCTCCGAGGCATCCATGCCCGAAGCGGCGCGGGCCACCACGCGATGGCGGAGCGCGGCTGGGCTCGCCTGGCAGTCCAGGATCGTGAAAGGCACCTGCAGTTCTGCCGCCAGCGCCTGGAACCGGCGGCGCTCATCGATCTGCAGAAAGGCGGCGTCCACGATCACGGGATAGCCCGCCTGCAGCGCGCTCCTCGCGCGCTGGCGTAGGCTCTCGAAGGTGTCGCGCGTGGCCTGCTCCGTGTAGATGTCGTGTCCGAGCGCCGTGGAACGCTCCAGCGGTGCAAGACCGAACAGGCGCTTTCGCTCCACGTCCGACCGGATGCGAATGGCACCGGCGGCGCGCAGAAGCTGGGCCGCGACGATCGATTTTCCGGAGCCTGAAAGCCCATGCGTGATCATCAGTCGGGCGTTGTTCGGCGGCGCGGTGGCGCTATCGGCCGCATGCGCCAGATAGTCGGGTTGTGACGGCGCTTGCGGCGACGGTTTTGCCAGGCCGGACGCCATCGCCCTGACCAGAGCCCGGTAGATCTCGTAAAAGTGCAACACCTGCAGGCCGGCGTGGTCGCCGGTGCGTTGCAACCATCCGTCCAGGAAGCGGAAGGCGAGATCGGGTCGACCGTGAGCCTTCAGGTCCATGGTGAGAAAAGCCACGTCGCTCATCACATCGATCCAGCGCAGCCCCGGGTCGAATTCGATGCAGTCAAAGGGCACCAGCTGTCCATCGATCAGGGCGATGTTGCCCATGTGCAGATCCCCATGGCATTCGCGAACCGATCCGGCGCGCAGGCGCGCCAGCCATTCGGCCGGCAAGGTACTTCCCTCTGCGTCCAGCCAGGCGCTCAGCATGACATGGCAAGGGTCGTCGCGCTGCGTCTGCAGCGAAGCCAGCAAGTCTGCGACCGAACGCACGATGCGCTGCGCACTGCCCCACGCGGGCGAAGGCGCGACCGGTGCGGTGGCTTGCAGGTCGGCAAGGCGGCTCGCCAGGCCATCGAGCCAGATCGGCTCAAGGTCGCCCGAGACCAACAGGTTGCGCATCAGCGCGGACTGGGCAAAGCGGCGCATGCGGACCACATGGTCGATCGCTTCCCTGCCCGTGCTACCGCCCAGCCGGGGTGCCCCTCGCGATCCACGCACGGGCACGACATCGAGATAGATCGACGGCGCAAAGCGCCGGTTGAGACGGAGCTCTTCTTCACAGAAGTGTCTTCTCTGCTGGACGCTGCTGAAGTCCACGAACGGATATCGCACCGGCTTCTTGAGCTTGTAGGCGTAAACCGGTGTGAGGAGTATCCAGGACAGGTGGGTCTCGATCACGTCGATCGACTGTCCCGTTTCCCGCACCAGCATCTTGCGCAGCGCCGTGATCAAAGTGGTGTCCATACCATGCAGAGGCACCGCCACATGGCGATCTCCAGAAATGTGAGAGCCCGATAATCGGCGCTTTCCTCTCGCACCGTTTGACGGCGATCAAGCCTGGCACGCGACAAGCGCCACACCGAGACGCTTTGCGCGAAATCCGTCGCGGCTTGACCTGTGTCAAGCCCGCAGCGCCCCCGACGCATCACCATGGGCAGACAACCCGGAAAGCCCATGACCATTCGCCACCTCGACCGCCTGCTGCTACCGGCCTCCGTGGCCGTGGTGGGCGCATCCGTTCGACGCGGCAGTGTGGGCGCGACGGTGTGGAGAAACCTGCGTGCCGGCACGTTTACCGGGCCGGTGTATGGCGTCAATCCGAAGCACGCGGAACTGGACGGCGTGCCCGTCTTTGCCAGCGTCGGGCAGTTGCCAGCTGCGCCCGACCTCGCCTTGATCTGCACCCCGGCGGCCACCGTGCCGGCGCTGGTGGCCCAGCTCGGTGAACTCGGCACCCGGGCGGCGGTGATCATCACCGCGGGGTTGAGTCCGCAAGAGAAGGAGGCGGCATTGAACGCGGCGCGCCCTTTCACGCTGCGGCTGCTGGGCCCCAACTGCCTCGGTCTGCTGAGTCCCCACATCGGGCTGAATGCCAGTTTTGCGCACACCGACGCGCTGGCGGGCGATATGGCATTCGTGTCGCAGTCGGGTGCGCTCGTCACCGCCGTGCTCGACTGGACACGCAGCCACGGCGTGGGGTTGTCGCACCTGATCTCGCTGGGCGACCACTTCGATGTCGACTTCGGCGACCTGCTGGACCACCTCGCCAACGATGCCCGCACGCATTCGATCCTGCTCTATGTCGAGTCGATCGAGTCGCCGAGAAAGTTCATGTCCGCCGCGCGCGCCGCCTCGCGCAACAAGCCGGTCATCGTGGTGAAGGCCGGGCGGGCAGGCAACGGGGTGACGGCGGCCGCCTCGCACACCGGCGCCCTCGCCGGCTCCGACAAGGTCTACGACGCGGCCTTGCGCCGCGCCGGCATGCTGCGCGTCGACACCTTGCAAGAGCTGTTCATCGCTGCGGAAACGCTCTCGCGCTTTCGCGGCAACCAGAGCAACACGCTCACCATCATGACCAACGGGGGCGGCGCGGGTGTCATGGCCGCCGACGCGGCGGCCCACCTCGGCGTTGCCCTCACCGAACCCGGCGAGGGATTGATGGCCAGTCTGGAGGCCGTGTTGCCCCGCCACTGGTCGCATGCCAATCCGATCGACATCATCGGCGACGCTCCCGTCGAACGCTACACGCAGACCCTCTCGGCTCTGCTGGCCGATGACGCGGCCGGCGCCGTGCTGTTTCTGCACGCACCCACCGCGATCGTGCGCAGCGAGGACATCGCGCGTGCCTGCCTGCCCCTGGTGCGCGCCAACACCTCGCGCGTGATGAGCGCGTGGCTCGGTGAAGACGCCGTGGCGCAGGCACGCCGGCTTTTTCAGGAGGCGGGCGTGGCCGACTACGCCACGCCGGAGGAAGCCGTGCGCGCTTTTGCGATGCTGCAGACCTACCGGCGCAACCAGGCCACGCTGGTGGAAATGCCCAGCGCTGGCCAGACCGTCGCGCCCGACGTGGCTGCGGTGCGCGCAACCCTGGACGCGGCCATGGTGCAAGGGCGCGAATGGCTGAGCGAGCCAGAATCCAGGGCGTTGCTGGCGGCCTATGGCATTGAAACCGTGCCCACCGCGACGGTCGATGCCACACCGCAAGCGGCCGTGGAGGCCGCTCGCCGTCTGGGCTACCCGGTGACGCTCAAGATCCTGTCTCCCGACATCACCCATAAGTCGGACGTAGGCGGTGTACGGCTCGGGCTGGACAGCGATGCGGCCCTGACCGGTGCAGTGGGCGAGATGCTCGAGGCGGTGCGCGCCGCTCGGCCGCATGCGCGCATCGACGGATTCACCCTGCAGCCCATGGTGCGGCGTCCACATGCCAAGGAGCTGATCGTCGGTGCCAGTGTGGACAGCGTATTCGGCCCCGTGGTGCTTTTCGGCCAGGGAGGCACGGCGGTCGAGGTGATCGACGACACGGCCATGGCCCTGCCGCCACTGAACCGCGCACTGGCCCGGGAACTGGTGTCGCGCACCCGCATCGCGCGGCTGCTGGCGGGCTTCCGCGACCATCCACCGGCGCGGCTCGACGCGCTCTACGACGTGTTGGTGGCGATCTCCCGGATGCTCGCCGACCTGCCATCGATGGCTGAGCTCGACATCAATCCCTTGTGGCTCGACGAACATGGCGCGCTGGCACTCGACGCGCGCGTGCGTCTGTCGCTGGCACCGGTGGCCGGCGCCGGGCGCTTTGCCATCCTGCCCTACCCGGCGCACTGGATTCGCGAACACCTCTGGAACGGTCGAACGGTGGTGGTGCGGCCGATTCGCCCCGAAGACGAGACTCAGCACCGGCGCTTCATCGAATCCCTGGATGCGGAGGACGTGCGCCTGCGAATCTTCTACTCGCGCCACGAACTGCCGCGCAGCGAACTGGCGCGCATGACGCAGATCGACTACGACCGCGAGATGGCCTTCATTGCCGAATCCGCGGACGAGAACGGAGCGCCCCAGACGCTGGGCGTGGCCCGAACGATGAGCGACCCGGACCATGTGGAAGCCGAGTTCGCCATCATCGTGCGCTCCGGCCTCAAAGGCCAGGGCCTGGGCACCCTCCTCTTCCAACAGCTGATCGAACATGCGCGAGACAGTGGCATTCAGCGCCTGGTCGGGCTGGTATTGCGCGAGAACACCCGCATGCTCGAGCTTGCCCGCGCCATGGGCTTCAAGGCCGAGCCTGGGGTTCCATCCGACCCGGGCGTCTTGCGCATGGTTCTGGGAATTAACCCCTCGAACGCCCCAACGCCCCGCAAATAGCGCAGTTCCCGGGCGCTTGCGAGAGCAGGCCACACGCAAAGCCTGCGTGCTACGCTCACAACCTCACAAGATGCCCCTCACGGGATTGGCGTATTTTTGCGGGTACTCGCATGAGATCATCCCCTCATATCGTGGTGCTTGACGATGAAGTCGACATCACGCAGCTCTTGGCCAACTACCTGCCGGCCCACGGTTTCCGTGTATCACAGGTGCACCACGGCAAGGACCTGGTCGAGCTCATGGAACGCGATCCGGCCGATCTTGTTCTGCTGGACCTCGGCCTGCCCGGCGAAGACGGTTTTTCCATCGCCCGGCGCGTCCGGGCGCGTTGGCAAAGCGGCGTCATCATCGTCACCGGCCGCGGCGATGCGATCGACAAAGTCGTCGGCCTGGAGGTGGGCGCCGACGACTATGTGACCAAACCGTTTGACCTGCGCGAGCTCGTGGCGCGCATCAAGGCCGTGCTGCGGCGACTGCTCGCTCTCCCGGCGCCGCTCCCCGGCAATCAGGCGCTGCAGTTCGCGGGTTGGCGGCTCGACATCCGTGCTCGCTGCCTGCACGACCCGCAGGGTGCCGAGGTCGCGCTCACAGGTGGCGAGTTCGAGCTGTTGAGCACCTTTGCCCAGCATCCGGGCCGCGTGCTGTCGCGCGACTTCCTGCTGGAACACACGCGCGGGCGCGAGGCTGCACCGTTCGATCGCACGATCGATGTTCAGGTCGGCCGACTGCGCAAGAAGCTGCAGGCGCCACCTGAGACGACCGAAATCATCAAATCCGTGCGCGGCGCCGGTTACATGCTCGTGCCTCCCGTGGCCCATGGCTGACGCGGCCGCACCATCTCCGGTACCGGGCGACGACAACGACGTCTTCCGCACCATCTTTCTGGCGTACCCGGATTCGCTGCTGCTGGTGGACAGCGGCGGCTTGGTGGCGATGGCCAACGAATCAGCCGCGACTTTGCTGGGCTACACCGTGGAAGAACTGGTCGGTCTGCCGGTGGACGTGCTCGTGCCGGACCGGATCCGCTCGCGCCACGCTACCTACCGCAAGGTCTACGGCCAGGCCCCCACGCCACGTCCGATGGGACGACAGACCGAGTTGACGGCCAAACGCAAGGACGGCAGCGAGGTCGTGGTCGAGATTGCCCTGAGCCCCTTGCAGAGCCACGGCCACCCGTTCGTGGTCGCAGCGATCCGCGATGTCGGCGCCTATCCCCGCGTGCAACAGGCGTTGCAACGCGCGCGCTACAGCGAACATCTCGCGCAGGTCGGGCGTCTGGCTGTGGACACACGGGATCTACAGGTGATGCTGGAACACGTGCCGAGCATCATCACCACGGCGCTGCAGGTCGACGTGGCCGCGGTGTGGTTGCTCGACGGCAAGCGACTGGAATTCGTGGTGGTCAGCGGCGTGGGGCTGCTCGCCGGCGAACACATCGGCACACGCCTGGCCAACACCCCGGACACCCCCCCTGGCTACATGGTGTCAACGGGAGAACCGGTGGTCGTCCCGGACTACCGCAGCGAAACCCGTTTTGTCGTGCCGCCGCTGTACCTCGACAGCGGCCTGGCGAGTGCCGTGGCGGTGCCTTTGTCCGATCGCGGACGTGTGATCGGCATGCTGTCCGTGCGCTCGAAACAGGTGGACCGCTTTGGTGTGGAAGAGCTGCGCTTCCTGGAATCGCTCTCCAGCCTGCTGGCCACGAGCCTTCAGCGTGTCCAATCCGAAGAAGCGCTTAGCCACTCGCAGCGCCTGGAGAGCGTGGGTCAGCTCACAGGAGGGATAGCGCACGATTTCAACAATCTGCTCACCATCATTCAGGGCAATCTGCAGGTGCTGGAAGAGCTTCCGGCGCTCGCACAGGACAACCATGCACTGTCGCTGGTGGGTGCCGCGACGCGGGCCACTCGCCGGGGCGCCGAACTCACGGGCAAGCTCCTGGCCTTCTCGAGCCGTCAGGTGCTGCAACCCATCGCTGTCGACATCCACAGCCTGTTGCAATCGCTGGCGGACATGTTGTTGCGCACCCTGGACCAGCGCATCCGCATCGAGATTGATGCCACGCCCGATGTTCCCTCCGTGCTCGCAGACCCGGTCCAGCTCGAATCCGCGCTGTTGAACATCGCGTTGAACGCGCGCGATGCGATGCCCGAAGGCGGCACCCTGCGCTTTCACATTGAAACCTGTGACGCCTTGCCGCTCGCGCTTCGCAGCGAGCATGGCGCTGCGCCCGATGGCGGCTATGTGGCGATCTCCATATCTGACACGGGAGTGGGCATGGCCGACAGCGTGAAGGAGCGCGCCTTCGAGCCCTTCTTCACAACCAAGGAGGCTGGTCGCGGCACCGGGCTGGGCCTGAGCACGGTATACGGGTTCATTCACCAGTCTCGCGGCGCGATCACGATCGACAGCAGCCCGGGCCGTGGCACGGCCATCACGATCTACCTGCCCGGCATGCGGACGCCGGCGCTGATGGCCGGCGAGGAAGCGGCGAGCGAGTCGCTGCCGCAAGGTCTGCGGGTGATGCTGGTGGAAGACGACGTTGAAGTCCGCAAGGTGGTCGAGACGTTCCTCCAGGGCCTGGGGTGCGAGGTAGCGACCTCCGCCAATGCCCGGCATGCGCTGGCCATCATGAGCGCGGAGCAAAGGCCCTTTGGCCTGCTGCTGAGCGACATTGCCTTGGGCCCCGGCATGCGCGGAACGCGTCTGGCCGCCGATGCGCAGGAACGTTTTCCCGGGCTGGCGGTGCTGCTGATGTCGGGCTTTCCCTTGAATCCGGGGGCTGCTGAAGACGGCGATGCGCTGCGGCGGGAGGTCTTGCGCAAGCCCTACACGCGGTCCGAACTGGCGCAGGCCATGGTGCGCGCACTCGCCAGCACCTGAGACACCGGGCTCAATGCAGCACGGCCGGTGCAGGCGCGAGGTGGCGTTGCACGAAGGCGGACAAGGCGCCGACATCGGGAATCTGGACGTCGCGACGGCCCTGGCTTGCGAAGCCGATCACGTGGTCGCGGGCCAGGCGCGACAGTGCACGGCTGACGGACTCCAGCGTCATGCCCAGATGGTTGCCGATTTCGGCACGCGTCATGCGAAGGGTGATCTCATCGCTCCGCATGCCGCGCTCGGCCAGTGCGTCGGCCCAGTTGAGCAGGAAATCGGCCACGCGCGCAATGGCTGGCAGCGTGCATACCGACATCAGCGCGTTGCGATCACGCGCAATGGCCTGGCTCATCGCGGCGTGAAGTGCGTGCAACACCGCCGGGCACGCCTTGCTGGCATCCATCAGGGACGGGTAGGACACCACCCAGATCTCACCGGTGTCCATCGCGATGGCGTCCGAGTTGTAGTGGCCATCGGCAAGACCGTCGAAACCAAGCCAGTCGCCACGAAAGCTCAGGCTCACCAGTTGCTCGCGTCCATCCGCAGCCAGGTTGACGATCTTGCACAGACCCGAATTCAGGATGTACAGATTGCCAAACACCTCGCCGGCCCGGTAGATCACGTCGCCTCCGTGAACGACGCGGCGCATTGGCTGGAGTTGAGCTCCCAGCAGGCTGAGCGTGTCCGAGATCTGCCGGCTTGAGGCGGCGTGGTCCTGCGCAGGCGCGCACGCCATGCTGCGGTCGCCGGTCATCGCAGCGGACTGCGTAGGGGGCGTTTTCTCGACGGGACGCGCAATCGTGTGCATGTGAGCTCCTGTGCGGTTTTTCAAGGGTGCCACGCGATGCTAGGCGTCGTCTGGAAACGCCGGGACAACGAAAAAAATCGGTGCGTAACGCTCGGTAAACCGTTTGTGTCCGGCAGGTATCAGTTTTCCATGGCGCTGGGCGCCTTCCGCGCCGCATGAAACGGCGGTGTAATAGCCGGTGCGGCGTCCGGCAAAGAGGTCGGTTTGTGCTTGGTGTCTCGAACCCGTGTATCAGTTGGACCCGCGGCCTCACGAGCACCCCACACTGTTGCCATCGGCCGGTGGCCGTAGAGCACGCATCCTAGATTCCGAAGACGTGGGCCGCACGCCGATGTCGCCGCACATTGGAGGCGATCATGGAAGTCATTCACCCCCGTTGCGCGGGCTTGGACGTTCACAAGCAGACCGTGGTGGCCTGCGTGCGGCTTGCGCGTGAAGGCCCGCCGTTGCAAGAAGTGCGAACCTTTGCCACCACCACCTCAGGGCTGCTGGCCCTGGCCGACTGGCTCGACTCCTTCGGCGTCGAGCAGGTAGGCATGGAGGCCACCGGCGTGTACTGGAAGCCCGTGTGGCACGTCCTGGAAGGCCACTTCGAGTTGGTGCTGGCCAACGCTGCGCACGTCAAGAACGTGCCCGGGCGCCTGGGTGGCTTCGCCGTCATCGCCTCCTCCGGCACGATCATGGCCGTGCTGGGTCTGGCTCGGCCTGAGGTGA
>NZ_JBIMLB010000028.1:0-57252 GCF_051860785.1 Hydrogenophaga sp.
CGCTTGAATGAACAGACTGCGGTAGATGGTCTCGTGTGACACGTGATGGCTCTCGTCGCGCGGATAAGTATGCTTGAGCCAGCCTGCGATTTGTTCTGGTGACCAGAGCATGCGCAGCTTGTCGGCCACGGTGCGAGCCAAGGCGCGGTTCTCACTGAGCTTGCAGCGCTTTGGGCGCCGCGCTCGATCCCAAGCCGCTGCATCGGCCTGGTTGGCACGGTAGCCTTCACCGCCTCCATTGCGCTTGATCTCCCGGCTGATCGTTGATGGTGCTCGCCCGAGCCGCGCAGCAGTTGATCGAATCGATTCACCTGCCACCATCGCCCGCGAGATCTCCTCGCGTTCGGCCAAGGTCAACGCATCCGATGCGCGCGACCGCTGTGCCGGCAGGAAGCCGCCTGTCTCCGCGAGTATTCGATGAATCGACGTGTGGGGTCGATCAAAGAGCTTTCCGATCTCATGCAACGTCCAGCCTTGCTTCCAGCGCGCCCACATCAGCGCTTTCTGGCTATCTGAATAGTAGATCCGTGGTCGCCGTTTCATCTGCAACACTCCTTCCGCCTGCGCGGTGGTTAGTGTGTTGCATCGACCGGTTGAATCCGCCGCCGATAGCCGCCATCGTACAGCGCCAAAACCCATAGGACGCGCGCTCACTCGCCCGTCTGCCCACGGACGCGGTGTGCCCTGCGGAGCGGCATAAAGGAGGAGGCGGCTCCAGCCGCCGGGGGACAGCCGCGGAGCAGGGCACGCCGCGTCTGTGGGCCAGCGATGCACCACACACGAAACGCAGCGCACGTCAAACCAGCCCGAGCACCACGCCGGCAAAAACTGTGAAGCCCAGCCAGTGGTTCAGCCGGAAAGCCTTGAAGCAGCCTTCGCGCGTGCGGTCCTTGATGAGCTGGAAGTGCCACACCACCTGGGCGAGCGCCACGACCAGCATGGGGGCCCACACCCAGAGATTCACCCGCGTCCACAGGGCCACCGTCCAGACCGTCAGGAACACCAGGTAGAAGGCGGTCACGGCCGGCACGTCGTACCGACCCAACGTGATGGCCGAGGTCTTCATGCCGACGCGGATGTCGTCGTCGCGATCGACCATCGCGTACTCGGTGTCGTAGGCCAGCACCCAGAAGAGGTTGCCCGCCAGCAGCACCCAGGCCAGCACTGGCACCTGCGCCTGCACGGCTGCAAACGCCATCGGCACGCCGAAGCTGAAGGCCACGCCCAGCACCGCCTGTGGCATGGAAACAAAGCGTTTGGCGTAGGGGTAGATGAGCGCGATGGCCAACGCCGCGAACGACAGCTTCACCGTGAACGCATTGGTGGTGAGCACCAGCCCGAAGGCGGCCAGCGCCAGCACCGCGCCCACCACCAGCGCCTCGCGCGGGGAGACCCGACCCGAGGTCACCGGGCGCTGCGCCGTGCGCTTGACGTGTCTGTCGAACTCCCGGTCGGCCACGTCGTTCGTGCAGCAGCCGGCGCTGCGCATGAGGATGGTGCCGAGCACGAACACCGTCAGCAGATGCCAGCCGGGGAACCCATCGGCCGCAATCCACAGCGCCGACAGCGAAGGCCAGAGCAGCAGCAACCAGCCCGCCGGGCGGTTCCAGCGGATCAGGTCGAGGTAAAGCGCGAGCTTATTCTTCAAGCAGGGAACGCAGCATCCAGGCGGTCTGCTCGTGCACCGTGAGGCGCTGCGTCAGCAGGTCGGCGGTGGGCTCGTCGCCGGCCTTGTCGGCCAGGGGGAACAGGCCACGCGCGGTGCGCGCCACGGCTTCATGACCCTGCACGAGGATGCGCACCATCTCCAGCGCCTTGGGCGAGATGGCAGGTGCATCGGGCACCGAGGCCAGCTTGCCGAACTGGGCATAGGAGCCCGGTGCGGGATGGCCCAGCGAGCGGATGCGTTCGGCAATCGGGTCCACCGCGCCCCAGAGTTCGGTGTACTGGGTCATGAACATCGCGTGCAGCGTGTTGAACATGGGGCCCGTCACGTTCCAGTGGAAGTTGTGCGTGGTCAGGTACAGCGTGTAGGTGTCGGCCAGCAGGTGCGACAGGCCCTTGGCAATGGCGGCGCGGTCCTTTTCGCCGATGCCGATGTTGATGGCGGGCGCTGAGGGAGATTTGGCAGGTGATTTGGCCATGAGGAACTCCTGGAGAAGTCGGAAGGAAACGGTGCAAGTTTACGCAGCGCTTCACGAAAGGCGTTTGACGCCGGGCAATTCGCACGCATAAATGGCGTTGCGCAATTCCGCGATGGCCTCGTAGCGCGTGAAGCTCCTGCGCCAGGCCAGCACCACGCGGCGCGTGGGCGGGTCGCCCTTGAACGGCAGGTAACGCACGTAGGAAGAGTCGCCGAAGTCCGCACCCGGCCGGGCGGTACCGTCCAGCGCCGACGCGGGCACCGACAGGCGCGGCACCAGCGTCACGCCCATGCCGGAGGCCACCATGTGCTTGATGGTCTCCAGCGAAGAGCCTTCGAAGCTCTTGCGAATGCCCTCGGTGTCGTTGGAGAAGCGCGCGAATTCGGGGCAGACCTCGAGCACGTGGTCGCGGAAGCAATGACCCGTGCCCAGCAGCAGCATGGTTTCCCGCTTGAGCTCTTCATTGGTGATGTGCCCCTGTTTCGCCAGCGGGTGGGTGTGCGGCACCGCCGCCAGGAACGGCTCGTCGTAGAGCGGCGCAATGGCCAGGTTGGTGTCGGGAAACGGCTCGGCCAGGATGGCGCAGTCGATCTCGCCCAGGCGCAGTTGCTCCAGCAGCTTGACGGTGAAGTTCTCCTGCAGCATCAGCGGCATCTGCGGCGTGCGGTCAATGACGTGGCGGACCAGGTCGGGCAGCAGGTAGGGCCCGATGGTGTAGATCACGCCCAGCCGCAGCGGCCCGGCCAGCGGGTCCTTGCCGCGCTTGGCGATTTCCTTGATGGAGGCGGCCTGCTCCAGCACCGTCTGCGCCTGGCGAACGATTTCCTCGCCCAGCGGCGTCACGCTGATCTCGGTGGCATTGCGCTCGAAGATCTTGAGCTCCAGCTCCTCTTCCAGCTTCTTGATCGCCACCGAGAGCGTGGGCTGGGACACGAAACAGGCCTCGGCCGCCTTGCCGAAGTGCCGCTCGCGCGCCACCGCCACGATGTATTTGAGTTCGGTGAGCGTCATGGGGGTATTCTGCACCCGCTCCCTGCGCCCTTCGAAGTGGGGCCGATACCTAGGCGCAGTGAGCGGTTCGCCCCGGATGGCGGCTCAGCCCGGCATGCACCGACCGGCGTGTCGATGCCACCTGATTGGGCACGGCCATCTCACTGGCAACCTGGGCATCGCCCGCCAGGTACCTGTCGGCCTGTTGTTGCGTCCATCCCACGTACTTGGGTGGCACGCCCATGGCCAGCAGGGCCGATGCGGATCTTGAAAAACCGTCACGCACGCTGGTGAACAAGAGGGCTTGCGCGTCGGCACTGCGAGGATCCAGCCGGCCCATCCGCCGCAGGCTGTCGATCTGCCGGATTCTGACCTCGTCGCGGGCCAGTGCTGAGATGTCTTCGGTCATGCGCCCTCCTCCAAGTGACGGAAAAGTCACTTTGCCACGGGGGCTGCGGCTTCGCGTGCGGGAGCACGAGCGCGCGCCACAGCGGCATCAGAACTGCCTTTCTGCAAACGAAGCGGCCGGCACGGATCAGGCCTTGAGGAACTCGGCCTTGCCACCCAGCCAGCGCGCGATGTGCTTTTCGGCCAGGCCGGAATGGCGTGCGAGCATCTGCGGTGCCGCCTGACGGGCCCATTCGAGCAGGTGGGTGTCGGTGGCCAGATCGGCAAAACGCAGCAGCGGCGCACCGGACTGACGAGCGCCCAGGAACTCACCCGGGCCTCGGATCTCCAGATCGCGGCGAGCGATCTCGAACCCATCGCTGGTTTCCACCATGGCCTTGAGACGTTCGCGCGCGGTCTCGCCCAGGCGCCCGCCGTCGGGTGGCGTGTAGAGCAGCACGCAGGCCGAGGCCGCCGCGCCGCGCCCCACACGGCCACGCAACTGGTGCAACTGGCTCAGGCCGAAGCGCTCGGCGTGTTCGATCACCATCAACGAGGCGTTGGGCACGTCCACGCCGACCTCGATCACGGTGGTGGACACCAGCACACCCATCTGTCCAGCGGTGAAGAGCGACATCACCGCCTTTTTCTCGGCCACCGGCATGCGCGAGTGCAGAAGACCGACCAGCACGCCGGGCAAGGCTTCGCTCAGTTCGGCGTGCGTGGCCGTGGCATTGGAGAGATCCAGAGCCTCGCTCTCTTCGATCAGTGGGCACACCCAGTACACCTGCCGGCCTTGCTCCAGTTGGCTGCGGATGCGCTCGATCACCTCGGCGCGTCGGCTGTCGGCCACCACCTTGGTGACGATGGGTGTGCGCCCGGGCGGCAGCTCGTCGATGGTGGAGACGTCGAGGTCTGCGTAGTAGCTCATCGCCAGCGTGCGCGGGATCGGGGTGGCCGTCATCATCAGAAGATGCGGCTCCTGCAGAGGGCCATCGGCACCCTGCCCCATCTTCCCCCGCAGCGCCAGCCGCTGCGCCACGCCGAAGCGGTGCTGCTCGTCGATGATGGCCAGCCCCAGGCGGTGGAACTGCACCTGCTCCTGGATGACGGCATGGGTGCCCACCACCAGCGCGGCTTCGCCGCTGGCCACCAGGGCCAGCATCTCGCCGCGCTGTTTCTTCTTCTGGCTGCCGGTGAGCCAGGCCACGCGCTTGCCCAGTGGGGCCAGCAAGGGCTCCAGCCAGCCGATGAGCTTGGTGAAGTGCTGCTGCGCCAGGATCTCGGTGGGCGCCATCAGCGCACACTGCCAGCCGGCGTCGATGGCAACGGCGGCCGAGAGTGCAGCCACCACGGTCTTGCCGGAACCCACGTCACCCTGCAGCAGGCGGTGCATGGGCACCTGGCGTGTCAGGTCGCGCGCGATCTCTTCCACCACGCGGCGCTGGGCACCGGTCAGGCTGAAGGGCAGCACGGCCAGCAATTGCTCATGCAGCCCACCGATACGGGCATCGAGGGTCGGCGCGCGCAATTGGGCTCGCTCCTGTTTGGCGGTGTGCTGCGAGAGCTGCTGGGCCAGCAACTCTTCGGCCTTGAGGCGCTGCCAGGCCGGGTGGCTGCGGTCTTCCAGCGCATCGAGCGACACGTCCGGCCCTGGGTGGTGCAGGTAGCGCAGCGATTCGCGCAGATCCCAGGGCGTGCGCACCACGCGCTGCAGCTCTTTCAACAACTCCGAGGGCAGCGTCTCGCTCAGATCGGCACGGTTCAGGCCGCTGGCCACGGCCTTGCGCAGGTAGGCCTGCGGCAACTGCGCGCTGGTGGGGTAGACCGGTGTGAGTGCGTCGGGCAGTTCGCCGCCTGCCTGATGGAAGGCGGGATGCACCATGGTCCAGCCCAGAAAGCCGCCGCGCAACTCGCCGCGCACCCGCACGCGCTGGCCCACCGACAGCGCCTTCTGGTGCGTGGGGTAGAACGTGAAGAAGCGCAGGGTGCAGGTGTCGCTGCCGTCGTCCAGTGTCACCAGCAACTGGCGTCGTGGCCGGCTGCTGATCTCGCTGCGCGTGACCGTGCCCTCGATCTGCGCCAGTTGCCCGTCGCGCGCATCGCGCAGCCGCACGATGCGGGTCTCGTCTTCGTAGCGCAGCGGCAGGTGCAGGGCCAGGTCGATGTCGCGCACCAGCCCGAGCTTGCGCAAGGCCTTCTGCGGGGCAGACAGGGGCTTGCGTTCGGGGGTGGCTTCGGGCATGGGACAATTCTGCCCGGTTCCATTCCCCTCCCGATCCACTTGGCACGGGCCTTGTACGGCCCTCAAGCAGCATGAACGCTCCGCATCCCGCCGCCGCACGCGAATTCAGCGTCGCCGATTTCGACTTCCAGCTCCCGCCCGAGCTCATCGCCCAGCACCCCGCGCCCGAGCGCAGCGCCTCGCGCCTGCTCGATGGCACCGGCAACCCGCCGGTGGACCGCGTCTTCCGCGAGCTGCCCGACCTGCTGAACCCGGGCGACCTGCTGGTGTTCAACGACACGCAGGTCGTCAAGGCGCGCCTTTTCGGCCAGAAAGCCACGGGCGGCCAGGTGGAGATGCTGATCGAGCGCGTGCTGCTGCCACTGGAGGCCAGCGACGGCTCTGCCCATGAGGTGGTGGCCCACCTGCGCGTGAGCAAGAAGCCGCTGCCCGGTGGCCGGTTGCACATGGCGGGCGGCTTGAAGGGTGGGGGTTTCGACGCCGTGTTTCTCGGCCGCTGGCCCGATGCACAAGGCCAGCTGTTCCGCTTCCGGCTGCACGGACCGGCGGACGAAACACCCTATGAGTTGATGGCGCGCCACGGCCACGTGCCGCTGCCGCCGTACATCGAACACGCCGATGACGCCGACGACGAGCGCCGTTACCAGACCGTGTTTGCCCGCGTGCCCGGTGCGGTGGCTGCGCCCACCGCCGCACTGCATTTCGACGACGCCCTGCTCGGCGCGCTGGAGGCGCGCGGCGTGCAGCGCGCCAGCGTCACGCTGCACGTGGGCGCAGGCACCTTCGCGCCCATGAAGGTCGAGCGCATCGCCGACCACGTGATGCACCATGAACGCTACGCCATCCCGCCCGCCACGCTGCAAGCCATTGCCGACTGCCGCGCGCGCGGCGGCCGCGTGGTGGCCGTGGGCACCACCACCGTGCGCACGCTGGAGAGCTGGGCACGCTCGGGGCAAACGCAGGGCGACACCAACATCTTCATCACGCCCGGCTTCGACTTCCGCGTGGTGGACCGGCTGGTCACCAATTTCCACCTGCCCCAGTCCACGCTGATGATGCTGGTCAGCGCCTTCGCCGGCTTCGATGCCATTCGCGCGCTGTATGCCCACGCCATCGCGCAGCGCTACCGCTTCTTCAGCTATGGCGACGCCATGCTGTTGCAACGCGCCTGAGCATCACGATGCGCCTCGCTGCCATCGCCCTGCTGAGTCTGCTGCTCTCGCGCGCTTCACTGGCGGCGGACCCTCTCTACGCGCCACAGGCCGCCTGCGCGGGCCATCCCGGCATCGCGCTGAAGGTGCCCGAAGGCTGGTGCGCGGGGCTGGTGGCCGATGCGCGCGATGGGCTGCGCATGCCCAGGCGCATCCTGGCCGTGGCACCCGACCGCTTGTGGATCGTGGACATGGGCAACTGGGAGCCTCGCCGAGGCCGCCTGCTGGAGCTGCGCACCGACATCACGCGCGGCCAGCCGGGGCGCATTCGGGTGCTGGCCACCGGGCTCGACCGCCCACACGGTCTCGCCAGAGGTCCCGACGGACGCATCTACATCGGTGAAGCTGCCACGGTGTGGCGCACTCCCGTGGGCGAGACCGTGCAGCGGCAGGACGTGATCACCGGCCTTCCCTCGGGCGGCGCCCATCCGTTGAAGGAACTGGCCTTCCTACCCGATGGCCGGCTGCTGATCAACCTGGGTTCGGAAACCGACGCCTGCCGCGATGCGGCGCAACAGCAGCCGATCCCCTGCCCCGAGTCCACCGGCCCGCAGCCGCGCGCAGCGGTGTACGTCGCGAGCTTCGGCGGCCCCGACCTCAAGCTGGAAAGCCTGCGGCCCCTGGCCACGGGTCTGCGCAACTCGCTCGGCCTGGCCAGCACACAGGCGCAGGACGGCACGCTGCGTCTGTGGCAGGCCGAGAACTCGGTTGATTACACGGATGCCACCCTGCCAGCCGAAGAACTCAACGAACTGAAGGACGGTGCGTCCTACGGTTGGCCGTATTGCGTGAGCGATGCGAAAGGCCGCGCGGTTCCCGCGCGCGGCTACGAAGGGCGCGTGCGCTGCAGATCCCACACACCGGCTCACGCGGCGTGGCCAGCGCACGTCGCACCGCTGCAACTGCTCACGGCACCTCCCACCATTGCCGACGGCCCCTTCGCCGGCCGCCTTCTGGCCGTGTGGCACGGCTACCGCACCGGCGGTCACCGCATCGTGGCCTGGCAACTCGACGAAGAAGGCCGCCCCGCGGGCACGCGCGAAGACCTCGTGAGCGGCTGGCATGCGCAGGCTGGCGTGCGGCCTCTGGGTACGCCAGCGGGCGCCGCCTTCGATGAGGAAGGCCGCCTGTGGATCGTCGAAGACCGCAACCGCAGCGTGATCGTCATCGCGCGCCGACCCTGAACCTGCTCACCCAACGAGTCACACCATGCTCCAGTTCGAACTGCTCAAGACCGAAGGCCACGCGCGCCGTGGCCGCCTCACGCTCAACCACGGCGTGGTGCAGACCCCCATCTTCATGCCCGTGGGCACCTACGGCACCGTCAAGGGCGTGATGCCCGCCAGTCTGGAAGACATGGGCGCACAGATCATCCTGGGCAACACCTTCCACCTGTGGATGCGGCCGGGCCGTGACGTCATGGCCAGCTTCGGCGGGCTGCACGCCTTCGAGCAGTGGCACAAGCCCATCCTCACCGACTCGGGCGGCTTCCAGGTGTGGTCGCTGGGCGCCATGCGCAAGATCACCGAAAACGGCGTGACGTTCGCATCACCCGTGAACGGCGACAAGCTGTTCATGTCGCCTGAAGTGAGCATGCAGATCCAGACCGGCCTGAACAGCGACATCGTGATGCAGCTCGACGAGTGCACCCCGTACGAGACCAACGGCCACATCACCACGGAGGCCGAGGCGCGCAAGAGCATGGAAATGAGTCTGCGCTGGGCGAAGCGCTCGCAAGACGAGTTCGCGCGGCTCGAGAACCCCAACGCCCTCTTCGGCATCGTGCAGGGCGGCATGTTTGAACACCTGCGGCAGGAATCGCTGGACGCGCTGGTGGACATGGATTTCCCCGGCTACGCCATTGGCGGCGTGAGCGTGGGCGAACCCAAGGACCAGATGCTGCAGATCATGGCGCACACGCCGCACCGCCTGCCCGCGCACAAGCCGCGCTACCTCATGGGCGTGGGCACACCCGAAGACCTGGTGCAGGGTGTGGCCGACGGCGTGGACATGTTCGACTGCGTGATGCCCACGCGCAACGCGCGCAACGGCACGCTGTTCACCCGCTTCGGCGACCTGAAGATCCGCAACGCCCGCCACAAGACCGACCACCAGCCGCTTGACCCCACCTGCACCTGCCACGCCTGCGCCGGCCGCAGCGGTGTGAGCTGGAACGACGGCGGGCGCGAGGGCTTCAGCCGCGCCTACCTGCACCACCTGGACCGCTGTGGCGAAATGCTCGGCCCGATGTTGTGCACCATCCACAACCTGCACTACTACCTGAACCTCATGCGCGAGGTGCGCGAGGCGCTGGACGCCGGACATTTCGAGGCCTTCCGCGCCCGGTTCAGGACCGACCGCGCACGCGGCGTCTGAGCGGCAGCGGGCGCAGCCGGACGGCGCCGGGTGCACCGGCCGAATCCACTACATTGGTGGCTTCCAAAACCCGTGAGGAGGCATTCATGCAGAAGAACATCCACAAGCCCACTGGCGCCTTCGTCGCCGCCGCCTGGGCCGCCATGCTGGTCGGTGCCATCACTTACCTGTCGGGGCTGTGGAATGCCCAGATGCAACTCAATGAGAAGGGCTACTACTTCACGCTGCTGATGTATGGGCTGTTCTCCGCCGTATCGCTGCAGAAATCCGTGCGCGACCGGCTCGAGGGCATTCCCGTCACAGGCATCTACTACGGTCTTTGCTGGCTGTCGCTGGGGCTGGCCGTGCTGCTCTTGACCGTGGGCCTGTGGAACGCCACCCTTGCCAACAGTGAGAAAGGCTTCTACGCCATGGCGTTCCTGCTGTCGCTGTTCGGCTCGGTCACGGTGCAGAAGAACATCCGCGACGCGGCCCAGTTCAAACCCCTGGCCGAGCCGGACGACGACATCTCCACCGTGCGCTGACCCATCCCAGGCCCCTGCGGCCATACGAAGCCAGGACAGCGTGACGCAGCGCACCGTTCCCGCACACATCCTGCCCATCCTGGTCCTGGCCCAGCTGCTGGGTACCTCGCTGTGGTTCGCGGTGAATGCCGTCATGCCCGACCTTCAGCGCGAACTGGGCTGGTCCACGTCCTCGGTCGGCACGCTCACGTCTTCGCTGCAGTTCGGTTTCATCGTCGGCACGCTGGTGTTCGCGCTGCTGGCACTGGCCGACCGTTTCCCGCCGCGCCTGGTGTTTCTGATCTGCTCGCTCGCGGGCGCGGCCTGCACGGTGGGGGCCTGGTGGACGGTGCGCGATTTCACCGCGCTGCTGGCCTGGCGTTTTGCCACCGGCTTCTTCCTGGCTGGCATCTACCCCGTCGGCATGAAGATCGCGGCGCAGTGGTATTCGCGCGGCCTGGGGGGCGCGCTGGGCTTGCTCATCGGCGCGCTGGTGCTGGGTTCGGCCAGCGCGCACGCGCTGCGCGCGATCAGCGGTGCTCTGCCCTGGCCCACGCTGATGCTGGGGGTGGCTGCGCTCGCCGCCACCGGTGGGCTTCTGCTGTATTTCGGCACCACCGACCCGCCGGGCGCGCAGCCGCGCGTGACCACGCTGCAGTGGCGCGCACTGGCCACGCTGTGGACCGACGCGCGCGTGCGCAGCTCGGTGCTGGGCTATTTCGGGCACATGTGGGAGCTCTACACCATGTGGGTGATGGTGCCACTGGTGCTGGCCACGCGGCTGCAGGGCACGGCGCTGTCGTGGGCGGCGTTCCTCGTGCTCGGGGCGGGCGTGATCGGCTGCGCCGGTGGCGGATGGATGGCGCAACGCTGGGGCAGCGCGCGCGTGGCCGGCAGCCAGCTCGCCGTCAGCGGCGCCTGCTGTCTCGCTTCGCCCCTGCTGATCGACGCACCTGCGCTGGCGTTCTACAGCTGGCTGGTGCTCTGGGGCATCACCGTCTCGGGCGATTCGCCGCAGTTCTCCACGCTCACCGCGCGCAACGCGCCACCGCAAGCCGTGGGCAGCGTGCTCACGCTGACCAACAGCATTGGCTTCGCGATCTCCATCGTCAGCATCCTCCTGTTCGTCTCGCTGGCCGAGCGCATGGCGCTGAGCGCATTGCTGCCCTGGCTGGCCATCGGCCCCGCCCTGGGGCTGTGGGCGTTGCGCCCTTTATGGCGCGAGGAAACCGCTCACCCTTGATGCCCCTCACAGAGCGAGATGATGAGCGACCTTCTTCAGCAGAAGGTCTCGGTTGAAGGGCTTGGCCACGAAGCCCACGGCGCCGGCCTTGCGGCTCTCCACAATCACCTTTCGTTCGGTCTGGCCAGTGAGCATGATCACCGGAATGTCCCCACTGAACTGACCGCTCTTGAGCTCGCGCGTGAGCAAGATGCCGTTGGAGTCCGGCAACAGGAAATCCATGAGGATCAGGTCTGGCCGGTTCGTGGTCAGAAAGAGCTGCGCGTCCGCCGCAGTTCCAACCGCCTCGACATCGTACTGAGCGCTGGTGAGCACCTGTTTGAGCAAACGGCGCATGAACACATCGTCATCCACCACCAGAAGCTGCGGGCGGCTCAGCCTGGCACGGTGCACCATGGCCCTGGTGGCCTTCAGCGGCTCGGCCAGTTCACTCGTGATGGTGTCCACCCAGTCCTGCACGGGTTGAGCCGCCTGGACCACATCCTCCAGCGTCGGAATCAGGGTCTCGCGCTGCAGATTGCCAAAGGCCTGCTCCACACGGGAGGCGTCGCGCACGGTGAGTGCATTGTCCAGGCCGTTGGCCAGGATGCGCTCTGACAGGCCACCCATTGCACGGCTCATCGATGCCTGGGCCAGGCGTGCCGTGGTCTGGGCGTGCTGGACGTGCACCCGCCCCAGTTTGACCTGCTGAGCAAGCTGCTCCTCCAGAGCCTCGGCACGGCGGGCCAGGCTGGCCAGCTCGGACAGCGGCTCGAGCGCCTGTTTCTGCTCCAGGGCGCACAGCGCCAGATGTGCCGACATGGCCAGTCGCTTGGCGTCGTGCACCAGGGGCCAGAACAGCACGTAATCGTCGAAAACCTCCTGCATGCAAAGCTCGAATCCGCGCCGCACGCTTTCCTTGTCACACAGCAGCAGCGTACGGTGCGCCAGCGACTGAATCACCTCACTGCGCCGGTACAGGCCGAGGTAAAAGCGTTCGCTCGCCTCCAGCAACTTGAAGGCCAGCACCAGCAGTTGAGGTTTGAGCGCGTCGAACGCCGAGTCCCAGCTCTTCGGATCGGTGGTCGCCTGCACATGCGGGTAACGATCTCGCAGCATGTCGCAGACCTGCTCTGCGTCCATGGCGTTGTCGCCCACCACCAGGATGCGGGCTTCTCGGTGCTTCATGATCAGGTCCTCGTGATTCGCGCGACTTCACCTGCGGCCTTTCAACGCCGCGATCCCTCGTGATCGGACAGGCGGGTCAGGGCATGTGCCAGCGCCTCCTCCAACCGGACCATGAGGCCGTGCAGTTCTCCAGAGCTGGAACGAGGGCGGGCGTGCTCGATGCGGTTGCAACAGTCTGCCAACGCCATGGCACCGATCAGGCGACAGGACGAAGAGAGGCGGTGAGCGAGACCGGACAAGGTGGCCGTGTCGCCATTGCGGGCGGCGCGACGCATCTCGTCGACGGTGTTGAGAGCGGAGACCACGAAACGCTGACGGAAATCGGCCAGCAGTTCAGCGTCGTCGCCGATGAGCCGCTCCAGTGCCTGGTCGTCATAGTCGCATCGACCGAGATCGACATCGAGCACCTCGAGGTCTTCACAATCCACCGGAGCGGACAAAGCCGGCGCCTGGAGATCCTCCACCGGCCACCATTGCCTGATGACTTCGCCCAACTGCTCGGCCCGAACCGGCTTGCTTAGGTAGTCGTCCATGCCGGCGGCTCGACAGCGTTCGACCTCGCCGTGCAAGGCATTGGCCGACAATGCCACGATCGGCAGGCGCGCCCCACTGGCTTCCTCTGCGCGAATCGTGCTCGCGAGCGTGTAGCCATCGATGCCTGGCATGTGCAGATCCGTGAGCAGCAAGGCGTGTCGCTGCGTGGCCCGACCGGCGCGCCACAACGCCAGTGCTTCGATTCCGTCGCTGACCATCTCCGCCTCGAATCCCAGCAGCCTGAGCTGATGTCCGATCACCTTCTGGTTGACGGTGTTGTCTTCGGCCACCAACACGAGTGGTCCTCCGGAACGGGCAAAGCGTGGTCTGGTGCTCGTGGTCATGGCGAGGTTTTCGTCGGCCGGCCGTTGAGGGGGGAGCGCAGGTTCGAATGGCAATGTCACGGTGAAGGTGGAACCCTTGCCCGCTTCGCTGTCGACCTCGATCCATCCGCCCATCAGTGCGGTCAGCCGCTTGCAGATCGACAGCCCCAGCCCCGTACCGCCAAAACGCCGTGTGGTGGTGCTTTCAGCCTGCACAAAGGGTTGAAAGATGCGCTGAAGCACTTCAGCGCTCATGCCGATCCCGTTGTCGATCACGATCAACTGAAGGTGCCTGGGCAAGTCCGGTCCGCACGCCTGCACGCGGAGCAGCACCTGCCCTGCCCGACCTACGCCGGTCGAGAACTTGATGGCGTTGGCGATCAGGTTGTTGAGGATCTGCCGCAACCGCGTTGCGTCACCGAGCATCCAGTCTGGCAAGTCCGGTGCGACGTCCACCAGCAGCCCAACTCCATGGCTGGTGGCCGTGGGACGCAGGGCATTGCACACGCTGTCGGAGAGCCGCACCAGCGAGACCGCTTCGTTCTGCAGTCGAAGCTGGCCAGCTTCGATCTTTGAGAAGTCCAGGATGTCATCGATGATGGTCAGCAGGCCCAGCGCCGATTCGCAGACGGTGTCGATCAGGTCACGCTGATAGGCCGTGAGCTCGGAGTGCTGCAGCAAGTCGAGGCTGCCCACCACGCCATTCATGGGCGTGCGAATCTCGTGGCTCATGGTGGCAAGAAACGCACTCTTGGCCTCGCTGGCCGCCTCGGCCGCCTGGCGCGCTTCCACCAGTGCCGCAGTGCGCTGCCCCACCAGATGCTCCAGGTGGAGCTGATGACGCTCGAGTTCTTCGATCAGGCGCCGCTTCTCGGTCACATCCAGCATCAAGGCCAGGTACTGCGTCACGTTCCCCAGAGCATCTCGAATGGGCGTGATCGTCGCGTCCACCACGTACTCCACGCCGTCCTTGCGACGATTGAACAGCAGGCCACGCCAGGGACTGCCCGCGGTGAGCTGCCGCCACATCTGGACAACGGTCTCATGCGGTGTTTTCCCCGCCTGCAACATGCGAGGGTTCTGCCCCAGCAACTCCTGCATGGCGTAACCCGAGCTCGTCAGCACCGCCGCGTTGACGTACTCGATGTTGCCCTGCAGGTCGGTGATGACGATGCTCTGCACGCTTTGCTCGACCGCCATGGAGAGCAGCCGCAGCTCCTGTTCCTGCGCGTGCCGCGCTGTGATGTCGCGCATGACCACCACGAAACGCGACTGGCCGACCACTCGAATACTGACCTCCGCGATGAAGCTGCTGCCATCGCTGCGCAAAACCTGCCATTCAGCCAGTTGCTCGCCTCCCTTGAGTGCCCGCAACGCAGCGCGGGTGATCCGGCGGTGTTCAGATGCCGGCAACAGATCGCGCAGGTGCATCTGCTGGAGTTCGTCGACGCCGTAACCGAGCATGCGCCCGGTTGAGGGGTTCGCCTCGATCACGCGGTGGTGGTGGTCGACGACCAGGATGCCGTCACCCATCTGGTCAAACAGATGGCGGTGCTCGGCACTGGCCCTCTGGGCCTGTCGATTGGCCAGCTGCGTCTGCAGCCAGTGTTCGGCCGCACGTGCCAGGTCTCTCAACGTCTGGTGCTGCACGTCGGACAGTTCGCGCGGAACGTGGTCGATCGCGCACAGCGTGCCCATGGAATGACCTTCCACCGACAGCGGCACGCCTGCGTAGAAGACCACATGGGGATCGCCAGTCACCAGCGGGTTGTCGGCGAATCGTGCGTCCAGCCGCGCATCGACCACTTCCAACACATCGGCCTGCAAGATGGCATGGGCACAAAACGCCAGTTCGCGAGGCGTCTGCTGCACGTCCAGACCCAAACGCGCCTTGAACCACTGGCGTCTGTCATCGATCAGACTCACCAGCGAGATGGGGCACCCGGTGAGATGGGCGGCGGCCCGCACGATGCCATCGAGCACGGGATCGGCTGGTGTGTCGAGAACGCCCAAGGAGTCGAGGATGTCCAGACGCCGGGCTTCGCCGGGAGTCAGGGGAGCGGATTGCATGACGTTGAATCGGTGGGTTGGGACAGGACGGGCACGCCGACCACGTCTGCGCTGGACTGTAAAAAGGACGCTGGTCGCGGTCTGTGGGGAGTTCTCGACGCGGCCCGTGGGTCGATCGTGTCGTCGGTCCGTCTGCGCATGCCATGGCGCCAGACGATGCAGGAGTGCGCCCCGAGTCAGGCGTCCCCAGCGTCGATCAAGCCGGTACGGATGGCAAATCGAACGAGGGCGGGCACGTCGGGGGTGGCCAGCTTGGTCATGATGCGACTGCGGTACGAGTCCACCGTCTTGGGGGACAGGTGCAGCGCGCGTCCGATCTCGGTGCTGGACTGCCCCTGAACCACCATCAACACGATCTGGCGCTCGCGAACCGAGAGCGTTCCCAGGGCATCGTCGCCCGGCGAGGTGAACCCCTGCACCGCCAGGTCCGCCACATCGGGCCCCAGGAAACGCCGACCTTCGCTGACCGCATCGATCGCTTGCAGCAGTTGGGAGGCGGGCGAGCCCTTGAGCACATAACCAGCCGCACCCAACCTCAGCGCTTCGGCCACGTTGCGCGGCTGGGCCGACATCGTCAGCACGATCGTGCGCGCCTCTGGCGTCCGACGCTGCAGCTCTGCCAGCAGCTCAAAGCCCGAGCGCTGGCCGAGGTGCAGATCGAGCAGCACCACCACCGGGCCCAGTTCACGCAACTGGGCCAGCGCTTGCGTCGGATCGGCCGACTCGCCCACCACTTGGTGACCGGCAGCGTGCAGCAGCGACCGCAGACCATCGCGCATCAGCGTGTGGTCGTCTATCAGGTATAGATTGCTCATGGCCCTGGCGGCGCCCAGCTCAGGCTGACGCGAGTGCCCCCACCCGGTTCTGCAGCGATGGTGCAGCGTCCGCCCATGGAAATGGCACGTTCCCGCATGCCCACGATGCCCAGATGGCCTGCACGGCCATGCTGCATGTCCGGTGCAATGCCGTCACCGTCGTCGACGATATCCACATGGAGCCGGTGCGCATCACCTTCCATCAACACCCGGATGAGCGACGCATCGGCATGAAGACGGGCATTGGTGATGGCCTCGCGCACCACCATGAAGGCGCTGTACTCCACGTCGGATGGCCAACGCTGCCGGAGCAGGCCATCGGCAACCTCCAGCAGCACATCGGAACCCGACGCAGACAGCGCCACGCGGATTTCGTTGTCCAGCGCAGCAGCCAGGCCCTGTTCCTCGAGGAGTGGGGGGCGCAGATCGGCCAGCACGTTGCGCACATCCTGCACCGCCTGCGCCATCACGCCCGAGAGCTGCTGGCACTGCTCGGCCAGCACCGGCGGCAAGGTTGCTCCCGCTGTGATCAGCAGGGATTCAAGGTTCAAACGGGCCACCGCCAGAGACTGGCCGAGGTTGTCATGCAACGCCTGGGCCAGGCGCTGGGTGGTGCTCCTCTCCTGCAGCATCAGCCGCTGGTTGAGCTCAGAGAGTTCAAACTCGTGCGTCAGCAGGGCTGCCTGTGCGGCACGGCGATCGGTGATGTCGCGCAGCACAGCGATGTAGCGCCTCTCGTCGAGCGCACGCGTGCTCACCTCCACCGGAACAACACTTCCATCTCGACGGAGGATGTTCCATTCGCTCAGCAGCACCGCGTCGGGCGACTCCGTCTTCAGGGTGTCGAATGAAATGGCCGGTTGCGGGCCTGCCAGCAGGGCCTGGAGCGGCGTGCCGATCAGGCTGTCGCCTGTGTCGCCAAGCATCTTCAGGGCTTCCGGATTGGCATCCAGGATGCAGTTGCAGGCGTCGATCAGCAACACACCATCGGCCAGTTGGTCGAAAAGCTTGCGCCGGTAGGACTCGGATTCGCGCAGCGCGGTTTCAGCCCTCTTGCGCAGGGTGATGTCGATCGTCGTTCCTGCCATGTAGACGGCCCGTCCGGCGTCGTTCCACTCGGCCTGTCCGCGTATCTGCATCCATCGCCATTCGCCCATCGCATCGCAGAAGCGGATTTCGACGTCAAACGGCTCTCGGTTCCCGAGATGGCGCCGCACGGCATCCTGGTGGTGAACCTGGTCCTCGGGATGAATTCTGGCCCTCAGGTGGCGGCTGCAATAGTCCGAGAACGACAGCGGGTCCTCATCGAGCTGCAACCAGAAATCGTCGCTGAAGTTGAGCCGGTCGCTGGTCAGATCCCAGTCCCAGACCTGACCGCTGGCAGCGGCCAGGCGGTAGCGTTGCTCGCTGCGTCGCAAACTCGCTTCGCTGGCGCGCAAGGCCTGTTCACTCTCGACCAGATCGGTGACATCCAGCGCAATGCCTTGCACATAGGGAGGGCTCCCGTCGGAGGGATCGATCCGGCATGAGCGGTCACGGAAATGTCGCCAATGGCCCTGCGCATCGCGCAATCGATACTCGATCTGATGGTCAACGCCATCCACGTATTCATCCGACAGCGCCGCCACGGCACGTTCGCAATCGTCGGGATGCAGCGCCTTGGTCCAGGCCAGGGGATCGGCCAACCATTCGCTGGCGGAGTAGCCGAGGATGCGGATGGACGGGCTGACGTACAGCGAGCGATAGGGCGGTTCCAGTGACGCTCGGTAGATCATCGCTGGAGTCTGCTCGGTCAGCAGTCGAAAATCCCTCTCGCGATCGAGCACCAGGCGTTCGAACAGTTTGCGTTCCGTGATGTCGTTGCAGAAGATGGAGATCCCCTCCGGGGAAGGAAATACACGCCCTTCAAACCACTTGTTCCAGGGCGCATAGAACGCCTCGAAGACTTCCGACTGCTGTGTTCGCAGCGCCCTGTCGTACGGGCGGTGAAAGTCCCGCGCATGTTCCAGCTCGTACTCGTCCCAGATGTATCGACCGATCAGTTGTTCGGCCCGGTCGCGCTGAAGCAGGCGCAAGGCAGGCTCATTCAGGTAGGTGAACCGCAGTTCCTTGTCGAGCGCGAAAATCGCGTCGTCCACCCGATGGATCACATGGTCGAGCAATTCGCGGGCGGCACCTGTCTCCCGCCTCGCCTGCTCCACCTCGCGCTGCAGCGCCGCATGAGCCGTCGTTTCGTTCGCCACCACCAGGCGCGACGCCCGGCCCTCCCAGCGCACCAGGCTGGTTGTGACGTCGACATCGATCACGTCGCCATTCTTCAACCGGTGCCGGCAACGCGTTGTCGCGCCCGGATCGAGCTCCCCGTACTGGATATCCCTTTCGTTGAGCCGCAGAAACTCCTCCAGGGCATATCCGTAACGCGCGACTGCCGCCGCGTTGGCGGCAAGAATGCATCCGTTGCTCTGCTCGGTCACCCACATCGGCTGCGGATGGGCATCGAAAAGGAGTCGCCAGCCCTGGTCACCATCCAGGGACGCTATCGGGTTTTCTGCATGTCCCGATTCCTGGTGGGGTGGGCAATCCTGCGGCACTGGCATGGCGGTATTGTGCTCCCGCCAAGTGCATAGAAGCGAAACGCATGCAGGAATCTGGATTCAGGATCCACCCGCTCAGTTGTCGGGTGACACGGTCCCGTCTGCCTCCAGAAACGCCTGCGGGTCGGGCAGCGAAGTGGTGGACACCTGCATCTCTTCGGGCTTGAGCTGTTCGGTGAAGCCTTCGAGCGAGCCCATGGACTTGCGGTCGCGCCGGGCCACGGGATCCGACATCAGGTAGGCCACACTGAGTTCGGCCAGCGCCTGCAGCGAATTGCGGTGGGTGCGTTCCTGCGCGTGGGACGCGTCGGCGCCAAAGCCGATGAGCGCTGTGCGGATATCGTTGCCGGCCTCCACCGCGGCGGCGGAGTCGGACCGGTAGAAGCGGAACACGTCGCGCCGGTGCTCGATGCCATGGGCCTTGGCCAGGTCGATCAGCTTGTGTGTCAGGTGGTAGTCGAACGGACCGGCCATGTCCTGCAGGCAGATGGTGACCGCGCGCTCGTCGGTGTTCTGCCCGGGCGCGGCAATGGCGATGTCCAGGCTCACCATTTCGGCAATGTCGCCATGCAGCGCGGCCGACGAACCGGAGCCCACTTCCTCCGTGATGGTGAACAGCGGATGCGCATCCACCGGCAGCGTCACGCCACTGTCCACCAGCGCCTTGCACGCTGCCAGCAGCACGGCAACGGCGGCCTTGTCATCGAGGTAACGCGAGTTGATGTAGCCGCCCGGTTGCACCTCGGTCTGCGGGTCGAAGGCGATCCAGTCGCCCACGTGGATACCTGCTTCGCTCAGGTCTTTTGCGCTGTGCGCCGGCACATCGACGCGCACCTCCACATGGTCCCAGTCGGAGGGCTGGGTGTCGATCTCGCCGCCGAAGGCGTGGCCCGAAGTCTTGAGCGGCAGACAGGTGCCGCGCAGTTGCTGCGTGTCGGTGAACACGGTGAGTCGCGCGCCTTCGGCGAAGCGCGACGACCAGCTTCCGATGGGCACCACGCCGAGACGGCCGTTGGGCTTGATCTCGCGAACCATGGCGCCCAGCGTGTCGAGGTGGGCCACGATGGCGCGGGCGGGTCGTGCCTCGCGGCCCTTGAGGGTGGCGCGAATGGCGCCGCGGCGCGTGATCTCGTAGGGAATGCCGATGGCATCGAGCCGGCTCGCGGTGTAGCGCACCACCGCGTCGGTGAGGCCCACGGGGCTCGGTATGGCCAGCAGTTGAAGAAGCGTTTCTTCCAGGAAGGCGTAGTCGATCGGGGGCAGCGGGGTCTTCTTCATGCGGGCACCTGTTGGGTGGCGGAGCCGGGAAACAGCAGATCGATGAAACGCTGTGCGGTCGGTTGCGGTTCGTGGTTGGCCAGGCCGGGGCGCTCGTTGGCTTCGATCACCACATAGTCGGGCTGGTCGACAGCGGGCACCAGAAAGTCCAGGCCGGTCACGGGAATGTCGAGCACGCGGCTGGCGTGTTCGGCGGCGTTCTTCAGCGTGGGGTGCAGCTGGTCGGTGACGTCGTGGATGGTGCCGCCGGTGTGCAGATTGGCGGTCTTGCGCACCGCCAGCGATTCGCCGAAAGGCAGCACATCGTCGAGCTTGAAGCCCTGCAGGCCGATGCAGCGTTTCGTTTCGCCATCCACCGGGATGCGCGACTCGCCCCCGGTCGCCGCCGCGCGACGCCGGCTCTGCTTGTCGATCAGTTGCGCAATGGTGGACTGCCCATCGCCCACCACCGTGGCCGGCTTGCGCAGGGCGGCGGCCACCACCTGGTGGTTGATGACGACCACGCGCAGGTCCTGCCCTTCGCAATACTGTTCGAGCAGCACACGCTCGCCATACTGGCTCGCGTTCTCGATGGCGGCCTCCACGTCGTCCGCGTCGGTGAGGTTCACGGCAATGCCCTTGCCCTGCTCGCCGTCGACCGGCTTGACGACGATGGCACCGTGCTCGCGAAGGAATGCGGCGTTGTGTTCGGCGTCCGCTGCCAGCGCCTGTTGTGGCACCTTCAGGCCTGCCTGTGACAACAGCCGCACGGTCACGCGCTTGTCGGCGCAGCGGCTCATGGCCACCGCACTCGTAAGCTCACTCAGCGACTCTCGGCAGACCACGCTGCGGCCGCCCAGGCTGAGCTTGAAGTAGCCGTTCTCGGCGTCGATGACTTCCACACGGATGCCGCGCCTTTGCGCCTCGTCCACCAGGATGCGCGCGTACGGGTTGAGCCCGTCAGCCTGCGCGCCGCCGCCGGTGAACAACGGCTCGTTGATGGCGTTGCGGCGCTTCACCGCGAACACCGGGATGTTCTGGAAACCGAGCTTGCGGTAGAGCGCAATGGCCGAGGCGTTGTCGTGCAGCACGGAGAGATCCATGAACGCCCGGCCGCGCGCCTGGAAATGCTCGGCGAGGTAGCGCGTGAGCGCCTCGCCGATGCCGGGGTGGCTGGCCTGCGGCGACACCGCCAGCGCCCACAGGCTGGCGCCGGGCTCGGCGTCGCCAAAGGCATCCGCATGATCCAGGCCCATGGCCACGCCGATCACCTCGCCGGTGTGGCGGTCTTCCGCCAGCGCGTAGACGGTCTGCCGTTCGCTGCGCTGGCCCCACACATGCACGGGGTCCACCGGCACCATGCGGCGCGCACGGTAGATGGCATTGATGGCGGCCACGTCGGCGCGCGAGCGCAGCCGACGGATGGTGAAGCCCCGCCGCACGGCGCGCTGGGGCGTGTAGTGGTTGAGCCGCAGCCGGAAGGTCTCCGACGGGTCGACGAACAGTTGCGCCGGTGCGTGCGACACCACCACGTGCGGCTTGTCGATGTAGAAGGCAATGTCGCGCTGCCCCGGCTTTTCCTGCAGCAGGGCGGCGGCGATGTCGGCGGGATCGGCGAAGGTGTGGCCGGCGATCAGGCGTCCCCAGCCGCATTCGGTCACCACGCTGGCACGCGCGGGCGCCTGGCCACGGCTCTCGGCCTGGGGCGTGCTGGTGCGGCTGAGCCGGAGGGCGCGTTGGGCTTGCTTGCGCATCATGGGGATGTCTCCTTTCAGGTCAGGTGTTTCTGCAGCCAGAGCTCGAGCAGGCCGAGCTGCCAGAGCTTGGAGCCGCGCAGCGGCGTGAGGTGGGCGCTGGGGTCGGCCAGCAGGCGGTCGACATACGCCGCCTGGAACAGACCACGCTCTCGCGCTGCGCGGCTGGACAACGCGTCGCGCACGCTCTCCAGCACCTGGCCTTTCAGATGTTTGAGTGCCGGCACCGGAAAATAGCCCTTCGGCCGGTCGATCACTTCAGAAGGAATCACGCGGCGCGCGGCCTCCTTCAGGATGCCCTTGCCACCCCCGGCCAGCTTGTGGCGCGCGGGAATGCGCGCAGCCAGTTCCACCAGCTCGTGGTCCAGGAATGGCACGCGGGCCTCCAGCCCGAAGGCCATGGTCATGTTGTCCACGCGCTTGACCGGGTCGTCCACCAGCATCACGGTGGTGTCCAGCCGCAGGGCCTGGTCCACCGGGTCGCTGGCACCTGCGGCGGTGAGTCGATCGGCCACGAAGCGGCCGGTGTGGTCATCGCCGAGCCAGGGCTCGCGCAACAGTTCGCCCATGTCGGCGTGGTCGCGATCGCAAAACGCCGCCATGTAGTCGGCCACCGGGTTCTGGCTGCCCTGCAGCCTGGGGTACCAGTGGTAGCCGCCGAACACCTCGTCGGCGCCCTGCCCGCTCTGCACCACCTTGCTGTGGCGCGACACGGCTTCAGAGAGCAGGTAGAAGCCGATGCAATCGTGGCTGACCATGGGTTCGCTCATGGCACCGATGGCTTCGGGCAGGCGGCGCAGCAGTTCGGCCTCGGGCACGAAGATGCGTTCGTGCGTCGTCCCGAAGCGTTGCGCCACGATGTCGGCATACTCGAACTCGTTGCCCTTCTCGCCGCCCACATCCTCGAACCCAACGTTGTAGGTGCGCAGGTCGCGCACGCCGGCCTCGACCATCAGGCCCACGATGAGGCTGGAGTCCACGCCCCCCGAGAGCAACGCGCCCACCGGCACGTCGGCCACCAGCCTGCGCTTGACCGCTGCGCGCAGGCCATCGAGCAGCATCTCTCGCCATTCGTCAAACGAGCGCGCCTCGTCGGCGCCGTCGCGCTCGTAGCTGAGCGTCCAGAAACGGTGCTCTTCCGTGGTGCCGTCGGCCTCGATCTGCAGCAGCGTGCCCGGCGCGAGTTTGCGCACCCCGCGCAACAACGTGTGCGGCGGCGGCACGATGGCGTGCAGTGAGAGGTAGTGGTGCAGGCCGACCGGGTCGATGGCGGTGTCCACCCCTCCCGCGGCCAGAAGCGCCGGCAGCGAGGACGCAAACCGCAAACCGCCCGGCAATGGCGCAAGGTACATCGGCTTGATGCCCAGGCGGTCACGCCCCAGCAGCACGCGACCACTGGCCCGATCCCAGATGGCGAAAGCAAACATGCCGTTGAGGCGTTTGACGAAGTCGTTGCCCCACGCGTGGTAGGCCTTGAGCAACACCTCGGTGTCACCGGTGGAGAAGAAGCGGTAGCCCTTGGCCTCCAGTTCGTGGCGCAGTTCGACGTGGTTGTAGACCGCGCCGTTGAACACGACGCCGAGCCCCAGGGCCGGGTCGAACATGGGCTGCTGCGCGGCATCGGACAGATCCATGATCTTGAGCCGACGGTGGCCAAAGCCAAAGCGATCGCTCACGTTCAGGCCCTGCCCATCGGGACCGCGTGCCTGCTGCCGTTCGTTCATGCGCGCCAGCGCCTGGATATCGACGGGGGTGCCGTCGAAGTGGATTTCTCCTGCGATTCCACACATGGGTGTTGTGCCCTCCTGCTGGACAGGCCGATCGCCGCTGGAGTGGAAAACGGTTGAGCGCCATACTGGCCGGGTGATGCCGGGGCGGGGTCAACGGGGATGGGCGGATCGGCTGGTGCACGACCGACGGAACGGACACCACAGGGCGTGGGGCCGGGAAGCCGGCTGAACGGGCTTCCATCGTTCCGCGAGCCTCAGGTGCACGCGGGTTGAAAGATGGTGAGAATGGTGATTATATCAATATTTGCATTTTAATCAACTTTAAATTATTGAAATTCATATAATGAAATGGCCTTTTCACCTCACCGCGTGGCAGCGCCAGGGACTGGCGTTGCTGCCTGCGGCATTGGCATGCGCCCTCAGCGCGGCCTGGCTGCCCGAGTCGTCCGCGGCCTTGTGGCTGATCGGCTGGATCACCTACTGCGCCACCTACGTCGCGCTGGTCTGGCACCTCGCTGCCCGCCTGGACGCTGAGACCACGCAGCAATGGGCGCAACGGGAAGACCCGGGCGCGGCCATGCTCTTCGTGTTCGTGACGGCGGCGGCTTGCGTCAGCTTGCTGGCGGTGGCCATCAATGTCGGCAGCACCCGCACCCTGGAGGGAGGCGAACGAGGCCTGCAGCTTGCGCTCATGGCGCTGTCGCTGGCGGGCGCGTGGCTGCTCATCCAGTGTGTGTTCACACTGCATTACGCGCGCGTGTATTACCGCGAAGGCATCGAGGCCGGTTCGCTCGATCGCGGCCTGGCGTTCCCCGGTGGCCGCGATCCCGACTACCTGGACCTGCTGTACCACAGCATGGTGGTCGGCATGACATCGCAGGTGGCTGACGTATCGGTCCGCAGCCGCCCCATGCGGCACCTGGTGCTGATGCACGCGCTGCTGTCGTTCGCGTTCAACCTGGGTGTGCTCGCCACGGCGGTGAACGTATTCGCCAGCGCCGGTCATTAGGGCGCGTCGGCCGAGATCAGCACGGCGGCCGTGTCTGCGTTCAGCGTGGTAAGGGCATTCAGGAACCGGCTTTCGGCGTCGTACCAGGGATGCGCGACCGCGCTGGCGAGTGCAACGACAAGCGTGACAGCGTAGGCGGCGATGGCGGTCGATGGCAGCGACATGGTGGGCTCCGGCGGGGGTGGACCTGATTCCGTATGAATCCAATGTAGGCGCCCCGCCGCCTTCGCCAGGCAGGACGACGGTGCAACACCGTGTCGGATTTGTCCTACCGCCACGCCATGGCCGTTCAGTACGCCCGTGGCAGTTCGAAGCGTTGAGGTGTCGACGCCATCCCCGAGCGCGCCAGCCACTCGAACACCGAATCCACGGTCACGGTCTCGATGCGGTCGGAGAACCGTTTTTCGTTGGGGTGGTCATCAAAAGCAATGTGGGCCGAACTCACCCGCGCACCCAGCCGCGTCATGGCACCCAGTCGCAGCGTGGTGGGCTGGTAGCCCTTGAAGCGCAACCAGGCCTGGGCCTGTTCGCGCGTGGTCACTCCGGGCTCAGCCGCGGCGGCCAGGGTCTCCAGCGCCCACTGGTTGGACTGCTGGTAGCGCGTGCTCCAGGGGTAGCTCACCATGTTGTAGTCGCGCGTGTGCAGCGCGATGCCACGTGCACGATCGGTCAGCAGCGCGTACAGCGGCGCCTGCAGCGAGGGCGCGGGCACCACCCAGGCGGCTTCATGGCGCCAGAGGTCGTCCAGAAAGAATTCGCCCAGGCCCTGGCGGTAGAGGGAACCCACGGACGAGCCACACTGGTTGAGCTTGTGCAGCACGCGCCAGGGGCCTTCGGCCGTCTTATAGGCCCAGCCCAGGTGCGAGTAACGCAGGCCGTACTTGCCCAGGTCCTGGCCGGCACGGGCCAGCACCACCACACGCGCGCCGCTGCGCTGGTGCTCGGCATCCAGCGCCTCGGCGGTGCGCTGCGCCAGCGCCATGCCGCGCTCGATACCCTGCGCATTCAGGGGTTTCGCTTCGCACGATCGCCCGGCCTGTGCGGCGGGAGCGATCAGCAGGGCCAGGCAGGTGGTCACAGCGGCCAACAGCTTCTTCATGTCGCGTCCTTTCAGTGCGTGACGCGTTCGTTGTGCAACAGCGCGCGGCCCAGCTCGTTGGGGATGAAGGCAATCACCTCGCCCGCTGCTGAAAGCAGCACGCCCGTGGCAATGACGCTGACCGTGAGCGCGGTGCCCAAGCCCACGGAGACGGCAACTGCCCCGCGAGCGCCCACTTCCACACTGGCGCGGGCCCCGTCGGAGACGCGCTCGAGCACGTAGATCGTGCCGCGCGCTGTGACCTCGACGGCTTTGATCACCACCACCGAGCCCGCGACCGACAGGGCCACCGGCACGACGCTGACAGCCGCTGCAGCGGTCGAAGCGGTCACCACCACAGATGCCACCGGCAGAGCCGAGAGGGCCACGGAAGCTTCGCTCTGGGCACGGGCCGGCCCGCCCCAGGCAAGGGCGAATGCGAGGCCGGCAGCCAGGGAAAGGGATTGCCATTTCTTCATGACGAGACTCCTGAATGCGGGAAGGTTTGCAGAGTGGTTCATTCGGCGGCAGCAGAAGTGGAGCGCTCCAGCAGGTCGGCTTCGTGGCGGTCGCGCAGCGTCTTGGCCAGCGTGAAGGCGGACGTGACCAGGTAGAGCCAGCTCACGCCCAGGTAGGCACGATAGGTGTCGTTAATCTCCATGCGCAGCAGGCCCCAGCCGGTCAGGCCCATGGCCACCGCAAAGCCGCCCCACACCACCATGCGCCACATCGGCGTTTCGGGCACGCCGGCCTGCGCGGCCTTCTGGCTGTCACGCACCGACTTCGCCAGCACGAACACCGTGGACAGACAGAACACATAGCCCATCACCATGAACGCGCGGTCCAGGTCCTGCCTGGGCAGCCAGGCCAGCCCGGTGGCGCAGAGGAAGACGGCGATACCGAAGGACACCCAGACCTGGAGCTGCCAGGCGCGGGTGTCGCGCATCACGATGAGGGGAGAACGGTTCGAAGCCATGAATCACCTTGGGTGGTTGTTGAACACGGCGCGATGGTCGGGGTTTGGCGCGCAAAAAGCATCGCCAAACCCCACCGGTGTTCATTCAAGATGATTCAGGTATCGATATCCGATACCTACCGGCCATGAGATGGTCAGAACCCCACGGCCGCGCCATCCCGGCGCGAGTCCGACGCCGCCACATAGCCGTCGCGCTTCGGATCGCCTGCGCGCCAGATGAACTGGCCGGCGCCGAAGTCCTGGTAGTTGTCGTTGATGACCTCGGCCACATGGCCCCGGTCCAGCAGCGCCTGCACCGTCGCCTTGTCCATCTGCTGCTCGACGTTGATCTCCAGGCCATGGTTGAAGCGCCAGCGCGGTGCGTCGCAGGCGGCCTGCGGGCTCTGCCGGTAATCGAGCATGCGCACCAGCGTCTGCATGTGGCCCTGGGGCTGCATGTTGGCGCCCATCACGCCAAAAGACATGACGGGCTGGCCATCTTTCGTGAGGAAGGCGGGAATGATGGTGTGGAAAGGCCGCTTGCCCGGTGCCACCTGGTTGGGTCCGGGCTGCAGCGAGAAGCCGTGGCCGCGGTTCTGCAGGCTGATGCCGAATTGAGGCTCCACGCAGCCGGAGCCAAAGCCCATGAAATTGCTCTGGATGAAGCTGACCATCATGCCGTCCTCATCGGCGGCGGTGAGGTAGATGGTGCCGCCCTTGACCGGGTTGCCGGCGCCGAAATTCTGCGCACGTTTTCGGTCGATGAGCTTCGCGCGGCTGGCGAGGTAGGCGTCGTCGAGCATCTGCGCGGGCGTCACTTCCATGCTGGAAGGCTCGGCCACAAAGCGGTAGGTGTCGGCAAAGGCCAGCTTCATGGCCTCGATCTGCAGGTGCTGCGAGTCGACACCGTCGACCGGAAGGCTGGCCAGGTCGAACTGCTCCAGGATGCCCAGCGCGATCAGCGCCGCAATGCCCTGGCCGCTGGGCGGAATCTCGTGCAGCGTGTGGCCCCGGTAGTTCTTTTCGATGGGCGTGACCCACTCCGGGCGGTAGGCAGCCAGATCCTGCGCCGTCAGGGCGCCGCCGCTCTCCTTCACGAAGCGTTCCAGCGCCTTGGCGATCTCGCCGCCGTAGAACGCCGCGCCACGCGTCTCGCCGATGAGTCTCAAGCCCCGCGCTGCCGCCGGGAAGCGGAACAGTTCACCCACGCGAGGCGCGCGGCCCCAGGGCAGGAAAGCCTGCGCGAAGCCCGGCAGACCGCCCAGCTCCGGCGTCGCGGCCGCCCACTTCTGCTGCACCACCACCGGCAGCAGGTAACCGCGCTCGGCGATCTCGATGGCCGGCTCCATGAGATCGGCAAAGGGCAACTTGCCGAAACGCTCCGACAACGCCACCCAGGATGCCACCGCGCCCGGCACGGACACCGAATCGGCGCCGCGCTTGGGCGGCGCCTTCGCATCGGCACCGTACTTGCGCTGGAAGTACGCGGCTGACCACGCGGCCGGCGCCGGCCCCGAGGCGTTGAGGCCGTGCAGGGCCTTGCCGTCCCAGAGGATCGCAAAGGCATCGCTGCCCAGACCGTTGCTCACCGGCTCGCAGATCGTCATGGCCGCAGCGGCGGCCACGGCGGCGTCCACCGCATTGCCGCCCTTCCACAGCATGCGCAGGCCA
Organism: Hydrogenophaga sp.; assembly: GCF_051860785.1. Taxonomy (GTDB): domain Bacteria; phylum Pseudomonadota; class Gammaproteobacteria; order Burkholderiales; family Burkholderiaceae_C; genus Hydrogenophaga. The sequence continues at coordinate 28,057 of NZ_JBIMLB010000028.1, forward strand.
GCCTGCGCAGCCAGGGGATGCGAGGTTGAGACGACATTGCGTGCGAAGACAGGAATGCGGGTGGTGGGATAGGGATTGTGGAAGTCGAAGTGCATGGGGTCACTCTATCCCAGAGCCGTACACCGCAGGCCGTAACCACCTGGTAACCAGTTTCATGGACAATTGAAACCAAATTACAAGCCGGCGCCGCTGGCCACTCATTTTCAGGAGACCCTTTCCATGAACCCGCGTCGCGCCACCAAGATCGTCGCCACTCTCGGCCCTGCTTCCAGCGATCCCGCCCTTCTCGAAAAAATGATCCGCGCCGGCGTCAACGTGGTGCGGCTCAATTTTTCGCACGGTGTCGCGCAGGACCACATCGACCGGGCCGAGCTGGTGCGCGCAGCCGCCCAGCGTGCTGGCCGCGAGGTGGGCATCATGGCCGACCTGCAGGGGCCCAAGATCCGCGTGGGCAAGTTCGCTCAAGGCAAGGTGATGCTCGAACCCGGCCAGTCCTTCGTGCTGGACGCCTCGCGCACCGAACCGGGCGACATCGAAGGCGTGGGGCTGGACTACAAGGAGCTCCCCCGCGACGTGAAGGCAGGTGACACGCTGCTGCTCAACGACGGACTGATCGTGCTCACGGTGGACAAGGTGGCTGGCCCGGCCGTGCACACCACGGTGAAACTCGGCGGCGAGCTCTCGAACAACAAGGGCATCAACAAGCAGGGCGGCGGGCTGACCGCGCCCGCGCTGACGGCCAAGGACATGGACGACATCAAGACCGCCATGGGTCTGAAGGCCGACTATGTGGCGGTGAGTTTTCCCAAGAGCGCGACCGACATGGAACTGGCGCGCCAGCTCTGCAACGTGGCCGGCGCGCACCTGAACCACCGGCCCGCACTGATCGCCAAGATCGAACGCGCCGAGGCGATTCCCGAGCTCGCCAACATTCTCAAGGTGTCCGACGGCATCATGGTGGCGCGCGGCGACCTGGCGGTGGAGGTGGGCAATGCAGCCGTGCCGGGCCTGCAGAAGCACATGATCCGACTAGCGCGCGAGATGGACAAGGTGGTGATCACCGCCACGCAGATGATGGAATCGATGATCGTCAACCCGGTGCCCACGCGAGCCGAGGTGAGCGACGTGGCCAACGCCGTGCTCGACGGCACCGACGCCGTGATGCTCAGCGCCGAGACCGCTGCGGGCCGGTACCCGCTGGAGACCGTTCTGGAAATGGCCAACATCTGCTTCGAGGCCGAAAAGGCCGAGTACCGCGAACTCACCGCGGATTTCCAGGGCAAGACCTTCAAGCGCATCGACCAGTCGATCGCCATGGGCGCCCTGTTCACGGCACACCATCTGGGCGCCAAGGCCATCGTGGCACTGACCGACTCCGGCTCCACCGCGCTGTGGATGAGCCGGCACAACGTGCGCATGCCGATCTACGCCATGACGCCCAATCTCTCGACCCAGCGCCGCATGACGCTCTACCGCAATGTGCGCCCGCTGCTCATGGACAACAGCATCGACCGCGACTCCGCACTGTCGGACGCCGAGGCGCACCTGAAGAAGCGCGGGATTGTCGAGACCGGTGATGTCTACGCGATCACGGTGGGCGAACCCATGGGTCAACCGGGTGGCACGAACACGCTGAAGATCTGCCGCGCCGGGTGAGCGTGGGGTCAATCAAAGCGCAGTGAAACGCCGGTCACGAACATCGCATCAACCTTCTTGAGATTCGTGCCGGGATCGCTGTCGTAGCGGTAACTCAAGCCGGCCGAGAGGTTGATTGCCTCTGTCATCGCCACCGTGAGACCCATGTCCAGCACCGCGCGGTACTTGCCCGAATCGCGCAGGTCCGGATACAGCGTGAATTTCTGGCGCAGGCTGGTGGTCTCGGTCAGCTTGTGGCTGGACTCCTCCGCCAGCACCAGCTCCAGGCGGCCGTAGCGGTCGCGCATGGCGCCTGCAATGTCGGTGGACGTGATGTACCGGTCGTAGGTGTAGCCCAGACCGGCCGACACGTCGAAGTAGCCACGCTCTTCGCGCCAGATGTGGCGACCCACACCACTGGCCACGGAGTAGCGGGCGTCGATGTTGGCCAGCTGATCGCGCAAGGTCTCGCCCGATCCGAAGCCGAACCAGTCGGGTGAGATGTTGCGGTCGTACTGCGTGCGAAGGCCATAGCGATCGGTGGTGGACACCCCGGCGTTGCTGGCCTGGTCGGCGCGGGCGTTCCAGGTCCACTTGTCGATCTCGGTCTGGCGCGCGCCCTCGGCCGAGAGGTTGAGCGAGCGGGCATCGTTGTTGCCTGAAGAGACGTTGGCACCGGCGGTCAGCAGGTAGCGCCACTGCCCATCGGGCTTGAGCGTGACCTGCGCCATTGAGAGAGCCGGTGAGAGCAGCGCGGCGGCGGCGAGTGTCACGTTCAGTGGACGAGCGGGCATGGCGATTCCTTTCTTGTTGGGAGGGAGGTGGTTCTGGCTTCTCACACAGAGGGTTCACCCCGAAGCCGTTGCAGTTCCGCCGGATTTGTGACGATTGGTTTCGAGCGCTTGAATCCGGCGCGGTCCGGCGTGCGTAAATGGTTCATGACACCGCCGCATTTCCACGCTCCTTTGCGCCGCCGCTGGCTGGGCTTGCTGGGCCTTGCCCCTCTGCTGCAGGCCTGCTCGCCACTGCGCCTCATCAACGCCACGGTGCCTTCGCACACCCACACCGTGAAACGCGATCTGCCCTATGGCCGTGCCGAGCGCCAGCGAGCCGACATCTACCTGCCAGCGCCGACCGTCCGGGGCGCACCCATCGCGGTTTTCTTCTACGGAGGCAGCTGGAGCAGCGGCGCGCGCGCTGACTACCGCTTCGTCGGTGAAGCGCTGGCCTCGCGCGGCATCGTCACCGTGGTGGCCGACTACCGCCTGAGCCCCGACGTGCGCTATCCCGTGTTTCTGGAAGACTGTGCGCTGGCGGTGCGCTGGGCCGGCGCACAAGCCACGGCGTTCGGCGCGTCGCGCGACAGGCTGTTCATCGTGGGTCACAGCGCAGGCGCCTACAACGCGGCCATGCTGGCGCTGGACCCGCGCTGGCTCGGAAGCGAACGCATTGCCGGTTGGGCCGGCCTGGCCGGTCCCTACGATTTCCTGCCCATCGGCAATCCCGACGTGCAGGTGGCATTCGAATGGCCGGGCACCCCCGCCGACTCGCAGCCGCTGTTTCATGCGAGGGCCTACATGGCCCCCTCACGCCCCGCGCTGTTGATGGCCGCGCGCAGCGACACGCTGGTCAACCCCCAGCGCAACACCCTTGCGTTGGCCGAGACGTTGAAGCGCCAGGGGACACCGGTAGAGGTCGAGCTCTTCGACCGGGTGAGCCACACCACCCTGATCGGCGCTTTCGCTCCGCCACTGCGCGGGCTTGCTCCGGTGCTCAACCGCGTAAGCGCTTTCCTGCTCGAGCCCCCCAGGACCACAAGCTGACGCATCGCGTGACATTTGGCGCGCCGCACACGGCCCGTGCCCTTTCCCCAAAAGTTAAACTCCCGGGTTACACCACGGTTACCAACTGAACTAGGGGAATCACATGGCGCTCGTTTCCATGCGCGAACTGCTCGACCACGCTGCGGCCAATGGCTACGGCATTCCAGCGTTCAACGTCAACAACCTTGAACAGGTGCAGGCCGTCATGGCCGCGGCCGACGAAGTCGGTGCGCCTGTGATCCTTCAGGCCAGTGCCGGCGCCCGCAAGTACGCCGGTGAGCCCTTCATCAAGCACCTGATCCAGGCCGCGATGGAGGCCTATCCCCACATTCCGCTGGTGATGCACCAGGACCATGGCACCTCGCCCAAGGTCTGCGAGGGCGCGATCAACCTGGGCTTCGGCTCGGTGATGATGGACGGCTCGCTGATGGAAGACGGCAAGACGCCGGCTTCGTTCGACTACAACACCGACGTCACCCGCAAGGTGGTACAGATGGCGCACAAGGTCGGCGTCACGGTGGAAGGTGAACTCGGCTGCCTGGGCAACCTGGAAACCGGTGAAGCCGGCGAGGAAGATGGCATCGGCGCCGAGGGCAAGCTAGACCACAGCCAGATGCTGACCGACCCCGAAGAGGCGGCTCAGTTCGTGAAGGCCACGCAGCTCGATGCCCTGGCCATCGCCATCGGCACCAGCCACGGCGCCTACAAGTTCAGCCGCCCGCCCACCGGCGACATCCTGGCCATCAGCCGCGTGAAGGAAATCCACAAGCGCATTCCCAACACCCACCTGGTGATGCACGGCTCCTCGTCCGTGCCGCCCGAACTGCTGGCCATCATCAACCAGTACGGCGGCAAGATGAAGGAAACCTACGGCGTGCCCGTCAAGGAAATCCAGGAAGCGATCAAGCACGGTGTGCGCAAGATCAACATCGACACCGACATCCGCCTGGCCATGACCGGCGCGGTGCGCAAGTTCCTGGCCGAGAACCCCGACAAGTTCGACGCCCGCGAATGGCTCAAGCCCGCTCGTGAGGCCGCCAAGGCGGTCTGCAAGCAGCGCTACATCGAGTTCGGCTGCGAAGGCCAGGGCAGCAAGATCAAGGGTGAGAGCCTGCAGGTGGTGGCGGCCAAGTACGCCAAGGGCGAGCTGGCCCAGGTCGTGAACTGACCCGTCTTTCGTTTCTGCAAAAACGCCACCCTCGCGGTGGCGTTTTTCTTGGGCGAAGCGGCCTGCTAGAAGGCACCCCGCTCAGGCCGACCTTCCCAATGCACGGGGTCCGGCGACCACGACGCCGAGTCCTCGAAGCCAAACAGGGCCGACACCGCCTCGCCCAGATCGACCCCCATCTCCTCCATGGCCGCGGCGCGCCCCGCATCGGTCGGACTGGCGCGAAGGATGAAACCCTTGAAGCGATCCCAGTCGCGCGAGAACTGCTCGGCCAGGATCCGCGCGAGCTCATACGACAGCAGATTGCCTTCGTCGGGGCGCAGAAACGACTTGCCACTCCAGAATTCCTGAATGGTCTCTTCGGTCCAGAACGCCTGGTGCATGCGATGGAGCTCCTGCGGCGTGTGCTGCTGCCCCGCTGGCGGGGAAAGCCGGCGCTCCGTGTTGACGGCCAGCCCTTCGTTGAGCCAGGCGGGAATGTCCAGATGGCTCAGGCAGCCGTGTGTCATCTCATGCACGATGACTGGCTCCATGTCACGGAGCTCTGCTTGAAAGGTCACGAAGTGGCCGCACCCGAAATTGACATGCATGCCACCACTGAATGCGAACTCACCGTCGTCGGGGTAGTAGCGAGACACATAGCGGTAGTAGCTGTCGCCGTCCTCGAAGACCAGCATGATGTCCTTGCCCCACTCGGGTGCCTCACCCACACCCTCCAACATCCTCTCGATGCGCGTGAGCGTCTTCGTCATGAACTCGACGGTTGCGCTGGCCACCTTGGGCGCCAGAGGCGACAGGAGCATCGCGGATTCATGGGATATCAGGTGGTAACGCGGACCGAGTGCTTGTTGCAGATGAGCCAGCCAGGCCAGCTCTGCGGCAGCCCAGGCATCGGCCTGGTCTTCGGGCTCGGCGAGGGAAGCCACCCAGGCGCTCACAGCAGGCCAGTCGGGAACCGGCAGGCCATGGACGAATTGCAAGGACGCCGCGAAATCAAAGGGCGGAACACCTGGAGCGGTGAGCTCGGCCAGTGGGCGGGTTGCCGACAACCCGCCCACTGGCTGTTCACCGGATGAGGATTTGCCGGACAGCAGCTTGAGGAAATTCTTGAGCATGGAGGTTCAATCTTCCCATTCGGCGGCCTGGATGGCGGCCACGATTTCGCGCCCGGTGCGCACCAGCGCCGGGCCGAAATCCTCGTGGAGCAGGGCGCCGTGCAATCGCGAAGCCGGCCCGCCCACGGTGAGCGACATCGGTTCGCGCCCATCCCCCAGATCCAGCCCCACGCCGATGGCGGCGATCTCTGCCTCCCATTCCGACGCTGAGACCGCGTAGCCGCGCTGCGCGCACTCGGCCTGGGCGCGCCGCAAGCCGGCCTCTCGTTCGGGCCAGCGTTCGGGCGATTCGGCCTGCAGGCGGCGCGCCATCAGCGATTGCATGCCCTCGGTGGCCGCACACCAGATCGCTCGCCCCATCGCCGTCTCGGCAAACGGCAGGCGGGTGCCCACGTCCAGCCCCAGAATGAGGCGGGCCGTGCTGCGGCAATGCGCCACGTAGACCACCGAGGTGTCGTGACGCACACCCAGCGATATGGCGGCCTGCGTGTGTTCCGCCAGCGTTTCCATGAACGGCCGTGCGATGCGCCCGACCTGGAAGTTGGACAACACGCTGAAACCCAGCGAGAGCACCGCCGGGCTCAGGGCGTACTCGCCACTGGCCGCGCGGTGGCGCAGGTAGCCCAGCCCCGTCAGGGTGAAGGTCAGACGCGACACCGTGGCCTGCGGCAGGCCGGTGCGGCGCGCCAGCTCCTGATGCGCAAGCCAGCGATCGGACGGGCCGAAACAGCGCAGCAGCGAAAGCCCGCGCGCGAGCGCGGTGACGAACCGGCGGTCCTGCGCCGGATCGGTTTCAGCCTCGGTGGTGGTGGATGTGTGGCGCTGGCGGCCCATCAGGACTCCTTTTTCTGCACACCGGAATAAAAGGCCGGCGCGGGCCGAATGATATTCCGCGAGTCGGAATTCATGAACCCCAGGTGACAGATCGACATGCTCGATTTCCCTGATGGGCATTTACATCGCCGGAAAGCCCGCCGTATATTGAATTCGCCATTTCATTTTTCCGCTTGGCGGAATTCATAGATCGACATGTCGTCCTTGCATTCGGCCCACTGGCCGTCCAGCCTCCCGCGTCATCTCACGCTGCCGCAGACCCACGTCTTCCACAACCTCGAGGTCTCGGCCAGGCGCTACCCTGACAAGCCCTTCATCGTCTACTACGACACCGTCATCACCTACGCGCAAGCCCTGCGCGAGACCGAGCATCTGGCCGGCCACCTGCAGCAGGTGTGTGGCGTGAAACCCGGCGACCGGGTGCTGCTGTGCATGCAGAACAGCCCGCAGTGGGCGCTGGCCTTTCACGCCATCCTGCGCGCCAGCGCGGTGGTGGTGCCGGTGAATCCCATGAACCGCGTGGAGGAACTGCGCCACTGCATCGAGGACAGTGGCGCCACCGTGGCACTCGTGGCCCAGGACCTGTTGCCGCAACTGCGCCCGCTGGTGGCACCGCAGGGCGGCCTGCGCCATGCGATCGTGGCCACCTACAGCGACCACCTTCGCGCGCCCACCGATCTGCGCGTGCCCGATTTCGTGGTGGCCGCGCGCGAACCGCTGGAAGAACCCGGCCTCATCGCCTGGGCCGACGCGGTCGCCCTCGCACTGGCGCCGGGCCCTTTCACCGCCGGGCCGGACGACCTCTGTGCCATGCCCTACACCTCGGGCACCACCGGCCTGCCCAAGGGTTGCATGCACACGCACCGCAGCGTGATGAGCACGCTCGTGGGTGGCGTGCGCTGGTTCGGCACCTCGCAGGATTCGGTCTGCCTGTCGGTGCTGCCTTTCTTCCACGTCACCGGCCTTTCGGGCAGCCTGAACGGACCACTCTATGCCGGCGCCACGCTGGTGGTGCTTTCGCGCTGGGACCGCGAAGTCGCCGCCATCTGCATGCAGCGTTACCGCGTCACGGTCTGGCAGGCCATCTCCACCATGGTGATCGATTTCCTGGGCCACCCCGGCATCGAGCAGATCGACCTCTCCAGCCTGGCGTGCATTCGCGGTGGCGGAGCGGCGATGCCGGATGCGCTGGCCGCCCGGCTCAAGGCGTTGACCGGGCTGGATTACATCGAGGGCTACGGCATGTCCGAGACCATGGCTGCCACCCACATCAACCCCATGCACCGGCCCAAACGGCAATGCCTCGGGTTGCCGGTGTTCGATGTGGAAGCGCGGGTGGTGGATCCAGCCACGATGCGGGAACTGCCTGCGGGCGAGACCGGCGAGATCCTCGTGCACGGGCCGCAGGTGATGCAGGGCTACTGGCACAACGAGCGGGCCACGCAGGAGGTGTTCGTCGACATCGATGGCCAGCGCTTCCTGCGCACCGGCGACCTGGGCCACGTGGACGGCGAAGGCTATTTCTTCATGACCGATCGCTTGAAACGCATGATCAACGCGAGCGGCTACAAGGTCTGGCCGGCCGAGGTGGAGGCGCTCATGTACCACCACCCGGACATTCAGGAGGCTTGCGTGATCGGCGTGCGCGATGCGCGACGCGGCGAGAGCGTCAAGGCCCTCGTGGTGCTGCGCCCGGAGCGGCGCGGCCAGGTCAGCGAACAGGATGTGATCGACTGGGCGCACGGGCACATGGCCGCCTACAAAAGCCCCCGCACCGTGGAATTCGTGGAGTCGTTGCCGCGTTCCGGCAGCGGCAAGGTCATGTGGCGCGAACTGCAGGAGCAGCAGGCCGCGCGCGACGCACAACCCCATCCCCCCTGAGCAACCGCGCTGCGCCCCGGCGCGGCATCTTTCGCCACCCGCAGGAGACAACACCATGAAACACACGACGACAAGCCCACCCCCATCGCAACGCCGCCGATCGTTGTTGCTGGCCGCCGCCGCCACGGCCGGCGCCAGCGTGGCCCCCTGGGGTGCCGCTCAGGCGCAGGCCTATCCCAGCCGGCCGATCACACTCATCATTCCGTGGCCAGCCGGTGGCTCGACCGATCGCCATCTGCGTACCCTGGCCGAGCTCGCCAGCAAGAACCTGGGGCAACCCATCGTGATCGAGAACCGGCCCGGTGCCGGCGGCACGCTCGGCCCCGCCACCATGGCACAGACGGCCAAGCCGGACGGCTACACCATCGCCCAGTTCCCGCTGGGTCTGCTGCGCATGCCGCACATGCAGAAGACCAACTGGGATCCGCTCACCGACTTCAGCTACATCATCGGCGTCTCCGGCTACACCTTCGGCCTGACGGTGAAAGCCGACTCGCCCTACAAGACGTTCAAGGACTACATCGAGGCCGCACGCAAGCAGCCCGGCGCGATCAACTACGGCTCCACCGGCACCGGCAGCAGCCCCCACCTGTTGATGGAAGAACTGGCCGGCAACGCCAAGGTGCAGCTCACGCACGTGCCGTTCAAGGGCAACGCCGACCTGCAGGCCGCCCTGCTCGGCGGCCATGTGATGGCACAGAGCGACGCCAGCGGCTGGGACAAGTTCGTCGACAGCGGCGAGATGCGCCTGCTGGTCACCTTCGGCGAGCAGCGCACCAAACGCTGGCCCGAGGTCCCCACCGCGCAGGAACTCGGCTATGGCGTGGTGTCCACATCGCCCTATGGCCTGGCCGGCCCCAAGGGCATGGACCCGGCCGTGGTGAAGACGCTGCACGACGCCTTCAAGAAGGCCATGGACGATCCGAAGCACACCGAAGTGCTGAGCCAGCTCAACCAGGCCATGTGGTACCGCAACGGCGACGACTACCGCAAGTGGGCGGCCGAGACCTTCGTGAAGGACAAGGCGCTGATCGAGCGCCTGGGCCTGGCCGCCAAGTAGCCCCGCGCCGGGTGGGGATGGCCGGCAGACCATCTCCTCGCCAACTTGCGATAATCCCCCGGAAGCCCGTTGGACCTTCAACGGGCTTTTTTCTTGTGCCTGCCATTTCCCGATCCGACCATGACCTCAGCCCTGCACACTTCGGCCCTGACCTCCCTGCCCCTGCTGGCGCGCGGCAAGGTGCGCGACAACTACGCCGTGGGCGACGACCGCATCCTCATGGTGGCAAGCGACCGCATCAGCGCGTTCGACGTGATCATGGGTGAGCCGATTCCTGGTAAGGGCGAACTGCTGACGAAGCTTTCGTTGTTCTGGTTCGACCAGCTCGGTCCCAAGGGCCTGAACATCTGCCCGATCCACCTCACCGGCGATGCACCTGAGAGCGTGGTCTCGGCGCAGGAAGTCGCGCAGGTGAAGGGCCGTTCGATGCTGGTGCAGCGCCTGAAGCCGATTCCCGTGGAAGCCGTGGTGCGCGGCTACCTGGCCGGCAGCGGCTGGAAGGAGTACCAGGAAAGCCGCTCCGTCTGCGGCGTGAAGCTGCCCGAAGGCCTGCAGAACGCGTCGAAGCTGCCCGAGCCGATCTACACGCCGGCGGCCAAGGCGGCCATGGGCGAGCACGACGAGAACATCACCTTCGAGCGCACGGTCGAGATGATCGGCCCCGAACTGGCCGCGCAGATCCGCGACGTGTCGATCGCGCTCTACAAGGCCGCGGCGGCGATCGCGTTGAAGAAGGGCATCATCATTGCCGACACCAAGTTCGAGTTCGGCCTGGACAAGGCCGGCAAGCTGGTGCTCATGGACGAGGTGCTCACGCCGGACAGCTCGCGCTACTGGCCGGCCGAAAGCTACCAGGTGGGCGAGAACCCGCCCAGCTACGACAAGCAGTTCCTGCGCGACTGGCTGGAATCTGCTCAGGTGGGCGGCAAGCCCTGGGACAAGACGCCGCCCGCGCCGCGCCTGCCCAAGGATGTGATCGAGAAGACCGCCGCCAAATACCAGGAAGCGCTGACGCGGCTGATGGGCTGAGGCCCGGCGCCGGATCTAACTCAAAACCACCGAAGACAAGCGGCGCCGGTACGTCGCTACCGTCGGGTCTTCCGGCGGCACCTGGCCTTCGGCCACCTTGGGTTTGGGTGGTTCGATGATGTCGAGGATGGCGATGAAGGTCTTGCGGGCCAGGTCTTCGCTCCAGGCCTTGTCGCGCATCAGGATCTCCAGCAGCTCGTCCATGGCGGGCACCCACTGTCCGTAAGCCATGAGCAGTTGGGCGAGTGCGAAGCGCGAATCGAAGTCGCGTTTGTTCGCGGCAATGGCGGTCTGCAGTTCGGCCGCGCGCGCCTCGGGGTCGGTCACGCTGGCCTGCGCATCGCGCGCGGCCATCCAGCGCTGCAGGGAGTCCAGCCGGCGCACGCCCGCGGCCTTGGCAATGACGGGCGCAAAGGCCACCTTGGCGTCGTCGTCCTGGCCCAGTTCCAGCAGGAGCTTCACCAGGTCGAAGCGTGCATCGTCGTTGTTCGGATCGGTCTGCACGGCCTGCTGGAGTTTTTCCAGCGCGCCTTCGATGTCGCCCTCGGCCAGCGCATCCAGCGCCTCGGCTTCCACCTCTTCGGCCTCGACCTCTTCGGCGCTGGGCAGGTGCTTGTCGAGAAACGCCTTGATCTGGCCTTCGGGCAGCGCGCCCATGAACCCATCGACCGGCTGGCCATTCATGAGCAGCACACAGGTGGGGATGCTGCGGATGCCGAAAGCCGCAGCGAGTTGCTGCTCCTGGTCCGAATCGATCTTGACCAGCTTGAACCGGCCGGCGTAATCCACTTCCAGCTTTTCCAGCAGCGGGCCGATCACTTTGCAGGGGCCGCACCAGGGCGCCCAGAAATCCACCAGCACGGGCGTGTGCTGCGAAGCCTGGATGACTTCGGCTTCGAAATTGGCGACGGTGACGTTGATCATGGGGAGGAACCTGAGGAAAGCGTGCGCGCGGAGGCGGCGCAGGCCAAACGTAAAATCGACACTTTACCGGAGAGCGCACCTTCATGAATCCCATCCAAGTGGGCGTGCTCATGGGTTCCAGCAGCGACTGGGACACCATGCAGCATGCCGTGCAGATCCTGCAGGACTTCGGCATCGAGCACGAGGCGCGGGTGGTCTCGGCGCACCGCATGCCCGACGACATGTTCGCCTATGCCGAATCCGCCGCAGCGCGGGGTCTGAAGGCCATCATTGCCGGCGCCGGCGGTGCGGCCCATCTGCCGGGCATGCTGGCGGCCAAGACGGTGGTGCCGGTGCTCGGCGTGCCGGTGGCCAGCAAGCACCTGAGCGGGGTCGACTCCCTGCACAGCATCGTGCAGATGCCCAAGGGTGTGCCGGTGGCCACGTTCGCCATCGGTGCGGCGGGTGCCGCCAACGCGGCGCTGTTCGCGGTGGCGATGCTGGCGAGCCACGACGTTGCGCTGCGCGAGAAGCTGGAGGCCTTCCGCGCCCAGCAGACCGCCGCCGCCCGCGCCATGAGCCTGCCCTCGACATGAGCCTCAAGACCTTTCTTCCCGGCGGAACATCGCCCGCCGGCCAACCGGTCACGCTGGGCGTGATGGGTGGCGGCCAGCTCGGCCGCATGTTCGTGCAGGCGGCGCAGGCCATGGGCTACACCACCGCCGTGCTCGACCCCGATCCGGCCAGCCCGGCAGGCCTCATCAGCCACCACCACATCAAGACGCCCTACGCCGACGAAGCAGGCCTGGCGCAACTGGCGCAACGCTGCGATGCCATCACCACCGAGTTCGAGAACGTGCCGGCGCCGGCGCTGCAGACGCTGGCGGCACAACGCACGGTGGCGCCATCGGCCGCCTGCGTGGCGGTGGCGCAGGACCGCGTGAAGGAGAAGGCGCACTTCGTGGATTGCGCTGCGCTCAGCGGTGTGAGTCCGGCCCCGCACGCGGTCATCACCACCGACGCCTCGCTGGCCGCCGTGCCTGCCGACCTGCTGCCCGGCATCCTGAAGACCGCGCGCATGGGCTACGACGGCAAGGGCCAGGCCAGGGTGAACACGCGCGAGGAACTCGCCGCCGCCTGGGACGCCATGGACAAGGTGCCCTGCGTGCTGGAAAAAATGCTCAAGCTGCGCGCCGAATGCTCGGTGATCGTGGCGCGCGGCGCCGACGGCGCCACGGTGAGCTTTCCCGTACAGAAGAACACGCACCACGACGGCATCCTTGCATTGACCGAGGTGTTCGAGGGCGCGCTGGACCCGGCGCTGGCGCAGCGTGCGCAGGCCAGCACCGTGGCCATTGCCAACCACCTGCACTACGTGGGGGTGCTGTGCGTGGAGTACTTCGTGGTGGAGAACGCCCAAGGCGCGCTCGACCTCGTGGTCAACGAGATGGCGCCGCGCCCGCACAACAGCGGCCACTACACGCAGAACGCCTGCGACATCTCGCAGTTCGAGGCACAGGTGCGCGCGCTCGCCGGCCTGCCGCTGCCCACGCCGCGCCAGCACAGCCCGGCCATCATGGTCAATCTGCTGGGCGACCTCTGGTTCAAACCCAACGCCGTGCGCACGCAGCGCAGCGAGCGACCCACATCACCACCCTGGGCGCAGGTGCTCGCGCTGCCGGGCACGAACCTGCACCTGTACGGCAAGCTCAGCGCGCGCCCCGGCCGCAAGATGGGCCACCTGAACATCACGGCGCCCAGCGTGGCGCAGGTGCGCGAGACGACGGCCAACGTGCTGACGCTGCTCGGCCTGCCAGCGCTCGAAGCCTGATCGATCACATGCCGCTGCTGCTGCCCGCCAGCGACGACCGCGCCATCGAAGCCGCGGCCCAGCGCCTGGCCGCCGGCTCGCTCGTGGGCCTGCCCACCGAAACGGTGTACGGCCTCGCGGCCGACGCCGACAACGCCACGGCGGTGCACCGCATCTTCGAGGCCAAGGGCCGTCCCAGCGACCATCCGCTGATCGTGCACGTGGCCGCAGGCGCGGGTGCCTCGGGCTGGCGCGCCGGTGTGGACCACTACGCGAGCGAAATGCCGGCGTTTGCCGCCGCGCTCATGCAGGCCTTCTGGCCCGGCCCGCTCACGGTCATCCTCCCGCGCCGAAGCGAAGTGGCCGCCGTGGCCGCCGGTGGACAGGACTCGGTGGGCCTGCGTTGCCCGAGCCATCCGGTGGCGCAGGCGTTGCTGGTGGCGGCTGCACGGCACGGCGTGAACGGCGTGGCCGCGCCCAGCGCCAACCGCTTCGGCCGCGTGAGCCCCACCACCGCGGCCCACGTGGCGGAGGAGTTCACCGCCCTCACCGAAGACGAATTGCTGATCCTTGACGGCGGCGCCTGTCCGGTGGGCATCGAGTCCACCATCGTCGATGCGACACGCGGCCACCCGGTGCTGTTGCGCCCGGGCATGATCACCACCGCGCAACTCGAAGCCGTCTGCGGTCAGCCGGTGCGCTCGCGCGACGAGGCCGCCCCACGCGCATCGGGCACGCTCGAATCGCACTACGCGCCACGCGCCCAGGTGCGGTTGATGGACACCCAGCCCCTGCAGGCTGCGCTCGACGTGCTCGGCAGCGACGCGCGACACATCGCCATCTACGCGCACAGCACGCTGCGCGCGTCACGCGGCGTGTCCGTGCGCCGCATGCCGCTGGACGCGGCGCGCTGCGCACAGGAACTCTTTGCCGTGCTGCGCGAACTCGACGCCACCGGTGTGCGCCTGATCTGGGTGGAAACGCCGCCGGCCGACGCGGCCTGGGACGGCGTGCGCGACCGCCTTCAGCGCGCAGCGGCCTGAACACCCGCTGCGCAGCCTTCCGTTACTTCCAGCCCTTGGCCTCCAGCGCCTGGACCACGATGTTGCCCATCAGCTCGTTGGTGCGTGGCGTGCCGTGGAAGTTGTCCGAGAACACGTAGCTCGTCCACCAGTTGGGCCCGGTTTCACCCACCGGCGGATTCGCACTGAGGAAGCCCACGGTGCAACTGGCAATGTCGTAGGTGGGCAGGCCCTGGCCGTCCACGCCGGTGGCGGGACAAGCCGGCCGCGTGACGTTGGTCAGGCCGTAGGTGGCAGGGGTATCCAGCCATTTGTTGAACTCGGCGTAGAAGTCCACCACCGCCACGCGGCTGTGACCGGCGAAGCGGGTTTTCAGCTGGGTGTTGAACGCCACCACCCACTGCTTCACCAGGGCCTTGATCTGGGCTGCCACGACCGGGCCATTGACCGGGCCATTGGCCAACTCCACTCCAGCGAGCACCGCCAGGAACCGGGGCGTGCGGGTGATGTCGGGCGCGGTGAGCACCACCACGCGCTGCGCATCGCGGTTCAAGGCTTCGGTGGTAATCGCGTTCGCCAGCACGTCGGCCAACCGTGTGGTGTAGGCAACTCCAATCGCCGGCAGGGTGCCTGCAGCCATCATCTCCGCAGGCGTCAGCAACTCACTCGCCAGACCCTGGAAGGCAGCGCCCATGTCGCCGCCCGCCACCAGGTACAACCCCGTCAGGTCGGCCAGGTCGTTGCCACCGCCGTCCACGAGCAAAAGGTCTTCCGGGTTGTAGGGCCGCTGCGTCCGCAGGTCGCGGAGTTGCTGCACCACCGAGAACGGCGTGGTGTCTCCCGCCAGGCCGCTGGGGTTGATGCGCCCTCCGCCCACGCCATAGCTGGTGCAAGAGGTGGCGGCCGGATTCAGCACCACCGTGCTGGGCCCTGTGGCCTGGTAGCGAGCGCACAGTCCCGTCACACCGACGGCGGTGGCCACACGGTCGGTCCAGATCTGGCTGGGCGTCGTTGGGCTGCCCTGCACCGTGAACTTGATGCCAAAAGTACCGCTGTCGTTCAGGCTGTCCCCCACCACCTTCACCGATGAGGTTCGGGGTTGCTGCGGAGCGGGATCGTCGCCCCCACCGCAAGCGACAAGAAGCAAAGCGGCCACCGCCGCGGCCAGACTGGTGCGCAGGAACATGGGTTGTCTCCGGTGATTGTTGTTAAAAGAACGATCGTTCTTTTATGAAGGATACCGGTACCGAATCCGGCTGCACAGAGGGTTAACGCGTCCGATTGAATGAGTACTTTTGTTATCATTTCGCCCTTTTGAGCGATGTGGCCCACCGAGGCAACGCGAACCAGGGAACCCCATGAACCACAGACTTCTGCCCGCACTCGCGCTGGTCTTCGCACTCGCGGGCTGCGGTGGCGGCGGCAATGAAGACGCCACCAGCGTCACACCTTCCACCAACGCCGGGCTGCAACTCACCGTGCCCACGCCGACCTACACCGCGCTGTCGGAAGAGCTGCAGGCGTTCAACACGCTCAACGAGATCCGCAGCCGTTGTGGACATGGCCAGCTTGCCCAGCATGCAGCGCTCGACCTCAGCAGCGCCGGGCACGCCCGGTGGCTCACCTACCACGCGACCTTCGGCCACGAGCAAACCACGGGCTCCCTGCATTTCACTGGCGCAAGTCCTCTGGACCGGATGATCGCGGCAGGCTATCTCCCCAGCGCGTCGCAAGCGGCGGTGTCGGAGCAACTCGCCTACTTCACCAGCGGCGCCGACGGCAACGACACCATCGGCTTCGGCATTCAGGGCACGCGTGGCCTGCTCAATGCGCCCTACCACGCCAATGCCCTGCTCGATGGCTACCGCGATGTGGGCGTGGCGATTCGCAACGCCATCGATGCCGGCGCACCCGACGCCACCCACCCGGGGGCCGGCCGCAGGGCCATCGTTTTCAACACCGGCTACCAGAAAAGCGCGGGCAGCCAGGCCGCTGCGCAGGACGACAACACCGTGCTCACCTACCCCTGCGATGGCGACAGTAACGTCACCCGAGCCCTGTACCACGAGGAACCGAATCCGGTGCCGGGCCGCGATCTTTCGACCAGCCCACTGGGCACCTCGATCATGATCAGCCTCAAGGAAGGACGCACGCTCACGATCGACAGCACCGTCCTCACCAACACCAGCAGCGGCTTCCCCGTGCCGCTGCGCTCACCCATCACGGGCGCCAACGACCCTCTTGGCGCGTTCGGAGCGCACCAGGGTTACGTGGCCGCCGACGCCCCCTTGACTGCCCACACCACCTACCGGGTGTCCCTGAGCGGCAGGAACAACGGCGTGTCGTTTCTCAAGACGTTCACGTTCACGACCGGGGCGGACTGATCAATCCTGCCTGGACGCCCAGACTGCCCGCGCCTTCCCGCTGTTCGAGACCTGCCGAAACGCACCAGCGTCCACGCGCTCAAGCTGCCACACCGTGGTAGCGCCCGGGCCATTCAATGCCGCCGTCACCATTGACGTCAAGGCAAAGCTCTCCAGCTCGTATTCCAGCCGGGTTTCGCCCGTCTCTGCATCCACGCTCATCTGCACCAGGCGAACCTGCGCCAGCTCGGGACTTTCCACCGCATCGAACACGCGGTTCCAGTCGCGCCGCAACAGCCGCAGCGCCGCCTGCTCGCTCGCATGACGAGGATCGACCACGGCAGGCTTCGGTGTCGAGCGCTCCCTGAGCTGTTGCTGCAGCTGCGCCAGCTCTGCCTGCAAGCCCAACCGGACCTGATGCTGCTGCCACAGGCGCCAGCCGGTGTGGCCCAGCAGCGCGACCAGCACCACCGCCGTGATCGCCCAGATGAATTTCCAGGCGCGCGGGGCCACGAACTGGATCTGCACCGGCTTCATGGCAAACGCTCCCAATGACCGGCCCAGACCGCAGGGCCTTCTCGCCAATGCTGCTGAACAGGCAACACCTCGGGGGAGAAGCGCACCTCGATGCCTTCGCCCGGCGTGGTTGGTGCCACGCCCGACGCCACCGCATCCTGCACCACCGCGATCGCTCCAGGCTCGTGCAACGTGAACTGTCGAACTTCTTTGGCTCGACACCCTGGCGCCTGCGTGGCAGCGGCCCACAAGGGCACCAGCGACACGAGATGACCGCGATGCCGTCCTGCCCATTCCACCAGCCGATCCTGCGTTCCCTTCATGAGCGCGGCGGCCAGACCCGCGCGCCCGGTGTCCAGCGCGCACACCAGCGCGTCGGCCTGACCAGCGGGCAGCCCCCAGGCCTGCACTGCCGCCGCCTGTGCCAAAGCCATGACTTCGCTCCAGCGCCTCACACCCTGGGGCAGGGTGAACGGCACCGGCGGGCACAGCGCAGCGCTCAGCGCCACATGCAGGCTCCACGGTCTGCCCTTCACCCGACTGCAAGCCTCGTCCACCTGCGCCAGCACGTCGCCCAGCGGCAGCGTGGCGGACGGCTGCAGGCTCACCAGGGCATGGGAGCGGCGCTTCACCAGCACCGTGCCGACCCCCAGGTAGACGTCCACGCGCTCAGGCCAGCCCGACCACACGGCCCACCTCCTCCAGCGTTGTCCGGCCCTGCGCCACCAATGCGATGGCCTGCACCAGCAGCCGCTCGCTCTCGTTGGCGTACACGGTCTGCTTGAACTCGGTCATGCTGGCCTTGGCCACCATGAGGTCGCGCACTGCGTCACTCAGCACATGCACTTCGGCCAGCACGAAGCGGCCGCGGTAGCCGGTCTGGCGGCAATGCGGGCAGCCGGTGGGCCTGGGCAATCGATCGGGCACCTGCAGACCGAGCGCCTGCAACTGGGCTTGCTCGGGCTCGCTGGTGGCGCGCCAACCCACACAGTGCGGGCACACCTGCCGCAGCAGGCGCTGCACCACGACGCCATTGAGCGCGGAGGCCAGGGCAAAGGCTTCAATGCCGAAATGCTGGAACCGCCCCAGCACGTCGAAGAGGCTGTTGGCGTGCACGGTGGTGAAGACCAGGTGGCCGGTCAGCGACGACTGCACCGCGATCTGCGCGGTCTCGGCATCGCGGATCTCGCCCACCAGGATCTTGTCCGGGTCGTGCCGCAGGATGGAGCGCAGCCCGCTGGCGAACGTGAGCCCTTTCTGTTCGTTCACCGGTATCTGCAGCACGCCGGGCAGCTCGTACTCCACCGGGTCCTCGATGGTGACGATCTTCTCCAGGCCGTCGTTGACCTCGGTGAGTGCGGCGTAGACGGTGGTGGTCTTGCCGCTGCCGGTGGGGCCGGTGATGAGCAGCATGCCGTGGGGCCGCCGGGCCAGATGGCGGATGCGCTGGGCCACGGCCCCTTCGAATCCCAGGCCGTCGAGCGTGACGCCATGGTCGCTGTGGCGCAGTTGTGCCTTGTCCAGCAGGCGCAGCACCGCGTCTTCGCCAAAGATGCTGGGCATGATGGACACGCGCAGGTCGATGGGATCGGCCGCCTGCGGCGGCTGCCAGTGGATGCGCCCGTCCTGCGGGCGGCGCCGCTCGGTGATGTCGAGTTGTGCCATCACCTTGATGCGCGAGATCACTTCCTCGGCCCGCTGGGGATCGGCGAGCTGTTCGCCGGGCGACATGACGCCGTCGAGCCGGTATTTCACCTGCACGCCCTGGCGGTCGGTCTCGAAGTGGATGTCGCTCGCGCCGTCGGCATAGGCGCGCGCGATGGCCGCGTCGACGAAGGCCACCACGGGGCTGGTCTGCGCCGATGGGGCGCTCGAAGACACCGCTTTACCCGCCCCCTGGCGCAGTTGGGCCACCTGCCCTGGCCGCGCCAAACCCAGCCGCGCCTGCAGGTGCGCATGGCGCAGCAAGGTCTGGGTCGCTCCCGGGCTCCACGGGTCTTCGTACAGCAGCACGGTCTGCTGATCCACCTGCAGGCGCCAGCCCGGGGGCTCGCCGGCCAGCGGCACGGCACTGCCCTTCGCGGCCTGCAGCTCGGCATCGGACAGCGTGGCCATGGCGGGCTGCAGCGGCGCAGGAGGGTGTTGCTCCATCTTCATTTCAACCTCGTCGCCATATCGAACACCGGCAGGTACATCATCACGACGATGGTGCCCACCATGAGCGCCACCGCCATCAGCAGCACCGGCTCCACGATGCGGGTGAGGCGCTCCACAAAGAGCTCGAAGCGCTCGCCATGCAGGCGTGAGACGACGTCGGCGGCCAGGTGGAACTGCCCGTTGCGCTCGGCCGCGGCCATCAGGCGCCGGCCCACTTCGTCGCACAGCCCGGCATCGGCCAGCGCCGGGGCCACCGCGCTGCCCTGGGCGATGCGGCCCAGGGCCTGCTGCAGGGCTTGGCTCAGGCGCGCATCCAGCGCAGAACGGCTGGCCACGGCCAGGGCTTCGGTGAGCGGGTAGCCGCCCTTGAGCATGAGGGCCAGGGCCTGGTACATCATGGCCAGCTGGAAGTCGTCGATGCGCCGGCGCATCCAGGGCAGGCGCTGGGCAAGCGCCATCACTTGCCGGCGCGCCGTGCCGCGCCAGACCCACCAGGCCAGCGCGAGCAGGGTCAGGCCCACGGCGGCGAGCGTGGCCGCCTGGTGCTCGCTCACCCACTGGCTCAGGCCAATCATCCAGCTTGTGGCGCCCCCGGCCGCGCCGCGCAGGTTGGTGTACATGCGCGCGAAGTTGGGCATGACCACCAGCAGCAGGAACAGCGAGATGCCCACGCCCAGCGTGGTGACCAACGCGGGGTAGATCGAGGCGCTGACCACCTTGCGCCGCAGTTGCTCGACCAGGGTGTCGAACTTCAGGTAGTCGTTCAAGGCTTGCGCCAGGTCGCTGGTGCGCTCACCCGCGCGCACAGCCGCCACCAGCACGGCGGGTGCACCGGGCATCGACGCCAGCGCCTGGGACAGCGCGGTGCCTTGTTGCAGGCGTTGCAGCAATTGGGCGGCCAGGCTGTCGTGCCGGCCGGCCAGGCGCTCGCGCGCCGAGAGCGTGTCGACCGCCTCCACCAACGTCATGCCGGCCTGGATGAGCGTGCCCACTTCGCGGCAGAACAGCGCGTAGCGACCCCGCCCGCCCGCGGCCGCATGGGAGGCGCGTGCCTTGGCGGCCTTCACGCTGAGCACGGTCAGACCCTGCCCGGCCAGGGTCTGGCGCAGGGCCGTTTCAGACGTGGCCTGCAGAGTCTGTTCCGACACCGTGGCATCACCCAGGCGCACGCTGCGCACGTGAAAGGTGGCGGCGGTGGTCATCGCACCACCTCGGCGCTGGGCCGATGAACGAATTCCCACTCGCTGTACCGGTCGGCTTCGGCCAGGCCAAGCCGGGCCAGCTCGGTGCCGCCGGTGCGGATGGGGCGGTCCTCGCTCAGGCTGTAAATGCCGGCGATGCCGCCATCGGGCGCGGGCACCAGCCCCCAGGTGTTCGTGCGGGTGATGGGGTCTGCGTAGAGCCGGCGCAGGTGCCGCTGCAGCGTGACGAAGCGCCGATCGTCCAGCAAGGCTTCGAGCGAAGGCGGCCAGCGCTTCACGCTGCCGGGGGACTGGTCGTGGTACGCACCGATGGCGGCCTGGTACGCCGCGCCGATGCGCAGCAGTTCGGCTTCTCGATCGCGCTGGGCCTGTTGCGAGACCACGCTCATGACCTGCTGTGAAGCCAGCGCGAGCAGGAACATGGCAGCCAGCACCGCCAACAGGGTGAAACCGTGCTGGCGTGCCGAGGGCGGATGCGGGTGCGGGTGTCGGCGGCTCATGTCTTCACCATTGCTGGAACTCGGAACCGTCCCGCGCCCGGCCCATTGCACCGCTCCTGACGTCGAACACGCCGCTGCGGGCGTCGCCCTGCCGGGTGGGCACCAGAACCCAGGTGTCCGCCCGCTGGGTGATGGGATCTTCGGGAATGGCCCGGATGTAGCGCTGCTCGACCAGTTCGGCGAGCTGGGTGGGGTAGCGGCCCTTGTCGCGGTGGAACTGGTCGATGGTCTGGCGCAGGCCCACCAGGTTCTGCCGCAGCACGGTCTCGCGCGCATCGTCCACACGGTCCAGGTACAGCGGCGTGACGATGGCGGCCAGCACCGCGAGCACGGCCAGCACGACCAGCAGCTCGATGAGCGTGAAACCACGGGCGAGGAAGAAACGCTCACCACGACACATACGGGGTTCCGTCCAGGGCGATGGCATCGGACGACGAGCGCACGTCGAACACGTCGGCACCGGGCTCGGGCCGATCGGGCGTGGACGCGTAGCTGCGCAGGCGCCAGGTCTGCTCGGCGGGCAGCGCCGGGTCGGCAAACGGATCGCGAGGGATCTGGCGCAGGAAGTAGACCTGTCGTGGGCTGCCGGGTGAGCGGGCGTCGTTCACGCCAAGTGCGAGCGACTGCAGCGTGGGCGGGTATCCCGAGCCGGTCCCATCGCGGGCAATCTCGCCCCGGTCGACGGATCGCTTGTGTTCGTCGATCGCATCCCGGATCTGCCACAGCGCGCGGCGCAGTTCGCGCTCCTTCTGCGCCGTCACCTGGCTCTCGCCCAGCGGCAGGATGGCCGCAGCCAGGATGCCGAGGATGCCCATCACCACCAGCAGTTCGATGAGGGTGAAGCCGCGCTGGATGCCCTTCCCCCTCATGGAACCTGCACGCTCCAGACCGGCGGGCTCGTGGACGGCACCACACCATTCACGCCCAGCGCTTCGAACTTCTGGAAGCTCAACTCCGCCTTGCCCGCCTCCAACACCTTGAAGCGCACCAGCACCACATCCCCCTCGCCCGTCACGCCACCTTCTGCGTTGCTGAGCAAACCGACGCTGACGCGCCCTTCGCTGGTGTTGACCGCATGCGTGAAGCTGCTGGCCGCTTCCGATTGCTTGAAGTAAGCACCCTCGGCAATGCCCTCCACCTGCAAGGTCTTGTTCGAATAGCGCAGATCCATGGGCATGCCCTTGAGCGGCAAACCCGAGGTCGCGTGAACCGCCACGGTGAACACATCGCCCACCTTGACCTGATCAGGCCCCTTCAAGCTCACGCTCAGTGTCCCGGGCACTGCCGCTGCCTTCTGCTTCGCGCTTTCCGTCGTCGAGACCACGGACCCCGACGGCGCTGAGGCACTTGCCACGGCATGCGTTGGCGCCATGCGGGGCCGGGTGAAGTTTTCCGTGCCCACCCACATCACGGCCTGGTCCGCATCGGGTCGCGCGGCACTGCGCAGGATGCGCGGCGTGATGGCCAATACAAGTTCGGTGCGGCGGCTGTCGTCCTTCTGGCTGGAGAACAGGCGCCCGGCCAGAGGCAGGTCTCCGAGACCCGGCACACGATTGGCGGTGGCGCGGTCTTCGTTGCTGATGAGGCCACCCAGCACCTGCGTTTCGCCATCACGAAGCCGCAGCGTGGTGTTGGCATTGCGCGTGCCGATCTGGTAGGCCACCGAACCGCCGGCGGTGCGCACTTCGCCAGCCAGCGCGCTCACCTCCAGGCCGAGCTTGATGGTGACCTCATCGTCTGGCGACACGGTGGGCTCCACGTCGAATTTCAGACCCACGTCCAGATAGCTCACGTTCTCCGAAACAAAGCCGTTGGCACCAGCGGTGGTGGTGATCACCGGCACCTTGTCGCCAATCAGGATCGTGGCCTTCTGCTTGCTGCGGGTGCGGATGCGTGGGTTGGCCAGCGTGTTGAAGTCACCCACCTCGCGCCGCAGGTTCACCATCAGCCCGGCCACCGTCAGGCCCACGCGGCTCGAATCGAGACTGCGAAAACTGTCCACCGTGAGCCCGGTCTGTCCCTGCGCGGCCAGTGGTGTGAGCGAGAAACTGCTGGGGAAGTTGACGCCCAGTTCCGTGAGGCGCGAGGTCTTCACCTCCAGCACCTCCACCTCCAGCATCACCTCGGCTTCACCCTGATCGTGCAGAGCCACCAGCCGTTCGGCCAGGGCCACGATCTCGGGCGGCTCGCGCAGCGCAATCAGGTTGGCGCGCTCGTCCACGAAGGGCGGCTGGATGCGCAGCATGTTCTGCAACAGCGTGGCCGTGGTCTTGGCCTCGGCATGCGCCAGATGGAACACACGCACTACCTGCTCGCGATGCTGGCGGTGTTTCTCCGGCGTGTTCGGGTAGATCAGCACGGTGCGCGCATTCACGATGCGGCGAGAAAGCTGAAAGGCGCCCAGCACCAGGTCGATCGCGTCTTCCACCCGTGCCGTGCGGATGAACACGCTGGCCCGCTGGTCCATCGGCACATCACGGTCCAGCACAAAGCTGATGCCGCTGCCGTCGCGCAAGGCCTCCAGCAGCGACGACAGCGGCGCATTGCGAAAGTCCAGGCTGATTGGCCGCGTCTCGGCCAGGGCCAGCCGGTAACCATCGCCCGCACTGGCCTGATTCTCGGCGTCCAGTTGCCGCTTGAGCGCCTGCAGACCGGCGTGACGCGGCATGTCCGCCAAGGCCGTCTGCAACGCGGCCAAGGCGCCCCCCCGGTTGCCAGCCGCCAGCATCTCGCGCGCGGACTGCAGCACACCCTGAGCGCGCCGCTCGTGAACCAGATCGGCCTGCAGGTCGGCCACGCGCATGTTCCCAGGATCCAGTTGCCCAGCGCGCTCCAGCGTGGCTGCGGCTGCATCGTGCTGGCCGCGCAGACGCTCCTGCGTCGATTGCGCCACCAGCCGCGCCACGGCATCGCTGCGTGCGGCCACCAGCCCGGCGCGCAACGTCACACTCTCCGGGTACTGCACCACGCCATCCTGCAAGGTCTTGATGGCCGACTCGTATCGCCCCTCGCGCAACTGCGCCGTGGCCTCATCGCGGATCAGTTGCTGGGCGCAGCCACCCAGACCCAGCAACAACAACCCCACCCCCAGCGGCTGACACCACCACCAGCCGCGCACGGGCACGCCCTCTCCCTCAATGCTTGTCGTCATGGTTCTGTTCGACCTACCAGGTTTCAAAGCGGGGCGCTGCGGGCACCGCCAGTTGCATCAGGTGCTGCGTCTGCGGGTTCAGCAACTCCACCACGCGGTCCGACATGCGCTCGACCCGGTAACCGTTGCCCAGCTCCTTGCCCACCTCCAGCGCGACGGGGCGGCCATCCTCCAGCTGGACCATCACCAGCCAGCGCCCATCGGCCGTGCGCATGCGACCCACGTACGCCAGGGTGGGCGGAGGTGGCATCACCGGTTGAATGGGGGCGGCCTCCAGCACGAGCGGCTGCAGCACCACCGGAGGCAACGGCGGCCCGCTCGCGGCGACAGGCGCCAGTTCGAAAGGATCGCGTTGCGCCGGCCGGATGTCCGCGCGAAGTGGGTGGTGCGGCATGGCGTTGGCAGTTGCCTGAAGCAGGTATTGAGGTTCCGCGCTCGCCAGCGACAGCACCATCGACCCAACGACCGTCAGCACCACACGCTCAATCCCGCACATACAGCACCCAGACCATGTGTGCCTCGACACCGCCCATCGGCATGGGACCACCCGCCACCGGCTGAAGCCGCAGCGACTGCACCGCCAGCGAAGGAAACCGGGCCAGCAACCCACCCTGCCAATTCTTCAGATCGGCATAGCGGCCCGAAGCCGCCACCTCCAGGCTCACCCGACCCCAGGCCCTTTCGGAGGATGCCCCATGAGACAAGGACAGCGTGCGCAACACCAGCCCGTTCACGATCGCCTGCTCGCTCATGGCTTGCGTCAAGGCCTCGACAGAAACACGCTCCGGCCAGGTCGCGGCCAGCCGCACATCGCTCACGCCTTCGAGGGAGGCAAGTCTGTCTGCTTGAAGCTGAAGCGTCGTGTCCGCCAGTGCCCGCTGCGTGTGCGCCACCCATCGCTGACTCGCATTCGTGATCAAAAGCACCGCAGCACCAGCTGCAGCGCAAAGCACCAGACCTCCCAAGAAGTGGACTCCGATGGGCCGATGGGAAAGGGGCTGCAATGGCATCGAGAAACCGCTCCGAGGATCTGGGGACCGTTGCTCAGGCCGCCTGCGCGATCAGCCTGCCCATGCGCTTGAACTCGAGACCTTTGAGCCGCAACCGTTCCACGCGCGACTTGAACGCGGGCCGCGCGAACAACTGTTGCGCACAGGAAGGCCTCGCCAGGGTAAACAGCTCATGCCGCCAGGCTTTTGGATCGCACACCGTCAGCGTTTGCATCATCACCGCCTCCCCGTTCAGAGCATGCATGGCCGCGGAGCCTTCTTCGTCGATCTCCGTCACCGTGACCAGACAATTCAACAACCACCAGCGCTCCTGCGCCACCACGATGGGCAAAAACTCCCAATGCGCATCCAGCGCGACCCACGGAAACAGCGCATCCTTCACGTCGCTCCGCATCGCCAGAATCCCGCGCGCGTAAATCGTGCAGATCTCCGGCAGGGATACCCCCTTCTTGCCGGCCGGCTGGAAGGCAAATTCCAGGGGTTTCCACGTAGGAAGCAAGGACGCGCGATGCATCCTTTCAAACAAGCCAGGGCATCCCGAAGGGTCTCGCAAGAGCAGGCGCTGAGACGAGCTGGAGGCGTGCACCGAAAAGAGGTGTTCCGTGTTCATTCGCAAAGACCCCTTTACTCCCGCACGGCCCACTCGGTGAAATCGATGGCGGTGTGGTACCCGTCACTTTCCAAAGGAGAAGCCAGGTCGTCATCGAAGAGCTTGCCGTCCTTGAGCAAGGAGATCGTTCGAGTCGAATTAAACAAACTTATTTCCTCAATTCCCATTTTTGTGTAGCAATAGCAACCAAAATCCCTCCCCTAATATATATAAGGGGCATGATGAATATCTTTGCCCAGAATGGCCCCGGCCCTAATAATCCCAGTGGAAGAAGAAAAAAGACAAGTGAGCCATACAGAGCAGAAAGCCAGAAGTATTTTTTATTCCGCACCGCTCGATGCCTCGCGCCGCATTCCTCACAAGACACGTGAAACAGCGTCATGCCACGAAGCCGGGTACCACATTGCTCGCAGTTATTGCCCATCAGCGCACTCCAACAAGTATTGCTCTCAACACTGCGGCTTAATCACCAAGGTTATGGATCCCACCCCCATCATCCCGGTATGCAGTCAAGGCCTCCAATATCACCGCCTCTGCACTCAGATCAATCTGAACGCTGCCGTTTTCTGTGTATAGACGAACTAAAGGCCCCCTCTCCTTCTATGCGGAGCTTCCGTTCTTTCGTACCACCTCCTGGCTGACCGTAGGCAGGCACAACCGTTGATGGAGGTGACCGGCGGGGACTGCCTACGATACGCATTAATGAAATCTGACCCCATTTTTATAAACGGAAGTTGCATTTGAGATCATCATCGAAATATAAAAATCTATTCGCGCACTGAATTCATTAAACTAGTGTTGCACTTGGGGATTGACTCCGCCGCGACCTATTTATCGCATTGGGCGCCTTATTTCATTGCCTTAGATCAACCAATAGCTGTTTGGCACGCGTGTAGTCAAGCGACTGAGTAAGCAACGGATTAGCAAGTTCAAATAGCAAACTCTCAATTTCTTGCTTAAAATCTAGCTCAATCCGGACATCGTCTCTCCCTTCAATCCGATTTGCCCATAGCTCAACAGAGGTCTGTGGAATATCACCTCGAAGATATCGCTGCAACACATTCGCAAGATGCCTCCTCGTTAGCTCCACTCCCATTCCCTCATAGTCCCATTTCATTTCAGAAAGTCGTTGAATAGCCTCTTCGAGAGGCACGTTCATAGCAAGCAGATCATCTACAAGAGCGAGCCGCAGTATTTCTTCAGTCTTCATGTAGAACAAATGGAGTCTGACCCTATTTATCTGACCCTATTTATCCTGGCATCTACCCGAACTAGGGTAAGCGATGGATGTAGACACCCAATTGGGAGACCGCTGAGAAGTGAGCTTTTCCAGCACTAAACGGAGATATTGGGAAACCATCGGTCTCAGCCTCATCCGCTACCGCAGTCAATAGTTCAGCAAGCATTCGCAATGCTCTTACGGGGCCTTCAATCAATACAGAAGACGGCGGATCGCCATCTTCATCGTCTAAAAGGTGGATAGTGAGGTCCGTTCTCTTTTCAGAATTGCGTTCGCAAATTTCATCGACTTTCATTGCGACCCCATTTATGTCCATCGCATCAACTCAACGCAGCAGCTTAATATACCCATCATGCCTCACCAAAAGAATCCAACTGAGAGAATCATCAAAGATATCTATGCTGTCAACATTTGGATACCATATATCATAAAAATTGTTAGACACATCGTTGCGCTTGAGTCTGTCGATTTGGTCATAACGATACCAATTTATGTATACAGCATCCTCTGCATCGATTCCGCAAGAATCAAGCAGTGCATTTAGATCGAAATTCTCGCTGGCGTTTGCCTTGGCTTCACAAGGTCTTGCCATGCTGTCAATGGTTTTTACCAAAGTCAATCCATCCGTGGAATTTGGCAAAGAAAGTTTTTCGCAGATAGATTGAGCCAAAGTGGAGCAAGCGACCTTACTCAAAGACTCATACTCAGGAAACTTATTCCCGCAATGGTCTTTCAAGAAGTTTTCGATTTTTATCTTTTCCATATTTAGTTTCCAATCGGAATGGCACCGCTACGCCCACCTTTTCCTCGTTTTCCGTTGGTGTAGTCCCACCAATTGAAATGGTGTTTTGATTCGGCATCCCCTTGCGCAGCACCATCGTGTGGTGGGTCTAGTCGGTATCCCTTCTTTGAATCGCCCGCTTGAGGGCTTCCAAATTTGCCTTCTTCCCCTTTAGGCAGTTTTCCGACCTCATCGTGGACCTTATCCAATGCGTCTTTGTAGTCCGAGAGAGGTGGCTTGGCATCGCTCGTCCCCTCCCCCTCCACAGACAATACGCCAACCAGCTTCCGCATGCTGTCGGCGACGGCAGTGAACGCCAGCCCTCTTGCCACCCACCCCATCAGGATGGCCGAACCTTCAAGTGCCGCGGGAACAAAGAACGCCGCGGCTGGCGCTACAGCAACGAGACTGGCGCGATGTTCTTCTGCTCTCTTGTAAGCCGCGAACTCGCTGCGGACTCCCTCAGCTACGTAACGTGCGGCATACCCTGCAAATGCATTGCCTGCCCCATGCCGGCACGATCCACCCTGATTTGCAGCTGCAAGACATCCGCCAAGAGCGGCCCCGTAGGCGCGCCATCCCATGCTGTTAGCGCCGTATTCAAGCAGCGATGAACCAGCCCCTCGCCCACAGTTGCCACCGTTCGCATATGCCACCACGCAACCGCTCGCTGCCGATATGGCGATTTGCGAAGTAAGCGTATCGCCCCCAGGGATGAAGCTGACCACCATGCCTGCAATCCCTCCGGACTTGTAGCCCTGGTAGGCATTGACCGCCATGGTGCAGTACCCCGAACAGCCCATGACATCAGCGACCGCGGCGGCGATTCTGATCACCACGGACTTGAAGAATTTCTTGAAGAAATAGCCACTCGGATCGGTGTATGCCAGCGGGTTGTTGAGCACGTAGGCATAGCGGTTGTAGCTCTGCAGGTTGCCCGGTGCCTGGATGAAGGGGTCGGCGCTCATGAAGCGGCCGATGAGCGGGTCGTAGATGCGCCCGTTCATGTGCACGATGCCCATCTCGTCGAGGTGCTCGTGCATGGTGTAGCCGCGGTCGGTGGCCACGCCGTAGAGCGCATCGAGCGGATCGGGCGTGCCGTTGGCGTTCCTGCGCTTGCCCCAGGGGTCGTAGGCCAAGCGTTCGACCACGGTGCCGCTCTCGTCGGTGATGACGGCGATCGAGCCCAGGTGGTCGTGGTGGAAGTAGCTCGTGCTGGTGGCAGGCTTGCCGTTGAGGTTGTTTCCTTCGCGTTTGACATACAAGGCGAAGGTGATGCCGGCCGCACTGAGGTAGTGCTTGTGCTCGGTGGTGCCGTTGGCCTTGACTTCCTTCTCGTAGGTCAGGCCCTGGCTGTCGGTGCCGTTCAAGTACCAGGTGGTGCCG
>NZ_JBIMLB010000029.1:0-50419 GCF_051860785.1 Hydrogenophaga sp.
TCCCTGTTCACGATAAATCGGAATCGGTGTTCACGATCTGCCGGAATCACCGTTCACGGTCGTCCGGAATACCCACCTCACCTGGGCGATGCTGATTTCGATTCTGCTGTCGTCCCATTACCACGCATATGGGTCTTTGCGCCAACCCGTGTGGGCATTGCTATCGCTTCAGTGCATCTGCCTGGCAGGCGCTTGGCTCTTTCTCTCCGAATCACAGCAAGCCCTCCTGGAAGCCATTGCCTTGATCACCGTGCTCATGCTCGCCTACAGCATCGCATCGTTGCGCGAGCGCGAGCATGCGGAGGCACGGCGCAGCGTGGGTGATCGACTGGAAGAGCGCAGTTGCCTGATGCAGCAGATTTCTCACCTGCAAGAAGCCCACTCCTCAAAATCCCGATTGCTGGCCATGGTGAGCCACGACCTGCGCCAGCCCGTTCATGCATTGGGCCTCATGCTGGGCCGCTTCCGACAAGACGCGTCCTCGTCATCGCTTCGCATCGACATCGAAGCCGTCAACGACGTGGTCAATTCCCTGTCAAAGTCGTTGACGATGTTGATGGCAGTCACTCGCCTGAACTCGGGGCAGGTCATTGCACTGCCCGAATCGGTGTCCCTGGAACGTCTGTTCATGTCACTGGCCAATGAATTCGAAGAAACAGCCGCAGCCAGCCGACTGCAACTGCATTTCAGATCCAACGACCTGAGTGTCACGACGGATCCCAATCATCTGCGCACCATCCTGGTCAACCTCATTTCCAATGCCATCAAGTACACCCCACAGGGGGGGGTCAAGGTGGTCGCAAAACTGGCCGCTACGCCCAACACGGTGAGCATCGAGATCACGGACAGCGGTATCGGTATCCCGGCAAGCGAACTCACGCGCATTTTCGATCCCTTCGTCCGGCTTCATTTCCGCAAGGCATCGGTGGATGGCATCGGTCTGGGCCTGGCCATCGTCAAGCAAACCGCAGATCTCATCAAGACGCCGATCCGGGTTGAATCCGTGGTGGGCTGCGGCACCACGTTTGCCATCGATCTACCGCTGGGGCAGCAAACCCAACTGTCAGGAACGCCCATGCCCAACACCTACCTTCGAGGTTTGCGCATCGTGGTGATCGACAACGACGAAACCGTACTCGAAAGCATGGCACGCACCCTGGAGGAATGGGGATGCCGGGTGATCGCAGCCAATTGCTGGGAAGAGCTGGACGTCAAGCTGGGCATGACGGTCAGTCCGATTGATCTGATCCTCACGGACTTTCATCTGGATGCGGGTTTTTCTGGCTACGAATTGATCAAAAGGTTGCGAAAAAAGCACCGCTTGCAGATTCCCGCCATTCTGCTGACCGGCGACGTGGAGATACGTCATGGCCCCGAGAGCACGGCCACTGCGGTGGTGATTGCCTACAAGCCCCTCTCCCGTGAAAAACTGGCCTTGCTGATCTACGACACCGTGTCCGCGCACGCAGTGCAACAACCATGACAACAAACCCTTGGCAATTCGAGGCGCCGTGGCTCCAAAGCACACCAGGCAACCCAGAGGCCGCGCTGGGCGCGGCAATCTGGCTCTGGATGCACGACTTCAGGCACAGAAGCGAAGCGCTTCAAGACATGGAGCACCGGCTGCTGGCCCCCATCGAGGCGGGTCAGTACGTGATCGCGCGCCAGGCCTCCACGTCCATGCATCCGCCCCAACGCCCACAGGCTCTGCTGCTGTTCGCGCGCTTTGACGAAAAGGCAGAGTCTCGCTACCTGGCCGATCCCTCACAGAAGATTGCCATGCGGGACTGGCAAAGTGGTAGTCGGCTCTGGTTGATCGACTGGACAGCACCATTCGGTCATACAAGCAGTCTTCGTGAGCCGGTGATGGCTCTGCTGGCCGGATGCGGCGCCAGAAGCATCTGCCGAAGCGGGCGAGGCACAGGCTCCCGTGTGCGTTTGTGGCAAAGGCCGCTGGACCAAAGTGGGTCCCTTCCACCAGGCGTCAAGGCCAGCCAAGCCAAGCTTAGCCACGAAACTGCCGCCAAAAGAAAAGAGCCCGCCCACTTGTGACAGGGGGCGGGCCGAAGAGCAAGTTGAGGTTGTGCCCCGAACCCACCTTGGAGACAACGGGTCGATCACCAGTTGCAGGGGTATTGTGAGTCTCCCCCCGAGATGCTGGATGCGGGAGGAACGAATCGTCGTGGCCTTTCAATGGCTTGACACGGAAGCACCACCAGTCGTCGCGCGTCCACTGTCTAAGTGGTAGGGCGAACCGATGCTCAAGGACGGTCCCTTCTGGCCGATCCAAGTCGATGATCGAAGGCCTTGGAGCCCTGCAGGCTGCTCTGCGAACACCGACGAATCAGAACATCTCGAAGTAGGCGGTCACAACGGGCTGAACGTTGCCGTCTGCAGCAGGTATTCCCCAACCTGGATTCCATTCCGCTAGTGAGGCCTGAGAGCCCTCCAAGCGAAATTGGCCCATACGTGCATTCAGACTACCGTCAATCAGCACGTCCATTTGCATAGCCAGTTCGACGGTCAGTCCTTGAATTCGCATGGCGTGGCGCGCCCTCGTCTCGAAGAACGCCGTTTCCACAGGAACACCCGGTGGAGGAGCTATCTGAACAGACCAGTCCAATGTCACAAAGCAGACTTGAAGGACCTGTGGCGATCCACTCGAATCCTGGTAGATATAGCTGGTTTGTTGCCCAACGCCTTGCCCTTGAGGAAAGGACACGCTTGCTTCCATGAACGCAGTGGTCAAGTTGGCTCCGCACAAAGGTGTCCCCGCAGGCATGTTTCCTAGAATCCGGTTTACCGGTGGAGTGGCATCGCGGGGCAGAGACCTGGTCACACGCGTGAACTCCGAGAAAGCCCCATGCCAGCCGGAGATGAATACCGAAAAGGCCTTCTGACCCTTGGCGTGGCGCAGCACGTCCGTGCCGACCATGACCGCACTCATCACCACGCCGATGATGACCAGCACCATCGCCATTTCCAGCAGGCTGAACCCCGCTTCACGGCCTCGCAGGCGCATCACGGAGTGGGCTCCTGGGGCCCCTGCTGTGCCTGAGGTCGTTGCTCCACGGTCAAATTCGCTTTGGCCTCCGCCTTTGCGACCTCCCGGGCAAAGTCGAGTCTTTCTTGGTCGAGTACACGGCGCATGGCCTCGTTTCCGTCGAGTGCGGTTTGAGTGTCGCGAGGCCCGCCGCTCCGCAAAGACAGATCCTCAACTTCGGTGGTCAAGGTTGCCAAGTCTCCGAACATACCTCCATAGTCAAATCCGCTGGCCCTCTGCTGTGCTCCAAGCAATAGACCTTCGGCAATGGGACTTTCGACAGGGGCTGGCGCAGGTCTTGGATAGTCCGCCGCTGCGGTGCCCTGCGCGTTCAGGAAATACGCGCTGGAACTGCCACGAATGGCGTGTTCGGTGGCGCGGCTGTAAATTGCTTGGGCTTCATTCACCAGAAAGTTGGTGTACTTGAGATGTTCATGAAAGTTCCCAAGGTTGTTCACAAAACGCATGACGTTGGAAATCTTGGCGGCGATCGACGCAAGTGCGACGATCTGCGAGGCGACACCCTGCGCGAGATTGGCGACGTGCGGCGTCGGATTGGTGTAGAGGTTGGCTGCCAGCGCAGAGGCCGCCTGCGGCACCTTGGCCCATCCCACCAGTGAGGCGTACATGCCATTGGCGAGGCTCCAGACGCCCTCGGCCAGATCCCACACGTAGGTGCCGTAACCAATCTGGTGCTGGAGGCGGTAGTCCTGCAAGGCCCGGTTCATGATCCCAGCGGACAGGTGGGCGTTGAACTGAGCGCGCCCGGCCACCGCCACCAGCGGGCCGCAGGCCAGGTAGTCGGACACCTCGGCGGCGCTCCCTGTGCGGGTGCGCTCGGGCGGATTCCATGCATCTGAAATCAAGCGATCGCCTGGATTGATGTTGATGCTGAAGGCCACTCCGCCGCCGCTGGCATTCGCCGGGTCAGAAATCTGTCCCAGTGCCTCACACAGGTCGAGCATGCCGTCGTTCACACCCGTTTGAATCGCACTTAAAGACGTGGACACCGCCAACGGAGCACTCTCCAGATTGATGGGCATGTTGTTCATCAACACACGAAAGTCTCCCGCGCCAGCCGGCGCTACCGCGCCATTCACCTGATAGCTCAAGCGCGCCGCGTCGGCCTCAGGCACACCCACCGTCAGGTGGGGAAAGAACGATCCCGCCGCGCCACAGTTTTCCTGACCGTTTTGCTGTGCCGCCGGGCAGGGGAAGCGGCCGTGAATGGCGACGAACGAAAGCACTGCGGTCTTGGCGCGGTCCAGGTTGAATCGAGCTTCATCATGTCCCTCCCGAATCAGAGCGCCACCGGCGGACTGCCAGAGCACCATGGCCCCCAGGCCCATCACGATCATTGCCAACGAGACCTCAATCAGTGAGAGTCCCCGCTGGGCACGGCGCGCGTTGCGTTCAGCTTTCATGGCATCAACCCCTTTCCCTGGAAACTGGCGGCGCGCCCCAGGTGCCACGCGTATTGCGCTTTCAAGGCCTCTGAAAAATTCAAGGCTTCGTCGTAAGCCTGCCTGGCCAATGGAAGGCCCTCCTGTGCAGCTGCCAATCTTTCAGCCGACATTTCCAGGAGCAGTCCCCACATCGCAAACTCGAGCGCGAAGCCCGCAAGGGTCGGGGTGACCGTCAGCAACGCCACCGGGGTGGTGTTCAGGGTGACCGTCGTCACGGCCAGGCTCCAAGTGGACACCGCCAAGCGCACCGAAGCATTCGCGATCCGCCAAGTGTGATTGATGATCGACTCTTCGGTGGACAGCACCCCAAGATGCCGGAACTTTGCATTGATCTCGCCCATGTCGCTCAGATCACGGGCCAGCGCAGTGGAACGGACTTCGTGGGCGAGCCGGGCAAAGGCCTTGATGCACCCCAGCCGATGGACCACCTCCGTCAGCCCCACGGCGCGGGTGTTCGCCCGGCCGAGCTGCCCGTTCGCCACGCTCAGGGTTCCCAGGCGGAATCTCTGGGTGTTGGCGTCGGCCCTGTCGGCTGCATCGATCTGCTGAACACCAAAGGCGAACCGCAGGCCACCAGCGCCCGCGGCGGCCTGCTTTTCCCGCTGGATCACCTGCAGGCAGAAATCCAGACCGTTGAAGCTGGTGCGGGGGAGCAATTCACCGTCTTCAAGCAGCTCCAGAGGGTCTGATCGGTAGAACGCTGTCGGGGTCTGTACCAGAGCGCTGTCGACCGTGTATCGAATGCTTCGGGGCGCTTCGATGCCGAGCACTCCTTGTGGCAACCAGCCCTCCAAGTGGCCCGGAAGCGCGGTGGAACTGGAAAAGTCATCTGGCTGTGGGAGCCGGTTGTCTCGCAGCAACATGCCGTGCAGGGCATCTTCGGCTTGCTGAACCACGTCGCGGGACACTTCGGTTCTGCGATTCTGCTCAACCAGTTCCATCGACTTCCACATACCGGCGGCCATGGTGCCCATCAAAGCCACCACCACCACCGCCTCCAGCAGGCTCCAGCCGCGCTGCGTGCGTCCCCTTCTGTGCATGCGATGGTTCATGGTCAGGTTCCTGGTGCGGGCAGCGGGGGGGTCAATGCAGGCATCACGGGAGCGATGCCCGATTCGTGAGCGTTGATGAGGATCTGCTGCCCCCCATTCCACACGGTGATAGCAGCGGCTTCTTCGGCCAGACTGAAGT
This sequence comes from Hydrogenophaga sp., assembly GCF_051860785.1. Lineage (GTDB taxonomy): Bacteria > Pseudomonadota > Gammaproteobacteria > Burkholderiales > Burkholderiaceae_C > Hydrogenophaga. Next base: position 5,701 of record NZ_JBIMLB010000029.1, read on the forward strand.
ACTCGGCGGCCAGTCTGGCATCAATCGCGAGACACAAGCCTGTTCGCACTAGGTCGACTGCCGATAGCAGCATGCCCGCATTGGCGGCCACCTGGCCTGCCACATAGGTGGGGACTTGATAGAACTGCAAGGAAGCGATTGCGGCCAACTCTTTCGCGAGGTTGTCCCCAAAGTTGAAACCTCCATTGGCCATATCGGCCACCTGGCCTATGAGGAAAAAGCCATCGGCCAACGCGCCGAGCTGCACGATCTCGCCAAACGCGTTGCCAGCCACGATGTTGCCCGCCTGGTAGCCCTGGGCATCGCCCACCCAGGCGTTGGCCATGTGCATGACATCCATGGAGGCCATGGCCGTTGGGCAACCGGATGCCTCGAAGTAGGCCTTTGGCGTGGTCACGCTCACGACATCGGTGTAGCCTGCGTCGGTGCGGCGGTCGGGCGCCTCAAGACGGAGATCGCCGAAATTCGCATTGACGCCGGAGTTGTTGTCTGGCGCTCGAGGCGCTGAGACGGCCACGCCGAACAGCATCGCGCCGGCGTTGACCAACTCGCCCTCGGGCAGGCGATCCGATCCCCCGATGCGCCATCGGATAGGGCCTATCGAGGTGGACTCTTCGGCGTTCTCGAATGTCACTTGCTCACCCAGCGCCAGACCGCCGAGACCCAAAAGCTTGGCGCACAGATCGAGGCTGCTCACGATGTTGGTGGGATAGGTCGGATCGGGAGCACCCGAGACAAGGGAGGGTCTGAAGAACGCCTCATTCAAGGTCATGTCCCTCGCTGCGGGCCCTCCCCCCAATCCTTTGTTGGCCACATAGCGCGTGGCCATGGTGGCTTCGGCCGATGGTGCTGTGTTGCCATCCAAGTCCATCAAGGTCTCGACTGGCAACCAGCCCTTGGGTCCGAATCCACAGTTCTCGGGCCCTCTTGGCTGGCTCGCAGGGCAAGGCAGGCGGCCATGAATCGACAGGAAGCCGCGCACGGCCCGGTCGGCCCATTGCAGCATCTCCCGCTGCGCATGCGCATCGCTTTGGGCGTCCTGAGACCGCTTCACCAGGAAGCCACCCAACGCCACACCAGCCACACCGACCGTGAGAACGGCCATGGCGATGGCGGCCACGCCGCGCTGCATCGATGCTCGCGAGCGTCGACTGGCCCAGGATGCAAGCGGAATTGTCATGGCGATTTCTCCTTCAGGACTGAATCGGGATGAACCTACATCGGCCGGGCCATGGCCTGCCGAACGAGGTCGTACACCGGCAGCAGCAGGGCGATGATCAGCACCAGAAACACGCCACCCGCGATCACCACCACCAATGGCTTGATGATTTCTGCGATCACGGCCACGGTCTGCTTGAGTCGCTTGCCGTACTCGGCCGCCAGGTAGGACAACTGGTTGTCCAGCGTGCCGGAGTCCTCGCCCACCGCGATCATGCGAACCATGAGGTTGGGGAAGCCTCCGATCAGCCGCATCGCCGATGAGATGCGATCGCCACGCTCGACGAACAGGCGAATGGCGGTGAGGCGTTCTTCGTAGTAGATGTCGGGTGTGCTGCGCTCGAGGATGCGCAGGCTGCTCACCACGTCGAGCCCGGAACGGGTGAGGATGGCGAGGTATTCGGCCAGAAAGGCGAGGCCGGAGGAGGTGACCAGCACACGGGAGATGGGCAACTTGTGCAGCACGATGTAGCCGATGCGCCTGAAACTGCGGCTGGCTTTCCAGAACCACACCAGCGCCACCAGTGTGGAGACCATCAGGCCAACCACCAGAATCCAGTGCTTGTTGAGCCATTCAGCACCCGCCAGAACCGCCACCGTCAGCGGGGGCAACTTGGCGTTCATCTGCTTGAACAGATCGACCATGCTGGGCATGACGTAGACGATCCAGAACGCCGCCGCGCCGAAGATGGCGAGGAAGGAGAAGGCCGGATAGATCATGGCCTGCTTGGCATCGGCTTTCATGTTGATCACGCGGTCCAGATGGTCTGCAGCTTCCTGCAGCATCTGGGCCATGGTGCCCGAGGCATCGCCAATGGCGACAAGGCTGCGCACCGACTCCGGAAAGATCTCAGACTGCCGGGCGAACGCCTCGGTGACCGAAGCACCGGCACCGAGATCCTCCATCATGAGCCGGCTGAGGCTGGTGATGGCCTTGTTGGCTTCCGCCGAATCGTCTTCTGCCAGCGTGCGCACGGCTTCCAGCATGGGAATGCCGCTGGATACCATCACCGCCACGTCGCGCATCATGCCCGCCACGTCTTTCGGTCCTGGTGTGGCGCGGGTGATGGAGCGCCCCCAGCGGTAGACCTGAGACAGGCCAGCGGGCACCCGGCGCAGACTCACCACGATGCCATCGGTCCGCTTCTCGATCCAGACGGATGCGGCTTCGACCCGTTCGTAGGGCGTGACCATGACACCTCTGGAGGTGTTGCCCCCCGAGAACATCACCTCGTAATAGAAAACTCCGCTCATCGTTCTGGCCCTTCACCGGTGACCCGGAATATCTCGGCGGTCGTCGTCTGTCCCAGAAGCACCCTTCGTTTGGAAACCTCGGTCATCGGCTTGAATCGATGTTCGAAGGCCAGTGTGCGAATGGCTTCCCGGCCTGCGTCATCGGCGATGGCGTTGGCCATAGCCTCGTCGACACGAAGGAGTTCGTAGAGCGGCAGGCGACCATGAAAGCCGGTGCCTCGACAGCGAGCACAACCCATGGCGCTGTATCCCAGGGTGCCGTGTGGCGCGCCCAGCCAGTCGCATTCGGCGCCTGAGAAAGGGGCCTCGGCACGGCAGGTTGAGCAGAGTTTTCGCACCAGCCGCTGGTTGATCACAAGCTTGAGGTTTTCTGCGATCACTTGGGGAGACAGCCCCATGGGACGCAGGCGAGGCACCACACCGAACACAGTTGTGACGTGCAGAGTGGTCAACACGAGGTGACCCGTGGCGGCCGCGTCGAAAGCTGCCTGGGCGGTTTCGGCATCGCGCATCTCACCCACGAGGATCACATCGGGGTCGTGGCGCAGGAAGTGGCGCAATGCCGTGCCGAAGTCGTAGCCAGCGCGTCGGTTCACCTCGGTCTGCCCGGCAGCGGGCACTCGGTATTCCAGCGGGTCTTCCACCGTGAGCACGTTGCGCTCGATCAGGTGCTGCATGCGCAAGCCTGCGTGCAGGGTGCTGCTCTTGCCCGACCCCGTCGGACCCGTGATGAGCACCATGCCAACCGGGTTTTCCATCACGCGGGCGATGACGGCTACGTCTTCCTCGAAAAACCCCAGGCTGTCCAGGTCCTGAATGTCGTGCGCCTCGGGCAACAGTCGAAGCACCATGCGTTCCCCGTATTCGGTCACGATGGTCGACACCCGAATAGTGATGGGCACTTCAAACACCACCACGCGAAAGCTACCGTCTTGCGGTCGACGCTGCTCCGAAATGTCCATTTCAGAGCGGAGCTTGATGTAGCTGGTCAGACGCCCGAGGGAGGGTGGCAGGGCAATCATCGGCTGGAGCACGCCGTCGATTCGGCAAAGCACATGAAAGCCCCTGGGACTGGGGGTGATGTGGATGTCGGTGGCGCGTTCCCGCACGGCCCAATGCATCAGGCTGTCGACGAAAGACTCTGGCGAATGTGCGTGCTCGGTGTCGTTGGCCAGCCGATCGGTTTCCTTCTTGACATCTTCTTCCGGTGGGTGACGCGAGAAGTGATAACAGTGACGAATGAACCGCATCACCTCGGAGAACTGACCTCGCACGAAATTCGAGCGCATGCCCGTTCGCCGCAATACCAGCTGCGCCACGGCATCAGGCTCGTTGTCGCCCAACAGCACCGTCAAGGATTGATCCTGCTTCTTCAGTGGCAGGAACTGCGACGTGAGGCACAGCTCGCGCGGAAACATGGACAGCAGTGCGTTGTCGGGCGCGTCGAGCGAGGCCACATCCACATACGCCAAGCCCTGAAGCTCGCTGAGTTCGCGGACGACGTCCTGTTCACCGACGAGCCCCTCCTGGACCAGAATCGTTCGCAGCAGACCCCCTCCCGCTGCCTGCTTTTGCCGCACGTACTCCAGCTCCACGGCGTCCAGCATCCGCTTCTGGATGAGCATCTGCCCCAGCAGTTCAGACTGCTGTTCAGCGGAGAGCCGGGGTTGGGTGGACATGTTGACCTCGGCAACCTCTACTGGATGATGCGTGCGCGAATGACCATGACCAGCTCACGCGTCGCACCGTACTCCGCCGTGGATCGGAACAGGGCGCCTATCCCGGGCGCCTCTGAAAGACCGGGGATCCCGTCCCGACTGTTCGTCGATTCCTGCGCGATCAGGCCTCCAAGCAGGACCACATCGCCATCCTTCATGTTGAGCATGGTGGTCATGCTCTTGGTATTGACAATCGGCAGCGTCAGGCGTGCGCCATCGCCCACGTCCACGAGGGAGAGGCTGTCGCGGTCCACCACGGTCTGCGAAGGACGCACAAAGAGCTCGATCTCACCCCCGTCTTTGACCACGGCACCAAGGGCCAGCATCACGCCGGAAAACACCGAATCGGTCTTGACTTCCATGGTGATGGGCGTGATGCCACCCGCACCGCCGCCTCCGCTGGTCGTGGCCGCCACACTGGTGATTTCCTTTACGTAGCGGTAGTTGGTGCCCACGGTCATGAAGGCGGGCACGCCGTTGTTCACCCGGATGGACGGGTTCGAAAGCACTTTGACCTTGCCGTAAGTCTGAAGTGCGTTCAGCGTGGCGGAGAACACGCGGTTGGACAGCGTGATGCCGCCACCCGTGGCGCCGGATCCTCCCATGGATTGAGACGGGATGATGACTGAACGACCCAACAGGTTCGGCGTTGCGCCCACCGTGCCCAGGGCCTGCCCGATATTGATCGGTGTTGTGCCGACCGAGGCCATGACCCGATTGCCGAGCGCCGTCCAGTTGATGCCCAGACTCGATTCGTTGTTGAGAGATACATCCAGCAACTGCGCATCGATCTGCACCTGCCGACTGCGATAGCTGCGACCTTGCGCGAGTATCTGCGCCACGGTTCTGACCTTGGATGGGCTTGCCCTCACATACAAGCTGCCACTGTTGCGGTCCATGGAGTAGCGCGGCGCATCGGCCGATTTGGCGGGAGCAGCCCCAGCACCAGCGCTTACCTTACCCTCGTTTTCACTGGAGAGCAGCGCGTCCAGCGTCTTGCCCAGTGAGGCCCATACATCAGACTTTTCATCACCGACGCCACCCGTCAGCACCACGCTGTCCCTCAGCCCTCCTGATGCCTGCCCGCCACCGGATCCGAGGGCATCACCGCCGACATTGACGCCCAGGGCACCCCGAATAGCCAGAGCATCCACCGGGAAGATGCGCTCCTGCAGGGAATTCACGCGCAACACGCCATCGTTGTCGACACTGCCGTGCACGTCGAAGGCCTTGAGAATATGAACAAGTGCCTGGCGACCCGTGACGTCTTTCAGGAACAGATTGACAGTCTTGGTCGATTCCAGCACGGTCGGTTCAATCGAGAGACCCAGGTTGAACTCCTGCGCCAGGATCCACAGCAGTTGGCCAATGCGGGCGTCCTGCATGCTCATGCCAAATTTCTTGGAAACCAGCACGCCTTCGCTTGGAATCTGGGGATGGTCAGCTTCCTGCGGAGAGGGAACCGTGGCAACGGAGCGCACTTCCATGTCACGAATGATTGCCTCCTGCGCAGCGCGCAGCCGTTCCGACTCGGTGCCAAGCTGTGCCGTGCTCTGGGTCAGCTCGTCCGCCTCGGTCTCTCGCTGTGCAGCCTGTATTTCGGCGTTGCCCTTCAAATGGGCGCATCCGCTGAGACCCAGAACCATGCCCAGCAAGGCAATCTCATGTTTCATCTTTCTCTCCAAATACAAACAAAGTCACTAGGCAAGGCCCCGGGGTTGTCACTCGACTAACGTCCCTGACCCGCGTGAAGCCAACCAAGAAATTCCAGACTCCCCACGGCCAGCATTCCCATGGTTTCCTCGGCGTTCTCGCGCAAACAGAGGTCAGGCACGGGGGTTAGCCCTGGACCCAGCTGTGGCTGCCACATGAGCCCATAAGCAGGGTTCAGGGCCACTGCGCCACAGTTGGTGAATATTTGCTGGGCATCCCGACCCGCCACGTAAATCTGCGCGGTGCTACCGGCAGCTGTGCTGGCCTGCATGGCTTTCTGAACCAACGAAGAATCTCCACCACTGCCCAGCGCAGGTGAAATGCCGTACTTGAAACTCCATCCAGCAAATTGAGGCATATCCAGGCCCAGCGTGACAAAGGGCACATCGCCCACGAGAGCGCTGCATCCAGCAGCACGACTTACCCAAGTTTCAACAGGGGACCCCGGAGCCGACGGGCAAGGCAGGCGGTTCTCCCGCATGACAAATGCCCTGATGGCAGCATCAACCGCCCGCAACAGATTCTTGGCTGCCGCACTGTCCTGGCGCTTGCGCATGGCCGAATGAATTTCGAATGCGGAAACCGTGAGCACACCGGTAATGAGGAGGACCAGAGCCGCTTCCAGCAGGAAGCCGCCCATCTGGCGATGTTTCGCCGGGAACACTCTGACTGCGCCGCGTCTTGAAAACATCACGGCCTCGCGGGCTTGTTGTTGTCGACAAGAAAGTCCATCCGCAGTTCGCGCTGCATGGCCTGGATCTCGGCGAGCTTCTGGTTGAGTTCAGCCTGTCGTGCGACGGACCGCTCGCCCGAAACGTTGCGCTGCTGAAGCGATTGCAGTTCAGCTGCGGCTTTCTGCATGCGAGCAGCCACCTTGAGGTTTTCGCGCAGCACCTCCAGCCGCACGCCCTGCAACACGCTCGATCCGTTGGCCTTCTCCACATCTGCAAGTGCTGCATCTACTTCGGCGGGATCCGGATTGCTCTGCCGCTGCAGTTTTTCAAGCTTGCGCAGCGACGCCTGCATCTGGGCCGCACGCGCCGCACGTTCCTTGGAGGACGCAACAGACAACTCCACCGCATGATCCGGATTGCCTGTAGCGCTGCCCAGCCAAGCCGGCAACGCTTGTTCGCTGTTACCCGCCGCGGTACCAGGAGTCGACTTCGACTGCTCGCCCCCCCCTTGCGCCGTAGGCGAAAGTGGCTCCTTTTCCACCACGGCGCCAGCGGACGGGTGCACCCACCAGTCTCGGAAGGCAAATGCCGCCAGCAAAATGCCAACCACCACCACGACCAGAAGTCTCTTGTTCGATATTTTCATGTCAGCTCCTTGCGCACAGATCACCAGCTGGTCTGTTCCGCTTCAGCGCCAATGCCTCGGCCGATTTCGATGGCCCTGCTTCTGCCATCGGGTGACACCAGCTTGATGGTTTGCAGGTTGATGGCCTGGATCGTTTCACCCGTTGCGATGCGTTCCCCGATGCGAAATCGCTTCGAACCCATCACAAGATAGGGGTGCCTGCCAGAACGCACGACCACGGCACCCTTGAGTGAAGGGTCCACAGCTGCCACATCTGTATTGCCGCGCACCTCATCTACCGCCGCCTTGTCTGGCGCAGGCGCTATGGCTTGCTCACTCCGCCCCCCCGCAAGACCATTGGCAATGCCTTGCAACCAGCTCGAGGCCTTGAGATCCGCGAGATGTTTCAGCGCTTGCTCGACCGAGTCGCCTTGACCTGGTGGAGTTGCTGCTGGGGTTGTTCCACCGAAAAAGCCTGAGTTCCTGAAATACAGAACCTGGACGCAGGACAGCGCAAGAAGAATCAACGCTACCCACACCATCAAAGGCAGCAAGCGCGGTTTGAAGAGCTGCTTCATGATTTGCGCCCTTCCACGGACTCGATGCGGGTCACCCGGTAGGAAAACAGGCGGGTCGAAGCGCCATGACCCGCGCTCGCCGAGCGCACATCAATCGGCTCGGCTGTGTAGCCATGGTTCTCGAGGGTCTTGACGAACGTGGACAAGGACCGCGTGTCCAGGTCCGAATTGATCACGTTGTCTGGCAGAGTGCCATCGACCACCACGGAGGGGGGTGGAGGCTGTTTCGATGCGCCGGAAGTCGCCACCGGAAGCTCCGAAGTCACAGACAGAATGCGGATGCCACCCTGTGACCCTTGCTTCAGTGCGTCCAGCAGATGCACAGGGTCATGATCCCGTTGGACCTTACTGAACGACGCGAGTGTCTCAACCTGTCGGTTGACGGCCGGCCGTTCCACTGCCGTGTCGCGCGCAACAACAGCAATGGAGTTCCGCACCCCCGATTCGTCGGCCTGCAGAAGCAGTGCCTGCTGCCTCACTGCGGATGCCTCCGCGACCCAGCCATACCCGACATAGGACAGAGCCGCCGCCAGCGCCATCGCCACCATCGCGCCAATGGGCAGGTATTCCCGTGCCAGCACATGCATTCTGTCGTCGCTCTGGTTGAGCAGATCTTTGGGTGCGATGCGCTGAATCACCCCTGGCAATGCAGAGTACACAGGCACCGCCAATGAGGCCAGATTGCCCAGCCGCTCACCACGCTGCTCAACCGGCACGTTCGCCGCGTCGGCAAAGGCCGAGGAGATGGAATCCAACTCAGCACCTTCGCCTTTGAACGCCGCTGGCAACCAGATCACGGAGAGCTGGTCGCAGCCTCTGGCCGTCATGTCTTCACGAGCCTGGGCACCGAGCATGGCAGCGACGGCCTGCAGATCTGCCAGGGCATCGTCTACTGAAACTGCCTGCAAGTGCACGAGTTGTCCGTCATGGCGGGCGAAGAAGTGGAAATGCCTGCCCATCTGCAGCACGACCGCGCGCCCGGCGTCGACCTGCTTGAATGCCATGCCGGCGGCCAGGGTCAGGCGGCAGATGTGGCGCTGCGACGCGGACCACGACAGCATGTGCTGCCATTCGTCGAGCGGCACAGTGACATAAAGCACCTGGTAACCGCGACCGACCTTCAGAGATTGCAGAATCAGGATCTTGACGTCGGCCGAGATTTCTCCCTGTGAACGCAGCTTGCGTTCCAGCAACGTCGTGGCATGGCGAGGATCTCCCTCAAAAGTGGCCACCCCAATGCTGCATTGCTCGGGGTGCCACACCACGGTGCAGGATCGTTGCATGGCGGGGTAGTGCGCCACCATTCCGACACCATGAGCGCCCGCGTGATCGCCACCCGTTACGAGCCACTCGGAACCCAGCGCAAGAACTGTCATACGCCATCCCCTGTGGTCCGGAAAAACAGGCTACCCCGCACAGAAACTTGAACTGTCGAGCCTGGGTCCAGGACATTGGAGAAAAGCCCCTCCTTCGAATCACGCACCGACAGCTCGAACTCCTCCGCACCGAACAGGCGATCGGGTGAGCGCACCATTTCCGAAAGCAAGGCATTGGCCGCTGCGCGGCTCATGTTGGCCTGCTTGATGTTGAACCGGCGCTCGGCCCAGCTTGAGTGCCTCAGGCCGACCGCAGCAGCATCGCGCATGAGCCCCAGTGCGAGTTGTGCACGCTTGGCCTGATCAATGGTTTGCACCTCGGTCTGCCGAGCTTCTGAGAGCGATTGCCGTGCTACCGCAAGCTCTTGACGGGCTGCGGCCAGATCTGCACTGCTCCAGCGGAAGAAGCCGGCTGCCATCGCAAGTAGCGAGAGTCCGACAGCTGCCCACAACCAGCGCTTTTTGCCGCTGAAGACCTTGCTGCCCGTCTTGACCATGGGGGGCACGTTCAATGGACTCATGCTCGCACCCATCACTGGTTCATCTTGTAATGGGCATTCATCAGAGCAATCGCGCTGTTGTCATTTGCCGCAACGCCCACTGCCGTTTGGTCGCTGTTCACGCTCCAAGCCGCTGCTGGGCCAGCAATCGCCTCCCGGAAACGTCCCGCGTTGGCCAACACAACGCCATCAATAGCGGAATCGAGCGACCGCGCCAGATCAGGCACCAAGCCGAAAATCACCATCACGTTGCCAGTTCCAGAGGCGGTCCCTGCCGGATTGAACTGGAAACATACCTGCAGTTGCACCGGGTTGCCGTTGGTGTCCAGATACACATACCGATCCTCAGCACCTGCGCCTCGACCATTGGGCAACTGGACACCCATGTCGCGAAAGGTCTGAAGCATGGTCTGGTCGACGATGGCAGCCGCCCCCGCCCCCACTGGTGCTGCACCTTGACAAAGTACAGCGCCAGCCTGAGCACCCGCCGTGGCGCCGCCAACCATCAGCGTGGGCGCCGCGACGTTGTCTCCCGGTGGGACACCGGATCGCTGGATGTAGGCGTTGTAGGCCATGGCCCACTGGTTGATAAAGGTCTGCCGAATCTTTAGATAATCCGCATTGCGTTGCGCATCACGCCCGATCATCACGGCGCCGAGGATGACGCCGATGATGACCAGCACCACCGCCATTTCCACCAGTGTGAAACCACCCTGGCGCGCGGGGAATGGGCTGCTGGCGCCACGTCCCCGTTGCGTGAATCTGGGTTGACCCGACCTGTCCATGTTGACTCCTGGCATGAGGTTGAAGGAAAGAAGTGCCTTTGTTTTGCAGCATTCTTTCCGTCGGCCTCACGCCCGGAGAACGACTTGACGAATTGCGTCGCCATGAGAACCGTCCACCGGTTTTGCAGCCTGAACCTCGGCCAAGCTCACGACAAGCGGCCCGCAGTTGCGGGCCATGCATTCAGGAAACAGGGGGTGGGTTTCGCCAGCGCCTGACCACGCGACGGGGCCGGGGGCGATGAAGTGTTGGTGCGGCTGGCGGGGATCGAACCCACGACCCTTGGCTTCGGAGGCCAATACTCTATCCACTGAGCTACAGCCGCACAGAGGCTGGCATTCTATCAGGCGGGGTCTTGCGGGTGCCGGGGGTCAAGGGCCCTTGGCTATAATCATGGGCTGCTTTCCAGCCGCCACGATACAGCCTGCCCCGGCATTGATTCGCCACCCCCTGAGGACACCATGAGCGACCACGCGCACGAACATCACACCGGCCCGATCAAGACGCCCGCCCAACTGCTGTGGACGTCCTTTTTTGCGTTTGTCGCCCCCGTCTTCATCATCATCGGCCTGGTGTACTACGTGACCTCTGGCGACAAGCCTGCGGCGGGCGCGGTGGACCAGGAACTGGCCACGGCGCAACGCATCCAGCGCGTGGGCACGGTGGAACTGCGCGACGCCAACCGCCCACTGCAATCGGGTGATGCCGTGTACGCCGCGCAGTGCGTGGCCTGCCACGGTGCCGGTCTGGCGGGTGCGCCCAAGTTCGGTGATGCGGGTGCCTGGGCGGCGCGCATTGCCACCGGCTACGAAGCCTTGCTGAACTCGGCGCTCAAGGGCAAGGGCGCCATGGGCGCACAAGCAGGTGGCGCGTTCACCGACGTGGAGATTGGTCGTGCGGTGGTGCACCTGGCCAATTCCGCAGGTGGCAAGTTCGCAGAGCCTCAGGCACCCGCTGCTGCGGCACCGGCGGCTCAAGCGGCGCCTGCCGCGCCGGCTGCTGCAGCACCCGCCCCGGTTGCTGTGGCTGCAGCGCCTGCGACCCCCGCGGCCGCCCCCAGCGCCACCGTGGCGGCGGGCACTGGCGAGGCGCTTTACAAGCAGTCCTGCACGGTCTGTCACGCGGCGGGCGTGGCAGGTGCACCCAAGTCCGGCGACAAGGCCGCCTGGGCACCTCGCATCGCACTGGGCATCGATGCCCTGACCGCGAGCGTGATCAAGGGCAAAGGCGCCATGCCACCGAAGGGCGGTTCAGCCGCCTCGGATGCCGACATCCGCGCTGCGGTGCAGTTCATGGTGGACGCGGCCAAGTAAGCCTGCCCTGATCACAGATAAAAAAACCGGTCGTCGACCGGTTTTTTTACGCCTGCGCCTGCAGCGCCTGCGGACTGACCACGTAGCCAAAGCGCCCGGGCAGGTCGCTTGCCTGGACCTCGCGCGGCGACCACCGGCCGGCTTCCACCGCATCGGCAGCCAGGGTCATGTCGGCACTGTGCACCAGCCCGAAGCCCAGATCGGTCACCAGATAGAGATGCCCGTGCTCATCGAGCAGGCTTTCCTGCACCTGCGTGGTCAGACCCGTGTGACTGAGCACTCGCCCATCGGGCTGAAGCCGCCACACCCAGGGCGTCCGTTCAAGTTCGACGTACACGCGCTGCGGACCGTTCTGGAAATACCACTGCCCAAACTCATCGGCGGCGTAATTGCGGTGGATGAAGTCGATGAGCTTGTCGTGCCGAAGCAGCGAGCCCCTGGCTTCTTGAAACGGGCCCGCCGCCTGCACGCGGTCATCTCGCATGAACCACTGGCCGCGTGCATCCAGGCCGAGCCAGCCGAAGCAATGCGGCACGTTGGGCCATTTGGCCATGGCGGCCTTGACGATGTCATCCATGGATAGATGCACTCAGACGTGAGACAGCAGCCAGTTTCCCACGGCAGCGGGCATCGCGCACACATGGCCTGGCAGGCCGAGGGGTCCGTGCGAAACCGGAAATCCCACATGCCCACCCTGGGCCGGTTGCCACAAGGTCACGTTCGGGCCGACCTCGCGGGCCGTGGGCAAGGAGCTGGCGGGCACAAAAGGGTCGTTGCGCGCATTGAGCGCCAGCGCAGGCACACGAATGCGGTGCAGCACGGGCTTCGCGGATGCCCGGCTCCAGTAGTCCTCGGTACCTTGAAACCCGTGCAGTGGCGCAGTGAAGAGGTTGTCGAACTCGTAGAGGTCGCGCGCGGCCAGCAGCGATGCGCGGTCGAACAAGCCGGGGTGCTGCTCCAGTTTCTTCAAGGCCTTGGGCACCATGGAGCGCAGGAACATGCGGGTGTAGATGAGGCGGTTGAAGCCGCGCCCGATGGCGTGTCCACCCGCAGCGAGGTCGAGCGGCGAGCACACCGCAGCCACGGCGCGCACGCGCAGCGCGGCCGCATCGCCCATTTCACCGGCCCAGCGCATCAGCGCGTTGCCACCGAGCGAGACGCCCACGGCCAGCAGCGGACGCGCGGGGTTTTCATCCGCGAACCGCTGCAGGATCCAGTCGACTTCGGCGAAGTCGCCCGAGTGGTAGGCGCGTGGCGCGTGGTTCAGTTCGCCAGAGCAGCCGCGAAAGTGGGGCACCGCGAACGCGATGCCGTGCGCTGCTGCAAAGTCGGCAAAGGCCACCGCATACTGGCTGGCCGACGAGCCCTCCAGACCATGGAACAGCACCAGCAGCGGCGCATCGACCGGGGTCGCGTGCAAGGCCTGGTCGACATCGATGAAATCGCCATCGGACGTGGCCCAGCGCTCGCGCCGCCAGCTTGGCGCCACGCCAAAATGGCGACGGCTGACCAGCGCCGCCCAGATGGTCTGGGCGTTGCCGCCGGGCAGCCACCACGGCGCACGGTAGGCGAAGCCGTTCGAACTCAATGCAGCACCGGTTTGACGTTCAGCACCTCGGGAGGCTCGGTGCGCGATCCCGGGCTGGCGTGATGAGCCACCAGGCGCCAGCCTTGCGCCGTCTTGGCGTACACGTTGGTCGCCACCACCCAGGCTTGCTGGGGTCCGTCGTCGGTCATCACCTGCACACGCTCGACCACGCTGTGCACGCTGCAGGAACCGGCATCGAGTCGGCGAACCTTTTCGGGCTGCGCCTGCACGCTTCCGTTGGCAAACAGTGCCTCGAACGCTGCCCGCACCGCCGCGTGCCCCACCAGCCGCGGGCCACCGGGGTGCACGCAGACGATGTCCTCCTCATCGGCCCAGCAGGCCATGAGGCGCTCGATGTCGGCGTGTTGCAGCGCTTCGTAAAAAGCGTGCTCGGTATCGTCGGGGTTGCCGGGAGGCAGCTTGGTCTTGGGCATGTGGGCCGGGCGTTCGTCGATCTTCAGGACATGCGATTGTCACCGGGCTCACCCATCCGCTGCAGCCAGTGGCTCAGCAGTGGCGCAGGCTCGGGCGCGGACGCTGCCGCCCACACCAGTTCCGGCGCTGCCACGTGGATGCCCGGTGGCGCCAGCTCCAGCGCACACACGGCCACCTTCGCCACGCCATCCGCACGCACCGGCTTCTGGTTGCTCGGCACCAGATAGTGCAGCACGCCCAGCATGCCAGCAGCCAGCCGGGCCAGAAAGCTGCCCGCTGCGGCCGCTCGTGGGCCAGGCTGGGCCGAGCGCAGAAGCACCACCGTGTCGAACCCCATGGCCGCCACGGCCTGCTCGTCCAGCGTGGCCAGGCCGCGCTTGATGGCTTCGGGCAGACGCCCTTGTTGATGGGGCAACACCACAACCAACCGGCGAACCCCGCAGCGCCGCATCCATGCAGCGATGGGCCGCAGTGCGGCAGGCTCCACCGCCAGCATCGCCCTCTCACGACCATGAAAGAGGCGGGGTGGATCCATCAGGATCCATCCATCATCGGCCGACTTGATCGGCCAGTGGGCGGAATCCTCACCTTTGACGCGCAGCTCTTCCACGCGGCGCAGGCCCATGACCATGGGTTCGCACACCAGCACGCTCAGCAAACGCACGGCGTTGCTCGAGGCCAGTCGCGTCACCATGGCTTCGCCCAGGGCGCCGGTGGCACCCGCCAGAAGCACATGGGAGCCACGAGCCGGCGGCAAGGCGCCAGGCCGGTTCGCAGCTTGCAGGACATCTGTGGGTTCGAGGCGCATGCCAAAATGCTACCGGATACCGATCTGCACCTGAATGAATGGAGGAACCGATGACACGACGCCACCTTGCTGCCCTGCTTCTGCTGTGTGCCAGCCTGCTCACCGGTTGCGGCTACAACGACTTCCAGCGACTGGACGAGCAGAGCCGATCAGCCTGGTCGGAAGTGCTCAATCAGTACCAGCGCCGCGCAGACCTCATCCCCAACATCGTGGCCACCGTCAAGGGCGAGGCCAATTTCGAGCAAGAGACGCTCACACGGGTGATCGAGGCACGTTCCAAGGCCACCTCGATCCAGATGACGCCGGAGATGCTGAACAACCCCGCCGCGATGCAGCAGTTCCAGGCGGCCCAGGGCGAACTGGGCAGCGCGCTGAGCCGCCTGATGGTGGTCGTAGAGCAGTACCCCAACCTCAAAGCCAACCAGGGCTTCAGCGACCTGCGCGTGCAACTGGAAGGCACCGAGAACCGCATCGCCGTAGCGCGCAACCGCTACATCCAGACCGTGCAGGAGTACAACGTGCTCGCACGCAGTTTCCCCACCAACCTCACCGCCATGGTGTTCGGCTACTCGCCCAAGGCCAACTTCACCGTGGCCAACGAGGCGGCCATTTCGGCACCGCCCACGGTGGATTTCGAGAAGAAATGACCGCTCGCCTGGCACGGCGGGGCTGGTTGCTCTGCCTGCTCGCCTTGCTGCCGCTCATCGCCTGGGCTCAGGCGCTGCAACCGATTCCTGCGCTCACTGCGCGGGTGATCGATCAGACCGGCACGCTCGACGCGGCATCGCTCGCGGCCATTGAAGCCAAGCTGGCGGCCTTCGAGCAAACCAGGGGTTCTCAAGTGGTGGTGGTGATGGTGGCCACCACCGCACCAGAAGACATCACCGACTACACGCAGCGACTGGGCGACGCCTGGAAGATCGGCCGCCGCGACGTGGGCGACGGCGTGCTCTTCGTCATCGCCAAGGACGACCGGCGCTTGCGCATCGCCACCGCCAAGACGCTCGAAGGAGCGATTCCCGATCTGCTGGCCCGACGCATCCTCGACCAGGCCGTGACGCCAGCCTTCCGCCAAGGCGACTATGCAGGTGGCATTCAGGCCGGAGTGGACCAGATCCTGGCGCGCATCCGTGGTGAAGAACTGCCTTTGCCCGGCGACGCTCGAGGCTCGAACGCCGGCAGCTCCGGCTTCGAGTGGATGGATCTGGTGATCTTCATGGTGTTCGCCGTGCCGTTCATTTCGTTGGCCTTGCGAAGCATCTTCGGCAACAAACTGGGCACCTTGCTCACGGGTGTGGGTGCCGGGGGCCTCGCGTGGGCCCTCACCTATGTGGTCTGGATCGCCATTGGCGCGGGCCTCATCGGCTTGCTGGCGGCGCTGTTCATGCAATTCATGCCCGCGTCGTCGTCTGGTGGAGGCCGTGGTGGACGAGGCGGTGGCCACTGGGGCTCGCCCGGCGGCGGCTGGGGCGGCGGCGGACGCGGTGGCGGCTTCGGCGGTGGGGGTGGCTTCAGTTCAGGGGGCGGCGGCAACTTTGGAGGCGGTGGCGCCTCTGGCGGATGGTGAGCAACATGGTGAACCTGCTTCGCATCCTCAAGCACCGGTGGCTGGATCGATCGGACACCGTGCGCGCCATTCCCGACGACATGGCCGAACGCCTGGCGCGCCGGGTGGCGGCGAGCGAAGTGCGACACAGCGGGGAAGTGCGGCTTTGTGTGGAAGCCTCGCTGCCCACCAGCTATCTCTGGCGTGTGGGCGCCCGCAGTCCCTTGTCCGTGGTGGTGCGCGAACGCGCCTTGACGTGGTTCGGTCGGCTGCGCATCTGGGACACCGAGCACAACAACGGCGTGCTCATCTACGTGTTGCTCGCCGAGCATGCCATCGAGTTCGTGGCCGACCGGGGACTGGCGCGCCATGTGGATGCACCGGCGTGGCAAGCCATCGTGGATCGGCTTGGTTCACGGCTGCGAGAAGGTGCGTTTGAAGACGGCCTGACCCAGGCGCTGGAAGAGGTGTCTGCGTTGCTGGTGACCCACTTCCCTGTTGAGGCTGCGTCGAACAGCCTCAACGAACTGCCCGACGCGATCGTGCGTTGCTGATTGCCCGGTTCAGGAGCGCGTGCGCTTGTACAGGCCGGTCCGGTTGCTGTTGAGCGCCACGTTCAGTTCCTGCTGCAACGCGCGATTCATCTGAGCGAAGGTTCTGAGTTTGCGTGTGGTCTCGCGCAGCCGATCGGCCATCCGCTTGGAAATGGCCAGCAGCAAGCGCGAACCCAGCCGGGGATCTTCTTTCAACAGGCGTGTGAGGGCGGTTCGCGACAGCACCGCCGCAGCGATGTCGGTGTTGGCGGTGCAGGTGGCAGAGCGCGGCGCGCCATCGAGCACACCCATCTCGCCGATCAGGTGGCCCGGACCCATGATGTTGACCACCATGCTCTCTTGCAGGCCGGGCAATTCGTTTTCCACCGCAATGTCACCCTCCAGCACCAGCAGCATGTAGTCGTTGTGCTTGACCTCACCTTCCTGAATGATGACGGTGCCCGCCTTGATCAACTTGGGGCGCATGTAGCCCACAATCTTGAGCGCGTCTCCCAGGTTCAGATCGGCCAGGGCCGAAGAGGTGACCAGCATGCGCGCAGCGACCTCTTCGGGCGCCATGTCCGGGCTTTCAAAAATCGATGACATCGCACGCTTCCAGCTTCATGGTGCTGTCGATGATATCGGCCTGTTACAACCTTTGCGGTATTGACCAACAAAAAGACCGGCACTTGGCCGGTCCCTGAAAGAAGCGCCGGTTGCGCGCTTACTTTTTCTGGCGGTATTTGCGCAACGCAGCAATCTGCGCGGCCATCACGGCAAGTTCCGACGTGGCCTTGGCGAGATCGATGTCGCTCTGGGCATTCTTCACCGCTTCTTCAGCCTGGCGACGGGCCTCGGTGGCCTTGGCCTCATCGAGGTCGTGACCACGGATGGCCGTGTCGGACAACACGGTGATGTGGTGCGGCTGCACTTCGAGAATGCCGCCGGCCACAAACACGAACTCTTCGCCGCCGTCGGCCTTCTCGATGCGCACGGCACCAGGCTTGATGCGGGTGATCAACGGAATGTGGCCGGGCAGGATGCCCAGTTCACCGGCTTCGCCCGGCAGCGCCACGAACTTGGCATCGCCGGAGAAGATGGATTCTTCGGCGCTGACCACATCGACGCGGATGGTACTCATGGAATTTCCTTGGATGGGGCGCTGAAGGCCAGGCCTCGGATCAGGCGACCTTCTTGGCTTTTTCGAAGGCTTCGTCGATGGTGCCGACCATGTAGAAGGCCTGCTCCGGCAGGTGATCACACTCGCCGTTGGCAATCATCTTGAAGCCACGGATGGTTTCGGACAGGGGCACGTACTTGCCGGGCGAACCGGTGAACACCTCGGCAACGTGGAACGGCTGCGACAGGAAACGCTGGATCTTGCGGGCGCGGGCCACGGCCAGCTTGTCTTCGGGCGCCAGTTCATCCATGCCCAGAATGGCGATGATGTCGCGCAATTCCTTGTAGCGCTGCAGCGTGCCCTGCACGGCGCGGGCGGTTTCGTAGTGTTCCTGACCCACGACCAACGGGTCGAGCTGGCGGCTGGTGGAGTCCAGCGGATCCACAGCGGGATAGATGCCCAGCGCGGCGATGTCACGGCTCAGCACCACGGTGGAGTCCAGGTGGGCGAAGGTGGTGGCAGGCGACGGATCGGTCAAGTCATCGGCTGGCACGTACACGGCCTGGATGGAGGTGATCGAGCCGACCTTGGTGGAGGTGATGCGCTCCTGCAGGCGACCCATTTCTTCGGCCAGCGTCGGCTGGTAACCCACGGCGGAAGGCATGCGACCCAGCAGGGCGGACACTTCGGTACCGGCCAGCGTGTAGCGGTAGATGTTGTCCACGAAGAACAGCACGTCACGGCCTTCGTCGCGGAACGACTCGGCGATGGTCAGGCCGGTCAGGGCCACGCGCAGACGGTTGCCCGGGGGCTCGTTCATCTGGCCGTAAACCATGGCCACTTTCGACTCGCCCAGGTTCTCCAGATTCACGACGCCTGAGTCGGCCATCTCGTGGTAGAAGTCGTTGCCTTCGCGGGTGCGCTCACCCACGCCAGCGAACACCGACAAACCCGAGTGGGCCTTCGCGATGTTGTTGATGAGCTCCATCATGTTCACGGTCTTGCCCACACCGGCACCACCGAACAGACCCACCTTGCCGCCCTTGGCGAACGGGCACACCAGGTCGATCACCTTGATACCGGTTTCGAGCAGTTCCTGCGACGGCGAGAGCTCATCGTAAGCCGGAGCCTTGCGGTGGATCGAGGCAGTCAGTGCCTGGTCGACAGGACCGCGTTCGTCGATGGGCGTGCCCAGCACGTCCATGATGCGGCCCAGCGTGGCCTTGCCCACGGGAACCATGATGGGGTTGGCGGTGTTGGACACCACCATGCCGCGGCGCAGGCCGTCGGAAGAACCCAGCGCAATGGTGCGCACCACGCCGTCGCCCAGCTGCTGCTGGACTTCCAGCGTCAGCGCGGAGCCTTCCATTTTCAGGGCGTCATAGACGCGCGGCATCTGGTTGCGCGGGAATTCCACGTCCACGACGGCGCCGATGCACTGGACGATCTTGCCTTGTACTTGAGACATGATGGGTACCTTCTGTTTTCTCTGGATTCAGTTGAGCGTTAAACCGCTGCGGCGCCGGCGACGATTTCCGAAAGTTCTTTCGTGATCGCGGCCTGACGGGTCTTGTTGTAGACGAGCTTGAGTTCGCCGATGACGCTGCCAGCGTTGTCGGTGGCGGCCTTCATGGCCACCATGCGGGCGGACTGCTCGGAAGCCATGTTCTCGGCCACCGCCTGGTACACCTGGGCCTCCACGTAGCGCAACAGCAGTTCGTCGATCACGGCAGCGGCGTCGGGTTCGTAGATGTAGTCCCAGTCGCGGCCACCGGCGTTGTCCTGCAACGTGCCGGCGTTCAGCGGCAGCAATTGCTCGATCACCGACTCCTGCTTCATCGTGTTGATGAACTTGGTGTACGACACATAGACCGCATTGACGCGACCTTCGGTGTACGCGTCGAGCAGCACCTTGACCGGCCCGATCAGCTTTTCCAGGTGCGGGGTGTCACCCAGACCGGTCACGCTGGAAACCACCTTGGCGCCGATGCGGTTCATGAAGCCCAGGCCCTTGTTGCCGATGGCAACAACCTGTGCGTCCTGCCCCTTGGCCTGCAGTGCCTTGAGCTCGGTGGTCACCGCACGCAACACGTTGGTGTTGAGGCCACCGCACAGACCCTTGTCGGTCGTGACGACGACAAAACCGGCGGTCTTGGCGGCGTTCGTCTGCATGAAGGGGTGCGTGTACTCCGGATTGGCCCGGCTCAGGTTGCCAGCGATCTGGCGCACCTTCTCGGCGTAAGGCCGGGCCGAACGCATGCGTTCCTGTGCCTTGCGCATCTTGGAGGCGGCGACCATCTCCATGGCTTTGGTGATCTTCTTGGTGTTCTCCACCGATTTGATCTTGCCGCGTATTTCCTTGCCTGCTGCCATTGGGGCTCCTTAGCTGGTCAACGGGGCGTTCAGTACGTGCCGGTCTTCTTGAAATCGGCGACGGCTGCTGCGAGCTGGGCTTCGGCTTCCTTGTCCTTGTCCAGCGCCTTGCCGCCTTCCATCTTCTGCAGCAGGGCCGCGTGCTTATCCTTCAGGAAGGCGTGCAGGCCAGCTTCGAACGGCAGCACCTTCTTGACGTCGATGTCGTCCAGGTAGCCCTTGTTCACGGCGAACAGTGAGGCGGCCATCAGGCTGATCGACAGTGGCGCGTATTGGGCCTGCTTCAGCAGTTCCGTCACGCGGGCGCCACGGTCGAGCTGCTTGCGGGTGGCTTCGTCCAGATCGGAAGCGAACTGCGCGAACGCAGCCAGTTCACGGTACTGGGCCAGGTCGGTACGGATACCGCCGGACTGCTTCTTGATCAGATCCGTCTGTGCAGCACCACCGACGCGCGACACCGAGATACCGGCGTTGATGGCGGGGCGGATACCGGCGTTGAACAGGCTGGTTTCCAGGAAGATCTGGCCGTCGGTGATCGAGATCACGTTGGTCGGAACGAAAGCCGACACGTCGCCGGCCTGCGTTTCGATGATGGGCAGGGCGGTCAGCGAACCGGTCTGGCCCTTGACTTCACCCTTGGTGAAGGCTTCGACGTAGTCGGCGTTCACGCGGGCTGCGCGCTCGAGCAGACGGCTGTGGAGGTAGAACACGTCGCCGGGATAGGCTTCGCGGCCTGGCGGGCGACGCAGCAGCAGCGAAACCTGGCGATAGGCCACGGCTTGCTTGGACAAGTCGTCGTACACGATCAGGGCGTCCTGGCCACGGTCGCGGAAGTATTCGCCCATGGTGCAGCCAGAGTAGGCAGACAGGTACTGCATGGCGGCGGATTCGGAAGCCGAGGCGGCCACGACGATGGTGTAGTCCATCGCGCCGGCCTGCTCCAGGGCGCGCACCACGTTCTTGATCGACGAGGCCTTCTGGCCGATCGCAACGTAGACGCAGGTCATGTTCTGACCCTTCTGGTTGATGATCGCGTCGATCGCCACAGCGGTCTTGCCGGTCTGGCGGTCGCCGATGATCAGCTCGCGCTGGCCACGGCCGACGGGCACCATCGAGTCGATCGACTTCAGACCGGTCTGCACCGGCTGGTCCACCGACTTGCGGGCGATCACGCCCGGTGCGACCTTCTCGATCACGTCGGTCATCTTGGCATTGACAGGGCCCTTGCCGTCGATGGGTGCGCCCAGGGCATTGACCACGCGGCCGATGAGCTCGGGGCCCACCGGCACTTCCAGAATGCGGCCGGTGCACTTGACGGTTTCGCCTTCGGAGATGTGCTCGTACTCACCCAGAATCACGGCGCCCACGGAGTCGCGCTCCAGGTTCAGCGCCAGGCCGAAGGAGGGCACGCCGTCCTTGTTGGCCGGGAATTCCAGCATTTCGCCCTGCATCACGTCGGACAGGCCATGGACACGGACGATACCGTCGGTGACCGACACCACGGTGCCCTGGTTGCGCACATCGCTCGATGCGCCCAGCCCCTCGATGCGGGACTTGATCAGTTCAGAGATTTCGGCGGGATTGAGTTGCATGACTCTTTCCTTCTTTCGTTAAATGGTGTGCAGGCGCGCCCGGGATGACAGCCGTCAGGCCGTCAGGGCAACTTTCATTTGTTCCAGGCGGGCTTTGACCGAAGTGTCGAGCACCTCGTCGCCCACCACCACGCGGATGCCCCCGATCAGGTCGGGCTGCAGTTCAACCTGCAGGCTCAGCTTGCGGCCAAAGCGCTTTTCGAGCACCCCGGAGAGGTCGGCCAGCGCTGCGCTGTCGACCGCAAAGGCGCTGTAGACGATCGCATCGAAGGCACCGAGTTGCGCGTTCTTCAACGCGCGGAACTGACTGGCAATCTCGGGCAAAGCAGCGATGCGACCATTCTCGATCACGGTGCGCAGGAAGTTCTGTGCTTTTGCCGGCAAGCTGGTTTTCAGCACCCCGGAAATCAGCGTGAACACCTGTTCGGGCGTGGTCTTGGGGCTGTCGGCGAACTGGCGCAACTGCTCGTTGGCGGCCACGGTGGCCAGCTCGTCGAGCCAGGCCGCTGTGCCGGCGGCGTCAGGCCCTGCGGACTTGAACAGCGCTTCCGCATAGGGACGTGCGATGGTGGCGATTTCGGCCATGGTTTACCTTTGATTGCCGGTTCGGAGGCGTCGGGCCTGGATCAAAGCTCGGTCTTCAGGCGGCCCAGCAACTCGGCGTGAACGCCGGCGTTGACTTCGCGCTTGAGGATCTGCTCGGCACCCTTCACGGCCAGCGCTGCGACCTGCTCACGCAGGGCTTCGCGGGCCTTGATGACCTGCTGCTCGGCTTCCTGGTGGGCGGCTGCCACGATCTTGGCGGCTTCGTCAGAAGCGCGGGCCTTGGCTTCCTCGATCACGGCCTGAGCGCGACGCTCGGCGTCTGCCAGACGGGTGGCCGACTCGTTGCGCGACTTGCTCAACTCTTCCTCGACCCGCTTGTTGGCCACGGCCAGTTCGGACTTGGCCTTCTCGGCAGAAGCCAGGCCTTCGGTGATCTTCAGCGCACGCTCATCCAGTGCCTTGGCGATCGGGGGCCACACGAACTTCATCGTGAACAGCACCAGGATCGCAAAGACGACGATCTGCGCGAAGAGGGTTGCATTGATGTTCATCGCAACGCCTTTCTGTGTATGGACAAGAGGTGGGATGCACCTGCTGCGGCATCAGCGGAAAACCCAGGGCAAATCGGCTGAACCGATCCGCCTGGCACCGCTGCTGCGCGAGGCAGCAGACCGATCAAGCCAGCGTGAAGGGGTTGGCGAAGGCGAACAGCAGCGCGATGGCCACACCGATCAGGAAGGCCGCGTCGATCAGACCGGCCAGCAGGAACATCTTGGTCTGCAGGTCGTTCATCAGTTCAGGCTGACGTGCACCGGATTCGAGGAACTTGCCGCCCATCATGCCGATGCCGACAGAGGCGCCCAGCGCACCCAGACCGACGATAAGACCGCAAGCCAGTGCGACGAGACCCAGAACGTTTTCCATGATGACTCCTTAGAAAGAAACGGAAGTTGAGAGAGGGAAAAGAAACGAAAGAAACCGGATGCGCCTGTTCAGCGCACGTCAGTGAGCGTCATGCGCCTGCCCGAAGTAAATCAGGGCCAGCATCATGAAGATGAACGCTTGCAGCGTGATGATCAGGATGTGGAAGATGGCCCAGATCGAGCCAGCAATGATGTGGCCGATGAAGAACAGGCCACCACCCAGCGACAGGGCCGCGAAGCCACCGAGCAGTGCGATCAGCATGAACACGAGTTCGCCGGCGAACATGTTGCCGAACAGTCGCATGCCGTGCGAAACGGTTTTGGCAACGAATTCGATGATCTGCATGGCGAAGTTCACCACGCCCAGCAGCAATGCGAACACGGGGTTCTTGCTGGTGCCGAAAGGCGCGCTCACGAGTTCGTGCGCCCAGCCGCCCAGACCTTTGATCTTGACGTTGTAATACAGGCAGAGCAGGAAGACGGAGATGGACAGGCCCAGCGTCGTCGACAGGTCGGCCGTGGGCACCACGCGCAGGTAGTCGGGGTAACCCATGGCAGGGCCGGCGACGTGCCAGGCGGCAGGCAACAGGTCCACCGGCAACAGGTCCATGAAGTTCAGCATGAAGATCCAGCAGAACACCGTGAGCGCCAATGGGGCCACGAGCTTGCGGCTGTTGGCGTTGTGGATGACCGACTTGGCCTGGTTGTCGACCATCTCCACCAGGATCTCGACAGCCGCCTGGAAGCGGCCTGGCGTGCCGGAAGTGGCCTTGCGCGCCGCCAGCCAGAGAACGAAACAGACCAGGGCACCCATCAGAACGTTGATCACCATCGAGTCGATGTTGATCACGGAGAAATCGACGATCGACTCCTGCTTCTTGTTCGTCAGGTGAACCAGGTGGTGGCGGATGTATTCACCCGGCGTCAGTGCTTGTCCTTCAGCAGCCATGTTCGTTCAGTTCCATCAACCGTTTCAGTTTGGACGACGGGTCTGGATCCAGAATCCAAACCAGTACACCTTGAGTACCACCACCAGGCCAGCCAACAAGGCCAGCCAGTTCAGGTCGGGGACGATTCTGGGCGCGGACCACAACATGGCCACTGCCAGCAGAAGTTTGATCCCCTCCCACAACACGAACCCCATGAACGCCGAGATCACATGCCCCGACGCTTTGCGGGACAAGGCACTCGACGTCACGCCCCAGGCCATCAGGGCCGTCGGGATCACAACCGATGCTGCGCCGTACAGGACGGACCAGGCCACCGACTCGCTCCGGGTGAACAGCCACCCCAGCGCACCAGCCACCAGTCCCACCAGCATCTGGACCCCGACCACCCGCCAGGCCGACAACTTCGGCTGGGAGGCTCGCCACTGCGACGCTTCGTCGTGGTTCAGTGGCTTGAATTCGGGTTCCTTGTCTCCATCTTCCCAGTTGCCTGGGGCAGGTGCCTTCGACGTCACCGGGGGCATTGTCGACATGGCAGATTACGGATGGGTTACAGACGCGGGCGATTAGGCACAGCCGTTGATTATACGTAGAAACCCCATGCGTCCGTCAAGGCCGCCTGGCATCTTGCACCCTGCACGATTCTCGCCGCCGATAATCCGTTCATGAACCTCTCCCCGCTGGGTCAAGGGCCCTCGCTCCCCACGTCGCTGTGCTATCTCAACGGTGAGTTCACACCTCTGCGTGAGGCGCGCATCAGCGTGCTGGACCGAGGGTTCATTTTCGGCGACGGTGTGTACGAAGTGCTGCCCGCCTACGGCGGCAAGGTGTTCCGGTTCGAGCAGCACATGGCGCGACTGGACCGCTCGCTGGGCGAGCTTCGCATCCCCAATCCGCTGACACGAGAACAATGGCTGGGCGTGGCGCGGCACCTGATCGAAGATTTGCGCGCCAACACGGCTTCCATCAACCAGTTGATCTACATCCAGGTGACGCGCGGCGTGGCGGTGCGCGACCACGTCATGCCTCCCGGCCTGCAACCCACGGTGCTCGTGACGGCCGGCGAGATGAAGCTGGCCACACCAGCACAGCGGGAAAAAGGCGTGGCCTGCGTCAGTGCCGACGATTTCCGCTGGGAAAAGGCGCACATCAAGACCACCAGCCTGCTGGGCGCGGTGCTCGCGCGGCAGATCAGCGCCGATGCAGGTGCCGTGGAAACGGTGATGTACAGAGACGGCTTTCTCAGCGAAGCCGCCTCCAGCAACGTGTGGGTGGTCAAGCATGGTGTGGTCATGGGCCCGCCCAAGGACAACCTGGTGCTCGAAGGCATCCGGTTCGGCCTGATCGAGGACATCTGCCGCGAGCAAGGTATTCGCTTCGAGTTGCGCCGCATCACCCGCGACGAAGTGCTGGAGGCGGACGAATTGCTGCTGTCCTCGGCCACCAAGGAGGTGCTGCCCATCACCGAGCTGGACGGCCGCCCCGTGGGCAACGGCCGCCCAGGTCCTGTGTATGCCCGCCTCTACGCCGGCTACCAGCAGGCCGTGGCGGCGCAATCTGTTTGAAAGGGCTTCGGCGTCATGGAATTCCCCCCTGAGATTCCTCCGGAACAATCGCTGATCGAGTACCCCAGCGACTTCCCCATCAAGGTGATGGGCGCCAACGTGGAAGGCTTTGCCGAAGCGATGGCGCACGTGGTGCGCGCTTTCGATGAGAACTTCGACCACCGGACCATCGAGCACCGCCCGAGCAAGGCCGGCAATTACCTGGGCCTGACACTCACCGTGCGGGTGACCAGCCGGGAACAGCTCGATGAACTCTATCGAACCCTGACCACGCACCCGTTGGTCAAGATCGTCCTGTGAACATCCGATCCCTTGGGCGGGCGGCCTACGCACCCACCTATGAAGCGATGCAGGCCTTCACAGCGGGTCGCGCCGCCGAAACGCCGGACGAGCTTTGGGTCTGCGAGCACCCGCCTGTGTTCACCCAAGGCCTGGCGGGTCGACTGGATCACCTGCTGGCCCCGGGCGAGATTCCCGTCGTGCAGACCAACCGCGGCGGCCAGGTGACCTACCACGGCCCGGGCCAGGTGGTGGCCTATCCGCTGGTCGACCTGCAGCGCGCGGGCTACTTCATCAAAGAGTATGTCTATCGGGTCGAGGAAGCCGTTATCCGCACGCTTGCGCCCTTCAACGTGATCGGCCACCGTGTGGCGGGTGCGCCGGGCATCTACGTGCGACTGGACGACCCCGGCAGCCACGCACTCCTGCCCCAGAGGCCGCAGCGCAAAGTGGTCGGGCAAGGCAAGGCTGAACCCGACTTCACCGGCCTGGGGAAGATCGCCGCGCTGGGCATCAAGGTCAGCCGCCACTGCACCTACCACGGTGTGGCGCTGAATGTGGGCATGGACCTGCAACCCTTCGAACGCATCAACCCTTGCGGCTACCAGGGCCTGCGCACAGTCGATCTTTCTACAATCGGGGTTGCGGCTTCCTGGGACGAAGTTGCACAGGCCCTGAGCCAGAAGCTCGCCGCCCTCCTCGCCCCCTGAACCCAACTGCGTCCAACGCGCCCCCGACATGACCAGCCCCGAAACCACCACGGCCCTCGCCAGCAGTACCGTCCGCGACGCCCAGCCCGCCGCCAGCTACGACGCCACGGCCAAGCAGAAGAGCCAGGCCAAGACCGCACGCATCCCGATCAAGATCGTGCCGGCCGAGGTGCTGAAGAAGCCCGAGTGGATCCGCGTCAAGGCCGGCAGCCCCACCACGCGTTTCTACGAGATCAAGGACATCCTGCGCACCAACAAGCTGGTCACGGTGTGCGAAGAGGCAAGCTGCCCCAACATCGGCGAATGCTTTGGTAAGGGCACGGCCACGTTCATGATCATGGGCGACAAGTGCACGCGTCGCTGCCCGTTCTGCGATGTGGGGCATGGTCGCCCCGATCCGCTGGATGTGGATGAGCCCGACAACCTCGCCAGGACCATCGCGCAACTCAAGCTGAAATATGTGGTGATCACCAGCGTGGACCGCGACGACCTGCGCGATGGCGGCGCCGGCCATTTCGTGGCCTGCATCGAGAAGACCCGGGCGCTCTCGCCGCAAACGCAGATCGAAGTGCTGGTGCCCGACTTCCGCGGTCGCGACGACCGGGCCCTGGACATCCTCAAGGCCGCGCCGCCCGACGTGATGAACCACAACCTGGAAACCGTGCCGCGCCTCTACAAGGAAGCACGCCCGGGTTCGGATTACCAGTTCAGCCTGAACCTGCTGAAGAAGTTCAAGGCCTTGTTCCCCCACGTACCCACCAAGAGCGGTCTCATGGTCGGCCTGGGTGAAACGGACGAGGAAATCCTGGACGTGATGCGCGACATGCGCGCGCACCACATCGACATGCTGACCATCGGCCAGTACCTGGCGCCCAGCGGCCACCACCTGCCGGTGCGCCGCTATGTGCACCCTGACACGTTCAAGATGTTCGAAGCCGAGGCCTACAAGATGGGCTTCACCCATGCCGCCGTCGGCGCCATGGTGCGCAGCAGCTACCACGCCGACCAGCAGGCGCACGGGGTCCTCAACCCCTTGGCGAAATGACATGCCCGCCGCGCACGACCACCTGAGCGTGCGCGACTACAGCGCCTCGCACGGCAGCCACGACCACGATCATTTCCAGATCCTCCTGGGCCTGCAGGGCGAGCTGGAGCTTGAGGTGGCCGGGCGTGGCAGGCGCATCGCCGCAGGGGATGGCTGCGTGGTGCCGCCGGGCGAACGGCACGACTTCGAAGCGCGCTTCGGTGCGCGCTGCCTGGTGCTCGACAGCCATACCAGCGACTGGGCGCGCGCGCGTTCATTCGCACCGCCGCCGGCCACGCTCGCGCTGGCGACTTACCTGGCCCGCGCTTGCACCGATCGCCTGCCTCGCGCGCAACAGCAGGGTCCTTCGCTGTTGCTCGAAGCCTGGTTGCCTCCCACGGATGCTTCGCCACTTCGCCCCCGTCGGGCCATCGATTGGGACGCACTCGCCCGCTGGGCACTCACTCGATCGGGCGTGGGCCCCACCGTTGCCGAGCTGGCGGCGCGCGTGCACCTGAGTGCGGCGCAGTTGGCCGCGCGCTGCCGCGACGAGCGCGGCCAGAGCACCCAGCAGTGGCTGCGCGAACTGCGCCTGGCACAGGCGCGCGCCTGGCGTGAACAAGGGCTGAGCGTCGCCGAGGTTGCGCGCCGCAGCGGCTACCGCTCACCTTCTGCGCTCACCGCTGCGCGGCGCCGCGCCGGCATCTGAACCCGCGCCGCGCGACGGCAGACCCGCGTTTCGCGACGATGGGGCCGGTACGCTCGGACCTATGAACACCGCCAATCTGCTCGCCCTGGGCGCCATCGCGCTCTGGGCTTCGCTGGCCGCGCTGGGCGTGACGCTCTCGCACGTGCCGCCGTTCCTGCTCACAGGCCTTTCGCTGCTGGTGGGCAGCCTGATTGCGTTGCCGCTCTCGCGTTTCGACCTGCGGCAATGGCGCGTGCCGCTGTCCACGCTGGCGGTGGGCGTGTACGGCCTGTTCGGTTTTCACTTCCTGTTGTTCATCGCGCTGCGACACGCGCCACCGGTGCAGGCCAATCTGGTGAACTACCTCTGGCCGCTGGGCATCGTGGTCATGGCGCCCCTGTTCCTGTCCGGCGTGTCCCTCACCCGACGCCATGTGCTGGCGGCCCTGCTCGGCTTTGCTGGCGCAGCGCTGGCCATCCTGGGCGGCGCGGGAGAAACCGGCGAGGCGCGCTGGGCCTGGGGCTACATCCCCGCGCTGGGCTCGGCCTTCATCTGGGCCAGCTACTCTTTGCTCACACAGCGCGTTCGCGCCTTTCCCACCGCCGCCATCGGCAGCTTCGCGCTCATTTCGGGCCTGCTCGCGTTGCTGTGCCATGCATTGCTGGAGCCCGCAGTGGTACTTTCAACGGGGGATCTGGCGTTGATCGCCGTGCTGGGGCTCGGTCCGCTGGGGGGCGCGTTCTTTCTGTGGGATGCAGCCTTGAAGCGAGGCGACGCACGGCAGATCGGCGTGCTCAGTTTCCTCACGCCCTTGCTCTCCACCCTGACGCTGTTGGTGATGCGCGGCGAGACGCCGAGCGTGGCTGTGGGCGTTGCGGCTGCCATGATCATCGGCGCGGCCGTGCTGGCCACGCGCCAATACAAGGCTTAGTCGACCATCAGTGCGGCCGGGTCTTCGGCCGCCAGCACGCTCTGCGCCCAGGTCTGCAGACGCCCCGTGTCGCAACGGAGGATCTGCTGCTTCACCGCCAGGATCTGCGAAGGATGCATCGAGAAGCTGCGCAAACCCAGCCCGAGCAGCAGGCGTGTGAGCGTCACGTCGCCGGCCATCTCTCCGCACACGCTCACACCCTTGCCCTGCGCGCGGCACTGTTCGATGGTGCCGGCCAGCAGGTGCAGCACCGCCGGGTGCACCGGGTCGTAGAGATGGGACACGGCTTCGTCGGCGCGATCGATGGCCAGGGTGTACTGGATCAGATCGTTGGTGCCGACCGAGAGGAAATCGAAGTGGCGCAAGAAAAGCGGAATGGTCAGCGCCGCGGCAGGCACCTCGATCATCGCGCCGAGCTTGACCACGCCTTGCGGGACGCCGGCCGTGGTGAGTTGCTCTCGCGCCCGGTTGACGAGCGCCAGGCTCTGGCGAATCTCGCTGGCGTGCGCCAGCATGGGAATCAACAGGTTCACGGGCCCGTGCGCTGCGGCGCGCAGGATGGCGCGCAGCTGGGCCAGAAACATCGAAGGCTCGGACAGGCTCCAGCGGATCGCGCGCAAACCCAGCGCCGGGTTGAGGTGGTCGTCGCCCGCGCGCGAGGCACCGCGGTCCAGCGGCTTGTCGGCCCCCACATCCACAGTGCGGATCGTTACCGGCAAGCCCTGCATGCCGTCGACCGCGCGGCGGTAGGCCTGGTACTGCTCCTCCTCATCGGGCAGCTTGCCGTTGCGGCCCATGAAAAGGAATTCGCTGCGGAACAGCCCCACACCCACAGCGCCGGCCTTGAGTGCGGCGGCGGCGTCTTCGGGCTGTTCGATGTTGGCCAGCAGCTCGATCTTCTGCCCATCGAGCGTGACGGCGGGCGTGTTCTTCAGGCGTGAAAGGCGCTCGCGCTCGACCTCGCCCTGGCGCTGCTTGAACCCGTACTCGGCCAGCAGGATGGGCGAGGGGTCGACCAGCACCACGCCCGCATCGCCGTCGATGATGACCCAGTCGTCCTGCTTGACCAGGTGGCTGGCCGAACGCGCACCGACCACCGCCGGGATGTCCATGCTGCGGGCGACGATGGCGGTGTGGCTGGTCTTGCCGCCCACATCGGTGACGAAGCCGGCAAACACGCTTTGCTTGAACTGCAGCATGTCGGCGGGTGACAGGTCGTGCGCGATCAACACCAGCGGCACTTCCGTGGTGTGGTCATGCACAGGCCGTGCGCCGCCCGCCACGGGGGACGACACACCGCGCATGACACGCAACATGCGTTCAACCACCTGCTCCAGATCGGCCTTTCGCTCGCGCAGGTAGAGGTCTTCCATCTCGTCGAACTGGCGTGCAATCACCTCGAGCTGGGTGGTCAGCGCCCATTCGGCGTTGTAGTGGCGGTCCACGATCCAGTGCTTGACGCCACTGGTGAGCTGTTCGTCCTGCAGCAGCATCAAATGCACGTCGAGCAGCGCGGTGAGTTCGGGGTGTGCGTCGGTGGATTCCAGATCGCTCAGACTCTGCTGGACTTTCAGGATTTCCTCGGCCACCGCATTGCGTGCATGCCGCAGGCGATCGATTTCGCTCTGCACCTCCCCGGCCTGCACGAAATAGTGCGCCACATCGACACGGCTGGACGCCACGATCACGGCCCGCCCGATGGCAATGCCCCGGGAGACGGCCAGGCCGTGGACGCTGAAAGTCATGCGAAGCCCGTACCGGAGGTTTTGCCGCCGGGCCGTCCCAAGGCAAACCAGCCCCACTGGGGGGCAGCGACCCGCGCAGCGGCGGAGCGTGGGGGCGCCATCATTCGCCTTCGCCGAATTTGTCGTCGATGAGTGCGACGATCGCATTGAGAGCTGCCTGCTCGTCGCTGCCCGAGGTCTCGATCTCGACGGTGCTGCCCAGGCCCGCCGCCAGCATCATCACCCCCATGATGCTCTTGGCATTGACGCGGCGGTCCGCGCGCGTCATCCAGACGTCGCTGGCGAAGCTGCCCGCGAGTTTGGTGAGTTTGGCCGAGGCGCGTGCATGCAGCCCGAGCTTATTGCTGATGGTCACGGTGGTCTTGATCATGGGTGGTTCGTCGGGCCTGGTTCTGGGGAGCGGTCACCGCGACCTGGATGACTCCCTGCGTGGCACCGATCATGGCGCGGGAGATCAGGGCGTCGAGCGACTCGTGCCGGTACGACACGGTGCGCAGCAGCATGGGCAGGTTCACGCCAGTGATGAGCTTGGAGTTCACGCCGTCGATGAGTTTCTGCGCCACGTTGCAGGGCGTGGCGCCGAACACATCGGTCACCACCAGGGTCTGAGGCAGGTGCATCTGGCGCAACAGCGCGCGCGCCTGCGCCAGCGATTCCTCGGGCGGCACGTTGGGCTGGATGTCCAGCGCGACCACCGCCTCGGCCGCATCGGGAAACACATGCAGCACGCATTGGCGCAACGCCGCGGCCAGGGGAGCGTGCGCAATGATGAAGATGCCGTTCATGGGGCAAGTTTAGCCGGCCCGCCCCTTGGCAAGGCCACGCCAGGCGCGCCAGAAGCCCGCGTAGGCGAACACGCAACACACGCCGAAGATCGCGAAGGCACCACGGTAGCGCGCGGATTCACTCCAGCCGAGCAGCCCCAGCGCCTCGATCAGAAGGCCAATGCTCCATTGCACCGCGAACACGCCAACGAAGATGGCCAGGTTGTAAGCCGAGAGTGCGCGCCCGGCGGCTTCCGCCGGAAGGGCCAGCGCCACCGCCGGCTGCGAGAGCGAGGCAAAGGTGCTGCTGACGCAGAACAGCGCCCACAGCGCCCAGCCCGCATCGGCGCCCAGCAGGACGATGGCCGCCAGCACGGCGAGGCTCAGGGGCATGCCCCAGGCAATCAGACCCTCGGGTGAGAAGCCGCGGCGCGACAGGTGCGGGTTGACCATGCCCCAGACCCAGAAGGTGCAAAGCATGGACAGGTTGATGCCGAAGAGCCCGGCCGCCGCCGCTTGCGGCGTGTAACCGGCCACCTTGACCATCCAGGGCCCAGCCCAGAGGGTCTGCACGGCAATCATGCCGCCGTAGTTGACGATGCCAACCGGCAGCATCTGACGAAAGTAGGGATGGCGCCAGATGAATCCGTAGCCCTGCATGGCAGGATGGGCCGCGGCCGTGCGAGCCTGGGTCTGCTGCCACCGTGGCACCGTCATGGCCAGCGCGACCATGGACAGCAGCAGCAGCACCGTCAGCCCCCAGAAGATCCCACGCCAGCCGGTCAGCGGCATCAGCCATTGCACCGGCAATGTCGACGCCACCATGCCCAGCGAGCCCGACATCAGCATCCAGGAATTGGCACGCATCTGCTGGGCAGGCGTGAGCCAGCGCCGATAGCCGGTGAGCGGAGCCATGAGGCAGGCACTCACGCCCATGCCGATGAGCACCCGCGCGGCCAGCAGGCCCGAGAAGCTGGTGGCCATGGCAAACGCTGCGCAACCCGCCACCGCCACGCTCAGAAAACCGAGCACCACGACGCGCGGGCCGTACCGGTCCAGCCAGCTGCCCAGCGGCAGTTGCGTGAGGGCAAAGCCGAAGAAGTAACCGCCCGCCAGCAGGCCCAGGTCACCGGCGCTCAGCGCCATTTCCGCACTCAGGACGGGCGAGAGCGTGGCGGTGATGGCGCGCAGCAAGGCCGAGAGAAAGTAGGCGAGCACGAACGCCAGGAAGACGATGACCGCGGCACGCGCGGGCAGCAGATCAGAATGGGTCCCGGTACTCATGGCAATTTCAGGGCTTCAAAGAACGTGGTGGTCACTTCGCTGGGAAGGCTTGAGCCATAGACGGCGGCCTGAAAAACCTGCGAGCCTCGGGCAAAGTACGCCGCCCGCATCTGCACGGCCTGGCCTTGCGGACCCGTGCCTTGCGCCATCAGGCCACGCGCCTTGGGAGCGCCGGGCAGTCGAAAAGCCCAGTGTGCCTCGGGTGAGTCGGCCACTTCTGGCGCCAGGCGCAAGCTGGCCAGCGAGGCGCGGGACCATTCGCCCAGCGCAGCTTCCACCCGCGTCGCGTCACCCAGTTCGGCCCAGGCCACCGCAAAACTCAGACCACCGGTGTCGCAGCTGTGCAGGTGCATTTCGGTGCCCGTGCCCATCAAGGGAACCGTGCGGGTGACGCGTTCTGGCTTGCAGGGCATGAGTGCCAGAAGGGGGGTGCCCTGGGGACGCAACTCGCGCCAATTGAACGTGGGACTGCAGGCGAACAGAGCAAGCAGGGCGATCAGGACAATTGCCGCGGTCAGCTGGCGGCGGCCGGGCGCGCGACCCGCAGAGATCAGAGACATGGGAATTCCAACTGGGCCGCGACCGTGACACCGAAGCTCAGACGGCCTCGCGCACAATGGCGACATGAATGCTCTGGATGGTATCCGTATCCTGGACTTGTCACGCGTGCTGGCTGGCCCGTGGTGCACGCAGACCCTGGCGGACCTGGGCGCGGACGTGGTGAAGGTGGAGCGCCCACCCAGCGCACAACACCCGGGCGGTGACGACACGCGCGGCTGGGGCCCGCCCTTCCTGCGGGGACGCGACGGCACCGACACCGCCGAAGCCGCTTACTACCTGGGTACCAACCGCAACAAACGCTCCATCACTTGCGACATCGCCCGGCCCGAAGGCCAGAGCCTGATCCGGGAACTGGTGAAGCAAGCCCATGTGTTCGTGGAGAACTACAAAGTGGGTGACATGGCTCGCTACGGCCTGGACTTCGACAGCCTGCGCAAGATCAACCCGCGGTTGGTGTACTGCTCCATCACCGGCTTCGGCCAGAGCGGGCCCTACAAGGATCGCGCTGGCTACGACTTCGCGATCCAGGCCATGGGCGGGCTCATGAGCGTGACCGGCGAGCGCGACGCGCTGCCGGGTGGCGGCCCGCAGAAGGTGGGTGTGGCCGTGGCCGATCTTTTCACCGGCCTCTACGCTACGGTCGCCATCCAGGCGGCGCTGCGCCATGCCGAGCGTACCGGTGAGGGCCAGCACATCGACATGGCGCTGCTCGACACGCAGGTGGCCATGCTCGCCAACCTCGGCGCCAACTACCTGGTGCGCGGCCGCGAAGACGGAAAGGTGCCGGGCCGCGCAGGCAACGCCCACGCCAACATCGTGCCCTACCAGGTGTTCGAGGTCGCCCCGGACGCTCAAGGTCAATCGCAACACATCATCCTTGCCGTGGGCAACGATGGTCAGTTCGCCAAGTTCTGCGCCGTGGCGGGCCACCCGGAGCTCGCGACCGACCCGCGCTTTGCACAGAATCAGAACCGCGTGCGCCACCGCGACGTGCTCGTGCCCTTGCTGGAATCCATCCTGAAACTGCGTGGCAAGGCCGACTGGCTTGCCGCGCTGGAGGCGGCCAAGGTGCCCTGCGGTCCGATCAACAGCCTGGCCGAGGTGTTTGCGGATGAACACGTGCAATCGCGCGGCATGGTGCACGCCTGGGCCCACCCGCTGGCCGACGCGGTGGACTTGGTGGCCAGCCCGCTCAAGCTCGGTGTCACGCCCGTGCGCAACGATCTGCCCCCGCCGCTGCTGGGGCAGCACACGGCCGAGGTGCTGAAAGACTGGTTGGCCTGCCCGCCCGAGCGGCTGGCCGAACTGCGACGAAGTAGTGCCATCTGACCGAGAACCCGGCGCCGTGACCGATCAACTGCCCACCCCCGCCTCGCTGCGCGGCGCCGCCCAGGCTGCGGCCGCGCGCAGCCAGCCGCTGGTGGTCATGATCACGCTGGCGGGTTGCCCGTACTGCGAAATCGTGCGCAAGCACTACCTGCTGCCGATGCGGCGCGAAGGCCTGGTGCACGCTGTTCAGCTCGATGTGCTCGACCGCACCGGCAACCTGCAGGGCTTCGATGGCCAGATGACCACACCCGCCGCACTGGCCACGGCGTGGAAGGCCCGCTTCACCCCGACCGTGCTGTTCTTTGGCTCGGACGGGCGAGAGCTGGCCGAGCGCCTGGTGGGCATCGCGGTGCCCGATTTCTACGGCGAGTATCTGGAAGCGCGGCTCAGCGAGGCCCGCGGCAAACTCAAGTAGACAGGCTCATTGGTCGGAGGCAGGCGCTCACTTCAAGGCACCAAACACCTTCTTGAGAATCGCGCTGCCCGTGCCCACAGGGTCCTGCCGGATCTTGCGCTCTTCCTCACCGATGATGGTGTAGAGGCCATCGAGCGACTTGCCGGTGACGTAGCGCTGGATGTTGGCATCTTCGCTTTTGACCAGGCCGACCCCAGCCGCTTTCCCTGCCACCCGGTTGTACTGGTTGGCCAGGCCCACTTTCTCAGTGGCCTTGGTGACGATGGGCAGGAATTTTTCACCCAATGGGCTGCGCGTCTTCTCGGCAAAGAATTGGGTCACGGAGTTCTCGCCTCCGCTGAGAATGTTCTTCGCATCGGTGACGCTCATGGACTTCACCGCCCCTACCAGCAAATCTTTCCCCATGGGGACAGCAGCCTCTGCGGCCCGGTTCATGCTGGTCACGAGTTCGTCTACCCGCTTGCCCTGACCAGTCAGCTTGAGCAGCTTGGAGGCATCTTCGAGAAATCCGGGCAAAGGAATCCGAACTTTCGGATTGCCCAGGAATCCATCGGTCTTGCCGAGCAAGGCGACCGCTGCCAGCGCCCCTTTCTCCAGCGCCACCTTGATGCCCTGGCTGGCATCCTGGTTGGTGAGATCACTCAGCGACAGCGCCCTGGCGTGCTCATGGACGGCCAACACCAGGAGGCCAATGAAGGCTGAGGTGGACTGGGTAAACTGGCGGCGTTGCATGGCGAATCCTCCTGGATGGCTGATCAATGTATGACGTGGGGCAATGTAGCCCTCGGGAAGTGAAAAGACAATGACCGATCTGAGCCCTGACGGCTTTCACCGCCGGCGAGCCCTCTTGGCCACGGCCGCGCTGGGCACTGCCGCTGCACTTGGCCTGGCGGGTTGCAGTGGCCGTGACGCTGCCCCGGAATCCACTTTTGTGCTGCTGGACGGCTCGAAGGCCACCACGGCCGACCTCAAAGGCAAGGTCACCCTGGTGAATTTCTGGGCTACCACCTGCGTGACCTGCGTGAAGGAAATGCCACAGATCGTGGCCACTTGGCACAAGTACCAGGGCCAGGGTTTCGAGACCGTGGCCGTGGCCATGGAATACGACCCCCCGGCGTGGGTGCTGAATTTTTCCCAGAGCCGGCAGTTGCCCTTCAAGGTGGCGCTGGACAACACGGGCGAAATCGCTCGGCAGTGGGGGGACGTGAAGCTCACCCCCACCACCTACCTGGTCGACAAAAAAGGCCAGATCGTCAAGCGCTACGTCGGCGAACCCGATTTTCCGGCGCTGCACGCCTTGATCGAGAAACTGCTCGCGCAGACCTGATCCATCGTCTTCAGTTCTTCTGGTAGGCGTCGTGGCAGGCCTTACAGGTCTGGCCGACCGAGCCGAATGCTGTCCTCACGCTGTCGAGGTTGCCCGTCTTGGCGGCGGCGGCGAGCTTTGCGGTCTCAGCCTGCAGCTTGTCCGAGTTTTCCTTGAACTTGGCCTGCTCGGCCCAGATTTCCGGCTTGGCCCGGGTGTCTCCCTTGTCGGTGCCCGCCACGAACGCTTCCCACGGCAGCTTGCTCAGGCTCTCCAGCAGCGCTGCACTGTCTGCGGCCGCTGTGGCGTTGAACGGCACGCGGCCATTGGCCATGGCGCCGAGACGCCCAGCATGGTTGCCCATGATGGTCATGACCGCCTTTCGATACTTCACCGCGTCTTCGGGCTTCTGGAACTGCGCCATGGCGGGCGCCGAGAAAGAGGCGAAGGCGATAGAGAAAGCCAGTGGGGCGACGATTCTCATGGGAACTCCTAAACGGGTTGTGGAGGGAGACACGGTGGCTCTGCGGCCACCCGCGCCAGAGTGTAGGGGTGAGCACGAAGTTCCGCTTGAACCGTCTGCGTGTATCGTCTTCACTCATTTCCCTCTCTCTTCGGACGACCACCATGCACACCATCCGCGTCTGGGACCTGCCCACCCGTCTGTTTCACTGGCTGCTGGCGGCCTGCGTGATCGGCCTCGTGATCACAGGCAGCGTCGGTGGCAACTGGATGAACTGGCACTTGCGCCTCGGCTACGCAGTGCTCACCCTCCTGCTGTTTCGCCTGGTGTGGGGTTTCGTGGGTGGTCACTGGTCGCGCTTCGCCAGCTTTCTGTATTCGCCTTCTTCGCTCGTGGCCTATTTGCGCGGCCAGAGCAGGCCCGAGCACGAGGCGGGCCACAGTCCCCTGGGTGCGCTATCGGTGTTCGGGTTGCTGCTGATCCTGGCCATCCAGGTCGCCAGCGGGCTGATGAGCGATGACGAAATCGCAGTGTCCGGTCCGTTGACCCGATTCGTCTCCGGCGACACCGTATCGCTGGCCACGGGATATCACACGGAAGTGGGCAAATTCATCGTGATCGCGTTGGTGGTGTTGCATGTGCTCGCCATCCTCTTCTACAAGCTCGTGAGGAAGCAAAGCCTGGTGCGACCCATGGTGGTGGGGGACAAACAACTCGCCACACCGGTGCGACCGGCACGTGACACGACTGGCACGCGGCTGCTCGCTCTGGTGGTCCTGCTCTTGTGCGGCGCGGCGGTCAACTGGCTGGTGAGCTTTGGCAATGCCTTCTGAACCGCCGCGGCGGGCTGTCGTATAGTGGCTGCCACGCCACCGCCAGCCCCCCCGTCCGCCGATCCCGCCACCATGAAAGACCACGGAGCCGCCGCCGTTTCACTGAGACCGGCCCAGTTTCCTGACGACCTGCAGACAGTCCGTGACCTGTTCCTGGACTATCAAGCCGGACTCGGCATCGATCTGTGCTTCCAGGGTTTCAATGCCGAACTGGCCGGCCTGCCAGGCGACTATGGCGCACCGTCGGGCGCCCTGCTGTTGGCGCTGGTGGACGGAGAGCCTGCGGGCTGCTGCGCACTGCGCCCCCTGCACAACACCGATCACCTCAATGCCTGCGAAATGAAGCGCCTGTTCGTGCGCCCCGCATTTCGAGGCTTCGGCCTGGGAAGGCTGCTGGTGGAACGCGTGCTCTCCGAAGGCCAGCTGGCCGGCTACACCACCATGCTGCTCGACACCCTGAGTGACATGGAAACCGCCCGCGCCCTGTATCAGGAGGCGGGCTTCGTCGAGGTGGCGCCCTACTATCACAACCCCATTGCAGGGGCGCACTACCTCAAGGTGGATCTTTGATCAGACGCCGGCCTTGGCCTGGGCCAGCAGCGTGTCCGCATCGCTGACCTCGAACTTGCCGGGGGCTTCGACGTTGAGCGTCTTGACCACCCCGTCCTTGATGAGCATGGAATAGCGGTTGCTGCGCAAGCCCATGCCGCGGCCCGTCAGGTCCAGCGTAAGGCCCGTGGCCTTGGCGAAGTCGGCGCTGCCGTCGGCCAGCATGCGCACCTTGTCGCCGGTCTTCTGGTCGCGTGCCCACGCACCCATCACGAAAGCGTCGTTCACGCTCAGGCACCAGATTTCGTCGACACCAGCGGCCTTGAAGTCTGCAGCGTGCTGCACGAAGCCCGGTACATGCTTGGCCGAGCAGGTGGGCGTGAAGGCACCCGGCAGGGCGAACACGGCGATCGTCTTGCCAGCCGAGGTTTTCGCCACATCCACCGGATTGGGGCCAATGCTGCAGCCATTGCCCTCGACTTCGCTGTACTCCATCAGCGTTGCCGCCGGAATCTTGTCGCCCACCTTGATCATGTTGTGCTCCTCATCGTGATGGCCCTAAGGCCGTGGCTGGAAGACCCGGGTCACCCGGGCCCGAAAAAAGAAAAAGCGACCGAATTGTCGGTCGCTTTTTCATTGTGCGCCGAGGCCAGCGTCTTGGGGCTTACACCAGTGCGGCTTTTTGCACCAGACGGGTGGCGACCCAGTTCTTGGTCTTGGACAGTGGGCGGCTCTCGGTGATCTCGATCACATCGCCCATCTTGTACTCGCCCTTTTCATCGTGGGCGTGGTACTTGCTGGACTTCGCCACGATCTTGTCGTAGAGCTCGTGCTTCACACGGCGTTCGACCAGGACCGTCACGGTCTTGGTGCGCTTGTCGCTGACCACCTTGCCAACCAAGGTGCGCTTGAGGGATGTTTTAGCTTCCGTCATGGTCACTCCTTATTTGGCAGCGGCGGCAGCGCGCTGCTTCTCGGCCAGGATGGTCTTGGCACGAGCGATCGCACGGCGGGTGTCACCCAGCGTGGCGTTGTTGTTGAGTTGTTGCGTGGCTTTTTGCATGCGCAGACCGAAATGGGCCTTTTGCAGCGACTTCACTTCGGCTTCCAGGCCGGCCACATCTTTCTGGCGCAGTTCAGCAGTTTTCATCTTGTGTTCTCCTGAATCACTGGCCCAGCATGCGCGTCACGAACGTGGTGCGCAGGGGAAGTTTGGCGGCAGCCAGCTGGAAAGCTTCGCGAGCCAGCTGTTCGGGCACACCCACGATCTCGTAGAGCACCTTGCCAGGCTGGATCTCGGCCACGTAGTACTCCACCGAACCCTTGCCGTTGCCCATGCGGACTTCGGCAGGCTTCTGGGAGATCGGCTTGTCCGGGAACACGCGGATCCAGATGCGGCCGCCACGCTTGACGTGACGGGAGATCGCACGGCGTGCGGCCTCGATCTGGCGCGCCGTCAGACGACCGCGGTCGGTCGACTTCAGGCCGAAGTCGCCGAACGCGACGGTGGCGCCGCTCGTGGCGACGCCGGTATTGCGGCCTTTTTGTTCCTTACGAAACTTGCGGCGAGCAGGTTGCAACATATTTATTCTCCTTTGCCGTCCGCAGCTGCAGATGCGGGCGCGGCGTCTTTGCGAACGCGCTTAACGGCGGGTTTGGTTTCGGTGCCGGTGGTGGCTTCGGCAGGTTTGTCACTGCCATCGGCCGGTGCGGCATTGGCGCCAGGGCGGCGAACCGCAGCGCGGGCAGGAGGACCAGCCGGACGCTCACGGCGCGGACCACGCGGGCGACGCTCTTCTTCGACTCGCGGCTCGGCAGCCACAGGCGCATCATTGCGGCCCAGGGTATCGCCCTTGTAGACCCAGACCTTGACACCGATGATGCCGTAAGTGGTCTTGGCTTCGGACGTGCCGTAGTCGATGTCGGCGCGCAGGGTGTGAAGCGGCACGCGACCTTCGCGGTACCACTCGCAGCGGGCGATTTCGATGCCGTTGAGACGACCCGACGACATGATCTTGATGCCCTGTGCGCCCAGGCGCATCGCGTTCTGCATCGCGCGTTTCATGGCGCGGCGGAACATGATGCGCTTCTCGAGCTGCTGCGTGATGCTGTCGGCGATCAGCTTGGCATCGATTTCGGGCTTGCGCACTTCTTCGATGTTGACCGCAACCGGCACGCCCAGCTTGGCAGCCAGTTCTTTCTTCAGCTTCTCGATGTCTTCGCCTTTCTTGCCGATCACCACGCCCGGACGCGCCGAGTAAATGGTGATGCGCGCGTTCTTGGCGGGGCGCTCGATCACGACGCGCGAAACGGCGGCGTTCTTCAGCTTGCCCTTGAGGTACTCACGTACCTTGATGTCTTCGGCCAGCATGCCGGCGAAGTCACGGTTGCTCGCGTACCAGCGGCTGGCCCAGTTGCGGGAAACTGCGAGGCGGAACCCGGTAGGGTTGATTTTCTGTCCCATATTCCTGTGACCTCTTCAGTTGCCAACCGTCACGTAGATGTGACACGTGGGTTTGCTGATGCGGTTGCCGCGACCTTTGGCGCGGGCCGAGAAGCGCTTGAGCGTAGTGCCTTGCTCGACGTAGATGGTCTTGACCTTCAGTTCGTCAATGTCGGCACCGTCGTTGTGCTCGGCGTTGGCGATCGCGGACTCGAGAGCCTTCTTGACGATACCGGCAGCTTTTTTCTGCGTGAACGCCAGGATGTTGAGCGCCTGGTCGACCTTCTTGCCGCGAATCAGGTCGGCAACCAGTCGGCCTTTGTCGACCGAGAGGCGAACGCCTCGAACGATTGAACGGGTTTCCATGGTTAGTCCTTACTTCTTCGCTTTTTTATCGGCCGGGTGGCCTTTGAACGTGCGCGTCAGCGAGAACTCGCCGAGCTTGTGTCCCACCATCTGGTCGGTGATGTACACAGGCACGTGCTGCTTGCCGTTGTGCACGGCGATGGTCAGGCCGATGAAATCGGGCAGGATCATCGAGCGGCGCGACCAGGTCTTGACGGGCTTCTTGTCCTTGGTGGCTTGGGCTTTTTCAACCTTGGCCATCAGGTGGTGGTCGACAAACGGACCTTTTTTGAGTGAGCGAGTCATGTTGTCAACCCTTTACTTCTTGCGACGCGAGACGATCATCGACTGCGTGCGGCGGTTGTTGCGGGTGCGATAGCCCTTGGTCAGGTTGCCCCACGGATCCACCGGAGCGCGGCCTTCGCCGGTCTTCCCTTCACCACCACCGTGCGGGTGGTCGATCGGGTTCATCGCGGTACCGCGAACGGTCGGACGGATGCCCATGTGGCGCTTCACACCGGCCTTGCCCAACTGGCGCAGGCTGTGTTCCTGGTTGGACACTTCGCCGATGGTGGCGCGGCAGTCCACGTGGACCTTGCGCACTTCGCCGGAGCGCATGCGCACCTGGGCGTAGATGCCTTCGCGGGCCAGCAGCACGGCCGAGGCGCCGGCGGAGCGGGCGATCTGCGCGCCCTTGCCGACCTGCAGCTCGATGCAGTGGATCGTCGAACCGACCGGGATGTTGCGGATCGGCAGGGTGTTGCCCACGCGGATCGGCGATTCCGAGCCAGACAGCAGGGTCGCGCCCACTTCAACGCCACGGGGGGCGATGATGTAGCGGCGCTCGCCGTCGGCGTAGCACAGCAGCGCGATGTGCGCCGTGCGGTTCGGGTCGTACTCGATGCGCTCGACCTTGGCCGGGATGCCATCCTTGTTGCGACGGAAATCGACCACGCGGTAGTGGTGCTTGTGACCACCGCCCTTGTGGCGGGTGGTGATGTGACCGTTGTTGTTGCGGCCGGCCTTCTGGAACTGGGGTTCCAGCAGCGGCGCAAAACCTTCACCCTTGTGCAGGTGGTCACGCGTGACCTTCACCATGCCGCGACGGCCTGGTGAAGTGGGTTTCATCTTGATGACTGCCATGATTAAACGCCCTCTCCGCCGAAGTTCAGCTCTTCACCCGGCATCAGCGTCACATAGGCTTTGCGCACGTGGTCACGACGACCCACGGTTTTGCCAAAGCGCTTGGACTTGCCCTTCTGGTTGAGCACGGAAACACCCTTGACCTGCACCTTGAACATCAGTTCAACGGCGGCCTTGATTTCGGGCTTGGAAGCGTCGCGCAGCACCTTGAACAGCACGGCGTTGGTTTGTTCAGCGACCTGAGTGGCTTTCTCGGACACGATGGGTGCCACGAGGACCTGCATCAGGCGGCCTTCGTCGAATTGTGCGGCGCTCATGCGAACATCTCCTTGAGCTGGTCGATCGCCGCCTTGGTGACGATCACCTTCTTGTAATGCACCAGCGACAGCGGATCGGCGTAACGGGGCTCGACGACCAGCACGTTGGGCAGGTTGCGCGAGGCCAAGTACAGGTTTTCGTCGACTTCCTCGGCGATCACCAGAACCGATTGCAGGTTCATGGCCTTGAACTTGTCGGCCAGTTGCTTGGTCTTGGGCGAATCCACTTTCATGGAATCGATCACAGCCAGGCGACCTTCACGCACCAACTGCGAGAAGATGGACGCCATGCCGGCGCGGTACATCTTCTTGTTGAGCTTCTGGGTGAAGTTCTCGTCCGGGCTGTTCGGGAAAATGCGGCCGCCTCCGCGCCACAGCGGGGAAGACGTCATACCGGCGCGAGCGCGGCCGGTGCCTTTTTGCTTGAACGGCTTCTTGGTCGAGTGCTTGACCATCTGACGGTCTTTTTGAGCACGCGTGCCTTGACGGGCGTTCGCCTGATAAGCCACCACCAACTGGTGGATCAAGGCTTCGTTGTAGTCGCGACCAAACACGGTCTCCGGCACGTCCACATTGGACGATGCCTGGCCCTGGTCGTTCAGGAGTTCAACTTGCATCAGTTTGCTCCCTTGCCGGATTTGGCCTTGATGGCAGGACGCACGGTCACGAAACCGCCGTTCGAGCCGGGCACTGCACCACGGATCATGAGCAGTTGACGGGCTTCGTCCACGCGCACGATGTCGAGGTTCTGGATGGTCTTGGTGTCATCGCCCATGTGACCGGTCATCTTCTTGCCCGGAAACACGCGGCCCGGATCCTGAGCCATGGAGATGGAGCCCGGCACGTTGTGCGAACGGCTGTTGCCGTGCGACGCGCGCTGCGAGCTGAAGTTGTGGCGCTTGATGGTGCCGGCGAAGCCTTTACCGATCGAGGTGCCTTGCACGTCCACTTTCTGACCCGCTGCGAAGATCGCGTTGGGGGCGACCACGGCACCGGGCTGGTACTGCGCAGCAACGTCGGAGGCGACGCGGAATTCCTGGATGATCTCGCCCGCTTCGACGCCGGCCTTGGCCAGGTGGCCCGCTTCGGGCTTGGTCACGCGGGAGGCACGGCGAGCACCGAAGGTGACCTGCAGTGCGTCGTAGCCATCATGGGCCAGGGTTTTGACCTGTGTCACACGGTTGTTGGACACGTCGACCACCGTGACAGGAACTGCGTCCCCATCATCGGTGAACAGGCGCATCATGCCCACCTTGCGACCCAACAACCCGAGGGAGTTGCTAAGACTCATTGTTTTCTCCGTTCCCGACTTCAATTGGCCGGGGCTGATGTTGCAAAACCGAGGTTTCGCGCTAAGGGCCGGTCAGATTCAAGATCAACCGGCACCACGAAATTTCCGGCCAGAGGCAGGAAAGCCCGCCAGTATAACTGGCGGGCTTTGTTTATGCAAGCCGGTGACTTACTGCAGCTTGATCTCGACGTCCACGCCAGCCGGCAGGTCGAGCTTCATCAGAGCATCGACCGTCTTGTCGGTCGGGTCCACGATGTCCATCAGACGCTGGTGGGTGCGGATCTCCAGCTGATCACGGCTGGTCTTGTTGACGTGCGGGGAACGCAGGATGTCAAAACGCTTCATGCGGGTCGGCAGGGGCACGGGGCCCTTGACGATCGCACCGGTACGCTTGGCGGTATCCACGATCTCTGCGGCCGAACTGTCGATGAGCTTGTAATCGAACGCCTTGAGGCGAATGCGGATTTTCTGCTTGGTGGACATGTCCGCTCCTTAAGCGATGATCTTGGCGACCACGCCGGCGCCGACGGTGCGGCCGCCTTCGCGGATGGCAAAGCGCAGGCCTTCTTCC
>NZ_JBIMLB010000030.1:0-47961 GCF_051860785.1 Hydrogenophaga sp.
TGGTCAAGCGGCTCTGGGGCTTTGCCA
The DNA here is from genome assembly GCF_051860785.1 of Hydrogenophaga sp. GTDB lineage: Bacteria > Pseudomonadota > Gammaproteobacteria > Burkholderiales > Burkholderiaceae_C > Hydrogenophaga. Next base: position 28 of record NZ_JBIMLB010000030.1, read on the forward strand.
AGGTGCGCTACCGAGGCCTTGCCAAGAACGCCACGCGTTCGTTCGTGGTGCTGGGTCTGGCCAATATCTACCTGGCGCGAAAGCGCCTCGCGGCATGAGTACGCCCGCTGCGCACTCCAAGTGCGAAAGCACGGCCAGTAGGGCCGGCGAACGCGGTCAAATCGCGCTGCTTCCCAACGTCAGCGACCTCTTGCGCAGAAGCCCACTCAATTCGGCTACTTGTTCAGCGTAGCCTTAGGTCAGTACCAAGATGGAGCGGCTCCACCGCAGGAGTGCGCCAGCATCTCCCGCAAAGGCAGGCCTGCGGGCAACCGCAGCCCATTGGTCCACAACCACCTGCCCAGTTGGAACAGGCCGATGTGCGCGCCGAACGTGTGGGCGATCAGCATGAATTGCCGGCTATCAAGGTGCGCATGGGCGGGTACAGTCCAATGTAGCGATGACGCTGCCGATGAATTCCGGATTGCCCACATGACCCCGCCTGCCCCGAAACCCGACGCTGCTTGGCATGCCCTGGACGCCATGCAGGTGCTGGAGCGCCTGCAAACCGATGCGACGGCCGGGCTGGCGGCAGCCGCCGTGGCGCGCCGCCGGGCCGAGCACGGGCCCAACCGCCTGGCCGAGGTGAAACCGACCCACCCCATGTGGCGCCTGGCACTGCAGTTCCACAACCTGCTGATCTACCTGCTGCTGGGCGCAGCCAGCATTACCGCCTTGCTGGGGCATTGGGTCGACACCGGGGTCATAGTCGCAGTGGTGGTGCTCAACGCCGTGATCGGCTTCGTGCAGGAAGGCAAGGCCGAACGCGCGCTGCAAGCCATCCGCCGCATGCTCTCGCCGCGCGCACTGGTGCTGCGCGACGGCGCGCAGCACGACATCGACGCCACCGACCTGGTGCCCGGGGACATCGTTCTGCTCGCCTCGGGCGACCGCGTGCCGGCCGACCTGCGGCTGCTGCAGGCGCGCAACCTGCGCATCGACGAGGCAGCGCTGACGGGCGAGTCGGTGCCCGTGGACAAGGACATCGCTGCGGTGGACGAGGCGGCGCCCATCGGCGATCGCCTGGGCATGGCCTACGCCGCGACCATGGTCACCCAGGGCCAGGCCCGCGCCGTGGTGGTGGCCACCGGTGCGCGCACCGAGATCGGCCGTATCGGGCGCCTGCTGGAGGAGGTGCAGGCCGTCACCACCCCGCTGCTGCGCAAGATGAGCGATTTCGGCCGCGTGCTGAGCTTGGTGATCATGGCGACGGCGGCGCTGTTGTTCGGCTTTGGCACGCTGGTGCGCGACTACGCCGCCATCGACATGTTCATGGCTGCGGTGGGTCTGGCGGTGGCCGCCATACCCGAGGGACTGCCCGCAATCATGACGATCACGCTGGCCATCGGCGTGCAGCGAATGGCCAGGCGCCATGCGGTGATCCGCCGCCTGCCGGCCGTCGAGACGCTGGGCTCGGTGACCGTGATCTGCTCGGACAAGACCGGCACCCTCACCCGCAATGAGATGACGGTGCAGCAGGTAGTGCTGGCCGAGGGCTGCTTCACCGTGCAGGGCGCAGGCTATGCCCCGCACGGCGGGCTGGAGACGGCCGACGGCCCGTGCGTCGACTGGCCGCCTGCGGTGCGCGACCTGGCGCAGGCCGGCGCGCTGTGCAACGACGCAAGCTTGCGCGAGCAGGCCGGCGCCGCTGGCGGTGCCGGGCAGTGGAGCGTGACCGGCGACCCCACCGAAGGCGCGCTGCTGACGCTGGCGCGCAAGGCCGGCTTCGACCTCGCCGCGCTGGCGGCGCAGCAGCCGCGGCTGGACGTGATCCCGTTCGAGTCGGAGCACCGCTACATGGCCACGCTGCATGCCCCAGGTACAACCCCGGGTACAGGCAACGTGGTGTTCGTCAAGGGGGCCCCCGAACGGGTGTTCACCATGTGCGCGGCGCAGTTCGATGACCAGGGCCGCGAACAAGCCTTCGACGCCGCCGCCTGGCACACCCGGGTCGATGAGCAAGCCGCTGCGGGCCGGCGCGTGCTGGCGCTGGCGCGGCGCGTTCTGCCGTCGGGCCACGCACGCCTGGTGCTTGGCGACGTGCAACAGGGGCTGACCCTGCTCGGCCTGGTGGGCATCATCGATCCGCCGCGCGACGAGGCGATCCGCGCCGTGGCGCAGTGCCGCGCCGCCGGCATCGAGGTGAAGATGATCACCGGCGACCACGCCGTGACGGCCAGCGCGATCGCGCGCCAGATCGGCCTGGGCGGCGGCGACGTGAAAGCCGCCACCGGCGCCGAGGTCGAGGCATGCGACGACCTGGCGCTGCGCCGCTTGGCGATCGAGACGACCGTCTTCGCCCGTGCCAGCCCCGAGCACAAGCTGCGCCTGGTGCGTGCCCTGCAGGCCGAGGGCCAGGTGGTGGCCATGACTGGCGACGGCGTCAACGACGCTCCGGCGCTGAAGCAAGCCGATGTCGGCGTGGCGATGGGCATGAAGGGCACCGAGGCCGCCAAGCAGGCAGGCTCCATCGTGCTGGCCGACGACAACTTCGCCTCCATCGCGCATGCGGTCGAAGAAGGCCGCACCGTCTACACCAACCTGCGCAAGACGGTGACCTTCCTGCTGCCCGTCAACGGCGGCGAGTCGCTGACACTGCTGCTGGCCGTGCTGCTGGGCATCGCCCTGCCAATCCTGCCAGCGCAGATCCTGTGGGTGAACATGGTCAGCTCGATCGGCCTGGCCATGGTGCTGGCCTTCGAACCGACCGAGGCCGACGTGATGACGCGGCCGCCGCGCCGGCCCGACGAGCCCATGCTGTCGGGCTTCGTGATCTGGCGCATCGTGTTCGTCTCGACGCTGTTCATGCTGGGCATCTTCGGCATGTTCGAGCTGGCGCTGGCGCGCGGCGCGGCCATCGAGGAAGCCCGCACCGTGGCCGTCAACACCCTGGTGGCGATGGAGGTGTTTTACCTGTTCAGCGTGCGCTACCTGAAGTCGCCGTCGTTCACCTGGACCGGCGTGCAGGGCACGCCACGAGTGCTGGCCGCCGTATTCGGCGTCTTCCTGCTACAACTCGTGTTCACCTACGCACCGTTCATGCAGACCCTGTTCAACACCAGCGCGCTGTCGCTCCAGGTGGGCGCGCAGATCATCGCCGTCGGTGCCCTGGTGCTCCTGGTGCTCGAGGTGGAGAAACTGGTCGTGCGCCGCCTCGGCCTGGACGAGTGAAGTTGAAGTCGCCGACGAGCGCATGTGCCTGGACATGGCCATGTATACCTACCGCGCACGCAAGTACCTCGGGGCCTACCTCGCAGTTGTCGGGCATCGGGCCCCTCGTCGACAGCCTGCTTCAGGCGGCGCCCGCGCTGGCCAACGGTTTGACGGCGGGACCTGGGTGGTCTGGGGCATCGGGCGCGTCTTGCTCGTGGCGCTGGGTGCCTCGCCCACCTTCTCATCGCGGTGTGGCACCGTCGCGGCGGCGGCTCGGGCTCGCAGCCTGACCAGGTGCAATCGGCCGGCTGAGTGGCACTTCCCGCATTGCGCAGCGCCCATCCCGATCGCGGGCCTCGTCCATGGACACAAGCACCCTCCTCTTCGCCATGGCCGCGACTCTCGCCGGGGTGGCTTTGCACGCCCGGCACCTGAGCATCGAGAAGCGCGAAGGCGTGCTTCTCAGAGTCTTCACCGGTCTGTGCGGCGCACGCGCTGCGGTCACGGCGATTCTCAAACGTAGCACGCTGATCAACTTGCTCGTTGCCGACTGACGTCCCCAGGACTCGTGCAGCCCGAAGCTGGCACAATGTTTGCGCGACTCTGATCGTGAAGTCCGCTTGACTTGCGGCAGACTCGTCCCGTGCATGGTTCGGGGCTGAAGCACATGGATCGACAGGGCGCTGATTACGCCCCCTGGCCCGCCTCCTCGATAACTGCCGACGCTACACGATGTCCAGCCCGACCCTCGAAAAACTGTTCGCTGCAATTCCCGGTCAATGGGAAAAGGTCATTGCCACCGCCATCCTGATCGGCCTCGGGCTGGCGCTGTCTCACCTCTGGGCCCGCTATCTAGCGCGCGGCGAAATCTCCGCCGAGAAGCGGCGCATGCACCTGGTGTGGGCACGCAACGTCATCTGGTTCCTGGTGCTGCTGATCATCGTCTCGGTCTGGGCGTCGACGATCGCCGGCTTCGCTTTGTCGGTGGCGGCCGTCGCCGGTGCGCTGCTGATCGTCAGCAAGGACCTGGTGATGTGCGTGCTGGGCTACTTGTACGTCACCCTGGTTCAACCCTTCAAGGTCGGCGATCTCATCGAGTTCAACCAGCTGCACGGACGGGTCGTCGACATCGACATGTTTGCCACCACCCTGGTCGAGCTGGACCACGCCGGGCAGGTCACGGGCAAGACGGCCGAGTTTCCGAACGGGCTGCTGCTGACCATTCCCCTCAAGAACAACTCACCCACCGGCGAGTACGCCCTGCACCTCATCCGCATGCCCATTCCCAGAGGCAGCGGGTCCGACCTGGACCGGATCGAAGAGGCTGCCCTGGCGGCAGCCGATCAGGCCACCAGCGCCTGGCGCGACGAAGCCTTGGCCCACTTCCGCAAGATCTCTGCCGAGAGTTTCATCGCCTACCCTTCGGGCCGGAACAGGGTCTCCTGGGACTTCTCCGATCCGAGGCAGTTGGTTCTCGTCGTGCGCGTCACCTGCCCAGGCGCGGAACGTGCCAAGGTCGAACAAGCGGTCTTCAAGGACATCTGGCGCGTGCTCAGGCCAGCGCCGGGCCGCTCCCAAGCGTCGGCCTGAGCCTCCCCACGGGGGAGTGCCCGCGCAGCGGGGAGGGGTGGTCGATTTCACACCGACCAGTCCAGGGTAACGAAGTGCACCGGCCATTCTGGCGTAGGGTCGATGCCGACCAGCGCGGCCGCCTCGTCGTCGTAGAAGGTGCCCACTGCACACACGCCCAGCCCGAGCGCGCCAGCCTTCAGGTACAGGCGCTCGCCGATCATCCCGACCTCCAGGAACGTGTGGCAGTAGCCGCGCGCGGCACCGGCGGGGTCTTGGGTGAAGCCAGCGCGTGCGATGGTCAGCACGAACACCGTCGCGCAGCGCGCTGCGGCGGACGCGGGCGTCACGCGGTAGGGGCTCGTCCGACCAACCTGGCAATGCAGCGCGCGCGATCTCCATTGCGTCCGACAAGGGTTCCATGCTGGAGGCATTCTGCGGCCAGGCTCGCTTGGCCCCAGTCGGTCGCTCCCGACCCTTGCGGCGCGGAGTCGACATGGTGCCGTGCTATTCTTAGTTGAACTTGCGGAACCGAAGGTACTTCGCCGTTGGTGTCAACGTGTCGGCCCGTCGTACCTGTGACGCGGGGAGCGGGCTGATTGATCCCGCCCGGGCGCGAACCCGAACCCAGCCACGGGACGCAAGAACAACACATGCACGCATCCTCTAACCTCAGCGCCGATCCGGCGACGGCCGCATCGGCGCGGCCTAGCCAATGGATCGGGCGCCTCGCTGCTCTGGCGCTGCTCTGGTGGGTCGTGGCGGGCGGCACGGCGTCGTCCTGGATCGTCGGTGTTCCGACGATCGTGGCAGCGGCATTGCTTACGCCCCTGGCCCCGCGAGGGCCATGGGGCCTGAGCCTGTCGGGTGCGCTGCGCTTCGCGGCCTTCTTCCTGCGCGAGTCACTGCGCGGTGGTGTGGACGTGGCGCGGCGCGTCAGCGCGTCGCACCCGCGCGTCGCACCGGGCCTGGTGCAGTACCTAGGGCGGCTGCCCGAGGACGGACCGGCACGCTCGCTATTCGCGCTCTGCGTGAGCCTGCTGCCGGGCACGCTGGTGGCAAACGTCGGTGGGCGGGATCTGCTGATTCACGCCCTCGACACCGGCGCGCCGGTGGCCGCCGAACTGGCAGCGCTCGAAGATGCCGTCGCCGGCCTGTTCTCGCTCGCACTGCCCGCTGTGGCGCCCGGAGCGCCCGGTCAGGGCTGAGCGGATGGCCGCCGCACTGTGGATCTTGGCCGCGCTGGTGCTGGCGACGATCGCGCTCGGCCTCCTGCGCGTGGAACGTGGCCCGTCCAACGGCGACCGCATGCTGGCCGCGCAGTTGCTGGGCACCGGCGTCGTGGCCGTGCTGCTGCTGCTGGCGCGCGCGACGGACGCCCCCGCCCTGCTCGACGTGGCCCTGGTGTTGGCGCTGCTGGCCAGCGTGGCCAGTGCGGTGTTCGTGCGGCGCATTGGCGTGTCGCCACCCGAGGCGATACCGGCGTCGCCACCAGACACCGGCCCGACCCCGGTCAACGGGCCGGTACAGGGGCCGCAAGCATGACCGGCATCCCCTGGCGTGAAGGACTGTCGCTGACGCTGATCGGCGCCGGCGCACTGTTTTTCATGGCCGGCAGCGTTGGCGTGCTGCGGCTGCCCGACCTGCTGTCGCGGCTGCATGCGCTGACCAAAGCCGATAACCTCGGCCTGGGTCTCGTCGTGGCCGGCCTGATGCTGCAGGCGGCCAACGTGCAGGAAGTGCTCAAGCTGCTGCTGGTCTGGCTGCTGGTGTTGTTCGCCAGTTCGGTGGCCTGCTACCTGGTCGCACGCTCGGCCACAGCCTCGGTGGTGCGCGCGGACGACGGCTCGCCAATGCAGCCGACACGGCCGGCGCCCCCAGGCGAGCCGGCCGCAGGAGGCGACGATGGCCGCTGAGGTGCAGGTCTTCGACGCCGTGCTCGTGCTACTGCTGCTCTGGTTGGGCTGGCGTGCGCTGGCCAGCGCCGACCTGTTCAAGGCCGTCGTGCAGTTCATTGTCTTCGGGCTGCTGCTGTCGCTGGCCTGGGTGCGGCTGGGCGCGCCCGATGTCGCGCTGGCCGAGGCCGCGATCGGCGCCGGCTTGGCGGGCGCGCTGCTGCTCGACACGCTGGCGCGCCTGGGCCGCTCGGGCGCCGCTGACGAGCCGCGGCCGCTCGGCCTGACGCCGGCGCGCACCGGCATCGCGCTGGCGGCACTCGGCTTGGCCGCGCTCCTGGTCGCCTCGGCGCTGGCCCTGCCCGAGCGCTGGCCGGGCCTGGCCGAGCCGGCGCTGCAGCAGTTGCAGGCCAGCGGCGTCAGCAATCCGGTGACGGCCACCCTGCTCAACTACCGCGGCTACGACACGCTGCTCGAGATCGGCGTGTTGATGCTGGCGGTGCTGGGCGTATGGATCCTCGATGCCGAGCCGGCGCTGCCCCGCCCTGTGGCGGACCCGATGCTCGGGCTGCTGCTGCGCGTGCTGCTGCCGCTGGCGGTGATCGTGGCCGGCTACCTGTTGTGGGTCGGTGCGCACGCACCGGGTGGCGCCTTCCAGGGCGCGGCGCTGCTGGCCGCCGGCGGCGTGCTGTGGCACCTGGCGCGGCCGCTCTCGCTCGGTCCGAGCCTCGTGGTGCGGGCGATCGTCGTGCTCGGCTTCGCGGTTTTTCTGGCGGCCGGCGTGACAACGGCCCTGCTCGGCGGCGGCTTCCTGACCTTCCCGCCCGCGCACGCCGGCGCCATCATCCTGGCGATCGAGGCGGCCGCCATGCTGTCGATTGCGCTGATCATGGTGGCGCTGTTCGTCGGCCGCGAACGCACGGTGAGTGACTCGCTGGCCGCGAGCCCCACGACAGGCGCTCAGGACACGGGGGCGGTACCGTGAGCCTGGCGCTGCTGTACGGCCTGGCCGGCATCGCGCTGGTGGCCATGGGGCTGTATGCGGCGCTGGCGGCGCGGCATGTGCTGCGCCGCCTGCTAGGCCTGAACGTGCTGGGCTCGGGCGTGTTCATGATGCTGGTCGCGCTGGCCTCGCGCACGACCGACAGCGCCGCCCGCCCCGACCCGGTGCCTCACGCGATGGTGCTGACCGGCATCGTCGTCGCCGTCAGCGCCACCGCGCTGGCGCTGGCGCTGCTGCGGCGCATGCATGTGCACGAGGGCAGCCCGCGCCTGCCCGAAGACCGCGACGACGCTTCGCCATGACCGGCAGCGCAGCGCTCGTGACAGTGCTCGTGGTGCCGTTGGCCGGTGCGGTGGCGGCGCTGCTGGCCGGCCGGCGTGGCGCCGCGGCCGCCAGCCTGCTGACGAGCGCGCTCGGTGTCGCGGCAGCGTTCGCACTGGCGGCGGAGGTGATGACGGGTGGCATGCAGCGGGTCGCGGTCGGCGGCTGGGCAGTGCCGCTGGGGATCGAGTTGCGTGCCGACGGTCTGGCCGCAGCGATGCTGCTGATAACCGCGGTGATCGGCGCGGGCATCTCGGTCTACGCGTGGCGCTACTTCGGTGCCGCTGGCCACCACGCCCACCACGACCCAAACGCCCTCGCCGCCGGCCCGCCCGGGCCGGCCGGCGAAGTCGCGCCGCCAGCGCCGGCCTCGACCCAGTGGCTGTTCTGGCCGGTGTGGCTGCTGGCCTGGGGCGCGCTCAACGCGCTGTACCTGTCGGGCGACCTGTTCAACCTCTACGTCACGCTGGAACTGCTCGGGCTGGCCGCGGTGGCACTGGTGGCGCTGGCCGGCGCGGGTGCGGCCGCCGCCGCACTGCGCTACCTGCTGTTCGCGCTGCTGGGCTCCATGCTCTACATTCTCGGCGTCGAGCTGTTGTACGCGGCGCACCAGACGATGGACCTGCTGCAGCTGCGCCAGAGCCTGCAGCCCGGCCTGTCGGTGTGGCTGGCCGCGGCGCTGATGACCGCCGGGTTACTCGTCAAGACCGCGATCTTCCCGCTTCACTTCTGGCTGCCGCCGGCGCACGGCTCGGCGCCGGCGCCGGTGTCGGCAGCGTTGTCGGCCCTGGTCGTCAAGGCCGGCTTCTACCTGCTCGCGCGGCTGTGGCTGGACCTGTTCGGTCCCCTGCCGGGCGCTGGCGTGGTGCCCGCGTTGCTGGGTGCGCTGGGCGCGCTCGCCGTGCTTTGGGGCGGCGTGCAGGCGCTGCGCCAGGCGCGCCTCAAGGCCATGATCGCCTACTCCACCGTGGCTCAACTGGGCTACTTGATGATCGCGCTGCCGTTGGCGGTGGCGGGGGGCTCGGCAGGTGGGGCGATGCATGCCGCCGTGCTGCTCGCGGCCAGCCATGCGGCGGCCAAGGCCTCAATGTTCATGTGCGCCGGCTCGCTGCTGGCCGCCTACGGGCATGACCGCATCGACGCGATGGCAGGCTTCGGCTCGCGGCTGCCGATCACCGCCACCGCCTTCGCACTGGCCGCGCTCAGCTTGGTCGGTCTGCCGCCCACGGGCGGCTTCGTCGGCAAGTTCGCGCTGGTCGAAGCCGCGGTGCGCGCCGGCGCCTGGTGGGCCGTGGCGGTGGTGCTGGCCGGCAGCCTGCTGTCGGCCGCGTTCCTGTTCCACGCCCTGTCTCGGGCCTTCGCCGATGCCCCCGCCGACAAGGCCTCGGCAGAGGTGCCGGCGGCCCCGCAACTGGCGGCCCTGGCCCTGGCTCTGGTGGCCGTGGCCCTGGTTGCCGCAGGCGAACCACTGCGCCGCCTGCTCGCGGTCGGGGCCCTGCCGTGAGCGCGCAGGCCTGGGTGCCGCTGGCGGTGGTGGCGAGTTCGCTGCTGCCCGGGCTGGTCATCTTCCTGCTGCCCGAAGACCGGCGCGGGCTGCGCGCCACGCTGAACCTGGCAGGCGCCTTCGCCAAGCTGGGCCTGGTCGGCATGATGCTCTGGAACATCGGCCGCTTCCACGAGTACGAAGCGCGCATGACGGTGTTGCCCGGGCTGGACCTGGTGCTGCGCGCCGACGAACTGAGCCTGCTGTTCATGACCCTATCGGCCCTGCTGTGGCTGCTGACCACGGTCTATGCGATCGGCTACCTCGAAGATTCGCCGCACCGCAGCCGCTTCTTCGGCTTCTTCAGCCTGTGCGTCTCGGCCACCGCGGGCATCGCGTTAGCAGGCAACCTGTTCACGCTGTTCGTGTTCTACGAGATCCTCACGCTGGTGACCTATCCGCTGGTCATCCACCGCGGCACGCCGGCTGCGCTGGCGGCCGGGCGCACCTACCTCTTCTACACCGTGCCGGCCGGCGCGCTGCTGCTGCTGGCGGTAGCCGCCAGCCAGGTGCTGACCGGGCCGCAGGACTTCGTCGGCGGGGGTTACCTGAAACCTTTCGGCGCCGACCATGCCACGGCCCTGGTGCTGCTCTTTGCCGCCCTGGTGACCGGCTTCGGCGTCAAGGCCGCGCTGGTGCCGCTGCACGGCTGGTTGCCGCAGGCAATGGTCGCGCCGGCGCCGGTGTCGGCCCTGCTGCACGCGGTGGCGGTGGTCAAGGCGGGGGCCTTCGCCATCGTGCGCGTGGTCTACGAGATGTTCGGCATCGAATTCGCCGCGACACTCGGTGTGCTGACGCCGCTGGCCATGGTGGCCGCAGTGACGATCGTCTACGGATCGCTGCGCGCGCTGATGCAGGACGAGTTGAAGAAACGCCTGGCCTACTCCACCGTGAGCCAAGTCTCCTACATCGTGCTCGGCACGGCGCTGCTCGGGCCGGTGGCGACGACAGGCGCGCTGGTGCACTTGGTGCACCAGGGGCTGATGAAGATCACCCTGTTCTTCAGCGCAGGCAACTATGCCGAGACGCTCGGCGTGCACCACGTCAGCGAGATGGACGGCATCGGCCGGCGCATGCCGCTGACCACCGCCGCCTTCACAGTCGGCGCGCTCGGCATGATCGGTGTGCCGCCGGTGGCCGGCTTCGTCAGCAAGCTCTACCTTGGCGCCGGCGCGGCGCAGGCGGGCCAATGGTGGGTGATCGCGGTGCTCGCCGTCTCGAGCCTGCTCAATGCGATGTACTTCCTGCCGGTGTTGCACCGCGCCTGGTTCCGCCCCCAGAACGGCCCCTGGCCGCACGAGGACGGTCGCGGCCGCGACGCCAAGCCGATGCTGCTGGTGCCGGTGCTGCTGACGGCGCTGTTCTCGGTGGGCGTGGGCGTGCTGGCGGCGACGCCGTGGAGCCCGCTCGACTGGGCGTATCTGATCATTCGCCGGGAGTACGGCGGTGGCTGACGCGATGGCGTCTGACGCCTTCATCGCTGCGGCCGGCGGTGCGCTGACCTGGCTGGCCCCGGCGCTCGTGCCGCTGGCCGCCATGCTGCTCCTGCTGCCGGCGCTGCGCCGGCTGAACCGCCTGCGCCTGCTGCTGCCGCTGGCGGCGCTGCCCGCCCTGGGCGTGGCGCTGTTCGCAGCGCCGGGTGCCGTCGACCTGCCGTGGCTGTTCCTCGGTGCGCGCTTCGGGCTGGACGGCACCGGGCGCATCTTCCTGCTCTTCACCGCGGCGCTGTGGCTGGCCGGCGGCGTCCATGCACTGGGTTATCTGCACGACGACCCAAGGCGCAACAGCTTCTGGCTGTTCTGGTGCGCGGCGATGGCAGGTAACCTCGGCCTCGTGCTGGCGCAGGACGCGGCGAGCTTCTATGTCTTCTTCGCCCTGATGAGCTTCGCTTCCTACGGGCTGGTGGTGCACTCGCGCACGCCCGAGGCCCTGCATGCGGGCCGCGTCTACCTGGCGCTGGTGGTGCTGGGCGAACTGGCGCTGTTCGCCGCCATCGCGCTGGCCTGGCAAGCTGCGGGCAGCCTGAACTTCGCAGACATCGGCCCAGCGCTAGCGGTGTCGCCGTGGCGCGATGCGGTGATCGGCCTCACGCTTGTGGGCTTCGGGATCAAGGTCGGTGCGCTGCCGCTGCACGTGTGGCTGCCGCTGGCGCACCCGGTGGCGCCGACGCCGGCCAGCGCCGTGCTGTCGGGCGCGATGATCAAGGCCGGCCTGCTGGGCTGGCTGCGCCTGCTGCCACTGGGCGTGCCGGGCAGCGCCGCGCTGGCGGCGCCGGCCTGGGGCGAGGCGCTGGTCGTGCTCGGCCTGGTGGCCGCGTTCGCCGCGGCGCTGGTGGGCGCGATGCAGCAACACGCCAAGGCGGCGCTGGCCTATTCGAGCATCAGCCAGATGGGCTTCGTCACGGTGGCCGTCGGTGTGGCGCTGGCCGTGCCTGCTGCGGCCCCGGCGGCAGTGGCCGCGGCCACGCTGTATGCGTTTCACCACGCTTTTGCGAAGGCGGCGCTGTTCCTGGGCGTCAGCCTGGTTGGCGCAGCGACGGCGCGCGCACGTGCGCTGTGGATGCTGGGCTTGGCGCTGCCGGCGCTGGCCCTGGCCGGCGCGCCGCTGACCAGCGGCTACGCGGCCAAGGCGGCGCTCAAGGCTGCGCTGCCCGAGACCTGGGCCTGGCTCGGCATGGCCTTGAGCCTGGCCGCTGCCGGCACGACCCTGGTGATGCTGCGCACGGTCTGGCTGTTGAAGCGCGACGCTGGAAACCACGCCGCGCACCCGCCGAACCTTGCCATGTGGGCCGGTTGGGCGCTGCTGGTGGCCGCCAGCGCGGCCGGATGATTGGTGATCGGAGAAACGCGCGAACTGCTGCCCGCCACGGCCGGCGGCTGGGCGGCCGCGAGCTGGCCAATCGTGCTGGGCGGCATCCTGGCGCTGCTGGTCTCGGCATGGCGCCGCAGAAGCCCAGGCGCCGATCCGTTCACGGTACCGCCGGGGGACCTGGTGGTGCCGCTGCTGGCGCTGGCCAGAGCCCTCGCCGGGTCGAAGCAGGACGGGCATGGGGCGGCGGCGGGGCACGCCGAGCACGGCGCCGAGCCCGTGGCGCACGCCACCGTGCCGTCATGGCCATGGCTGGCCCGCGCCGAATCTGCGCTGGCTGGCGGCAGCGGCCTCGCGCTGGCCCTTCTCGGCGCCGCCATGGTCGTGCTGTTGATCGCGTCGGCGTAGGGCACCGGCGCGGCGCAGCGGCACGAAGCCGGCCTTCCGACGCGCTCGCCGCTTCGGTCAGCGCGTGCCCGCCAGCGCCGGCTGCACGCGCCGGCGCCACACGCCGACGGCCACGCTGAGCGCGACGCCGGCCAACACCAACAGCACCGCGCCGCCCCCCCAAAAGACGAGCACCAGCGTCGGCAGCCAGGCCATCAGCGCAGGTGCGCTGGCCACCGCCCACTCGATCATCGGCGCTGACGCCGCGAGCATCGCCTTGACCGCTTCCAGCGACTGCGCGGGCAGCCAGGGTGCCAGCCAGGCCGGCAGTTCGAGGGCGCCGATCCAAACCTGCCAGCCAGCGGTACCTGCGCCACCCCCCGTGGCCCAGGCCGACCACCCGGACCAGCCTGCCAGGGCATGGGCCGCCCAGGCCAGCAGCGACCACAGCAGGAGCAGCAGCAACATGGACAGCCAGACGAGGACGTGCGGCCAGGGGCTGCGACGGGGGACTACGGCGCGATCGGGGGATTCGGTGGGCATGATGGCTTGCTTTCGAATTGTGGAGTCGATGGGAACGCTCAGTTGAGTATGCGCGCACCGACGGCGTCGCCGGCGCGCTGCAGCGGACCCAGCGGATTGACCTGCCGCTCGGTGCGGTCGATGCGCGCCTCGCCGCCGAAGTTGCGGAACACGACCAGATCGCCGCGCACCACGACCAGTCCGTCGAAACGCCAGCCGGCCACGGCCGTGGTGCGCTTGAAGTTGAAGAAGTCGAGCCAGAACGAGCCCTCGCGGCGCTGCGTCTGCCCGCCCAGGTGGAAGACATAGGCCCGGCATTGCGCCTGCGCGACCACGCAGGCGCGCACACCTTCGTCCAGCGCCTCCAGCGGCACGCCGGGATGCGGCGCGAGCCGCGTCACCACCTCCGGGTACGGTACCCGCGTGACGTTGCGTCCGCCCTCCGGGTCGAAGCCCAGCCCCGCGAGTTCGGCGACCGTGGTGCGAAACGGCAGCACCTGCTCGAGCGCGTGCTGCGCCGCCTCGAAACTGTCAAAGCCCGAGGGCTGTTCACTCGAGCCCCGAGGCAGCAACGACGCACAGCCGGCCAGCCCAACACACAACAGCGCCGCCGCCGCTGCAAGCACCAGACGAGCAAGGACAATCGGCAGCCGGTGCCCGGGCGTATTTCCAGCGCAGGCGGTCATGGCGTGATGGCCACCTTGAGCACACCGTCACGCTGGTGCCCGAACAAATCGTAGGCGCGCTCGATGTCGTCGAGCTTGAAGCGGTGCGTCACCATCGGGCCAAGGTCCACCCGGCCGGCCTGGATCACCGCCATCAGGCGGCGCATGCGTTCCTTGCCGCCGGGGCACAGCGTGGTCACGATCTGGTGGTCGCCCAGCCCGGCGGCAAACGCGCCCAGCGGAATCGTCAGGTCACCCGAATAGACGCCCAGACTGGACAGCGTGCCGCCCGGGCGCAACACGCGCAGGCAGGCCTCGAAGGTGGCCTGGATGCCCAGTGCCTCGATCGCGACATCGACACCGCGCCCGCCAGTCAGGCGCAGGATTTCTTCGACCGGATCGACGCGGCTGCTGTCGATGACGTGGTCGGCGCCCATGCGGCGCGCGATCTCCAGCCGCGAGGCCAGGCGGTCGACACCGATCACCATCGTCGCGCCGCTCAGCTTGGCGCCGGCGGTGGCGCACAGCCCGATCGGCCCCTGCGCGAATACCGCCACCGTGTCTCCGATGCGGATGCCGCCGCGTTCGGCGCCGCCGAAGCCGGTGGACATGATGTCGGGGCACATCAGCACCTGCTCGTCGCTGAGTTCGTCGGGCACGGGCGCGAGGTTGACCATGGCGTCAGGCACCAGCACGTATTCGGCCTGGCAGCCGTCGATGGTGTTGCCCAGGCGCCAGCCGCCCAGCGGCTTCCAGCCATGCGCGGTGCCGGCGCCGTCTTGCGAGCCGCTGCCGCACAGGCAGGCATTGCTCCAGCCGCTGGGGGTGATGGCGCCGGCGATCACGCGCTGGCCCTCGCGGTAGCCCTTGACCGCCGAGCCGAGTTTCTCGATCACTCCCACCGGCTCGTGGCCCACGGTCAGGCCGCGCGCCACCGGGTACTCCCCCTTGAGGATGTGCACGTCGGTGCCGCAGATCGTGGTCGTGGTCACGCGCATCAGCGCGTCCAGCGGCCCCACGTCGGGGATCGGCTTGTCGTCGAGCACGATGCGGCCGGGTTCGACGAACACCGCCGCTTTCATCTTCATTGCCATGGGAACCTCCTGCCCTGTTGCGAGGGCGTTAGCTTGTGGGGAGTTCCCATCCTAGACGGCCCATCGGATCGCAGATTGACACTCGTCAACAAGCGAGCTGAAGATGTCAGCGCCACTGCCGCGTCGACCCAGACTCGCCCATGTGATTTCGACTGACGCAGATGCGTACGCCTCCCGATACCGCCCAAGCGCCGGGTAGCGAATCGTGACGCGCATGCGTTCGGTGATCCCCGCGTTGGCAACCGCCGGCTTGTTTGGCGTTGCGCCCGGCGCCACAGCCATAGAAACGACAGCCGATACCGTCACCGTGCTCGTGGTCTCGCACGGCTGCCAGAGCGGCCTCGTGATACCGGCCACCGTGATCGACAACGCATGGCCGGCTCGGCGCGACTTCCCCGATGCCGAGCACTTCGAGGCCTGCTGGGACGGGCTTATCACTAGGCCAGTGATCCGTGGCTTTGTGCCGGCCTGCTCGCGTCGTTATGGCCCAGCCCCGGCGCGCCGCGCAGTGCAACGATGTGCAGCACGCCGGCGCAACAACTCACCAACGCCGATGTCGACCCTGCACATCAGCCGCGATGGCGCGCGGCGCATCACCGCTGCCTTAGCTGCCAGCCACGCGCGCGACGCCGAAGGGCTGCCGAAGCCCTCGCTGTACGGCCGGGGGCGCTTTTATGGCTCGGTTGAGCGCTTCCACCTCTTCGTGACCTGCAACGTATGGATCGCGGCACGGCTGCGCGATACCGGCGTCGCGGTGCGCCTGGCGCTGGCGCTCACCGCCGGCACGCCCGTCGGAAGTCGGCGGCGAGGACACCCACACCACGCAGGACGACACGGCGCAGCACCTGCTGCACAAGGTGGACCGGGTGGCCGCCGAACTGCGGCAGGCGTCACGTCGCGCGGCCGCACCGGGCCTGGACAACTCGTTCGAGCGAGAATGGGGGCTAGGTGGCCTCGCGGCCTTCGGGCTGATCGGGCTCTTTGTCGGGCCGGTGATCCTGGCCATCCTGCATGCGGGCGCGATAGGGCGGCCGACGGCGAGGCCCGGCCGACTCGTCTGCAGGACTGACGCACATGATCGGTTAAAGTCCTTTCAAACCATAGCGTCGCCGCTGTCCGCCCTGCCATAGCTTGGTATGGTCAGAAGCAACGAACGTGCGGTGAACAACGACAGGAGTGGAAATGCAGTTCTTGATGTTCGCGGGTGGCCTGCTCGCTCTGGTCGTCGGCGCCGGCCTTCTGGTGCGCGGCGCGTCGAAGCTGGCGTTGTCGTTCGGCATCTCGCCACTCGTCGTCGGGCTGACGGTCGTGGCCTTCGGCACCAGCGCCCCGGAGATGGCCGTGTCGGTGGGGGCCGTGCTGGATGGGCGGGTCGACATCGCGATCGGCAATGTCGTCGGCAGCAACATTTTCAACGTCCTGTTCATTCTCGGTGTCAGCGCGCTGATCGTGCCGCTGGTCGTGAACCTCCAGCTCATTCGCCAGGAGGTGCCGATCATGATCGGTGCCTCGCTGCTGCTGCTGCTGCTGTCGCTCGACGGGCGGATCGGACTGCTGGATGCGGCGCTGCTGCTGGCGCTGCTCATCGGCTACACCGTCTTCCTGGTGGTGCAGTCGCGGCGCCAGACCCGCGCCGCGCAGGATGAATACACCGAAGCGCTTGGGCCTGCAGTGACAGCCGCCTGGGACCGTTCGCCGCTCGTGCAGATCGGGCTCGTGGTCGCGGGCCTCGCCGCTCTGGTGCTGGGGTCGCAATGGCTGGTCGAGGCCGCGGTGACGTTCGCCAAGGCGCTGGGCGTCAGCGACCTCGTGATCGGGCTGACCATCGTGGCCGCCGGCACCTCGCTGCCGGAAGTAGCTGCCTCGATCACCGCTGCGATCAAGGGCGAGCGCGACATTGCGGTCGGCAACGTCATCGGCAGCAACCTCTTCAACATCCTGGGCTGCCTGGGCGTCGCGGGGCTGGCCGCGGGCGACGCCGGACTGATCGTGCCACCTTCGGTGCAGGCCTTCGACATCTGGGTCATGCTGGCCGTGGCGCTGGCCTGCGTGCCGGTGTTCCTGACCGGCCGGGAGATCGCGCGCTGGGAGGGCGCGGTCTTCGTGCTGTACTACGTCGGCTACGTGGGCTATCTAATCCTGGCCGCGCAGCAGCACGACGCGTTGCGCACCTACACGCTGGCAATGACCGGCTTCGTGCTGCCGCTGACGGTGATCACGCTGGTGGCGGTGCTGCTGCGCCGCAGGACACCGGCCCACTGAAGCCGGGGCGGACCGCGGCGCCCCGGCCTGGAGAGCCCCATGAGAAACAAGTTCCTCGGCACGGGCGAGCCCGGCTATCACCCGCTGCGCAAGGTTGCCGTGGTCCTCGCCGGCCTGCGCTACGCCGCCCTGCACGACTTCAGCGTGCTCTACAAGGTCGTGTTGTCGGTGCTGGTGTTGGGGCTGGCACTGTGGCTGCGCGCCTGGGTGGACGCCGCGGTCATCCTGTTGGCCACTGGCGTCGTGCTGGCGGCGGAACTCTTCAACACGGCGATCGAGGCGCTGTGCGACTTCGTCGAAACGCGCCACAACGACAGGATCGGCATCATCAAGGACGTCGCGGCTGCCGCCACCGGGGTCGCAATCCTGGCCTGGGCCATCGTGCTCGTGGTGGAACTGATGGAACTGTGGCCTCGCCTGGCGGCCCTGCGGGCCGGCTGAAGCGAGGCCGCCGGGCAGCTCCGCCGAAGTCGCGACATCAGCGCCGACGTCTCGCCCACGCCCGAGCGGCCAGCGCGATGGCGACGGCGGCGAGGAGTGGCCACAGGGTCTGAGTGCTGAACAGATCGGCTACGCGACCGGCAGCCAGTGCCGCGTCGATGGCTCGGCTGTACAGCCAGGCCTTGAGGGCAGCCAATCACCGTCGAGACCAGGAATGGCGCCAGCGGCAGCCGCAACGCGCCCGCGCCGTAGTTGAGCACCGAGTACGGAAACCCGGGCGCAAGGCGCAAGGCGCATTGAAGCAGGAAGCCTCCTTCGCGCTGCATCAGCCGGTCACCTCGGCTGGTCTGCAGCCGTGCCATCGCCGTCCAGGTGAGGCGGCTCGCGAACGCATACGCACCGAGCGCGCCGATACAGCCTCCAGCCTTCAGGATCGCCGCAGCCGCGATGGGCGCATTCAGCGGCGCGACCAGCCAGAGCACGGCCGAGCCGGGCAGCGCAAACGTGGACAGCACGACCTGCAGCAGCACCAGCGCCACGGCGAGCCACCAGTGCGCCGCCAGGCCACGCGCCCAGTCCAGCAGTGCACTGGCGTCGACGAGCTCGAACGCCTGCACGGCGATGCCGGTTACGGCCAGCGCCACGAGCAGCGCCACCGGCTACAGGGGGGGCGACGGGGCGAACCGGCATCTCTGGCGGGCTCATGACAGGGTCAGCCCGGATGAACGGCGCAAAGCGCCGCAGCGGCAGCCGGTGCCGCGCGGATCATCACGCCGGGGCGACATTCGAGGCCCCGGCACATCAGTCGATCAGCGCGCTGCCGGCGAAGACTGCCGCGAGCACCGCCGGCACGACCCATCGCAGCATCCCGCGCCAGGTCATCCGAACGCCACGCTGGCGACGCCGGCAATGACGGCGATGCATGCCAGGTTCAGCACCAGACCGCAGCGCATCATCGTCGCCTGCGGCACCTGGTCGGTGGCGAAGACGATGGCGTTCGGCGGTGTCGCCACCGGCAGCATGAAGGCGCACGAGGCGGCCACGGCGATGGCCGAGGCCAGCAGCGCGCCCGGCAGCCCGAGCGCCTCGCCGACGACGAGGAAGACCGGCACGAGCAACGCCGCCACCGCGGTGTTGCTCACCAGCTCGGTCAGGAAGACGACGAAGGCCACCACGCCCAGCAACACCAGCAACGGCGGCGCGCCGTGCAACGCCTGCACCAGCACATCGGCGAGAAATCGGCTGGCGCCACTGGCTTCCATCACGCGGCCCAGCGCCAGCCCGCCACCGAAGAGCAGCAGCACGCCCCAGTGCACGCGGCGTTCGAGCTGCGGCCAGTCGATCGCACCGCCGGCCACCAGTGCCACCACGGCGGCCAGCGCGACGATGCTGTCGATGTCGGTGGTGATGCCCGACGCGCGCGCCAGTGGCCCGGCGAAGACCCATCCGGCGCCGGCGAACGCGAACACGCCGACGGTCAGGCGCCGACCGCGCGTCCAGACCAGCGGCTCGTCGCGCAGCACCGTACGGCCAATGAGGCGCGGGCGCAGCAGCAGGTACAGCACGCCGATCATCAGCGGCAGCAGCAGTGCGACGGCCGGCAATCCGATGCGCATCCACTGCGCGAACGAGATGCCGGCGTGCGCCGCCGCAATGGCATTGGGCGGGCTGCCGACCAGCGTGCCGATGCCGCCGATGCTGGCGCTGTAAGCCACGCCCAGCAGCACGAAGGCGCGCTCTCGCGGCCCGAGGTCGGCGCCCTCGCCGCCGCCATCAGGGCCGTCACCACGCAACAGACCGAGCGCCAGCGGCACCATCATCGCCGCGGTGGCCGTGTTGCTGATCCACATCGAGAGCCCGGCCGTCAGGACGAAGAGCAGCAGCACCGCCACGGTGCGGCGCCCGCCTGCCCGCCGCAGCACCGCGGCAGCGAGCGCCCGATCCAACCCCTGCTGCTGCAACGCCGCCGCCAGCGCAAACCCGCCCAGGAACAGGAAGATCACCGGATGCGCGAACGAGGCCAGCGCGGCGGGCACGGTCGACAATCCGGCCAGCACCGTCAGCAGCGGCACAAGCAGCGCAGTGGCGCTCAGGTGCAGCGCCTGCGTCA
Source organism: Hydrogenophaga sp. (assembly GCF_051860785.1). GTDB lineage: Bacteria > Pseudomonadota > Gammaproteobacteria > Burkholderiales > Burkholderiaceae_C > Hydrogenophaga. The sequence continues at coordinate 19,840 of NZ_JBIMLB010000030.1, forward strand.
TCCACAGCGAGCCGATCAGCGCAAACAGCGCCAGCCCGGCACGCAGGGTGTCGGGGGGCGGCGCGACGGCGTACACAGCAGCCCCCAGCGCGAGGCAGCCCAGCGTGCGCGCGGCCGATCCAGGCGCCGCATTCACGCGTCGCGCACGGTCGACATCAGCACATCGCCGGCTGACTCCGCGAGCACATGCTTGGTCACGCTGCCGAGCAGGAAGTCCACGCCGACGCTCTGTCCGTGTTTGCCGATGACGATCAGGTCGCAGTCGGCCTCCTGCTCCTGCTCGACGATGGCCAGCGAGGCATCCTGCATCACGAGACAGGGTTGCCAATCCCCCGGCCGCAGCCCAGCGGCCGCCGCGGTCTCGTGCAGCCGCTGGTGCGCCAGCTGCCGTGCCTGCGCGCGGTACTGCTCGAGGCGCTTCGCATCGACACCAGCCAGTTGCATGCGGCTCTCGAAAGGCACCTCCCAGGCGTGCAGCAGCACCAGGTGAGCATCGGGCGCGACGCGCCGCGCCAGCGCCAGCGCCTGTGCCGACGAGGCAGAGAAGTCCACCGGCACGAGCACGCGCCGGTACCGTTCGTGGGCCTTCTGCTTGACCACCAGCAGCGGCCGCTGCGTGGTGCGCAGCAGCCGCTCGGAGGTGGTGCCCAGCGCGATGCGCCGCACGAAGCCTGCGCCGCGCGCGCCGAGCACGACCAGATCGGCCGCGATCGCGTCGCCCTGCGCGCCCACCTCGGTCAGCACCGAACCGTTGCGCAGGCTGGTCTCGATCTCGGGTCCGCGCTCGTCGTGCAGGTCGGCCGCCAGCGCCTCGAGCTGCCGGTTGGCATCGAGGATCAGCTCGGCCTCCACGCCGACGTCCGCGCCCAGCAGGCCGCGCAGGCGGTCGAGCGCACCGGCGTGTATGACGTGGATCAGTTGCAGCCGCGCCCCATGCTCGCGCGCCAGTCGCGCCGCACGCTCGGCGGCGTGGCGCGAGGGCGCGGAGAAGTCGGTCGGGGCCAGGATCGTGGTCAAGGCTTGCATGGCTCGTCTTCCCTTGTTGCTCTCTGCGAGACCAGTATAACGGTGCCGCAGCGACTTGCCTTGTCGCCGGTCAGCCGCGGTGCCGGCCGACCGGACTCAGCGATCCGGTCCGGGTTCGACGACCGGTCGGTAGTCCCAGTCCCTCACGCCCTGGACGACCTGCTCGATGGCGTCGGGCGCCACGCGCAACATCTGCAGCGCGGTCGCACCGAGGCGCAGGCTGGCCTCGATCGCCTCGGGATGGGCCTCGGCCGCACCGGCCTCGATCAATTCGCAGCTCTCGTCCAGAGTCCGCGCACGCGCGATCACCGGCACCTGCGGGCAGGCCTTGCGCAGCAGCGTCACGGCCTTGAGCGCCGTGGCCGCCACGTCGACGGTGAGGATCACCAGCGCCGCGCGCTCGACGTGGATCGCCGCCAGCAGCTCCGGGTCGGCGATGTCGCCGTAGCCCACCGCGTGCCCGTCGGCGCGGCCCTGCGCGACACGCTTCGGGTCGGTATCGAAGGCGACGAAGGGCACGCCGCTGGCCTGCAGCAGCACCGCCACGGTGTGCCCGACACGGCCGTAGCCGCCGATCACCACGGGCGCGGACGCGTCGGCAGCCCCGGGCAAGGGCAACTCGGCCTGCGGCGCGCCGGGCGCTGCTTGCGCCGGCCCTGCCGCCCCCGCGAGAAGGCCCGCGATCACCGCGTTGAAGCGGATCAGCACAGCACCGGCCACCATCGCCAGCAGGATGGCGCTGATCGCGATCTGGCCCATCCGCGCGTCGATGGCCCGCGCGTCCAGCGCGATGGCCAGCAGCGCCAGCCCGAACTCGCCGCCCACCGCCAGCAGCAGGCCGGTGCGCCAGGCCAGGCGCGGTTCCAGCCCGATGCGGTGCATCATGGCCGCGACGATGAGCGTCTTGGCGAGCAGGATCACCAACGCGCCCAGCAGCGCCCAGTGCAGCACCGGCCAGACCGCCACAGGGTCGAAGCGCATGCCGATGCCGACGAAGAACAGGCCCAGCAGCACGTCGCGGAAAGGCCGGATCGCCGCCTCGACCTGATGCCGAAACTCGGTCTCGCCCAGGATCATGCCGGCCAGGAAACCGCCGAACGCGAGCGACAGGCCCAGGCCGTCGGTCGCCCAGGCCGCCAGCAGCGCGATCAGCAGCACGGTCAGCGTGAACATCTCGGCCGAGCGCCGCTCGGCCACGTGGTGCATCAGCGGCCGCAGCAGCCAGCGGCCGGCGAGGAAGACCAGCGCAAACGCCAGCGCACCCTTGGCCAGCGCCCAGAGCAATTCGAGTGCGAGCGCATCGGCGGCCACCGCCACCCCCAGCGCCGGGATGATCACCAGGAACGGCACCGCGGTGACGTCCTGGAACACCGACATCGCCAGCCCGAGGCGGCCGTGCGGCGCGTTGTCCTCGCCGCGCTCCTTGAGCAGACTGGCGATGATGGTCGTCGACGACTGCGCGAAGGCCGCGCCGATGACGAAGGCCGCCGCGCCGGACACGCCGGCCAGCCAGGTCGCGATGCCCACCGCCGCCGTGGTCAGCGCCACCTGCCCGGTGCCCAGGCCCAGCACCTGGTGGCGCAGCGCGCTCAGCTGTGGCAGCGAGTAGTTCAGGCCGATCGTGAACAACAGGAACACCACGCCGAACTCGGCCAGCGCCTCGAACTCCGGCGCGTGCACGGTCGGCCCTGCGGTGTGCGGCCCGAGGATGAGACCCACGAGCAGGTAACCCAGGCTGGAGGGAATGCGCAGTCGCTGGCAGGCCAGCACCACGGCCACGGCCACGGCCAGCAGCAACAGAATCTGTGTCAGGTGCGCCATGGCGGGTCGGGTTCCACGCTGAACAGACTGGCGCGCGCGTCAGGCCGACTTCAGATCGGTGGTCAGGCTGCGGATCGCCGACTCGTCCAGCGTTTCCTGCTCCAGCAGCGCGCGCGCGCCGCCTTCGAGCACCTCGCGGTTGAGCTCGAGGATCGCGGTGGCGCGAGCGAAGGCGTCCATCACGAGGGCACGGATCGCCTCGTCGATGCGCCGGCGCGTGTCTTCCGAGAGGGGCGGGCCGCTCTGGCCGAACGCGGCCGGCAGGTCGAGCATGGTCGCGCGCTGCGCCTCCAGCGCGACATAACCCAGGCCCTCGTCCATGCCGTAGCGGCTGACCATGTCACGCGCGATGTTGCTGGCCTTGGCCAGATCATCGGCGGCGCCGGTGGACAGCTCGCCGAACACCAGCTTCTCGGCCGCGCGGCCGCCCAGCAGCACGGCGATCTTGTGCTCGAGCTCGCGCCGCGTCATCAGGTAGCGGTCTTCGGTGGGACGCTGGATGGTGTAGCCGAGCGCGCCGATGCCGCGCGGAATGATCGACACCTTGTGCACCGCGTCGCTGCCCGGCAGCGCCAGCGCCACCAGCGCGTGGCCCATCTCGTGGTAGGCGACGGTCTTGCGCTCCGCGGGGTTGAGCACGCGGTTGCGGCGCTCCAGGCCGGCGACGATACGCTCGACCGCGAGCGTGAAGTCGGCCAGCGTCACCAGGTCGACCTTGCGCCGCGTGGCCGCCAGCGTGGCCTCGTTGACGAGGTTGGCGAGGTCGGCGCCGGTGAAGCCCGGCGTCAGCGCAGCCACTTCGTCCAGGCGCAGCCCCGGGTCGAGCGTCACCTTGCGCACATGCACGCGCAGGATGTCCAGCCGCCCGATCTTGTCGGGCCGGTCGACGAGCACCTGGCGGTCGAAACGCCCGGCGCGCAGCAGCGCCGGGTCGAGGATCTCGGGTCGGTTGGTCGCCGAGAGGATGATCAGGCCGACCGACGCGTCGAAGCCGTCCATCTCGACCAGCAGCTGGTTCAGCGTCTGCTCCTTCTCGTCGTGGCCGCCCATGCCAGGAAAAGCACCGCGCGCGCGGCCCAGCGCATCCAGCTCGTCGATGAAGATGATCGCCGGCGCCTTGGCGCGCGCCTGCTCGAACAGGTCGCGCACGCGCGCCGCGCCGACGCCGACGAACATCTCGACGAACTCGCTGCCCGAAATCGAAAAGAACGGCACCTTGGCCTCGCCGGCCACCGCCTTGGCCAGCAGCGTCTTGCCCGTGCCCGGCGGGCCGACCAGCAGCACGCCCTTGGGAATGTGCGCCCCCAGACGGCCGTACTCCTGCGGGTGGCGCAGAAAGTCGACCACCTCCTCGAGCTCCTGGCGCGCCTCGTCAACGCCGGCCACGTCGGCGAAGGTGACGCCGGTGTCGGTCTGGATGTAGACCTTGGCCTTGCTCTTGCCGATCGACATGAAGCTGCCCATGCCCTGCTTGTCGGCGAAACGGCGCATGAGGAAGATCCACAGGCCGAAGAAGACCAGCGCCGGAATCACCCACGACATCAGGTCGCGCAGCAGCGTGCTCTCGACGACGCGGCTGAACGGCACGCCGTGGCGCTCCAGCCGCTCGGCCAGCGCGGGCTCCACGCGGTTGGCCACCAGCGTGGTCTTGCGGCCCTCCGCCTGCTTCAGCTGGCCGGTGATGCGGTTGTCGGAGATCGTCACCTTGGCGATGCGGCCTTCCTCGAGTGCCTTCTCGAATTCGCTGTAGGGCAGCACCTCGACTTGCGTGGCCGACTGCCAGACGTCCTGCAGGCTGACGAGCAGCATCAGGGCGATGGCCCAGTAGACGATGTTCCAGGTTTGTTTCTTTTCCATGGTGGGATCAAAGACGGATGCAATGGTCGCCAGTGTGCCAGCCGCCAGGACGCTGGCGGACGTTTGCGCCGTCAACGGACTGACGGCGAACAAACTGAGATGAGGGCCGGCACGACAGGCGGGGACGACGGCTCGCCTCGATGCAACGGTTTTTCCGGATGGTTGCGCAGAAACAATCTACCTTACTCGCTCTCGCCAAGCCGGAAAATACCGGGTGTGTTCGATGCAAAGAGGTCATCTTGCTTCGCTTTGACATCCCGCTAGTCTGGTCCAACGTCGTTCGCCTCGAGGCCTTGGTCAGTACGCTCGTCTCGCCGTGGCTGCTGGGAATCCTGGTCCTGCAAGGCGCCGTGCGCGGGTTCATCGGGCATCACCGCTGCCCGTCTCACCTGCTGTGGAGGACCGCGCACGCCCGTGTCGGGTGTTCCGGACGGAAGGAAGATGCGGGCGCCAAGATGTTCGCCAACAAGATGCTGTTCTTCGCCAGCTCGATCTCGTTGGGCCTCTATGCGGCGGGCAGCGACCTCTGGGTCGTGCCTTGCACCGCGTTGATCACGTTCGCCACGGCGGAGTGGGCTTTTTCCTTTTGTGCCGCCTGCTGGGTCTACGGGGCCTGGTATCGCAGGTTCCCGCCGGCCGGAGCGTGAGCTTGTGTCGGCAGCGCCATCGCCTCCCGCACTGGCTGGAGGCCTCGGAACGCACCGTCTCGCGCGTTGATTTGGTGGCTGCACTGCGCGACTGCGTTGGCGATGTTGCGAGAGGAGGCGACGGCGACCGTGTCCTGCCACCCCGCTGAATCAACCGCCAGTGAACGCACGATGACGGCTGGCCTGTCAGCCTACACCCTCTATCCGGGCCGACGCGCCGCACTGCTCTCGCAGCACGGCAAAGAACGGGTGATCGCGCCAGAGATCGAGCCGGCCCTCGGCTGTCTCGCGGAACGGGTCCGTGGATACGATACCGATCGGCTCGGCACGTTCACGCGCAGCATCCCCCGCCCCGGAACCTAGCTCGACGCCGCGCGCAAGAAGGCCCACATCGGGATGGAGCTGGCCGGCCTGCCGCTCGGCCTCGCTCTTGGAGAGCGACCTGCGGGCGCGCGCCAATCCCACACGCATGGACATGATCCAACTCGCCGCGCGCGCCCTGGCCACCATAGTTCAGTCCCGTTGCCCGTCCAGCGGAGCCCCCGGGTTTTGGCTCGTCGAACGCATCGCTGGCCTGCCGTGCCGCGACTGAGGCGCTCCAACCCGCCAGACCCGAGCCGACGGGTCGGTTGTGTGAGGTGCGTCCATCGCTCGGTCCGCGAGCGCCCCGATGCCCTGTCCGCCGATCCCCAGCGCTGCGACGAGTGCAATCCGTGATCGGTGCTCACAACCCCGTGCTGTTCGATCGGCTGCGGCCGCGCGCGTCAGCCTGGGCAGATCAGTCGGCAGACGCCTCCAGGCGATAGCCGAGCCCGCGTTGCGTGTGGATCAGCGGCCTGCAGCCGCCGATGTCGATCTTGGCGCGCAGGCGTCCCACGTAGACGTCCACGACGTTCGTCAGCGGATCCTCGTTCACGCCCCAGGCGCCAGCCAGAATGCGCTCGCGGCTGAACAGCCGTCCTGGCGCCGACATCAACAGCTCCAGCAGCGCGAGCTCGCGCGCCGTCAGCTCGATGACGTTGCCGCCGCGGCTGACCTTCTTCGAGTCGCGGTCGAACACGAGATCGTCGACGACGAGTTGCGACGCCCGCTCGCTGGGCAGCGTGCGCGCGCGCCGCGCGAGTGCGTCGATGCGCGCCAGCAACTCGTCGAAGTCGAAGGGCTTGGGCAGGTAGTCGTCGGCGCCGGCTCGCAGGCCGGTCACACGCTCGTCGACCTCGCCCAGCGCCGTTAGCATCAGGATCGGCAAGGGATTGTTCTCAGCCCGCAGGGTGCGGCAGACCTCCACCCCATCCAGGCCCGGCAGCATCACATCCAAAAGCACGATGCATGAGGGGCCGCCCTGGCGCAGCTCGCGCGCGGCGTCACGGGCCAGGGCCAGGCCGCCCGGGCCGTCGTAAGCCACCTGCACGGCGTGGCCCTCCGCACGCAGGCCGCGTTGCAGGAAGCTGACGATGCGCGCGTCGTCTTCGATCAACAGGATGTTCATGACGTGATCGGGCTCGCCAGCGACTCGCCCAGCCACTGCGGCAGCCGAAAGCGGGCCGTGGTTCCACCGCCTGGCGTGCTCTCGAGCGTGAGCTCACCGCCGTGCGCGCGCGCCAGGGCGGCGGCGATGGACAGGCCAAGGCCGCAGCCGCCCGCGAAATGGCGCCGCGCCTGCGCACCCCGGAAGTGGCGTTCGAACACTTGCGGCAGCTCGTCGGCAGCGATACCGATGCCGCGGTCCTCGACCCGCACGTCCCACTGCGGCAGCTCACCTTGCGGCTGCAGCGGATCGACGCACAGCCGCACCAGGCCGCCGGGCCTCGAGTAGCGCACCGCATTGTCCAGCAGCACGGCGAGCAGTTGCCGCAGGCGCGGCGTGTCGCCCAGCACGGGCATGGCATGCGCCGGCAGAGGCGCCGATTCCACTCGCACCTGCTGCGCGCCCGCCAGCCCACGCGCCTGCTCCAGCGCCGCAGCGATGGCGTCGCGCAGGTCGATGGGCTCGCGCTGGACAGCGAGCGCGTCGATGTCCTCCCGCGCGACGACCAGCAGGTCGTCGATCACCTGGCCCAACTGTGCGGCGGTGTCGGCGACGCGGCGCAACGAGTCCTTGTACTCCTCGACCGGCTTGTCGCGGCCACGCAAGGCCACCTGGGCCTCGCCGCGGATGGCCGTGGCCGGCGTGCGCAGCTCGTGGCTGACGTCGGCGAACAAGCGCCGCCGGCGCTCGTCCACCTGCTGCAACGACGCCAGCGCTGCACTCAGCTCGACGGTGCGCGACCGCACCAGCTGCTCGAGGTGCTGCCGGGCCTGCGTTTCGCGCTCGCGATGCTGCAACAACTCTGCGGCCATGGCGTTCATGCTGCGGGCCACATCACCGAACTCATCCCGGCTGTCGATGTCGATGCGGTGCGTCAGATTGCCCCGGTGCAGCGCGTCCACGCCGTCGCGCAAGGCTGCCAGCGGCTGTCGCAGGGCCCGCGCGAAGTAGCCGGCCAGCACGAGCGCGGCCAGGCAGAGTACGGCCGCGGCACCCGACCACAGCAGACGCGCTTGTTCGAGCGAGGCATCGGCAGCCTTGCGTTCGCGTGCCACCGCGGCGGCCTCGCGCCGCATGCTGTCGTTCAGCAATGCGCGCAGGTCGTGCCCGTCCGGTCGGTCGAAACGATCGGACAGCGTCTGCCACGCCGGACGTGCATCGGCGTCCGCGGCCAGCGGCTGGACGTTGCGGCTCGCCAGGTCGAGCGAGTTCACGCTGCGCGCGAGCGTGGTCAGCACGCCAGCCCGCTGCGCTGCTTCGGTGCCCGCGACCACGCCGGACGCCGACCCCGGCGCCTGCAGTGCGAGCTTTTCGAGCTCGACGAGCGCACGGCGCATGTCGGCCACCAAGGCCTCGCGCTCGGCCGGTTCGGCACCCGCGTCGGCCTGCCGCTGCGCGGCCCAGGAACGCAGCCGCTGCTTGGCCACCGACAACTCGACGAAGGTGACGTGGATGTCGCTGGCCACGCGCCCGCGCAGCACCTGGCGGTCGGCTTCGCTGAGGCGCCAGAGCGCCGCCGCGCCCTGCAGGGCGGCCGCCAGTCCGAGCCCGGCCAGGGCCAGCGTGAGCTTGGTTCTGAACATGCGCCATTGTCGCTGTCGATTGCGGACATGCGACCCACAAAAGGCGCGACCGGGCCTGAATTCATGCACCGTTCATGCGCCGTTCAGCAGCCCGTCATCTGGGGTTCAGCCCGGGTTCACGGCAGCGCGGTGCAATGACTACTCTCACAACAACGCACTGGAGTGCAATATCATGAAGTTACGTTCCGCCGCCCTCGCCTCCGCCCTCATCGTGGCACTCGGCACCGCCGCCGCGCAGGCCCCCGTAATCAACAAGGCGATCACCGAAACCGAAGTGCTGGCTGCGCAGCGCGCCTGGGGTGATGCCCTGGTGGCCATCAGCACCGCGCACGAGCGCCAGGGCGCTGTGGCCGCACGCCGGCTGGCCGGGGAGGTGATCGACGGCGCCTATGGCTACCAGTTCGGCCCGGTGCTGTTCAAGCCCACGCTGACCGAGGCGCCGCAGACCTTCCGCACCACGCGCGCCGGGGCGCTGGCCTACTTCGTCGGCGGCGACCCCAGCTTCCCCAAGGACACCGGCTTCGCCCTCAAGGGCTGGCGAAAGGTGGACGTGAACAACGCGGCGATCTTCATCGCCGGCGACGTCGCCACCTCGATGGGCAACGTGTCGATCACCGACAAGGACGGCAAGGTCACCACCGTGGACAAGACCTGGAAGTTCCTCAAAGACGACAGCGGCAAGCTGCGCATCGTCGTGCACCACTCGTCGCTGCCGTACCGCGCCAACTGAGTGCGCTCCGGGCCGGGCTTTGCACCCGGCCCTGCCGCGCTACTTCTCGCGCACCAGCAGTAGCGCCGTGCGGCAGCGCGAGGCGACTCGCGCGGCCACTGAGCCCATGGCCGTGTGCCGGCTGGCGCCGAACCCCAGCGAGCCCATGACCAGCAGGTCCAGCCGGCTCTTCGTGGCGTGCGCCGCGATCTCGTCGCCGGGCACACGGCCGATGAGCCGGACTTCCTTCGATGCCAGTCCGGCGCCGTCCAGTACTTCGCGCACCGGCGCGAACACGCTTTCGAAGGCGGCCTTGTGCATCGCCTCGATCTGTTCCGGCTTGATGCCGGTCTCGACCTCGCGCTCCAACCAGCCCGGCACAACGATCTTCGTCAGTTCAGGGGCCATGTGGATCAGCGAGATCGCGGGAGCCGGGCCGAACAGCTTGCGGTGTCTGGCCACGAAACGCGCTGCCGCCAGCCCATACGGGCTGCCATCGAGCGCGATGCCGAGCTTGAGCGAATCCTTGCGCGGTACGGCACCCTCCCGCACTATAAGCAGCGGCTTGGTACTTGAGACAGCCACAGTGCTGGCAACAGAGCCGAGCAGCAGCAGCTTCAGGCCGGTGGCGCCGTGAGAGCCCATCACGATCAGGTCAGCCGGATCGTTGGCGACGATCGCCGCCAGTTTATGGGCCACGTTGCCGACGACGTACCGTGCCGTCGTTGTCGCCCCTGCACGCTTGAGCGCGGCTGTAGCGGATTTTAAAGCCCGGGCCGCCTCCGTCTCATAGTAGTTCCGCACCACCTCCTTGCTCAAGGCACGGGAAACGCGCAATGGGACGTGGTACTGGATGTTGACCAGTTCCACGTCGGTCGGCTCCTCGAAGAGAGTGGAGCGCGAGGTGACGAAAGCGACGGCGGCCTTGCTGAAGCTGCTGGCGTCGACGGGCATGAGGATGCGCATGGGGATTCTCCGTTGTAGGTGGTTTGGGTGGTTTGGGTGGTTTGGGATCGTTCAGTCGGCAGCATCATCCGCCCGTCCGCCACATCGGTGGGTATCGAAGAAATCGCACAGCGAAACCGACGACAGGAAACGCACCGCCGACTGCTCGAATTCGTACCAGCAGACGCCATGCGCACGCCACCGGGCTGCTTGCCTTTCTCCGCGCCATCGCGCGTTGGCTCGTCGCCCGCGTGCACCGCAGCGTCCACCTCCTGCACGGTGATCTGTTCCGGCGAGGCAATCGACGCCCCCGGGCCTCGTGTGCTGCGAACCAACCCGCCTCGCCGCAGCCGCGACAACAGGAATTCGAGACAGGACACGGACACACGCAAGCGTGCACTGATCATGGGCAATGGTTGATGGCCCGGCTCCTGCGCCAGCTCGAGCAGCGCGGCGACGGCCAGTCGGGCCTTCCCGGCGATGGGCATAGTGGGCTTTCGGAACATGTTGGGTCAGAATTTCTCCGGCCGCAGCACCTCGACATCGGCCACGAACAGGACCATCGAGTAGTTGTCGTAGTAGCGCTCGCGCAACGCCTTGCAGATGGCGCTGGCGGTCTGCGCGTTGCACAGCACCTCAATCCGGATGTTGGCGTGCGGGCCCCAGGTGGCGTCACGCCGACCTCGGCTGCCCTTGCCGCGCGCGTCGGTCACCGTGTAGCCACGCGCATCCAGCGACTCGAGGTCGCGCAGAAGCGTGGTCTCAAGCGCGGCCTCGCATACAACGGTCAGCAGTTTGATCATGCCTGTTTCCGGTAATTGCATTACATACTCACTGTACGACTTGCTGCGCGAGCCGGTGATACAGCGGGATGCCGACCAGCAGGTTGAACGGAAAAGTGATGCCCAGCGCCGCGCCGATCGACAGGGCCGGATTGGCTTGTGGAACTGCCAGCCGCATGGCCGCAGGCGCTGCGATGTAGGACGCACTGGCGTACAGCGTGGCCAAGAGCGTCACGCCACCGACGGACAGACCCAGCAACGCGCCGGTGGCCAGGCCCAGGCCGGCGGAGAAGAGCGGCATGACGGTAGCGAAGACGAGCAGGAATGGCCCGGCGCGGCGCAGTTCGCCGAAGCGGCTCGCCGCCACCAGGCCCATTTCGAGAAGGAAAAACGCGAGCACGCCCTTGAACAGGTCGAAGAACAGGCGATCCAGTGGCTCGATGCCGCCGGGGCCTGCGAACCAGCCGATGGCCAGTCCTCCCAACAGCAGCACGATGCTCTTGCCAGCGAGCACCTCATGAAGCACCTTTCCCCAAGGTGTGCCGGGCTCGCCGCGCCGTGCCAGCAGGACGCCGATCACCAGCGCCGGGAACTCAAGCAGCACGAGCATCACCGTCATGTAACCTTCGCCCTCATGGCCGAGGCGAGCCAAGTAGGTTGTTCCAACCGCGAAAGTGACCACGCTCACCGATCCGTAGTGGCCGGCGATCGACCCCGCATCGGCTCGCGGCAAACGGCCGAAGCGGCGCAGCACCGGGTAAGCCACCAGCGGGATCAGCGCCCCTACGGCAACCACCACCAGCGCGGGAAGCGCGACGGTGGCAAGCGGGTAGCGCGCCAGTTCCACCCCGCCCTTCAGGCCGATGGCCAGCAGCAGGAAGATGCTCAATGACTCGTAGAGGACACCTGGAATGCGCAGGTCCGAACGCAAAAAACCGGCCAGCGCGCCCAGCAGGAAGAACAGGATAACGGGCTCGAAGTGCGGCATCGTGCGGCGATCAGTCCGGGCCGGCTCAGCGAACGATCAGTACCGGCACCTTGGCGAGGTGCACGACCTTGTAGGCCACCGAGCCGAGCAAGAGCGACTCGGTGGCAGTCAAGCCGTGCGAGCCGATGGCAATACCCTGGCTGCCGAGTTCCTGCGCCAACGCGCCGACCTCCTCGGCCGCATCCCCCATGCGTGCGTGCAGCCGCCACGCAATGCCCATCTCATCCATGAGAGCGCGCGCGGCGGCGGAGGCGTGCCAGCAGCGCCGCGCGAGCTCCGCCTCGGCAGCTTCCTTGACCAGCCAGGGATGGACGTGCACCAGGTCGACCTCGGCGCGCGCTTCAGCGGCAATCAGCCGCGCCGCCATCGATGCGGCGCGCAAGGATCCTTCCGAGCCGTCAACGGCGACGAGCCAGCGGCCGGCATGAGCCTGCGGGGCTGTGCCCCAACTGGCGTACACCAGGCGGCCGTGTTCGTCACGGGCCATTCGGTCCGGGGCGGGGATCGCAGTGGGCGTGGTGTTTGTCATGTCGCAGGGCGGTCGGATTTACGGGCAGAGAATTTGAGGCTGAGCAGAATGGAGACCAGAATCACCGAGCCGACGATGGCCAGCGACCACTGCACCGGCATGTGGAACCAGGGGGCCGCCAGCATCTTGCCACCGATGAAGACCAGGACCAGCGCCAGGCCGTACTTGAGCAGGTGAAAGCGCTCGGCTATGTCGGCGAGCAGGAAGTACAGCGCCCGCAACCCCATGATGGCGAAGATGTTGGACGTGAAGACGATGAACGGGTCGGTGGTGACCGCGAAGATGGCCGGGATGCTGTCAACGGCAAACACCAGATCGCTGACCTCGATCATCATCAGCACCAGAAACATGGGGGTGGCCCAGCGCACACCGTTGATGTGCACGAAGAACTTTTCGCCGTGGAACACCGGCGTGATGCGCATGTGAGCGCGCAGCCAGCGCAGCAGTGGGTTCTTTTCCAGGTCGGGCTGCTTATCGGCGAAAACCAGCATTTTGATACCGGTCACGATCAAGAACACACCGAACACGTAAAGGATCCAAGCGAACTCGCTCACCAGCCAGACGCCGGCCAGGATCATGCCGGCGCGCATGACGATCGCACCCAGCACGCCGTACAGCAGAACGCGCCGCTGCAACTCCGGCGGCACGGCGAAGTAGCTGAAGATCATCACGAAGACGAACATGTTGTCGACTGACAGCGTCTGTTCGATCAGGTAGCCGGTGATGAACTCGAGCGTCTTGCGGTCGGCCATCTCGCGGCCAACGTTGGCGTCCAGGTACCACCACATCAGCGCCGCAAACGTGAAGGCCAGCGTGACCCAGGCCGCTACCCAACTGCCGGCCTCCTTGACGGAGACCCGGTGCGCCTTGTTGCCGCCGAGGACGAACAGGTCCAGCGCCAGCATCGCGAGCACGAAGACAATGAAACCGGCCCACATCGGGCCAGTGGCGAAGGAGTCTATGTTCATGGCAAGGCGGGAACGCGGTGCAGCCTTGCAGCGTCGGCGCTCCGTTTCGCTGGGGGTTGGGATGTTACGGGGGAACGCCACGCGCCCTGCAGCGCGGCGACGCCGATGATGTCCATGGGGCAACCGGTCACTGCCGGGCCTCCGCGCGCTGCCAACGCCGCGATGGGCCGTCTCACCGTCTCGCGCTCTACGCTTACCAGCGGTGCAATAGCGCGTCGGCGCATCGCGAGCTTGATCTGGACGCTCGAATGACCGTTGATCGACGTACAGTGCGACCATCGCCACAGGGAGCGAGTGCGCCTGAACTCGACTGCTACGCTCGCCGGCTCATGTGTTGCCGCCCCCGACGCGTACCTGCCCAGGCGGAGAGGACCGTAGCCGAGCACGCGTTCACCGCCGTCGGCGTAGGTTCGGTAGGATTTCAAAATGGCAGTGGGCATGACGTGGAGCGGCGCCAGCCCTGGCATGCCTTCATCAAAGAACATCGCCCCCGCCGGCGGGCGGCGAAACTGCAAGCTAACCGCGCTTGCGAGTGCCTTTTCACTGTCGGGCGAGCCCAATAGAACCGGTGCGCTGCTATGTCGGCGGTCTACCGGCGCAGATGGGATCCGCACGCGATACGGCGGCGCTTGGGGACAGGATGTCACGATGGGTTCTCGTCCGATCTTCATTCTCGAGGAGCAGTGGTCTCAGGGTGAGCGCGCGAATGCACCTGGAAGTCCGAGCCGTACAACATGGGTTCGAGCAGATCGTGGTCGTCGGGATGCAGACTCCAACGATCGATCGCGGCCATCAGCACGAATCGCTCGCCATCGTCAATCTGGCAGTCGGCTTGAGCGACGGCTGTACACAGGCGCAGCACGAGGCGCCGCATTCCGTCGTCGACGACTTCGTCCAGCATGCGGTCCAGCAGTTCGCTTGGGAAGCGTACTTTGTTGCCGCAGCGGGTCGGACCCAGCAAGTCCGCGCACAGGTCGTGGATCACGCCATGCCACTGCTGCCGGGTCAGGCCGAGCCGTTCACGGGCCTTGAGCGCGTCAAGCGCCGCAGTCTCGACCGTCTCTATGCGGCCGTTGGCGATCAGCGCGAGCGCAACGATCCGTGCCGCGGCCTCGGCACTGTTGAGGGGATACGCGCGGAGCAGCGGGTTGGGGGCGTTCATGTTGGCGCTCCGTTCGGAGGGGCAGCCAGGGTGCCGCCAGAGGCAGCTATCCCAGCACCAGAAGCTGGACGTCGAAATCCGGACGTGTGCGGGCACGGGTTCTCATGGGAGGGTTCGCGCAGAGAGATTGCGGAAGAATCAATAAAAAAAGACCCGTGGCGCGGAATGTAGGGCGTCGCTGGCAACGTCGGCGTGTAGCACTGTCGCCCACCCCCGGCGCCGGCGGTCACTGTGGGTGGTGGAACAGTGCCAAGCAAGCGGCGCGGCAACAGGGCCGAAGCGACCGGGGCCGCTGGGATACGGCGCTGCGCGCTCATGGCCCGCTCACCCATAACAAAGCCATGCCAACCCCCAAGCTGGCCGGGATGCCGACCCGCGCGAGCACGCCGGCCGGGGCGCCGACGATCACCTCGATCGGCACTGAGCAGTGGTCGAGCAGCCGGTTGGTGAGTGAATTCTCGACGGCGCGCACGAGCACGCTTTTGCGCGCCGTGCCGATCACAATACGGTCGCAGCGCAGTAAGCGTGCCGCGTCAGCGATACAGCGCGCCTTGTCGCCAACCTCCACATGCACGCGGTAGGCAATACCAGTTGCGTCGAGCAGTTGCCGCGCCTCGGTGAGCGCTTTGGCGGCGTCTTCGCGGTGAAAATCGGCGCGCAGTTCCCGGCTGACGTAACGCGCCACATAAGCTGAAAAGGGCGGCTGCACATTCAGCAGGTGAACCAGTTGCACGTCGCCGCGGTGAAACCTGTCGATGGCGTGCCGCACCGCCAGCAGAGCGTTGGTCGAACCGTCGCAGGGCAGTAGGAGTGTGATCATGTTGATGACTCCAGAAAGGGTTGAAAAGTGCCCGGACTTGACCGATGGCGGCAGTCCATGCGGGCGGGATACTCACTGTGTAAAAATCGACTTCGCCAGCGGCATTCGGTCTCGGGACGGCCCGGCTCGCTCATGCGGTGTCTTCGCGGGAAGGGGTGGGTGCGATCGAGGTGCTTGACGGCCAGCCGGCCGACGCGGTCTGCGGCACGGTCGATGGCGACGTACATATCGGCGCCGACGCTCTCGACCACGGCGTCGGACGCTTCGAGCAGGTGGAACTGGATGCGGCAGTGCATGTCCACCCCGCCGCACGACCCCTTCTCGTCACCGATACGGACCGAGACCGGCCGGATGCGGTCGCCGTTGTGGCTGAGGACGAAGCCCAGCTGACTTCGGACGTGCCCGCCCAGCGCCTGCGTCACTGTGAACCCTTGACCGTGAATGTCGACAACCACTGTGCACCTTTTGTTTCGCCGTCAGTGGCGATACACAGAATCTAGGGCCGGACGTCGTCCGCGAAAAGCAGATTGTTCTACTTCAATCGTACCGAAAAACCATACAATTTGACCAACATCTCCCGCAGCCTCCGACTGTGGCACTCATGAACTACAAACACCTCCACTACTTCCATCAGGTGGCCAAGCTTGGAGGTGTGCTGCGCGCCAGCGAACAATTGCACCTGTCGCCACAGACCATCAGCGGGCAACTCCAGTTGCTGGAGGAGGCGCTAGGCACGCCTCTATTTGCCAAGAGCGGGCGCGGTTTGGTGCTGACCGAAGCCGGGCGCATGGTGCTGGGCTATGCCGAGAACATCTTCTCGATCGGCGCCGAGCTCAAAGAGGCCGTGCGCGACTACCCCCGCAAGGGCAAGCTGCTAGAGTTCCGCGTTGGCGTGGCTGATGCCGTGCCGAAGACGATCGCCTGTCGGCTGATCGAGCCGGCCACGCAGTTACCCGAGCCGATTCGCATCGTCTGCCGCGAGTGGAAGCTGGACACGCTGCTGGGCGAGTTGGCCCTGCACCGACTGGACCTCGTGATCTCCGATGCGCCGATCCCTTCCGCCGTAAGCGTGCGCGCCTTCAACCACAGGTTGGGCAATTGCGGCGTTAGCTTCTTCGCGGCACCGTCGCTGCTCGAATCTTGCAAGGGTCAGTTTCCGAACTGCCTCGACGGCGCGCCTCTTCTCATGCCTGCCGAGGATTCTGCAGTCGGCCAGCGATTGCGGTCTTGGCTGCAGGCGCGCTCACTGCACCCCCGAGTCGTCGGCGAGTTCGACGACAGCGCCCTTGCAAAGGAGTTCGGGCGCCGAGGTCTGGGCATATTCGTCGCACCCACCGTGCTTGAGCGGGACATCGAGAAGCAATACGGCGTGCGCGCGCTTGGCGCGACGCACGAGATTGTGGAGGAATTTTTCGCGATTTCAGTCGAGCGTCGAATCACGCACCCGTGCGTGACGGCGATCACCGAGGCAGCACGCAACGAGCTTTTCACACCTCTCGCGCGGCGGCCGCTCGCAAAGTAAGCTATCTCACGAGCGCTTTGCATGTCAGCGTGTAGGGTCGTGCAGTCCAGTGACCTTGCCCCTGACCACTCCAATCTTCGCCGAGCTGCATTGCCAGCTCGCTGGCGATGCAGCTCAATCCCCATCAACCCAGAAACCAATCGAGTAATCTTGAACTTGTCCTTCCACTTTTGATTGGTACGTCCACAGGGGGTAGGTCAGCCTACTGATCATCCTCGTGGGGCTGTACGTCGGCTATCACGGCTGGACTGCACGTTCTCAATAAAGTGGCAATGCGGTGCCGTCACTCATGGCTGTGGCCGTGACCACCGTTTCCAAGATTGCTGAGCTTTTCGCAGCCGGCCAGTGAGCCCAGAAAGGCAACGATCAGAAGTGCGCTGAAGAAGGTTTTGAGAGTTTTCATGGTGAGTGAGATTGATTTACAAGGAGATCAGAGAATATGCATGCTGGTGGCGCCGCAGCTGTCGTCGCGGCGCCTTTTTTGAGCTCACATGGGTTTGTTCACATCAGATGCGCGTAATTCGAAACACAGAGGCGGGTGGCAAGTTGAAGAGTGAGCTTCCGATGCGCTCTGCCCTCAAGCCCATCCGGGCAAGAATCTCTGGTGCAACGGGACATTTGGTCATGTAGGTGAACTGGTAGAGAGCTGCCCCTGCACGCAGGCTCTGCATGCAGGCCCCAACCACGTTCCACTGCGCGCGCGTGCCCATGGTCAGAAGTGGCAGGCCTGAGATCACGGCCTGAGCTTGCATCGTCTTCCACGGGTCCTCCCCCCGCCGCATGCGCGTAACATCCATTTCGAGCAGGCGCGCCTCGGGGAAGCGTTGACGCAGTAGCGCTGTGAAGTCTGGACTGTTCTCCACCAGCGTGATGTTGGACTCGGGCACGCCTTTGGAGAGGATGCATCGTGTGAAAGCCCCTGTTCCTGGGCCCAATTCGATGACAGGTCCCGCATCAGGCCGGATGTCGCGAGTGATGATGCGCGCGAGGGCACTGCTTGATGGGGCCACGGCTCCTATTCTCATAGGGCGCTTGAGCCAGCTTTTGAAGAAGATAGTTTGATCAGTTGTAGAGGGCACGAACGAATCCTTTTGGGGCGCACCAATCACCCCAGCGTGGCGCTTAGGGCGATCGATGCATTCTGGAGATCGTGGCGATCCAATGCGGTGCGCGAATCGCCTTGCGGTCGATTGCGCACGCGCTGCAAGTCGCCGTTTTCTTGGACACCTGTATCGGAGATACAGGTGTCCTTGCCTATCACTGAACCCGTTTGATGTCTGTGTAGTCGCCGCGAGTGCGCAGAATGACTTTCACATCAGCCTGACCGCGGTTGCGCCAGAACCAACCGTGGTTGCCGGTGAACGCGGCTTCGAGCACGCCTTCATCGGTCGCAACACCACGGCCTTTTTCGTAGCTGATCGACTTGCCCGGTGCGTCGCCGTGGGTGTCGAAGTTGACCGCACCACCTTCGACGATCCACTGGTACTGCGCCTTGCCGCCTTCGACCATCTTCAGCTTGATCTCCGTGCCTTCGCCCGGGGTCAGCGTGAAGGGCGTCTCGTCTTTCCACGTCACCTTGGGTGCAGCAGAAACGGGAGGAGCTGCGACGGCGGGTGCCAGTGCTTGCGCTTGTGCTGCATTGGCCGAGGCCATGCCAATTGTTGCCACAGCTGCCTGTGCTGGCGCTCCTGCGGAGGCGGCTGCGTCGGCAGCAGCCTCCGCTGCCAGCTGGTTCTTGATCTCGCCCATCTCGGTCATTCGCAAGACCCGGCCGATGCCGGTGGGATCGACACCATATTCGGCCGGCAGCACGACGGCCACGAGAAGGACAACCGCCGACACAGCGGCGAGGATGGTGGAGCGCAAGAGCTGTTTGGAAGAAGGCAGCTCGGCGCGGGTGGGGGAATCGCTGTTGTACATGTTGAAGGTTCCTTGGGTGTTCACGACACGAAGTAGCCGGTGAGCTGCATGCCCACCAGAATGAAGCCCGCGCTCATCATGGCGACGTTGGCTGTGTAGGCATGGCGAATGAAACTGGGCGTGCGGCGCCAGTAGCTCATGCCGATGAGGATGACGGCCAGCGCCAGCAACTGCCCGATTTCCACACCGACGTTGAAGGCCAGCAGGTTGGGCACCAGCCCGTCGGGCGAGATCTCGTACTCGATGATCTTGGTGGCCAGACCAAAGCCGTGGAACAAGCCGAACACCAGCGTGGCCACCTTGGTGTTGGGCTGGAACCCGAACCAGCGCTGATAGGCGCCGATGTTGTCCAGCGCCTTGTAGACGACGGACAAACCGATGATCGCGTCGATCAGGTAGCTGTTGATCCCGACGTTGAAATACACGCCCAGGATCATGGTGGTGGAGTGACCCAGCGCAAACAAACTCACATAGATGCCAATGTGCTTGATGCGGTAGAGAAAGAAGATCACGCCGAACAGAAACAGGATGTGGTCGTAGCCCGTCATCATGTGTTTGGCGCCCAGGTACACAAAGGGGAGCAGGTTGACGCCCGATATTTCCTGGATGTAGCCCTTGTCACCCTCGGTGACAGCGTGGGCAAAGACCTCCGCCGTACCCAGGAGCAGGCACATGAAGAGGGCAAAGAGCAAGAAGAGACGGGGATGCCCGATCGCCCATGGCGAACGCGGCAGCCTGTCGTGGACATGGCTGTGCATGAAGACTCCATTGGTCTGAAAAAAAGAAAAGCACTGCGTGGCGCAGCGCGAAGGCGAGGGGAGAAGCCTCAGCCCATGGGTGGGCGTTCAAGCCGCGATGGTTCGACCATTTCAATCCACAGCCGCGCGTGCCCTGTCCACACGGGCAGCTGCGGAGCGGCCACATCCCATGTGATGGGCAGGGCGTGGGCCTTGTCGTGGGAATGGTCTGCGCCGTGGTGGGGATGGTCGGCGCTGCCGCCATGACTGCCCACGACCCAAGTGCTGCCGCCGTCTTCGTGCGCATGACCGTGTGCATGGTCGTGCTCTGTGTCCGGGCCTGCTGAATCGGCATGACCCGCTGATGCAATGGCCGCAATGCCATGGGAGTTCATGCTCCCCACCGACGAGATGACGGTTCCAAACAGGATCACCAGCAGCACCAGCCACCGCATGCCCAGCGCTGCCCGGTCGGGGCGCGTGGAGCGGGTGAGGCTTGAGATCATGGGCGGTGCGGCGTTCGGTGTTAGCAAAGGCGATATAGTAACCTCCCCGAGGGGATACGATCAGCCATGACACAACCGCACACACACGCCTCCCATCCCGCCATCATCAAGCGCCTTCGCAGGGCCAGCGGGCACCTGAGCAGCACCATCGACATGGTGGTGCAAGGCCGAGACTGTCTTGATGTCGCGCAGCAGTTGCAGGCGGTGGAGAAAGCGATCCAGCAAGCCAAGAAGGCCTTGATCCAGGATCACCTGGACCACTGCCTCGAAGACCTGGTGGGGCCCTTGAAATCGGGGCAACGCCATTCGCTGGACGAGTTCAGGGAAATCACGCGCTACCTCTGAGCCCGTGGCGTCCATGGCCCCGAGCGCATGCACAACGAGAACAACAGACATGCTGGACATCCTTTCCAACCGCACCTACCGCCACCTCTTCGCTGCGCAGGTGATCGCCTTGATCGGCACCGGTCTGGCCACCGTGGCCCTGGGCCTACTCGCCTTTGAGTTGGCTGGCGACAACGCGGGCATGGTGCTGGGCACAGCCCTGGCCATCAAGATGATCGCTTACGTGGGCGTGGCGCCGGTGGCTGCGGCGTTTGCCGATCGCCTGCCGCGGCGGACGATGCTGGTCGCCTTGGACTTGGTTCGTGCGGCCGTGGCACTGCTGCTGCCATTTGTCTCCCAAATTTGGGAGGTGTACGTGCTGATCTTTGTGTTGCAAGCGGCCTCGGCCGCGTTCACGCCAACGTTCCAAGCCACCATTCCCGACGTGCTACCGGATGAGAAGGATTACACCAAGGCTCTTTCGCTCTCACGCTTGGCCTACGACATGGAAAGCCTGGTCAGCCCGATGCTGGCAGCTGCGTTGCTCACCGTCATCAGTTTTCACAATTTGTTCGCCGGCACGGTGGTCGGCTTTCTGGTCTCTGCCGCGCTGGTGGTCTCGGTGGTGTTGCCCGCGCACCCGTCGCCACAGCGCC
The DNA here is from genome assembly GCF_051860785.1 of Hydrogenophaga sp. Lineage (GTDB taxonomy): Bacteria > Pseudomonadota > Gammaproteobacteria > Burkholderiales > Burkholderiaceae_C > Hydrogenophaga. Next base: position 40,870 of record NZ_JBIMLB010000030.1, read on the forward strand.
GGGGCATTTACGAGCGCACCACGCGCGGGCTGCGTATCTACCTGGCCACGCCGCGGCTGCGTGGTTTGCTGGCGATCAGTGCGGCTGTGGCGGCGGCGGGCTCCATGGTCTTTGTCAACACGGTGGTCATCGTTCAGGCCGGCATGGGACTGAGCCAGAGCGCCGTCGCCCTGGCCTTGGCCAGTTTTGGCGCGGGCTCCATGGTGGCCGCCCTGGCCCTGCCGCAATTGCTGGAGAAGCTGCCCGACCGCACGGCCATGCTGGGGGGCATTGGTCTGATGGTCGTGGGTCTGTTCGCGGGCGCCTTCGTGGTCGGACAGGCTTCGTTGATGGCCTTGTGGTTCGTGCTCGGCCTGGGCTACTCCACCGCCCAGACGCCTTCCGGGCGCTTGTTGCGGCGGTCTGCGCACGCAGAGGATCGGCCAGCGTTGTTTGCCGCGCAGTTCGCGCTGTCGCACGCCTGCTGGTTAGTGTGTTATCCCCTGGCCGGTTGGCTCGGTACCCGCTTCGGAATGGCGGCGACGTTTGTGGTGCTGGGCTTCGCAGGCGCAGGGGCCATGTGGGTCGCTTCAAAGGTCTGGCCGGCGCAAGACCCGGAGGTGATCGAGCACGAGCACCCGGACCTGCCGGCCGGACATGCGCACACCCAGGGCACGGCCGCCAGCGGCGGTCGGGTGCGCCATGCGCACGCTTTTGTGGTGGATGACCAGCATCCGCACTGGCCCAGCGTGGGTAGTTGATGCCTGAACAGTGGGCGCTTTTGTCGGGTTGACTGTCCGTAGTGGGCGGTGCTTGCGGCAAGTGAGCGCCGAGCCTAAACAGGAGCCAGGAATAGGCCCATTAACGCAACTGGATTGCATTATGATCGCCAGCTGATGCAACCCTGTTGCACTTGAGGGGCAATCCATGCCCAACTCCCATTACCACCCTCATCACGGCCCTCGCTCGCCCAGCGGCGCGCTGGGCCACCATCGCGTTGACACACTTTTGGGATCCGCCAGGTTCCGCTTGATGGGTCTTGACCTGCCCGGTTTCTTCGGACCAGTAATTTCTAGGAAGATCGCTCCCAACCCGCGAGGAGCCCATGAGAAAGAGCCGATTCACCGAAGAGCAGATGGTCAACGTGCTGCGCGAAGCAGACAAGACCAGCGTGGCCGATGCGGCCAAGAAGCACAAGGTCAGCGAACCCACCATCTATGCTTGGCGCAAGCACTTCGGTCAGATGGAAGCCGCCGATGTCAAACGTCTCAAGGCCCTGGAGATCGAGAACGGCAGGCTCAAGAAACTGCTGGCCGAGCGTGACCTGGACATCGAGGTACTCAAGGAGATCAACGCGAAAAAGTGGTGAGCCCGCAGGCCCGACGCGAACAGGTCGCGCTCGCTTGTGAGCGGGGCCTGTCAGAGCGGCGGGCCTGCGGGCTCATCGGCCTGGCCCGCTCCAGCCTGAACTACACGCTGCGCCTGCCAGTCAAGGACGCTCCTGTCATTGCTGCGATGAAGTCGCTGTCTGCCCAGTACCCGCGCTACGGCTACCGGCGCATCCGCATCTTCCTGCGCCGCCAGGGCCTGGAGCTGAGCTGGTCGCGCACGCACCGCATCTGGCGACAGGCCGGCTTGCTGCTGCCCAAGAAACGTCCGCGCAGACGCATCGCCAGCAACCGGCCCAGGGCCTACACGCCCTTCAAGGCCAACGCCGTGTGGGCGTACGACTTCGTCTTTGACACCACCGCCGAAGGCCAGCAGATCAAGTGCCTGACCGTCATCGACGAATACACGCGCGAGTGCCTGGCAATCGACGTGGCCGGCTCCATCCGCTCACGCCGCGTGGTGGAGGTGCTCTCGCGGTTGGTCAGCATGCACGGCGCTCCGCTGTTCATGCGCTCGGACAACGGACCGGAGTTCGTCAGCCACGCCATCCTCGAATGGATCTCCCAGGCTGGCATCGCAACCGCCCTGAGCGATCCTGGCAAGCCTTGGCAGAACGGGGCCGACGCGTGGTCATTGAAGCCTGGCGGCACCACTACAACACGGTGCGTCCCCACAGTAGCCTGGACTACCGCACACCCCACGAATTCAAACAGCGCAATCAACCCATTCCCAACCGGGCCGTCTTACAGGAATGAATGGCTCGAAAAAGCCGAGCAGATCAAAACTCCATCGTGGTTGTAAAAAAAGTGGGGAGGGGGAGTGGGACGTAATAGGGTGGAATGAAGTTATAGGCTGCTCAAACACACCAAACCAAGAACACCGCCAACGCCGGACATGAGCTGAACATCCCGTGCTTCGCTGCCGGTTCGATGCGCCAGCCAGGCGCCCTGCAGGCACCCGGTGATCACAGTCAACCTCGCGAGCTGAAAAGACGTCACGCAGTGCCTCCTTTGCCCAACGATTGCGAGGGACTCGGCTTGAGCAACCCGCGCTGATGGCTTGTCAAAGCAGCGACCGCCTTCCAAGAGCGCTCGGTAACCCGCCGCAACAAGGCGCCGAGCTTGCGCTGACGCTCATTGACAGTAGCAACCTGTCCGTTGGGAAAATGCACTTCCACCACGCACTCTCTGGCGGAGGAGCCTGCGCGTGGTGCATTGCTCACACGCACCACGATGCGTACGATGTTGTGGGCCAACCGCGCAAAGGTGGCCCGCAGGCGCTGTGCGATCTCCTGGGTGTGCGCTCGCGACAAGCGCGTGTTCAAGGCTCGGACGTCGATGTGCATGCTGTTTCTCCTGGGTGGATTGGTCAGTTGAAATGAAGGCCGGGTTTGTCAAGGCGCCAATGCTCTGCCAAGGCATCCACCAGGTGCTCTTCAACCTCTGCGTGGTGAAAATCGGCGCGAACGACCGCCACGCACAGCTCCAGCGTCGTGCGCTGCAGTACCGGATCGGTGACCTCCGCTGCCACCGAGCGCAGTGCATGCATGTCGATCTGGCAAGCAGATCCCCAGACGGCATACGACGCGGTCATTAGGTCTTCGGACAAATGGCGAACCACTTCGGTGAACTGGCCGCGGTTCAATCCCAGTCGGGTCGCGGCGTTCATTCGCTCCAGCAAGCCGAGCTCGGTGGTCCTCAGATGACCATCGGCCAGAACGGCCAGCGCAACCAGCCGAGCCGCAGCTTGAGGACTGTTCAAAGGATAAGACCGCATGAATGTCTCCCTGAAGAAGTGCTCACTCAAAGATGTCGACCAACCACGACTTGCGGCGATTCGATGTGCGTTTCTTGGGGTCAGGTTCGTCCAGGTCCACAAACTGGCGCTGACGAGCTTGCATGGTGGCGGCTCGCTTGAGCAGCTTTTCAAGCTCGCCCCGGTCCAGCCAAACACCGCGACATTGCGTGCAGTAGTCGATCTCGATGCCGGAGCGCTCGGTGATGACAAGTGAGGAAGAATCACAGGTGGGACATTTCATGATCGGCTCTAGCGCAATGTTGGGGGGTTTCGCGGAAACAGCTTTCTGAACTCTCCAGCACATGTATTCATGTTGATGAGCATGAGCTACTGTAGAAAAATTTCGGTTCGAGATAAATCTGTTTTTGATGTAAAACACATCGAACAAACTGATGCTTTCCCATGAACTACAAGCACCTTCACTACTTCTGGACCGTGCTGCGCGCTGGCAGCATTGCCCGCGCCAGCGCTCAGCTGCATCTCACCCCTCAAACCCTGAGCGGTCAGATCAAGCTGCTTGAGGCGCGCCTGGGAAAGCCACTGTTGCGCAAGGTTGGGCGGGGGGTTGAGCCCACCGATACCGGCCGTATGGTCCAACGGTTTGCAGACGAGATTTTTTCTATCGGTGCCGCATTGCAGGACGCGCTATCGACGGGACAGGAGGACGTCGCACGGGGCAGCCTGCGGGTGGGGGTGGTGGACTCGGTGCCCAAGTCCATAGCGTGCCATGTGCTTGAGCCTGTCCTGGCCATGCCCGACAGAGGTCGCTTGGTTTGCGTGGAAGGAAAGCTCACCGCGCTGCTAGCCGAGTTGGCGGTTCATCGGCTCGACCTGGTGGTGTCCGACGTTCCCATGCCGGCCAGCCTGAGCGTGAAGGCGTTCACACACCTTCTGGGCAAGACAGATATCAGCTTTTTTGCGTCGCCCCAACTGCTCCAACGTGAAGGGCTGACATTGCGTCAGGCTCGCTCGCGGTTTCCAGAGTGCCTGGGCAAGCTACCCTGGCTCATGCCGAACGCTGACTCCGTGCTGCGTCCCCGCCTTGATGCTTGGCTTGGCGACATGGGCGTGGTACCTCGGATCGTTGCAGAGTTCGACGATGGTGCTCTGACCAAGGCATTTGGGCGTCAAGGCTTTGGTGTGTTTGCGGGTCCCGCCGTCCTTGCGTCTGAGATCGAAGACCAATACCAAGTGGCGCGATTGGGCACAACCCACGAACTTATGGAAGAGTTCTACGCGATTTCTATCGAACGGCGCATCTCTAACCCTGCTGTAGCCGCCATCACCGCCGCAGCGCGCAGAGAGCTGTTTCCAAAAAACTGAGGTTACTGCCCTCCACGAAGCAGGGCTATTGCTGCCGTCCGGTTGATAGTAACTCCATATGAAGATCACCACCTTCGACGCCTCTCGTTGACGCAACACACGACAAGCGCAAGATCCATCCAACAAGGCCCGGCAACAGCTCGCCACTTGCGTTTGCACGAACTCCACAAAACCAGAAGATCCTGGGAGTCGAGCTGCCCTTGTTCGGCATGTCCTGATGACTGAACGACAACATCATTCCTGAGTTGACGAGTCGCCTTTCAACGCTGAGGGGCCGGCGCGGGTCACCACTGAGCTTTCGTATCGCCTCGCGGCCAGCGCTGCAATCAAGTGAGACGGCGCGACATTTGATGCAGATGTCACACGCACCCTACTCGAGTGGAGATCAATCTCAACGTCCTGAACGCCGTCAATAGGAAGTAGTGCAGCCCTCACCCGCGCTACGCAGACACCGCAGGTCATGCCCCTCACTTCTAGGTCAGCTACGTTCACGGCCACCTCCTGGGAAAACTGGGAGGCTGGGGTTTGACACGCATGCTCACATCCGCCGAATGCCTCCGCAGTAGGAGACCAGATCTATTGAAGATTGCGCGATCTATCTGGTCGGCCCTGATTTATTCAGATTGACGCCAAGGCCAAACGAGGGGCTGAGCTGGTGAGTGTGTGAACAAGCGGTTTGCGGGGCGTCCGAGACCAGTTCAGCGATAGCCCCGCGATCTCGCGCAGGCGCAAATAAGCCAGCTGCAGGAAGGCCACCCCCTTCCTTGCGATCATGCGCAGCAGCCAACGGATGTTGTAGCCCGCCGCGCACAGCACCGCGTGCAGCCGGTCGCCCTGTTCGCCCTTGAGGTGACAGCGGTCCATGCGGTGGTCGCTCTTGAGGTGGCCAATGATGGGTTCGATGGCCTGGCGCCGTTTGAGCAGCTTTCTCTCCTGCTCGCTGATCCGCTTGGCCTTGCCCCGGTGCACGATGTGCACACCGGGCAAGTCCGCGTCCACGCCCCGGTAGCCCAGATCCACGAAGGCCGTCGCCGGTCTGGCTGTGCTGTCCTGCATCAGGATCGTGGCCTGCTCCAGCTGCTCAGCCAAGGTGTGCCCGTCATACGGATTGCCGTGGAATGCCCGCGCGCCCACGATCAGGTTGCCGTGCAGCGTGCTGGCAATGCCCACCTTCAAGTCGAGGGCTTGATAAGGCGCTGATTTCTACGTTGTCCAATTGCAGCTGGATCACGCGAAAGCAGAACCTCATGATCCTCGGGCCAACGGGTGTGGGTAAAACTTGGCTAGCGTCGGCGTTCGGCCACCAAGCCTGCCGGCTGGGCATGACCGTGGCCTTCTACGTGGCCAACGACCTCTTCACCAGCATCGGTCAAGCAGTGCTCGATGCCTCGCTACCAAAACTCAAAACGGCCCTCTACAAACCCAACCTGCTGATCCTTGATGACTTTGGAATCGGGGAAATGTCCCCAATCGCAGCACAGGTCCTGCTCGATGTTGCCGACCGGCGCATGCACACGGGATCTCTGCTTTTGACCAGTCAGTACCCCTCGGACACCTGGCACGGTTTCTTCCCTGATCCAACCGTCGCGGATGCGGTTCTTGATCGCGTGGTGCATCAAGCCCATCGGGTCCAGCTGAAGGGCGAATCTATGCGCAAGATCAGAGGGCGAGCTGCTCTGAATCCTGGCTGATAAGGTCGCGCTTTCCTGGTCGTTACCTTGCAATGGGGCGGCCTGTTCCTACAGCTGCAGAGCGGCTGCAGCCATCGCAAAACTGAGCCAAGCTGGCGTTCCCATATTGATAGGTAGCCGATCGCCAGCTCCAAGGCTAGACTTCAGGAATCGGCCAGAGGCGGAAGTTCGTCATGACCTTTCCGCTTCCCTTTCCCATTGCTTTGTCGGCGGTCCCGCCCTTGCCACAGCTGCCCAGAACAAGATGCACGACGTAAAAGCACTCATCGCGTTGAACAAGACCCTGGAGGTGGCAGCCGCTCGCTTTACGTCCGCCGTCGTGTGCCCCCTGGTGCAAGGCCTGGCGCTTTTGCCCATCACGGAGGCCCTGACTCAGGAATTGGCCGGCGCTCACCCTGAGCTGGCGCATGCTTCGCCCCCGCTCGTGGAAAGCATGGCACCTGGTGTTGCCGCCCTAGCTGCTCAGTTGTCAGAGGGAGGTCCTGTTGCATTCATCTCCACTGAAATTTTTGGTGGGACGGGGGGTCAAGACGCACTTGTTTGGGAGGGGGCGGAAATCGTTTTTGCGCTGAGCGACAACGAAGACAAGATGCTGGCATGGCCCAACACGCCTATTAGCCAAGCGCTGCGCGCGATTGGTGTCCAAGCGGATGATGGGAAGGACGAGTTTGATACGGTGGGCCTCGGTACGCATCGCAGCACGAACGGATGGGCGAAGGCACACGCACCGACCAAGAGTCCAAATCCGGCCACAACGAGACGTCTCTGATGACCATTGAATTGCCGCCTGCGTACCGGGCCTACGTCGCTGCAAAAGGTCTGTTTGAAGGCCTCGTTGCGTATTCCACGCGATGGCGGACACGATTCCAGGCTGATGGCGGACAGTGTTCCACCGCCATGGCGGACACCGTTC
>NZ_JBIMLB010000031.1:0-46316 GCF_051860785.1 Hydrogenophaga sp.
CGCCCGTCCCGTCGCTCTTGACCCGGACCTTGACGTTGTAATCCACCACGCGCTTGACGGGGACGAGGACCTTCATGGCTTGCATTCCTTTTCCAGTATTCAAGAGACCGCGCCCAGACCATATTTCCCGGTCAAGAGCGCACCCGTGGTGAAACGCTCAATCGAATACGGGGCGAGCGGGACATCCGTGGGCAGTGCCAAGGCCTCTTGGGCGAGTATCCGACCGACCGTGGGCGACAGCTTGAAGCCGTGTCCGGAGAATCCATAGCCGACGATCAAGCCTTCCACCCCGGGCATGCGTCCGAGAACGGGGTTCCAGTCGGGCGTCACGTCGTACACGCCGGTCCAGGACGAGGCCAGCCCCGCCGTGTCGTACGCTGGAAACCGCTCGGCGACTTGAGCCCCCACCTCAACGACATAGTCGAGGGACACGTCGCCTTGCGTGGCATCGGCTTGCACCAGACTCTCTCCAAGAACGCCTTCACTGACCAGCATCTGCTTGCCGCCATAGCTGCGGTAATAGAGCATTCCGGCCGAGGCCAGATCTTTGAAGACGGGCATGGCGGAGGTGTAAGGCGCCGTAGTGCACTCCAGCGCCAGGACCGCATGGCGCTCGGGAGTGACGAGGATTTCGCCCGGGATCCATCCGCTGAGTTCGCGCGCCCAGATGTTCTGCGTGCTGACCACCGTGCCGCAGAGAAAGTCGCCCTCCGTGGTGGAAACACCGATCACCCTGTCGCCCTGCTTCAGCAGGCCGGTCACATTCACGCCTTCGCGCAACTTCACACCTTTTTGCCGCGCGCTCTTGGCGAATGCCATGGCGGTCATCGTTGCATCCGCAAAGCCGGCATCGGGTTCGTAGCCGATCAGGGCCGCATCGTCGAAGGAGGCAATGGGGAGCAGTTCACGCGCCTGGGCGGGTGTCAAGTACTCCAGGCGAACCTGCTGGGCTTCTTGTTGCTGAAGGGAGGCGCGCAAGGGTTCCAGCTTGTCGCCTTCCGAAGCGCTGATCATGTAGCCACAACGCACGATGCCGCACGATGCCTCCTCGTCTTCGACATAGGCGGCAAAATCGTTGAAGACACTCCATGAGCGCCGTGCCAGTTCCACGTTCTCCCGAACCGAATAGTGTGTTCGCAAGATGCCGGAAGACTGGGACGTGGTGCCGGCGCCGACGGCGACGCGGTCCAGGAGCAGCACGCTTTTCGCGCCGAAGTGGGCCAAGTGAAATGCCACGGAGGTGCCGATCACGCCACCCCCAATCACGATCACGTCGAATTTTTCCAAGAGATGCTCCTGTATTGAGTCAACAGGAGTGTTCTCGCTTTGAGCCTGATCACCGCCAACATAAGCAGCGGCGATGCTGAAATCAAGCGAAGCAGCAGCCCGGGGTTGGCCTCAACTGTCCCCTTGCGGGGGCGTCCAGAGCACGTTGCTGCCAAGTCCCAGGGCGGTGCCGATGGCCAGCGAGATCTGCCGCTGCACAGCAACCCGCACGAGATCCTTCACCTCTATCGGCAAAGAACCGAGCTCGCCCTGACGGTAAGCAAGGTAGAAGGCCCTGGTCAGATCCGGATAGGGCCGCCCTTGCCGGGAGAAGGCCGACAGTGGCAGAACACGCAGGGAAGGTATGAAGTGCCGCGATTGCCATAGACACAGTGGTGTCGTGAGCGCAAAGCCCACGCCGCTTTCCACCAGGCTCAGCAGTGGATCCGTGGCGTCGAATTCGCAGGTCCGCTCCATGGCATCACCGGTGTGCTGCAGGTACTCGTCGATCTGCTGTCCGATCAGCGAGCGGGCGCTGTATCGAATGAACTGCAGGTGTCGGCTCAGATCGAGCAAGGTTCCGAGGGAATCGACATCAAAGGTCGAAGGAAGCACCACGTAGTAACGTTCGCTGAACAGCTGGGTGCGCGAAATGCCTGGCGCCGAGCCCAAAGCGGTGGTGATGGCCAAGTCAAGCTGCCTGCTGTCGATCAGCCTCTCAAGGTCTGGCGTGATGCCAGACCACAGGCGGATCTGGTGCGAAGTACCGGACAGCGCCTTGATCAGCAGGGGGCCGATCGTGGCCGCGATGGAATCCACGCAGCCGAAGCGCACCACCATCCGCTTCGCGCGGCTGACGTTGCGCACGCTCTCCAGCATCTGGTCCGCTTGCGTGAGGACATCCTTGGCACCTTCGTAGAGGCGTTGGCCTGCGGCGGTGGGCTGGGCCGGCCTGGTGGAGCGATCGAGGAGGGCCGTCGTCAGGAAGCCCTCCAGCTGCTTGATGTGCTGAGATACCGCGGCCTGAGAAATGTGGAGCCGTCGGGCGGCGTCGGAAATGCTTCCCGACTCCACCACCGCGACCCAGCTTTTCAGCAACGCCCAGTCTGGTCGGGCCTGCTCATCGAATGGATTCATTTGAAGGGACTTTGCTACCGGCTAGTGTAGTCCGCCCCTTCGGCGCGCTCCCTGGCAGCTTCTCCAATGCCCGCAGCGCGCCTTCCACGCTGGCTTGAACCACTGGCCTCAGTTTTCGAGCTCGCTCAGCTTGCCACTCGAACGGCGCGGCTTCGTCCATGTAGAGCGATTTGCACATCTCCAGCTGAATCGCATGCACACCAACTGTCGGATTGCCATAGCGGCGGGTAATGAATCCTCCCTTGAACCGACCATTGACCACCCAGGAACAATCTGTGGCGCGCACGGCAGCCACTGCGCCAGCCAGAACCGAATCTTCGCAGCTCTCGCCATCCGCCGTGCCAAAGTTGAGGTCCGGCAATCTGCCAGAGAACAGCCTGGGCAATTCACTGGCAATGGAATGCGCCTCCCAGAGCAGGATATGCCCATGACGGTGCTGCAGTCGCGCAATTTCCTCCGCCAACACGCGATGGTAGGGTCGCCAGTAGGCTTCGATGCGCCTACCCACTTCCCCATCGGATGGCTCGCTTCCAGGCCGATACAGCGGTTCGCCGGTGAACGTTTCAGTAGGACAGAGCGTCGTCGTGACAAGGCCCGGATAGAGAGACTCTCCCGTGGCGGGGCGGTTGAGGTCGATCACGTATCGCGACACGGTCGCCTGCAGCACGGTGGCGCCAATATCTGCTGCGAAGTCGTACAGCTTGTCGAGATGCCAATCGGTATCGGCCAGGGAAGAAGCTTCCTCTGTGTAACCGCCGCAAAGGTCTTCGGGTATGGTCCGACCGAGGTGCGGAATGGACACCAGAATGGGGCCATCGCGGCGCACCAGTTCAAACGGATGGGACATGGTCGATCGATTCCTTATGTGAATTGGGGTTCTTGTCGATCCGTAGTGGGCTGGATGCGGGCCAACAGAAATCGACTCTCGGTCTGGGCATGCCTGAAACGGATGGCCCCGGCGGATGCGCTGAAAAACACGTAGTCACCCGCACCAAGGCTCGAAGCGGAGACTTGCTGGCCATCGCAAAGCACCGAGCCTTCGATGCAAAGCGCCATGCAGATGCCCCCGTATGGTGCGGTGGTGATCGTCTCTTTCTCCACCACCACGTCCGCCTCGGCACGGCCGATGCGAGTCATGACGTTGAAGACCCTCACCGGTCCCGCGTTGCGCGTGGCTTGCCAGGGCTTCCCTCCGTCATAGGATCGGCAGCGCATGGGATGCAGCTTGAGGACTTCGGTGCCGGTTCGCAGTTCAAGGCCTTGGCCCCCAATGACCACCGAATGGCGCGTCTGCCCGGAAAAGATGGAGAAAGCGCCGTCCGTGACCACGTCGGCGACGCTGATCCTCCAGCAACTCGCGCTGGCAAGTTCTCGCGTCACGCCGCCACCGTTCAACCAGGGCCGGGGTTGAACATGGTGCAGTTGTCGAAACAGGAGGGGAGGAGCGCAGTGCATGGCTCTTCGCATCATCCGCGCTCCAGCGCCGGCGCGGGCAGCATTACGTTCACTTCTAATTAGCATCAGAGCAGGCGCATGTAGCACGGTGCTTGCTTGTCACATCCTACATTTCGCCGACTGGTTGCGCACCCTGCAACCAGGTTGCATTTTCCCCAACCGAAGGACTCCCATGACACTCCTGCGATATCTAGTTGCGGTCTGCGCGCTTTCTCTGTCTTCATGGGCCATGGCCGCCGACCCCGCCAAGCCTCTCGAGATCACCGCGGTGACCCAGGTCGGGCCGCTGTTCCCCCAGTTCACGAAGGTGGACATCCCGATTCTTCGTGACCAGTTGCAAGCTCAGTCAGGAGGGAAGATCCGGGTGAAGCTTTACTCCTACCCGGAGATGAATGTGGGAGGACCTGAAGTCCTCCGACTGGTGCGCTCAGGTCAGATCGATATCGCTGCGGTCACGCTTGCCACCGCCTCAGGAGATGTACCGCTGCTCGATGGCTTTGACCTGCCGGGTCTGAACAACAACATCGCGCAAGCTCGAAAGGTCGCCGACGCACTGGCTCCTTACGCTGATGAGCGCCTGCGCCGTCTCGGTGTGAAGCTGGTGGCCACGTACACCTATACGCCTCAGATGCTGTTCTGCAACCGTCCCGTTACCGGGCTCTCAAGCCTGCGGGGCATGAAAGTCCGGGTGGCAGGCCCTGCATTGGGCGCGCTGGTGGAGTCCTTCGGCGGACAGCCAGTTTCACTGGCGTTCGGCGAGGTCTACACCGCCCTGGAACGCAAGACCGTGGACTGCGCGATCACGGGGGTGGGCTCGGGCAACAGCGCGAAGTGGACCGAAGTGGCGACGAGCCTGCACACACGCATCATCTCGGGCGCCACCGCCGGCTACCTGGTCAATCTCTCCTGGTGGACCAAGCTCGACCCGGCCTTGAGGACCATGATCGAAGACACCATGCTGAAGGTGCAAGAGGCCCAGTGGAAGCTTGCCGCGGAGGCCACTCAAGATGGCATCGACTGCAATGCAGGCATTGCCGCCACGTGTCAGATCCATACGCTTGCCTCCCGCCCGATGACGACTGTTCCCTCGAACCCGGCGGACGACGCAGCGGTGAAGGCCGCCCTCTCCAGCCGCATCTTGCCGGAGTGGGTGAAGCGCTGCGGCGCCAACTGCGGCGAGATTTTCAACCGCGTCGTTTCGCCCATCTCCGGCGTGACGTACGCACCCTGACGGCAAGAAACGATCATGTTGCGCTTGACGGGCACCCTGGGCCAGCGGCAAGTTGCCGCTCTGGCTCTGTTCATGAGCCGGGTTGCGGGGTGGCTGTATGTCGCCTGCGCGGTGATGATCGTCTTTGACGTTGTCGCACGCAACATCTTCAACTTTTCCACCCAGGCCACCGTGGAGCTTTCAGGCTATGCGCTGGGATGCGGCATCGCATGGGGTCTGGCGGGTGCCTTCGTGGCACGCATGCACGTGCGGGTCGACATGCTGCTTGAGAAGCTGCCGCGTTTCCCCCGTGCCTGGTTGCATCTGATGGCGCTCACGCTGCTCATGGGCTTCCTGATCATGATCACGTACGGCGCCTTCGCGCTGGCCTACGACTCGTGGGAACTTGACGCACACGACATGAGCGCACTGCGCATTCCGCTCTGGCTGCCGCAGGCAATTTTCGGATTGGGCATCTTTGTCTTCCTCGTGGCGATCCTGCTGGCTCTGAGTGACGTGATAGGCCACCTGTCCCGGGGTGACATTGACGCAGTCAATCTGCAGATGAGGCAGAAGAGCGCGGCCGAAGAGGCTGCCGAAGCGATCGAGGCATCCCACTCGGTCCAAAACCCTTCGACGAAAGATCCCGCATGCTAGCCCTCGCCATCCTGGTTGTGATCATGGCAGCCTTGTTGCTGTCAGGGGCAGCGCTCACCGTCCCGATTGCTGGCGCGTTCCTTTTCATCGGAGCGTTCGCATTCTTCTTCGCCGCAGGCGTCCATATCGCCGCAGCCCTTGGCGCCCTCGGCCTTCTTTTCGGGTTCCTGTATCTCGACCGTCCATTCTGGAATTTTCTGGGAGAGATGGTCTGGGGTCCCTCGACGAACTTCGTCCTCGTGGCAGTGCCACTGTTCATCCTGATGGGGGAGATCATGCTGCGCGCGGGACTCTCGGACAGGCTCTACAGGTGTCTGGCTCTGTGGACCGGGAGACTGCCGGGCGGCTTGCTGCACACCAACGTGGTGGCTTCGGGCGTGTTCTCCGCCATTTCCGGCTCCAGCGTGGCCACGGCCGCCACGATGGGTTCGGTCGCATTGCCCCACTTCGCTCGCAGCAACTACTCACCGCGCTGGGTGCTGGGTTCCTTGGCTGCCGGCGGTGCGCTGGGCAACCTGATTCCCCCTGGCATCACTTTCATCCTGTATGGACTGATCACGGAGACATCCGTCGGCGCCTTGTACAAAGCTGCGATTGGGCCCAGCCTTCTCGTTGTCACACTTTTTCTCTTGATCATCGCCATCCACGGAATCCGATCTCCGCAGCGCATGGAGACACCACCCAGCTGGAAAGAAAAGATTCACTCACTGCTCGATCTGGTGCCCACGATCATCCTGATTGTCCTGGTGCTGGGATCCATCTACGCAGGATGGGCCACACCAACCGAATCGGCCGCCCTGGGCGTGGTCGGGGCCTTGGTGATTGCATTGATCTCGCGTCGCCTCGACATGAAGATGATCAATGAGTCTGCCATCGCCACATCCCACGTCACGGCCATGGTGGGACTGATCCTTTTCGGCGCCTACGTCTTGAACTACGTGCTGACGCACCTCGGCGTGCCGCGCGCGGCCTCCGAGATGTTCAAGGACCTGCCCATGGAGCCTTGGGTCGTGATGCTTCTGATCATGGGCTTTTACATCGCGATGGGCACCTTCATGGAAGGTCTCTCCATGATCATCGCAACCACGCCCGTGATCTTTCCGATCGTGATGGCGCTGGGTTACGACCCGGTGTGGTTTGGCATCGTTGTCACGATGGCGGTGGAGATTGCGCTCATCAGCCCACCCGACGGCACAGTCCTCTACGTGCTTCAAGGGATGCGCAAGGACCGCGGCTCGCTCGGCGATGTATTCGCTGGCGTGATGCCATTCCTTCTGGTTTACATCCTGGCGATGGTTCTCTTGCTGGTCTTCCCCCAAATTGCGCTCTACATTCCGGAACTGCTCAAGTGACAAAAGAAACTCTCCTGGACATGACGACGGCTGAGTGGCTGGCGGCGCAGGTCACCGATCTGTCGGCAGAAGAAGTCACCGAGCCCACCTTTCACGCTGCTCGACGTTGCTTGATCGACGCGTTGGGATGCGCGGCGGCTGGTCACAACGAACCCGCCGTTCGGAGTGCGCTTCAATGGGCAAGGCAAACCTATGCGACGGGACCGAGCACGGTCTGGTTCGCGGAAGACAGCCTCACGCCAGTGGGTGCGGCATTCGTCAATGCCACTGCAGCATCCATCCTGGATCTTGACGACGGTCACCGGGCCGCCGCCGGTCACCCTGGCGCTGCCATCATTCCTGCGGCACTCGCCCAGGGCCAGGCCCAGGGTGCCTCGCTGAGGGATATCCTCTTGGCCATCATCGTTGGCTACGAAGCGGGTGTCCGCTGCGCCGTCCTGCGCACACAGGCGGCTCAAGCCACTGTCGCAACAGGGCGGTGGTCGGCCGTCGGCGTGGCAGCGACCGTCGCCAAGCTGAGAGGCTTCGATGGGGAACGAACCCGACACGCGTTGACCATCGCAGAAGCTCATGCACCCAATCTGCTGGCAGCAGACCATTCCGGATTCCAGGGCGGTTACATCAAGGAAGGCATCCCCTGGTCGGTGGTGGCGGGCTTCGCCGCGGCGGACCTCGCCGGACATGGATTCAAGGGCTACGATGCTTCGTTCTCCAACCCTGCGATGTACCGGGGCCGTGCACCTGGCGATGACCCAAAGCGGCTTCTGATCGAGACCACTTACTACAAGCGCTACGCCTGCTGCCGATGGACGCACAGCGCGGTGGATGCAGCAATCGAGTTGAATGCTGGACGGCCCCCTACTGCGCGGATCGACCGGATCGTCATCGAGACCTTTGAACGCGCGTTCTCTTTACCGAACCATGTCCAGCCAGCGGATGTGATCTCGGCCCAGTTCAGCCTGCCTTTCGTGGTGGCCGCTGGTTTGGTTCGCGGCAGCCATGCGCTGATGCCCATGGACGCGGTCATGCTCTCGGACCCGGAGATCATCGGTCTGGCGGAACGCATTCAAATCACGGTAGATGACGAGCTGGAACGCATGTTCCCCGCCAAAGTCCCTGCCCGCGTGCGCATCGAATGGTCGGACGGCTCGAGAGAACTCTTGGTGGTTTCTCCGCTGGGGGATCACGACCATCCCCTGTCGGATCGGGCCTTGATGGAAAAAGCACTGCACCTGGCCAACTGCAACGGCGTCGAGACCCTGTCCACGGCACTACTGGAAGAAATTCTTGCAGGCGAAAGTCGAGCAGAAACGGTGCTCCAGGCCCTTCGCTCCGAGGAAAAAGAGTCCGCATGAAGTCCGTTGCAAATGTCGTACTTCCATCGAAGCAGACACATTTGATGCCAGCACAACCAGGTGAAACCGGACAGGCCAAGAGCATCACCCACGCGCTGAGGACTTTGTTGATTCTGGCCGATGCTCGCAAGCCACTGGGCGCCACTGAAATCGCCAACGAACTCGGTCTGCACAAGAGTTCCGCTTCGCGCATTCTTGCCACCTTGCGCGCGGAGAAATTCGTTGACCGCGAGCCAGATTCCGGCCGCTATCAGATTGGTCTGGGCATCCTCTCTCTGGCGGGCGCAGTGCTGTCCAAGTACCGGCTGCCATCCAACGCCCGGCAACTGCTCGAACTTCTGGCAGAACAAACCGGTGACACGGTAACCGTCAGTGGCTGGAACGGCCACGATGCCGTCAATGTCGACCAGATACTGGGCAGCCGCTCCATCACCCACCACTCACCGCCGGGCCGGGTGAATCCCGTGCACTGCACGGCGACAGGGAAGGTCTTTCTCGCCCATTCGGCGGCAGCGGATATCCAACAGGTGTTGCAGGGGCCACTGACGCGTTACACGGAAAAGACCGTGATCTCGAGGCGGCTCCTGATGAAAGAGCTGGAAGCCGTGAGAACGAAGGGCTATGCAGTGGCCAATGGCGAGTTCCTTGAGGACGTCGCCTCCATCGCCTCACCGGTTTTAGACGCCAACGGCGTCATTTCGTATGTGATCGCCCTCACCCTCCCCACATCCCGTTTCGTTCCCGCGCACCGTCAAGAGCTTGCCGATCGTCTGCTCGAGGTGGCGCGCGAGCTTTCGACGCGGAACGGATTCAAACCCTAGCTTGGAGCATCTGATGCGTATTGGCAGTGACATTGGCGGCACGTTCACGGATATCGTGACTGCCACAGGAGATGGACGGTTCTTTGTGACCAAAGTCCCATCCACCCCTCCGGATTTTGCAACGGGGCTGGTGCATGGGGTGGAGACCGGGCTCAGGAGTGCGAGCGGGCAGCCAGACGAAGTTGCAGAGGTGCTGCATGCCTGCACGGTCGCAACCAATGCGATCCTTGAGCACCGTGGTGCGCTCACGGGCTTGTTCACCACGAAGGGATTCCGCGACGTGCTTGAGTTGCGTCGCATCCGCGTCCCCAAGCTCTACGATCCCCAGTACGAGCGGCCCGAGCCCCTTGTGTCGCGCGAGCTGCGCTTTGAGCTGGAAGAACGCATGGCCGCAGATGGTTCGGTGCTCCAGAGTCTCAGCGACGACGAAATCGCGCGCGCCATCACCCTGTGCAAAACCCACTCGCTCGAAGCGGTAGCGGTGTGCTTCATCAATTCTTATCGCAACGCGGAAAACGAGCGGCGCCTTGGCGACGCCCTGCGTCGTGCGCTGCCCGGCGTCTATGTTTCGCTATCGGTCGACGTGCTGCCCGAGATGCGTGAGTACGAGCGCACCAGCACCACTGTCATCAATTCCTATGTCGGACCTCCGGTCAGCAAGTATCTTTCGAAAACTCGCGAGACCTTGCAGGGACGCGGCATCCATGCGCCTCTGGTTCTCATGCAATCCAGCGGCGGCGTGGCTTCTGCGCAGGAAATCGAGAAGTTGCCGGCACAGATCATTGAATGCGGCCCGGCTGCAGGTGTCGTCGGCGCCGCCAAGCTGGCGGCGGCGGTGGGCATTTCGGACGTGATTGCCTTCGACATGGGCGGCACCACGGCAAAAGCCTCACTCATCGAGAAAGGTCGCCTGTTCCTCTCCGATACCTATGAGGTGGGCAGCGAACAGTCGTTTGGTGGCGTCATGGCCGGAGGGGCGGGATACGCCTTGCGGCTTCCCGTGATCGACATTGCGGAGGTCGGCGCCGGAGGCGGCAGTCTGGTTGCCATCGACAAGGCAGGTGCCATCCAGGTGGGACCCAAGAGCGCGGGCGCAGTGCCGGGCCCTGCCTGCTATGGAAAGGGAAATACGCAACCCACCGTGACCGACGCCAATGTGGCACTCGGATACATCGGTGCGCTGGCGGGAGGCACGCTCCCCATCGATCCCGATCTCGCTCGGGACGCGATTCAGAAAGCGGTGGTGGATCGAATCGGCGGAACGATTGAGGACGCCGCGCATGGCATACGGCAGGTTGCCAATGCACGAATGGCTCGAGCCATCAAGTCGGTCAGCACTTACAAGGGCCGAGATCCACGCCACTGCGTGCTGGTCTGCTACGGCGGCAATGGTGGCGTGCATGGGCCTGACCTTGCTCGACTGATGCAGATCAAGGAGGTTCTGATACCGCCTGCGGCGGGGGTGTTCAGTGCTCTTGGCCTGCTCTGCGCAGACATGGAGGCAGCAAGGATGGTGCCGGTGAACGCCAGCATCGCCAGTCTCGATAGCAAAATGCTGCGGCTGCTGATTGAAGATGGCCGGTCAGCGCTGGTCGCCAGTTCCACTTCGTTGCTGGTTGGTGGCGACCTGGATGCTTTCGCCATGATGAGATACGAGGGCCAGTTGTTCGAGCTCGCCGTGCAAATTCCCGAGAAGGCCTACGAAGGTCATCTGGAAGCGTTGGCCACCGCGTTCGAGGAGGAGCATGAAAAGACCTACGGACATCGCCCACACCAGCAGCATCCCGTGGAGATCACTTCGATCCGGGTCACGCTTCGACGCCCATCGAAGTCGCCGATTCGTGAGGCGCTGGCCGCACTGGAACTGAGTGTGGAAGTCAACCCCGATCGCAGGTGCTACTTCGGTTCAGGGTTTGGCTGGATCGAGACGCCTGTCGTGAGCCGAGGCAAGGTCGGGCGCGACCCACAGACCGGTCCACTCATCGTTCAGGACGTGGATGGCACGACCGTCGTGCCGCCGGACGCTTCGGTCTATCGAGACGAGTTGAACAACCTTCGGATCAATTTCAAGTGAGCACAGCCATGTCAAAAGTCGACCCCTATCTCCTCGAAGTTCTGCGCAGCGCATTCGACACGATCGCGGACAACCTGGCGATCACGGTCATGCGCACTGCGTACTCGGAAATCGTGCGCGAATCGCTCGATTTCTCCACTGCGCTGTGCGACAGGGAGGGCATGACATTGGCGCAAGGCGTCTGCACACCGATGCACCTTGGTAGTTTCCACGACGCCATGGTGAATCTGCGACGCGTCAAGGAAGGTGACATTTTCCCGGGCGACGTATTCATCTTCAATGACCCGTTTCTGGCCGCTGGGCAACACTTGCCCGACATCTATGTGCTGGCACCCGTGTTCGTCGACGACGCCATTGAAGGCTGGGCGACCACACTGGCCCACCACTCCGACGTAGGTGGCATCGTGGCAGGCAGCAATGCACTTGGAGCCACCGAGGTGTTCCAGGAAGGCTTGCGACTTCCCATCCTGAAGCTCTACAACCGGGGCGTCCCGAACGAATCCGTCTGGAGCATCATCGAAGCCAACGTTCGCACGCCCAGACTGGTGTTTGGCGACCTGCACGCCCAGGTAGCCGCATGCACCAACGGGGTACGCGAATTCTCCGAACTGATCGAGCGATACGGCTTGGAGACCATTCGCGCCGCAGGCAAGGCCCTGCACGAGCATGCAGAGAAGCTTGTGCGCGCCGAACTGGCAGAGTTCCCCCAAGGGGAGTATTGCTTCGTCGACCATATCGATGGCTTGGGTGAGAACCCCTCACCGGTGACCTTTTCGGTCAAAGTCACCTTCACCGGAGACGGTGTGGTCGTTGACTGGTCTGGCACATCGCCTCAAGTGGCCGGCGGAATCAATTCGACCTTCCCCTTCACCAAGTCCTGCGCGTACGCAGCGATCCGCAGCGTGCTTCGCCAGAACGTGCCCAACTGCCATGGCTTCACCGTCCCGATCGAGGTGCGCGCGCCCGAAGGTTCCGTGGTGAAGCCACTTTTCCCAGCGCCAACGGGCGCACGTGGCATCACAGGCTACCGGATGCTGGACTGCCTGATGGGCGCCCTGGCTCAGGCCGTTCCCGACCGCGTGACGGCCGACGGAAGTGGCGGCTCTTCGCTGCCGACCTTTGCCGGCACCATCGACGGAAAGCAATTTGTCTTCTGCGAAACGCTGATGGGTACATCGGGCGCGTGCGATGCGCACGATGGCCAGGAAGGCGTGGCGCACATTGGTGCCAACCAGGCCAATGTGCCCATTGAATTGATCGAGGCTCGCTACCCGCTGCGAGTCGAGGAGTATGGTCTGGTGCAGGACTCGGGCGGCCCGGGCCGCTTGCGCGGTGGTATGTCCATCAAGCGCAGCTATCGGATCCTGTGTGACAACGCAACCCTTAACATTCGATCCGACAAACGGGCCCACCCTCCGCACGGCCTCTTCGGAGGTCTTGCCGGAGGCGGATCGATGACATGGATTCACCGCGACCTGGAACGCATTCCGGTCCCTGCTCTTCCACTGGCCCCCCTGGATTTGCGCAAAGGTGACCTGGTTGAACATGTGATGCCCGGAGGTGGCGGCTGGGGAGATCCCAAGCAACGATCAGAGGGGGACATCGTCCGGGACTTGCAACAACAACGGATATCCCCGGCGGCGGCGGAAAAGATCTATCGCGGAAAGTAGCAGACCCAGCCGTTCGGCACCCGGTGCGAACGGCACGTCCCACAAACACTTCCGCCCTCCCGCGGAGCTCGCTAGGATGTCGGCCATTGGCCAGCGGCCGCGTTTCAAAAAGGGAAGGGCCGACCTGGCGATGTCTGACGAGCAGCAACTCAAAACGATACTGATCGTTGATGACCACGAACTGGTGCGGATGGGGTTGCGCCAGGTGATCGTTCAGCACTTTGCGGCGCGTTTCAACGTCGCCGATGCGAAGAGCCTGGAGCAGGCCCTGCTGTATCTGAAGCCACATGCGGACGAAGTCTTTCTGCTTCTGCTCGATCTGAACCTGGGCGATACACGCGGCCTGGCTGGACTCCAGCTCCTGAAGCAGCGCTACCCTGATCTCCCCATCGCCGTCGTATCGGGCACACCCGACGCCCGCGTCCGCGAAGAGGCATTGGCGCAGGGCGCATTGGGCTACTTCTGCAAGGTGGGGGAAGCCGGGGACTTGAAGAACCTTCTGGACACGATCGAAAGCGCCCACGGCTCCAACCATCTCAAAGCCCGACACGACACGCTCGTTCGCTCCAGGAACCTCAAGCCGGGCATCCGGTTGACCAGCCGCCAGGTTCAGGTGCTGGAACTGGTGCTGAGCGGCCTCGACAACCAGGCGATTGCTGGTGAAACGGGACTCGCGCTGGGATCGGTGAAGAACTGCGTATCAACGATCTTTCTTGACTTCAACGTGCGCTCCCGCGCCGAGCTGATCAGGCTGTTCTCGTAGCCAGGCCTTGCTTCAGATGCCATCGACAAACACCGCAACCGCACCGCTGGCCGTGCAGCGCATTCGGCTCGAGTTGCTCCTGCAAAAGACCGGGGCTGTGCGCATCCTCTCCCCCATTCCTTTTGCGACGCCACTGGCGGTGCTGTTCCATCTCGACGGACCGCCAGGCCATCCGCTGCTCTGGCTCGGCCTGTTCTACGTCGTCATCTTCGTCACTTATCTGCAAAGACGAAGACTCGAGGCCCGGGGTTCCATCCAGGACCACGAGATGGCCAGCGTCCTGCGAGGTCGTGTGCGCGACATCCTGCTGCTCGGGTCCATGTGGGGATCCGCAGCCTGGCTGCTGGGCGCATATCAGAGTGCCGACGCCTTGGTCCTCACGGCCGTGTTCATCATGGGCGCGATCTCACTCGGGTCTGCCATCGTCTCCACGCACCGCCAGACGATCGCAGCGTTCAGCATTCCAGCGGCCTTTGGACTCATATCGGCCAGCGTGTGGCATGGCGGGCTGGTGGGGTGGATCCTGGCGGTGTGCATGACGCTGTTCCTTGTGATGACGCTGAAGTGGACCTTCCAGCAAGCCGACCTGCTCGAACAATCGCTCACAGTCCGATTTGAAAAGGAGGATCTCGCTCGCCGCCTGGAACAGCAGGTGGAACTGGTCGAGAATGCGAACCGGGAGAAGAGTCGTTTTCTCGCTTCGGCCAGCCACGATCTGCGCCAACCCCTCCATGCCATTTCCTTGTTCACATCGGTGCTTGAACGCTCCCGATTCGATCCGGAGAGCACACAGACCATCACCCGCTTGAGCCAGTCGGTGCGCATGTTGAACCAGTCGCTCGACACCATGCTCGATGTCTCGCGGCTGGATGCCGGCGCGGTGCAACCCATTCTGAAACCCTTGAAGGTGCATGAGTTGTTCATGTCGCTGAACCACACCTTCGCCGCGAGCGCCGAAAACCGGAATCTGCAGATTCGATTCCGCTCACCGGGCGACCTGGTCGTGTTGAGCGACGTGCAGCTGCTCACCCGACTGCTCGGAAACCTGATCGACAACGCCATCAAGTACACCCGCACCGGTGGCGTGCTCGTGGCCGCGCGCTCGGGTGCTGCTGCAGGCGGCGACGGCCGCATCTGCTTCGAAGTCGTCGATACCGGGATCGGCATCGCCAGCGAACACCAGCAACGGGTGTTCGACGAATTCTTCCAGTTGGACAATCCGCAGCGCGATCGCGCGGCCGGTCTGGGCATTGGCCTGTCGATCGTCAAGCGGTTGTCCACCTTGCTGGACCACCCCATGGCCATGTCATCCAGGCCGCAAAGAGGTACACGCTTTCGTGTGTGGGTTCCACAAGCCGCCGGGCAGACACCGGAACAGGCGAAGCCATCGGAGACCGACTGCGTTCCAGCTGCGCACGCCGCGAAGAACCTGCCCCAGCAGGTGCTGGTGATCGACGACGAACCGACGAGTCGCGAAGCCATGGCACTGCTGCTCTCGGCGCACGGTTGCACCGCGCACACCGCAGGCGACCTGGAACAGGCACAACGGCTGCTGGCGCGGAACCCGATCGAGGCCGTGGTCTCCGATGTTCGGCTGCCAGGGGAGCGCAACGGCGTGGACTTCCTGCTGGCATTGCGCCGCACCTCGCCGCACCTGCGCACCCTGCTCGTGACTGGCGAAACCGCGCCACAGCGCATCGCAGAGATCAGGAGCAGTGGCCTCCCCTTTCTTCACAAACCGGTTCGAGCCGAGCAACTGATCGAAGCACTCGCGCGTTGACCGTGCTTCCTGCTGGACGATGTGACCCGGGTCACTTACCCCGGCGGGGCTTGCACTCGATACTCGCGGTCGCCCGTTCAATAGCGTCCCTCGGGGACCCATTTCCCATGTCCAGAATCTTCATCGGTTTGTCCTTGTGCCTTCTTGCCAGCGTCTCCACAGCCGCGCCCGACACCCAATGCGACGAATACGACAAGCTTCGCGCTCGCCGGGACCAAGCCTTGAGCACGAAGAACTTCAAACAGTATTGCGACGCCCTGTCGGGCTTGATCAAGCTGATGCCGGTCACGCCGCCCGATCAGGCGCGACTCCAGTGCGAAGCCAAGGCCACGAACATGAATGTTCAGACCTGGCGCGGTGTTCGTCCCTCAGTCGTCTCGACCATGAAGGACACGTTCGACGGGCAGTGCAGGTGAAACCTGTGACAGCTTGCAGTCCTTCTTCAGGAACAGATCAACCAGGTGATCGCTGCGCGCCTGCGCATGTTCCAGAGCCTGTTCCGCATTCATCAGCTGTGTTTGCACCTGCATCATCTTGTTGACACCTTCCTGCATCCTGGCCCTGCGGGCATCGGCGGCAGCCTGCATGGCATAGCCCTGGATCTGGCCCCCTCCGGGAATCATGCCGATCAGCCCACTGCCCATCGCCGACCCCATGCCACCGCGACGCGCGACGTTGGCCTGGGCCAGCATTTCGTTCTGAATTTCCGCCATGACAGCTTGTGCCTGCGTGGCCTGAATCCGGTGATCCTGGCTTGCCTTTTCGAGCGTCAGGGTTTCCGCATGGATCTGCAAGCAGGTCAGCTCCCCATCGCTCAGCTTTCGCACGAACTGCGGCCCGATCTGGGCGCAGGCAGGCCACGCAGCCAACGCAAGAAGGCCGTAGAGGGAAAGTCGCGCCAACGAAGTGGGAAACATGGGGAAACCTCCTCAGCAGCACCAGCGGCTGTCCGACCAGTTTCAAGCGCGGAGTGCTTGGCGTGAAGTTACCGGGGTCACATCGGAGCGACGGGTGATGAGAGAGAGTCCACACGTGAACGCCCCAGCACATACAAAATCCTCTTCGCACTATTGCCAGTACTCATACGCCAGGATCGCTGCAGCCAGATCCTCCAACGCGGTACCCACTGATTTGAAAACAGTGCGCTCGCTGCCGTGAGATCGTCCTGGGTGCATCCCGGTGCAGAGACCCTGCAGCGTGGCAACTACATCCGCTGCATCAAAAACACCACGCGACAGGGGATCGAGAAGTTCGCCACTCTTTTCGAGTGCTTCTTCAGTGTCCACAAAAATTGTGGCGTTTCTGAAGGCGGCGTCATCTGCCTCTCGCATCCTGGGCGTGAAGCTCCCCACAAGGTCCAGGTGGCTCCCTGGCGCAAGCCAATTGCCGCTGACCAGCGGCTCGGTGGCCAATGTTGCCGTGCTCACGATGTCGGCTTGACTGACCGCAACATCAAGCCCGGTAGCGATCGGCGTGAGAGATCCGAGCTCGCCAGCAAGACCTTCACACACAGCTTGCGCCGATCCAAGACTGCGTCCCCATACATCCACGTGCTCAATGCCCAACACCGCCTGGTACGCCTGGGGCAAAAGGCGCCCGACGCGTCCAGTACCGACCACAACCATGCGCTTCGAATCTGGACGCGCTAGGTAGGACGCAGCAAGTGCGGATGCAGCTGCAGTTCGGCGCGCGGTGATGACATTTCCATCAAGTTGCGCGAGAGCCATGCCGGTGGTTGCATCAAACAGGGTATAGACCGAGAAGAGGCCCGGCAACCCCCTTTGCCCGTTGTTGGGATAGATGTTGACGGTCTTGATTCCCAGATATCGCTCGGTCCAGGCCGGCATGATGAGCACCGTTCCGGTGGCTTCGGGCGTCTTCACCTCGTGAAGATGACGCGCTGGCACATGACAACCCTCTCGAAAAAGGGCGCGCATGGCATCGATCAACCGGTCAAAAGGCAGGGCTTCGGTCGTCTGTGCTTCGTCAAGAAAAATCATGAAGATCTTTTCATCAGCGCCGGTTAGATGCTCACAGTTTCATGGGACTTCAGCACCGCACTGGCTCCAATGGTGACCACCTGGGAGTGGACCTCGCACTCGAGTTCACCGCCCGCAGAAGATGCTTGAAATGCCATGATTCGAGGCTTGCCGAGGCGTTTTGCCCACAGCGGAGCGATCGAGCAATGCGCAGATCCGGTCACCGGGTCTTCGTCGACACCCAAACCGAAGGATGGACAGAAGAATCGGGATACACAGTCGTGCGTTCGACCTGGAGCCGTGGCAATGAAGCCGTGCCTCCCCAGTGCCAGCAGCTTTTTCACATCTGGATTCAGTGCGCGCACTTCGTCTTCGGATGAAAACACCGCCAGGAAGTCCCGCCCGGCGGCAAGCACTTCCACTGGTGTTGCGCCCAAAGCTTCATTCAGAGCAAGCCAGCCCTCATGCATCGGCGTTGCGTTCCATTGCGACAAAGAAAGAAAGAAGCGCTTGTGACGCTTGCGTACGGGAACCTCGCCGCCGGGAGTCAGAAAGCTGAAATCTTCCAGATCATGGCCGTGCATTGCCATGAAAAAGGCAGCGGCCAACGTGCCATGACCACACATGGACTGCACGAACGCACCCGACCGGGACAACCAACGCAACTCCGAGCCACGCTGGGTATCCACAATGAAGGAGGTGACCGGCAGCGCTATCGTCTGTGCAAGTCTGGCCAGCTCATGGTCGGCCAGCCATGCATTCAGTTTGCAGACGGCTGCCGAGTTACCGAGCCCTGGCGTGTCGGTGAAGGCCGAAACGTGGACGTAGGGGATTTCCATGGTCATGCCCTCGCCTCGCGCAAACGGTGCTCCAGCGTGCTTCCCAGCCATCCGATGACACTGGCGCAAGCGAAATAGACGGCGCCAATGAAGAGATATACCTCCAGATAGGCGTTGACCCAATCGGCATTTCCGTACGCGGCCTGCGCCGAGGCAGTGAAATCGAAGAAGCCGATGATGGCGACGATCGAAGTCTCCTTGAAGGTTGCAACGAGAAGGTTCACCGTCGCAGGGAGGCCATTCGTCAATCCCTGCGGCAACAGAACCAGGCGAAGGCGCAGGTAGCGCGACAAGGCCAATGCCTTTGCAGCTTCCTCTTGTTGACGGGGAATGGCCTGCAAGCCAGCGCGCACGATTTCCGACTGATAACAACCGTAGACAAAAGCAAAGGCAATGGCAACGCGCCAGAGCTTGTCGCCGGAGAGCCATCCAGGGGCCAGCATGGGTGCCAGAACACCGACGGAGAACAGAATCATCACCATGGGCAACGTGCGAACGGCATCGACCACGAACCCGGTTGCGTAAGCCAACTGCCGATTCTTGCTACGCCTCATCAGTGCCAGCACCACACCGGTAGGAAAGCCCAGGAGGATGCCGACGAGGTAGAGAAACAGCGTGAGCGCAAAGCCACCCCAGCGGTCGGTCGACACCGCAGGAAGGCCGAGGATGCCTCCATGCATCAACACCACGAACGCAGCCGCCACCAACACAGCAGACCACAACAGCACGGCGGATCGCCAGAGGCGAGGCCATTGCAACAGCGCCACTGCCAGTATGACCAGGGCGCATGCTGTAGCTGGTCGCCACTGTTCAACCACGGGGTACAGACCAAACAGGATCAAGTGGTAGCGCGCTCTGAGCACCGCCCAGCATGCACCGCCCGGCGTACATTCAGCTGCAGTAGTGGCATTCCAGGTGGCATCGATGACACCCCAACGGAGGACGACCCACCCCAGCCATGCGATGAAGAGCGCTGCGACCACCGTCAGGAGGGTCGAAAGACCGCGCTTGACGACTGGCGCAGTGCCTCCGTCTTTGTCTTTGCTAGGCGCCGTGGCCAGGTACTTCAAATGCATGATTCAGCGCATTGGCGATGGAGACCACCAGTTGATTGAGAAGTACGAAACACGCGGTCATCACACACAGTAGCGCCACGGTATGGCCGGACTGGTTGATGGACATCAGCGTGACCGCGAAAAGGTCGGTGAACCCGACCGCCAGGCCAATCGAGGTAGCCTTGATCAGCGTGGTGTACTGACTCCCCATCGGAAGGATGGCCGCCCGCAGTGCCAAAGGCACACGCACCTTCCATTCGACCACCCATGTCGGCAACGCCAGGGCGCGTGCTGCTTCCAGCATGCCCTTAGGAACGGTCGCAAAGCCGCCGCGCACGATCTCCGCGACATAGGCCGAGCCGAACATGGAAAGCGCAATCAGCACAGCGAGCAACTCCGTCGGTACGTACAAACCACCCACGAAGTTGAACCCCTGCAACTTCGGTACCGAGTAGAGCGCTTCGCCGGGAAACCCCAATAGACTCGTGGCGCCCGCACCCAAGGCGGCGACGACAAACAGCTTCCATGTTCGCCCTGTTGGAAAGAGACGCCGACGGCGAGAGAGGAGAAACAGCAAAAGGACCAGAGCCAGCGCAGCGCCCACCACAGCAAGGCCCGCGGCCGTCGGGAAGGGAATGCTCACCCCCCGGTTGCTGACGACCGCACCGGCAATGCCGAACGCCTGTCGGGGACCCGGCATGTTCGTGATGACCGCAAACCAGAACAACGCCTGCAGGATCAGAGGCATGTTGCGAAAGACCTGAACATAGGCTTTCGCCAGTCGACTCCACAACGGATGCCCCGATACCGCGAGAAACGCCACCAGACTGCCGATAACTGTTGCCAGCGCAATCGACACGGCCGCCAGAACAACCGTATTCAGAACGGAGATTCCAATCGTTTTCCAGTAGGGATCGCTGGGCGTCTGCGTGATCACCGAGAACCCCATTTGCCAGGAGGTGGCGTTTCTCAGGAAATCCAGCTCACCCATCACATAGGCCACCGCGATCGCGACAAACACCAAGATGGTCAGAAGGCTGCCTGTGGAAAGCCTCATCCAGGGCGATGCTGCAGAAACAGGAGAAGCGTTCATAACTCCGGCATGCCCGACATCAATCGAAGACCGGGCCATAGATCAAGCCGCCATTTCTCCACAAGCGGTTGGCTCCGCGGTCCAGCTTGTATGGTGAGGCCGCGCCCAATTCGCGGTCGTACACCTGACCGTAGTTGCCCACCTGTTTGATGACGTCGTAGACCCAGTTGTCGGAGAGGCCCAAATCGGCCCCCACACCCTTTTGAACACCCAACAACTTGGCCATGGCGGGGTTGGCGGCAGGGTTCGCCGCAATTTGTGCGCGCATGCCGTCCACGTTCTGACTGGTGACGCCCAGTTCCTCTGCACGAATCATTGCAGCGATGGTCCA
Organism: Hydrogenophaga sp.; assembly: GCF_051860785.1. Classification (GTDB taxonomy): domain Bacteria; phylum Pseudomonadota; class Gammaproteobacteria; order Burkholderiales; family Burkholderiaceae_C; genus Hydrogenophaga. The sequence goes on from NZ_JBIMLB010000031.1 coordinate 20,838, forward strand.
GTTGACCACGGTGCGAAACTTCTTGTCGTCTTCACGTACCGCTGCCGAGATCGGCTCCAGCGTGAGTGTGATGGGCAGGATGGTCTGCGTGCTGGGGTCTTTCACTTTCTGTGTTCGCGTGACGGCCAGGCTTGGGCCCCAACCAGCCAGCGCGTCGCAACGGCCCGCGAAGTAAGCACCCTGCAACTCTTCGCTCTTTTCATAGGTGACGACTTTGAACTTCACGTTTTCCGAAGCCATGTAGCTCGCCAGAACAGGTTCGATGCTGGTACCAGCTGCTGTGCACACAGTCGCGCCACCGAGCTCCTTGCCGCTCTTGATCCCGGAGGCCGTGGGCACCATGAACTGGAACCCACCGACGAAGTACGGCATGCTGAAATCAATCTTCTGCTTGGTATCGCGCGACAGCGTCCAACCCGTGGCCTTGAAAACGATGTCGACATCTCCGGAGATCAACGAGGGAAACCGTTGCGCCCAACTGAGTGGCACATAGGTCACCTTCTCCGCCGAGCCCAATGTTGCGGCGGCGAGCGCTTTACAGAACTGGATGTCGAAACCTTTCCAGTTGCCCTTGTCGTCCAGCTCGAAAAAGCCACTGAAACTGCCGTTGTGAGCGCTGCAGCGCAGCGTGCCTCGATCCTTGATGAGGTCCAGCGCACTCTTGGGCGTCTGAGCCAACACGGATCCACCGAACCCGGCAGTCCCAATAAGGGCCAGCGTGGCCATACGCCGGCTGGCAGAAAAGATCGAGGTCAAACTGTTCATACCATTCTCCAAAAATGCTCTTCGCGTCTGCGCTGAGGCGCAACACCACCGCGAAAAGTTGATGCATAATACACAAATAATTTTCCTATTGGAAATATTTTTTCCCATCATGAGGTGCTTATGAGGAATACAAACCCTGCGGAAAGAGCCAGAAAATCCGTCAGAGCCCCCAAAACGCAAAGCGCCTTGGGGGCGATCGTCAAAGCGCTGCGAACCCGCGCAGGACTGACGCTCACCGAGCTGGCGGAGAAGGGCGACCTGGCGGCATCCACCATCTCGAAGATTGAAAGCGGGCAACTCTCGCCAGGGTACGAAACGATCCAACGCTTGGCCATCGGTCTCGGCGTGGAAGTGGCCGAGCTGTTTCAGCCACGCGTCGAACCCGTCTCGACCGGGCGACGCGGAGTCACCAGACGAGGCCAGGGTGTGCGCCACACGTCGGAGCACTATGAGTACGAGGCGCTTGCCTCCGATTTATCCAGAAAGCAGTTTCTTCCGCTCTTTGCCACGATCAAGGCGCGAAGTCACCAGCAATTCGGCCCCCTGCCCTCTCACGAGGGTGAAGAGTTCGTTTATGTGGTTTCGGGATCCATCGCCTTGCACAGCGAGCACTACGAACCACTCACGCTCCATGAAGGTGACAGCGTTTACTTCGACAGCCGCACAGGACACGCGCTGGTGTCCACCGGCCCCGAGGAGGCCAGAATCGTTTGGATTTGCTCGGACCGAGATGCCTTGCAGAAACATCAGGAAAACGCACATGAATGAGAACCGCGCCAACAACGCTCAACCGAGCATCGTGGCCACTGGACTGAACAAGTGGTACGGCGCGACCCAGGTACTGCACGACATCGACCTCTCCATTCAGCAAGGTGAGCGTGTCGTGGTGTGCGGCCCTTCGGGTTCGGGCAAATCAACCCTGGTGCGTTGCTTCAACGGTCTGGAGCCCTATCAATCCGGGAGTCTCTTGGTTCAGGGCAAGGACCTAGGCCAGACGAAGCAAGTAGAAGCGGTGCGGCAGGAGGTGGGCATGGTGTTTCAACAGTTCAACCTGTTCCCTCATCTCACCGTGCTTGAGAACTGCATGCTGGCACCGGTGTGGTCGCAAAGGCAGGATCCAGCTGCTGCGGAAGAAATGGCACTGCAACTGCTCAAACGCGTTCAGATTTCCGAACACGCCAGGAAATATCCAGGCCAGCTCTCAGGCGGACAGCAACAGCGTGTAGCGATAGCGCGCGCGTTGTGCATGCGCCCCAAGGTCATGCTGTTCGATGAGCCAACTTCCGCGCTCGACCCAGAAATGGTTTCCGAAGTGCTGGACGTCATGATCGGACTTGCGGACACCGGGATGACCATGATCTGCGTGACGCACGAAATGGGTTTCGCGCGTGCGGTGGCAGATCGCGTGATCTTCATGGCCGATGGAAAGATCGCCGAGTTTGCCGAACCGCAAGCGTTCTTCGATCACCCGCAAACGGAAAGAGCCAGGCAGTTTCTCGGGCAGATACTCCACCACTGAACTCCGCATGCCGCACTTGGCATGCGCCAGTGTCTTATGCGAGTCTGACCCATTACTCGGTCAGATCCCCATCGCTCAGCTTTCGCACGAACTGCGGCCCGATCTGGGCGCAGGCAGGCCACGCAGCCAACGCAAGAAGGCCGCAGAGGGAAAGTCGTACCAACGGGTCGAACAACATGGGGGCCTCTGGAAGATAGGGACTGCGACGGGCATGGCACCGGCAGCCATCCCGGCAGTTTCAATTGCGGCGCGCTCCATGTGAAGTGACCCGGGTCACAGGAGACAGGCGGGGTTGGCCAAGGAGGTGGGGGAAACCAAGCTTGCACGATGTGCCGCGGCCATGTACGGTCGATTTGCAGGCTTCAGAGACATCCTGTGACTCAACTAAAAGGTGCATCCATGTTGTTCCCCACCACCGTCGTCGGCAGTCTTCCTCAGCCCGACTGGCTCATCGACCGCGCCAAGCTGGCTGGCCGCTTCCCGCCCCGGGTTCGAGCCCGCGAGTTGTGGCGCATTCCAGAGGCCTACCTGGCCCAGGCGCAGGAAGATGCGACGCTGATCGCCATCCGCATGCAGGAACAAGCGGGGCTGGACATCGTCTCCGACGGTGAGATCCGACGCGAGAGCTATTCCAACCGCTTCGCCACGGCGCTCGAAGGTGTGGACCTGGACAACCCCGGCACCGCGCTGGACCGTTCGGGACACCCCAACCCGGTGCCCCGCATCGTCGGGAAAATCCGGCGCAAGCACGCGGTGGAGGTGGGAGACCTTCAGTTCCTGAAGAAACACACGAAGCTGCGCACCAAGATCACCGTGCCCGGTCCGTTCACCATGCTTCAGCAAGCCCAGAACGATTTCTACGCCAGCGAAGAAGAGGCCGCGATGGACTACGCGGCGGCTGTGAATGAAGAGATCAAGGACCTGTTTGCTGCGGGTGCCGACGTCGTGCAGATCGACGAACCCTACATGCAGGCCCGACCGGAAAAGGCCCGGCAATACGGCCTGGCCGCGCTGAACCGCGCGCTCGATGGCGTGCAGGGCACCACCTGCGTGCACATCTGCTTTGGCTACGCCGCCATCATCCACGAGCGGCCCACGGGCTATTCCTTTTTGCCCGAGCTCTCAGGGTGCCGGTGCAAGCAGGTTTCGCTCGAGACGGCGCAGTCCCATCTGGACACGTCGGTGTTGCGCCAGCTCGAAGGCAAACAGTTTCTGCTGGGCTGCCTGGACCTGTCGGACCTGAACGTGGAGACGCCCGAAGTGATCGCCGATCGCGTGCGCAAGGCACTGGCGCACGTGAAGCCCGAGCAGATCATCCTGGCGCCCGATTGCGGCATGAAGTACCTGCCGCGGGAAGTGGCGCAGGGCAAGCTGGAGAACATGGTGGTGGCGGCGAAGCAGTTGCGGAGTGAGTATCCATAGAGAGGGTGCGGGTCACCTTCCGAAGTGGTCTCGCGCGCCAAGCTGCTCAGGCCAGCACCGCCAGCCGTGCCCGGTTGGCGCTTCGGGCCGCCGAATACTCCATGATGCGAGCCACCTCGTTCGCGGCCTCTTCGCCGAAACGCTTCTCCAGCAGGTACAGCACCGCATCGATGCAAAGCGTCACGCCGCCCCCGGTGATCACGTTCCCCGCATCCACCAGCAAGGCGTGTTTGGCCTGAACGCCAGGGAAACGTTCGCGCAGTTCGCGCAGGGGTGACACCTCGGGCGGGACCACTTCCACCTTGGTGGTCGCCAACTTGCCATCGAGCAGGCCGGCCTCGGCGAAGATCATGGCGCCGGTGCAGACGGAGCACAGCGTGGCGCCTGGCGCCACGCGCCGCGCGAAGGCCTGGATGGCGGGGTCTTGCGAGGCTTTACGCCAGCCGGGCCCACCGGGCACGAGCAACACGTCCACGTCTTTCACTTCGTCGAAAGTTCTGGCGGGCACCACCATGAGGCCATTGGAGAACTGGACGGGCTCGCGCCGGGCCGCGACGGTTTCGTAGGACAACTCGGGAATGATGCGACGAGCCATCGAGATGACGCCAATGGCGGCCAGGTCCACGGGCTCGATGCCCTCGTACAGAAGGAAGGTGACGTGCATGTTGAAGCTCCTGAAAAGCCGTCAGAATAGTTTCCGAATGGGAAACAATATATCAGGGTTTTCGATATGTTGTCTATTGGGAAACAAACTTAACATCGCCGCACTGGCCCGACAACCGTGGCCAGTCCAACCTCTTTGAAGGAGCCAGCCGATGCCAGCACCGTTCAAGCCTCACCCGTCCTGAGCGACAGCAGCGCGCACCGAATCCTTACCGGGGGCGGTGCAGATGGCCCCGATGATCCGGCCCCCACAGCGACACGCAATCGCTCCTCCGCCTCTCCTCTCCTCCATTCGAACAGCTGCTGCGCGCGGCCGGGGCCTGCTTCGCCCTTGCAGTGCGCGGACCACTCCACAGGACACCGATATGAGCTACTCCGCAACGGCCGAGCACACATCCGAGCCGGCCAGCACCCATCCTTCCGAGGTCAGAAAGGTCGTTTTCGCCAGTTCGATTGGCACCATCATCGAGTGGTACGACTTCCTGATCTACGGCACCGCCGCCGCGCTGGTTTTCAACAAGCTGTTCTTCCCCGCCGACGACCCGTTCCTGGGCACGCTGGCCGCGCTCGGCAGCGCGGCGGTGGGCTTCTTCGCGCGTCCGTTCGGTGGCGCCTTCTTCGGTTTCCTGGGTGACAAGGTGGGCCGCAAATCCATGCTGCTCATCACGTTGGTCATCATGGGTCTGGGCACCTTCGCCATTGGCCTGCTGCCCACCTACGCCCAGATCGGCATCTGGGCGCCGATCCTGCTGGTCACCCTGCGCATCGTGCAGGGCATCGGGCTGGGGGGTGAATGGGGCGGCGCGGCCTTGATGGTGCTCGAGCACGCGCCCAAGCACCGGCGCGGGTTCTGCGGCAGCCTGGTGCAGATCGGGTTTCCGATCGGGCTCATCCTCTCCGCTTCGGTGTTCGCGCTGGTGTCGCGCCTGCCGGAAGAGGACTTCCTCTCGTGGGGCTGGCGCATTCCCTTCCTCTCCAGCATCGTGCTGGTAGCGCTGGGCACGTTCATCCGGCTCAAGGTGTCCGAGTCACCCGTGTTCCTGGAAATGAAGGCCAAGAAGGAAATCGCCAAGAACCCGTTCTACGACGCGGTGTTCCGCAACCCCAAAAACTTCCTGATCGCCGTGGGCCTGAAGATCTGCGAGGTGTCGTGGGTATACATGCTCACCGTCTTCATGGTGGTCTACGCCGTCAACAACCTGGGCCTGCCCAAGTCGCTGATGCTCAACGCGATCATGATCGCTGCGGCCATCGAGATCATCACGATCCCGCTGTTTGGCTATCTCTCTGATCGCATCGGCAGGCGGCCCTTCTACTTCGCGGGCACCATCTTCACGTTCTTCTTCGCGTTCCCGCTGTTCTGGTTGATGGACACGCGCGATCCGTTCATCGTGATCATCGCGGTGGCCGTGGCGCTGAGCTTCGGCCACGGCCTGATGTTCGGCCCGCAGGCCACCTACTTCCCTGAACTGTTCGGCGCCAAGGTGCGCTACACGGGTGCATCGTTCGGCTTCCAGGTCTCGGCGGCCATTGGTGGTGGCCTCACGCCCATCATGTCCGCCATCCTGGTGCAGAAGATGGGTGGTTCAGCGGGTGTTTCCATGCTGCTGATCGGTCTGGCCATCATCACTTTCGTGGCGGCCTGCTATGCGCATGAAACGCGCGACAGCTCGGTGCGGGTATAGGGTTTCTTTTGCGCGCCCGGGCTGGCAACCCGGGTGGTCTCTGCACAGACCGTCGGCCTGCCCTCATGCCAGCAGGCCGACCCCAGGCGCCATTGCCAAGCCCCAACGAGGTTTTCCCATTGGACAACCTCGTCAGCACCCAGCCGGCATCGGGTGCATCAAGCCTTAGGAGAAAAGCCATGACCAGCGCATTCAAAGAACGACTCAGCGGGAAACTCGAGCCGACCATCGGAGGTTCTGTCTATGTGGACCCCGCCAAGATGGAGTGGAAGCCTTCGCAGTTTCCCAAGATCCAGATGAAGGTGCTCTACCGCAATGACGAAGAAGGCGAAATGACGGTGCTGCTCAAGTGGGAGCCGGGCGCCGTGCTGCCCTTCCACAAGCACCCGGAGATCGAGCAGAGCTACGTGATCGAAGGCTCTTTCTCCGACCACGACGGCACCTGCTACGCCGGCCAGTACGTCTACCGCCACCCGGGGTCGCTGCACGAGACGCGGTCCGACACCGGTTGCACCATCCTCGCCGTCTACCGCAAGCCCAACATCTTCTTCAACGCAGCCGGCTTCGAAGCCGACAAACAGTAACCGGAGCCAGCGCCCGCCATGGCCTACGTCGTCACCGAAGCCTGCATTGCCTGCCGCTATGGCGAGTGCGTGGCCGTGTGCCCGCAAGACGCTTTCCATGGCGGGCCCAACTTCGTCGTCATCAACCCCGCCACCTGCGCCAACTGCTCGCTGTGCGAAATGGTGTGCCCGGTAAAAGCCATCGTGGCGGCCACCGATCTCGCCCCGGATCAGAAGGCCTACCGTGAGCTCAACGCGGAGCTCGCTGCCGTCTGGCCCGTGGTGCGCGAACTGCAGCCCCTGCCCGATGCAGACGCCAACGCGTTCGAGACCACCAAGCGCCACCGCCTGATCGTCCCCTGAAGGACCGCCAGGGCAGGAAATCCCCCCATGGAGCGCGCCAGCGCATGCGCTATGCTGGGCAACAAAGCAACCATTGGGAAATTTCAGGAAACATGGTGTCAGCTCGCCCGAAAAAGTCCGTCCAGCCCGCCGCCGCATATGAAGGGTCCAAAGAGGTCGAAGCCCATATCGCGCTCGGCACGCGTTTGAAGGAACGCCGTCTCGAAGCGCAGCTCACGCTGGCCGAGTTGGCCGAGCGATCCGGTTTTGGCAAGGCCTACCTCTCGCGCATTGAAAACGGCAAGAAGGTCCCGCCCATCGGCACGCTCTCGCGCATCGCCGACGTGCTGGGCATCGAGGCAGCCAGCCTGCTCACCGAGACTTCGCACGCGGCCTGGCGCGGGGTGAGTTTCGTGAAGAAAACCGACAAGCGCCCTACTGTGATGGGCGGCAGCCAGTTCGGCTACGACTACTTCGCCCTCACCGACGCCACAACGGGCCGAGCCCTTCAACCTTTCATCTTTTCCTTCCCCGACAAGGTGGACAAGTTCGTCTTCTTCGAACACGAGGGCGAGGAAATGATGCACGTGCTCACCGGTCGTGTGGAATGGCAGGTGGGCATGGACAAGTTCGTGCTGGAGCCGGGCGACACCATCCACTTCGATTCGAGAATCCCTCACCGCGGGCACGCGCTGTCCGGTCCGGCCACCGCGCTGGTGGTGATGTACTCGCCAGCAGGCTCCAAGGCCAGCCTGGCCTGAGGATGCGCACTCAGCCCAGATCTTCGCGAGCGGATGGAGTTTCAGGCTCGCTGGTCACACGCGCCACGCCCAGCTTGAGCCCCAGCATGCCGAGGATGCGGTTCATCGTCTGAACGCTGCCGTCGCTGCGCTCCTGCTCGATGTCTTGAATGGTGCGATAGGCCACACCGGAGAGCCTGGCCATTTCGGCCGTGGTCAGTCGCATCGTTTTCTTCAGGTGCCGCACCGACTGCGCCAACGACCATTCGGGGTGCGCGAGCACATCGTCAAGGGCCTGCTTGCGCAGTTCCAGTTGCTCAGCCAGGGAAAGGGGGGTGAAACGCTTGTCCATCGTCTTCCCGTCACTTCAGTGCGGCCAGTTCTTTCGCCCGCGCCAGGATGCCGGGCCGCAGGTGGGTGAGCACCTCGGCGTCCAGGCCCAGAGCCTCACCTTCTTCGGCGATGCGTTCCAGTGCGGGCACCATGGTTTTCAGGCCTTCAACCAGCGGCTCGCGTTGCACCAGCCCCGCCCCCTTCTTCCCACGTTCACGCTGAACCTCTTCACCCAGTTCGACAACGCGATCCAGCACGCGCGCCCAGTCGGGCTGGCCTCCATCGTTGCCTTCCCATCGAATGCGCCGGGCGATGCCGTCGGGGTGAAGGTACATGGGCGCGAAGTCGTACAGCGGCGTCAGGGCGATGTGGCCATGGAAGTCCCGCTGCACCGCGGTGTTGCGCGCATGGTTGTCCTTGTTGCCCAAGGCCAGATTGGCGATGTCGCGCTTGAGGTATTCCAGCACCTCGTCCTGCGGGTGGGTGCAATGGCGAGTCAGGTTCAGACACACCTGATCGTGGCTCGGCACGGCCTCGAACCCCGGCATGCCAGTCAGGGTGGCGATGCTTTCCTGCGCCAGACGGGTGACCTGACCGCCGCCGATCACGCGCCGATCAAACCGGGGAATGAACAGCGCGCGTTCGCGCAACACCAGCGGCGCATGCACGCGCAGGCCCAGCAACCCGGCGATGTCCATGTAGAACGCTTCATGCCGGAGGATGCTGGCCATTCGCGCATCCATTCCCCGGCCGAACTTGACGATGTAGTGTTCGTCCGCGTGCTCGTCAGGCAAGGTGTGATCCAGGTAGAGAAGCCCATCGTGGGCGCGCGTCAGCAGCACTTTGGGCCACTCGCCCTGCACGCCGGACGAGCCCGCCACGAAAAGGCCGTGCGAGGCCAGGTACTCGGAGAACTCGTCGCCTCGCTGCGCCACCTCGTCATCGGTGAACCCGCGCTGTGCCCCGGCGTTGGCACCGAGCCATTCGGCGGCTTCCTTGACCCTCAGATGGCCGATGGGATTTCCGGCACCGGCCAGCAACAGTTCCCAGTCGGCCACAACGCCAGCCGTGGGAGCTCGACCGATGCGCCGAAGCAGTTCTTGCCGACCAAACCCCTGGGGCAACATGTCGATAAGGGCCACCGGCCAATGGGGCAACTGCAGAGGCTCAAGGCCCACCGGCCATCGGGCACAGAGCGCATGCGCGTCGATCGCCTCAGCGTGTTCCACGGCCCATTCGACCGCATAGCCCGAGTAGGTCCGGGTTTTCCACCCTTCGAGTTCAGAGCCGGACAGGCTCACACCCACCACGTCGTGCCAAGCACCATGGGCGTGCAGTTGCAGGGTGCATGATTTCTTCATTTACACGAAATTATATCCAATATAAATGGAATTTTTCCTATATTATTGATATTTTTTCGTGTAAATATAACAGACCAACTCTGTACGGTTGCATCCCCAAAATGCGGGTAGGCGTATCCGGTCAGACCGTTTATCATCCCGCCTGTCGGTCGCATTCCCTCACCGGGCGTTCCCTGTGCTTGGAGATTTCGGGCGATGCCGCCCGCCCTCTCCTACCCTTTGCCGGGAGCTCCAGCCATGACGACGACCCCCTTCACCCGCTCTTTTGTGCTCGCTTCGGCCATGGGCCTGGTACTGGCATCGTGGGCGGGCGTGGCCGCCGCGCAGGATGCCAAGGTGCCTGTGGGCTACGTGAAGAACGTCAAGGGCACGGCCACGGTCACCACCGATGGCAAGGTGGTGGAGGCACAGGCTGGCACGCCACTGCACCAGGGCAGCGCGCTCAAGACCGAGGCGCAATCGAGCATGGGCGTGATCTTCAAGGACAACACCATCATGTCCTTCGGGCCGAGCACGGAACTGACGGTGGATGAGTACCTGTACGAGCCGGGCGAAGGCAAGCTCAAGCTGGGCGCCCGCATGGGCAAGGGCACGCTGAACTACGTGTCGGGCGTGATCGCCAAGCTGCAGCCGGAGGCCGTGACGGTGAAGACGCCCACGGGGATGATTGGCGTGCGTGGCACGCAGTTCCTGCTGAAGGTGGAAGAAGAGTGACGGCGCTCACTTCGAGCTGAGCACGATCCGGTCGCCCAGCTCGTTCTGCGCCAGCCTCGCGCAATACAGGTTCACGAGCGGGTCAAGGGGGTAGCGCTCGTACAGTCCTTCGAATTGCGCCTGCGCCTGCTCGTCGCCATCCCGCACGGCTTCATAGGCCGACTGGTAGAGGTCGGTGGGCGCATAGCCCAGTGGCAGTTCCTCAGGCAACGGCTCGAACACCTTCAACGCTGCTCTCTTGCCCTTGAGCACGAGCTGCCCTACCGGCCGTGCCGACACGTTCGCGCAGGCCGACAACGTGGCTTCGGACGCGCAGATGAGCGTGCCCAGGTGCTTGTTCACGCTCTCCAGCCGGGCCGCGGTGTTGACCGGATCGCCCAGCGCGCGGTAATCGAAGATGGCACCGCCACCGAAGTTGCCCACGATGACTTCGCCCGTGTGCACGCCGAAGCGTGTGTGGCCGAACGCAATGCCTCTGGCTTGCAGGTCCTCCGCGTAGCCGGTGGCAAAAGCGTGCATTTCCATGGCGCAGTCCAGCGCGCGTTGCGCGTGGTCGGGCTGCACCACGGGCGCGGAGAACATGATGGCCAGGGCGTCGCCCACGATGCGGTCCAGCGTGCCGTGGTGGCGGAAGGCGATGGAGATCATTTCTTCGAGGTAGCGGTTGAGCAGGGTGACCGCCTCCGCCGGGTCGATGGACTCCATGAGGCTCGTGAAGCCGGCCAGGTCGGTGAAGACGAAGCTGCACTGCTGGCGCTTGCCGCCCAGCTCCAGTTGCCCCGGGTTCTTCATGAGGTATTCCACCCTGTTGGGTGAGACGTACCGGGAAAACGCTTCCTTCACCCAGCGCTGCTGGCGCTCGCTCCAGAAATGCCGGCACAGGCTGGCCAGCACAAAGGCCATTGCCCAGGCGAGCGCGGGCGTGAAGCTGTCGAGCAGCAGGCGGTGGTTCGAGAACGCGGACCAGCCGCCCCACAGCACGCCACCCACCATGCCCAGGGCCAGGGCAGCGGCCCACAGTGAAGGCACGAAGGCGCCGATCCAGACCACGGCCACGCAACCCAGCACCACCGCCAGCGCCTCGGCCGCCAGGGCCCAGCTGGGGCGATTCAGGTAGTGCCCTGAGAGCACCTGTTCCAGCGCCTGCGCGTGTGCCTCCACGCCAGGCATCACACGGCCCAGCGGGTTGAAGCGCAGGTCCATCAGGCCCTGTGCGGAGGCGCCCACCAGCACGATGTGTCCTTCGAGCAAGGCGGGATCCACGTCGCCAGCCAGCACCTTCCAGGCGGGCACATAGCGCTGAGGCTGCTCGGTGGTGTAGTGCAGCCACATTTCGCCCCGAGCGTTGGTGGGCACATTCGCCTGGCCAATGCGCACCTCGGCCAGCGCGGGCGCTTCGCCCTCGGCCCGCCGCAGGATGTAGTTGTCGGTGCCCTGCGCCACGCGCAGCAGCTCGGCGCTGAGGCTGGGCACGGGGGTGCTTGCCAACGCCAGAACCAGGGGCACGCGGCGCACCACGCCGTCGCCATCGGGCACGAAGGTGAGCACGCCACTGCCTTTGGCTGCAGCATCCAGCAGCGGCAACGGTGGCACTGCCGTGGGGAATGCGTGCAGCGCCTGGGGGCTGGGCTCGCCCACCCACACGTAGCGGTAAGGCGCGTTCGGGGGGGTGGCCTGTTGCAATGGCGATGCTGCGGCGTCGCTGCGCAGCGCGAAGCCCAGCACCACGTCGTGTCGGGCGATGGCGGCGGCAAAGCTCGCGTCGTGGTCTGGCAGGTTTTCGAGCGTGCGCGCCTGGGTGGGCGACAAGGCCCATTCGGCAACAGCGCGGCGGGGGGAGGTGCGGTCCGGCTCGGCGAACACCACGTCGAAGCCGATGACCGCCGCACCCTTGGCCCCGAGCTGGTCCACCAGCTGGGCCAGCCTGTGACGCGGCCAGGGCCATTGGCCGATCTTCTCCAGGCTGGCTTCGTCGATGTCGATGATGCGCACCGGCACGGCCTCGAAAGCTCGGGGTTGCCAGCGCTGGTACTGATCGAACCCGTGGTGCCGAAGGGCCTGAAGCGCCAGGGGGTCGGCCAGCACCAACAACAGGCCGAGCGCAGCCGTGGCGAGGCTGAGCAACGCGGCCACCGAACGCAGGGACAGCATTCTTTTCATGTGGTGTCAGGTCGGCGCTGGCCGCCGCCCTGCACCGGGCTCAGGCTTCCTGGATGCCCCACGACTGCTTCTCGGGGTGGCTGAGGGCACCAATGACCTCGCGCGCATGGGAGTCGCCCTTGGAGACGATGGACGAGAAGCGTCCCCATTGCAGAAAGCCGAACTTGTACAACTCGGGGTTGAAATAGAGGTCGGTCTGTTTGCGCGATTCCGACTGCCGCGACACGCTGTAGAGCACCGACACGTTGAGCAGGTACGACACGAGCGAAGGAACGCGGTAGCGCTGCCGGGCGCGGGGCTTGAGCCGGTCGAAGAAGACCTGCCAGGCGCTGGGCATTTCGTCGAAGTCGAGCCGGCGGGCTCGGCGGGCGCTGAGGTCCACACCGATCACCTTGCCCACGCCACGCATGTTTCTCATGACATCGGCGGGGAAGTTGTTGAACGTGCCGCCATCGCAGAAGAGCTCACCGTCCATCACCACCGGCGGCAGCGCGCCAGGAATGGCGATGCTCGCGCGCAGCGCGCGGCCCAGGTCGCCCTTTTGCCATTGCATCTCGCAGCCCTGCGAGTAATTGCTGCCGATGCAGAAGTAGCCCTTCCAGAGATCGACGATGTCGACCGGCCCACCCATCAGCGATGCAATGGAGCGCTCGATGATGGCCCGCACGCGTCGGCCCTTGATGAGCGAGATCAGGGGCAACATGTTGTAGTCGCCGGTGGGATTGATCTTGAAGGCCTGCTGGATCACGTGGATGGTGTCGGGAATGCTCCGGTCGGCCGCAATGGCCGCGGCCATGACGGCGCCCATGCTGGTGCCGCCGACGCAATCGATCTCGATGCCCAGCTCGTCGAGCGCCTTCCACACGCCCAGATGGGCAAAGCCACGCGCACCGCCTCCCGCCAGCACCAGGCCGATCGCGTTGCGGCTGAGCAGGCGGGCCAGCCGCGCGATGTCGCTGTCCAGCGCGGGGCGCAGGTTCACGTGGCCAGCCACGGGCCGGCGCTCCACCCACTGGCGCATGCCCAGCGGCGACCGGATGTCCGCGGGGTGCAGCAGCACCAGCGTTTCCGCCACCTCGCTGCGCTGTGGCGGATTGACCATGCAGATCTCTTCCACCGGGTGCACGGCGGCGGGCTGCGTGGCGTCGGCCAGCAGCAGCACCTCGTCGCTCTGGCTGATGCACAGTTGAGTCCATTCGCTCGGCTCGGGGTCGGCCACCATCAGCACGAAGTCGTGCTCGGCCTCCAGGTCTTCAAGCTCGGCCAGCGTATGGCCGGCCTCCACCCAGCAGGCGCGGCCGAACTTTGCCAGCGCCTGGGTGAGGCGCTGCGCCATGGCCACGGCATCCACGCTGCCACCGGTGATGGGCAGCAGCGTCACCGTGACCGGAGGCGGCAAGGGGCGCCGGTCATGCTGGGTCTGGAGCCGGTCGATGATCTTGCGGGTAAGCGCAATCGACACCTGCGGATTGCGCGCCACCAGCGCCGTGAAGCGCGCCTTGTCCAGCCGCACCACCACGGTCCTTCGGATGGCCACCAGCGTGGCCGATCGCTTTGCATCGGTGTAGAGGCTGATTTCCCCCGTGATCTCACCGCGCCCGAGTTCGCGCACCATGCGGGGCACGCCGTCGTCGGTCTTGACGTACACGCGCAGCCGGCCGCTGACCGTGAGGTAGGCGGCGTCCCCCGCCTCGCCCTGTTCCATGAGCACGTCACCCGCGCGCAACTCGATCCATTGAACGCTGTCTTGAATGTTTTGCAGCGTCTCCTGGTCAATGCCCGGAAAATTGTCGCGCAGATAGGTCGCCAATACGTCGCGCCGCCGCTGGAATTCGTTATCGTCTGCTGTCATGTCGCTCTCAATGGAGTGAAGCCACACACGAGGACATGCGGCATCTGGAATTCAACGGCACCCCAGATCCCCCCGGGGTATTCAGACAGCGGCGATACTAGCATCGCAACCCGCCATTTCCTGTCTCCGGCAATACGCGACGTTTGCGCCCAAAGATCCCTCCCGCCCGGCACGCATTGGCGTGCCGATCGACTTTGAAGAATTGGACCGCCTGCCATGTTTGAAATGCAGAACCTTCGTCGTTGGGTGCGGGCAACGGGCCTTCTGGGCGCGCTGCTGTTGCTGGCAGCGTGCGCGCCCACCATTCCGCGCTCCTATGTGGTTCTGGTGCCCGATCCGGACGGTGCGGTGGGTCAGGTGATCGTGAGCGGACCCAAGGGCAACCAGGTGTTGAGCCGCGCCGGGCAGGTGGCGGGGATTGATGGCAAGGAAGTCAAGGCCGAACTCGATGGCGTGCAATTGAAGTCCGACTTTTCAGCGGCCCAGGAAGCCCAACCTGCCCCGCCTGAGCATTTCGTGCTGTATTTCCTCTCGGGGGGAATTCAGTTGACCGACGAATCAGAAACTCAATTCACCGACCTGATGAATCGCTGGAAAACCCGCGCGGCGCAATCGATTGTCGAGGTGGTGGTGATTGGTCACACCGATACGGTGGGCAGCGCCGAAGACAACGTGGTGCTTGGAGCACAACGCGCCAAAGTGGTGGCGGACCGGTTGCAGGTTTCCGGGATGAAGTTTTCGGCGTTGACCCTGGAATCGCACGGCGAAAAGAACCTGCTCATTCCGACCAAGGACGGCGTGGCGGAGCCTCGCAATCGACGGGTGCAGGTCACGATTCGCTGAGTGGGGGCGGCTCCATGCCAGCCGGTTCACGGCCCGTCGGGTAAAGCCTTCACAGCATCCAGGCCGAAGCTCCCGTGAATGAAAATGCCGACGCCGCCTTGCTCGCCTGGTTCGCCCAGCGGGGCTGGTCACCCGCGCCGTTTCAGCGCACGGTGTGGCGACACTGGTTGCGCGGGGAGTCGGGCCTGCTGGTCACGCCCACCGGCAGCGGCAAGACGCTGGCGGCCTTTGGCGGCGCGCTGCTGGAAGGTTTGCGTGGCCTGGAGCCCGCGTTGCCCGACCCGGTGCGGTCGCGTGCGAAGCCTTCGCGACTGCGCCTGCTGTGGATCACGCCACTGCGCGCCCTGGCCACCGACACCACACACGCACTGCAGCAGACCATCGACGGACTGGGGCTGGGCTGGACCGTGGCCAAGCGCACGGGCGATGCCACCTCGCGCGACCGACGCCTGGCCCGGCAGGGCCAGGCCGAGGTGCTGGTGATCACGCCGGAGTCGCTCGCGCTGCTGCTCTCCTACCCCGAGACTGCGGGGCTGCTCAAGGGATTGCGCGGCGTGATCGTGGACGAGTGGCACGAACTGCTGGGCAACAAGCGCGGCGTGCTGCTGCAACTGGGCCTGGCGCGCATCCGCGCCATCTCGCCCGAGGCGGTAACCTGGGGCCTCTCGGCCACGCTGGGCAACCTGGACGAGGCGCGCGACGTGTTGCTGCCGCACCGGCCTGACGCGCCGGTGGTGCGCCACGCGCGCAAGCGCACCACCACGCTCAAGACGCTGCTGCCCGCCCGACCCGAGCGCTTTGCGTGGGCAGGACACCTGGGCCTGTCGCAGCTCGAAGGCGTCATGAAGCTCATCGCCGGCACGCGCAGCGCGATCCTGTTCACCAACACGCGCGCGCAGGCCGAGTTGTGGCACCGCGCCCTCTCGTCCATCTGGCTGGAAGCGCCCGAGGCCCTGGCGCTGCACCACGGCTCGCTGGACACGGGTTTGCGCATGGCCGCCGAGCAGGGTCTGCGCGACGGCAGCGTGCGCTGCGTGGTGGCCACTTCCAGCCTGGACCTGGGCGTGGACTTTCCCACCGTGGCCCTGGTGCTGCAGGTGGGCAGCCCCAAGGGCATTGCCCGGCTGCTGCAGCGCGCGGGCCGTGCCAGCCATCGACCGGGTGCGTCCAGCGTGATCCACTGCGTGCCCACGCACGCGCTGGAGCTGGCCGAGTTCGCGGCGGCGCGCCGGGCCATCGAGGCGGGCCAGATCGAATCGCGGCGGCCGCCGCGCCTGTCGCTGGACGTGCTGTCGCAGCACTGCGTCACGCTCGCACTGGGTGGTGGCTTCCAGCCCGACGCCCTGCTGGCCGAGGTGCGTGGCACGCACGCCTTTGCCGCCTTGAGCGACGTGCAGTGGCAAGGCGTGCTGCGCTTCATCGAACGCGGCGGGCAGGCGCTGGAGAACTACCCCGACTTCCACCGGGTGCAACGGGACGAAGACGGCATCTACCGCGTGACGGACCGGCGCGTGGCCCTGAACCACCGGCTGTCCATCGGCACCATCACCGCCGACGGCGCAGTGGAGGTGCGCTTTCTGCGCGGTGCGTCGCTCGGGTCGGTCGAGGAGAGTTTCATCAGCCGCCTGAAACCCCGCGACCGTTTCCAGTTTGCCGGGCGCACGCTGGAGCTGGTGACCATGGACCAGATGACGGCCTATGTGCGCATCGCGCGTGGCACCACGGCCGCCGTGCCGCGCTGGCAGGGTGGGCGGCTGCCGCTGTCCACCGAACTCGGCGCGGCGGTGGAGGCGGCGTTGAGCGGCCCGCGCGACAGCGCCGAGCTGCGGGCGCTTTCGCCGCTGCTGGATCTGCAAGCCCGCGTGTCGGCGCTGCCCACACCCCAGACCCTGCTGGTGGAGGTGGTGAACATGCG
Source organism: Hydrogenophaga sp. (assembly GCF_051860785.1). Classification (GTDB taxonomy): domain Bacteria; phylum Pseudomonadota; class Gammaproteobacteria; order Burkholderiales; family Burkholderiaceae_C; genus Hydrogenophaga. The sequence goes on from NZ_JBIMLB010000031.1 coordinate 37,715, forward strand.
CCGTGGCGGCTCGCTGTTTGTTTACCCATTCGCCGGCCGCTCGGTGCACGAAGGCATGGCCGCGCTGTTCGCCCTGCGCCTGGGCCGCCTGGCGCCGCACACCGTGGTGTTCGCGGTGAACGACTATGGCTTCGTGCTGAATTCGCAGCAAGCGTTTGCCGTGGACGAAGGTGCGCTCGCCAGGATCCTATCGCCGGACGGATTGATGGACGACTTGCGTGAGGGACTGAACCTGACCGAGATGGCGCGCCGCCAGTTCCGCGACATCGCCCGCGTGGCGGGCATGCTCACCCCGTCGATGCCCGGCACCACACGACGCAACCAACGGCAGTTGCAGGCGTCCAGCGGTTTGTTGTTCGACGTGCTGCAGCGCTACGACCCCGATCACCTGCTGCTGGCTCAGGCCGTGCGCGAGGTGTTCGAGGCGCAGATGGACGTGCAGGCGCTGGCCGCAGCGCTCGCGCGTTGCGCCGCGCGCCGCATCGAACTTCGGCAGCCCCGCACGCTGACGCCGCTCAGTTTTCCTCTGTGGGCAGAAACCGTGCGCGGCGAACTCAGCACCGAAGACTGGAGCACGCGCGTGCGGCGCGCCGCCGATCAGCTTCAGGAACGCCATGGCTGATGGCGGTGACTCCATGGAGGTGGTGCTGGCGGGTGTTGCGCTGCGCCTGTACGCCGACCGCGCGCTGTACTGGCCCGAAAAACGCCGACTGCTGGTCGCCGACCTGCACCTGGGGAAGGACGATACCTTTCGTGCGGCCGGCATCGCGCTGCCCGCGGGCAGCGCGCGCCACGATCTGGAGCGCCTGAGCGCACTCATCGAGCACAGCCGCGCAGAGGCGCTGTGGTTTCTGGGGGATCTGCTGCACGGGCCTCTGGTGGACACGCACTGGCGCGAAGACTGGGCCGGTTTCCGCGCACGGCACGCCGGGCTGGAGATGCTGCTGGTGGAAGGCAACCACGACCGGGCGGCCACGCAGGCGGGTCTGGGCATCGAGCACCGCCGCGACCGCGTCGAGGAAGCGCACAGTCCGCTGGTGTTCGCACACGCACCACAAGCTGCGCTCGAAGGCGACGGCCGCTTGCTGATCTGCGGGCACCTGCACCCGGTGGTGAGGGTGCCGGGGTTTCGCGGCCGCTTTCCCGCGTTTGCGCACATCGACCACCAACTGGTGTTGCCGGCCTTCTCCCTGTTCACCGGCGGCTGGCTGGTGCGCGACGCCCTCTCACGCCACGCCTGCATGAACGGGCATCTGCTCGACATGGGCCCGACACGCTGACCACGCTGTTTCGGCAATCCTTTCTGCAATGGCGAGGAATGCTGGCCCGAATGGGGCTCGAGGGACACCTTGTCCGGGAACGTCGTTTGCCCCCCGTTGGCTTTCGACCTTCCAGCCAAGAAAGAACGCCTCGATGGGAAAGAACCGCCTCACCACCAGCATCGCCATCATCCTGGGCCTGATGGCCCTGGGACTTCTGGGTGGAGGTGCGTGGCTGATGGCGCTGGGAGGTTCGCCCTTCTACCTGGCGGCTGGCGTGGCGCTGGCGGTGGTGGCGCTGCTGCTTTACCGGGCCAGCGCTCTGGCCTGGTGGGTGTATGCCGCACTGCTGCTGGCCACGCTGGTGTGGTCGCTGTGGGAAGTGGGACTGGACTGGCATGCGTACGGACGCACCGGTCATGGCCAGCGCTACGCGCCGCTGGCAGAGATCAACGTCGACAACGTGGACCAGCTCGAAGTGGCCTGGCATTTCAACACCCGCGACCAGCGCGGCCAGCCGGGCGACCCCGAGGAAACCACCTTCCAGGTCACGCCCCTGAAGGTGGGCGACATGCTCTTCCTCTGCACGCCACACCAGTTCGTGATCGCGCTCGACGCCACCACCGGCGAGGAGCGCTGGCGCTTCGATCCGAAGATCCGCTCCGGCCTGGCCTTGCAGCACCTGACCTGCCGGGGGCTGTCCTATTGGTCGAGCGACGGCGAGCCGCCGCAAGCCCGCGTGCCCACTGCCGCGAGCGCGGCAGCCACCCAGCCCGTCCTGCCCGCACCGCCGCTGCCGGTGGCGGCCGAGGAAAGCCCCGCCACCGACAACTGCCTGCGCATGCTCTACATGCCCACGGTGGACGGCCGCATCATCGCGCTCGACCCGGAGACGGGCTCCGTGTGCCGCAACTTCGGCGCCGGCAGCGGCCAGATCAACCTGTGGCACGGCATGCCCAACGTGCGGCTGGGCGGCTACTACTCCACCTCGCCGGTGATCGCATCGCAGAAGGTGCTGGTGGTGGGTGGCACGGTGCTCGACAACGTGTCGACCAGCGAGCCTTCGGGCGTGGTCCGTGGCTTCGATGTGCAGACCGGCGAACTGCTGTGGCACTGGGACCCGGCGCATCCCGACGACAACACACCGCTGCAGGCCGGGCAGACGTATTCGGAAAGCTCGCCCAATGTGTGGTCCATCATGAGCGTGGACGAAGGGCTGGGCCTGGTGTACCTGCCCATGGGCAACCCGCCACCAGACCAGTGGGGCGGCAACCGCAGCGAGGCCATCGAACGCGTGGGCTCTTCGGTGGTCGCGCTCGATCTCGCCACCGGCCGCCTGCGCTGGGTGTTCCAGACCGTGCACCACGACCTGTGGGACTACGACGTGCCCTCTCAACCGACGCTCGTGGACCTCACGTTGAACGGTGCCACAGTGCCTGCGCTGGTGCAGCCCACGAAACAGGGTGAGCTCTTCGTGCTGGACCGGCGAACCGGTCGGCCGGTGCACGCCGTGAAGGAAGTGCCGGTGCCGCAAGGCGCGGCCGAAGGCGACCACACGGCGCCGACACAACCGGTCTCGGCCATCTCGTTCGGGCCACCCCCACTGACCGGAGCCTCCATGTGGGGCGCCACACTGTTCGACCAGCTGGCCTGCCGCATCGCGTTCAGGAAACTGCGCTATGAAGGACGCTACACGCCACCGTCCACCCAGGGCACGCTCGTGCATCCCGGCAACTTCGGCGTCTTCAACTGGGGTGGGATCGCGGTGGATCCGGTGCGGCAGGTGGCCTTCACGACCCCGACCTACCTGGCCTTCACGTCGCAGCTCGTGCCGCGTCCGGACGACACATCGCTGATCGTGCAGGACGGTGGCCCGCCGGAAGGCGCGCTGCCTGCGCTCAACGAGAACCTGGGAGCACCTTTCGCCGTGAAGATGGGGCCGTTCACCTCGGCGCTTGGCTTGCCGTGCCAGGCACCGCCCTGGGGGTTCATCGCCGGGGTGGACCTTGTCAGCGGCGAAGTGGTCTGGCAACACCGCAACGGCACGGTTCGCGACGTGGCGCCGATCCCGCTGCCGTTCCGCATGGGCGTGCCCAACCTCGGCGGGCCACTGATCACGGCGGGCGGCGTGGCCTTCCTCTCAGGCACGATCGACAACTACGTGCGCGCCTACAACCTCACCAACGGCGATCAACTCTGGCAGGGCCGCCTGCCTGCGGGCGGACAGGCCACGCCCATGAGCTACACAGGCCGCGACGGCCGGCAGTACATCGTGGTGGCCGCCGGGGGCCACGGATCGCTCGGCACCAAGGCGGGCGATTCGGTGATCGCGTACGCACTGCCGGGTGTGGCGACGGCCCGTTGAGGTTTCACACCGCCAACTGAAGCGCGACGCGGAAGATGACGAACTCGGCGGGCTTGAGGAACGCGACGCCGACCTGGCAGACCAGGCGACCGTGGTCGATGTCGTTCTGCGTCATGGTGCTGCGATCGCACTTGACGAAGAAGGCTTCTTCAGGCTTCGCTCCGAGCAACGCGCCGTTGCGCCATTCGTTGTAGAGAAAGTGGGTGATGGACTCGCGCAGCCGGTCCCACAGCGGTTCGCCATTCGCTTCGAACACTACCCACTGCGTGCCGCGATCGAGCGAAGCCTGCAGGTAGTTGAAGTAGCGCCGCTGGTTGACGTATTTCCATTCAGGATCGCTGGAGAGCGTTCGCGCGCCCCACACGCGCAGGCCCCGTCCATCGAAGAAGCGCAAGCAGTTGATGCCTTCGGGATTGAGCACGTCCTGCTCCGCCTTGTTGATCGGACGCTCGAAACGCACGGCACCTCGCACCACCTCGTTCGCGGGCGCCTTGTGCACACCCTGTTCGAAATCGTGGCGGGCGTAGATGCCACACACGAAGGGCGACGCCGGCAACACCACCTCGCGGCCTTCAACCCTGCTCACGATCCAGGGGTGGTACAGGGCCGCATGGCTGGAATCGAAAGCGCGCCGGTACGCCTGCACGCTCGCCATCGTGCTGCCCGCTGGCGCGTCGAGCACCGCGATGCGGTGAGCACCGGGCCGTTCGGCATGAGCAATCAGCGCGTGCGCCATCTCGGTGGTGGTGTCGCCGGGCGAAGCCACGATGGACACATCCGCCAGGGGTTCGATGGCGTCCAGCGTCGACGCCACGTACAACCGTTTTCCGCCCTCACTGAAGAACGCGCGCACGGCCTGCGCCATCGCCGCATGGGTCTCGCCATCCTGATAACGATCGAAGTCGCTCACACTGGTCAGCAGCGGTGACACGGTGCGCGAGCCGATGGTGCCGACGAAAGCCGTGGTGTGCGTGGCCACTGGCTCGATGTGCTTCGAGCGGAAGCTGGCCTCTTCCACGTACACGCCGGGAGCTAGGTACTTCGGCATGTGCGTTCCTTCGAAGTCGACCCAGGGCCTGTTGACCAGCACGTGCAGCTCTCCAGCGCCATGCCGGTTCTGCGATCAGCCCGGACGGATGTTGTTGCGCTGGATCACCTCGGTCATGGCCGCCGTGTCGCTCTTGATGCGGCGCGCCAGGCCTTCGGGACCGGTGCCGGCCACCTGCCAGCCCTGGGCAAAGATCTTCTGGCGAATGTCTTCGCGGCGCACGATCTCGGTGAGCAGCGTGGCCAGCTTGTTCACGTGTGCCTTGGGCAGGCTGTTGGGCGCGGCCACGGCGTTCCAGATCTCGAGCTGGAAGTCGCGCACACCCGCTTCGGACAAGCTGGGCACCTCGGGCGCCAGGCTGCTGCGGCCAGTGGACGTGACACCAATGGCCTTGAGCTTGCCACCGCGCACCTGCGCCATGGCCAGACCCGGCGGCAGCAGCGACATCTGGATCTGTCCACCGATGATGGCGGCAATCACTTGCGGGTTGCCGGGGTAAGGCACGTGCACCGGTGCGATGCCCGAGCGGCTCTTGAGCAGTTCCATGCCCAGGTGGCCCACGGTGCCCACGCCGGGTGTGCCGTAGTTCCACTTGTCGCCAGCGGCCTTGGCCACCGCCAGGTAAGCCGCGCCGCTTTCAGCCACCGTAGCCGGCACGCTGAGCACCAGCGGCGCGGTGGCGATGAGGGAGACGGGAGTGAGGTCCTTGATGGGGTCGTAGGTGGTGTCGGGGTTGAGGATCTTGGCGATCGTCATGTTGCCGTTGATCATCAGGCCAATGGTGTGGTCATCGTCGGCGCGGGCCACCTGGGCGGCCGCGATGTTGCCGCCTGCACCTGGCCGGTTCTCCACCACCACGGGCTGGCCCAGCGCCTGCGACAGCGGCTCGGCCAGCAGGCGCGCGGTGAGATCGGGTGACGAACCACCGGGGAAGCCCACGATCATCTTCAGCGGCCGGCTGGGCCAGGCAACCTGGGCATGCGCAGCGGGCAACATGGCAGTGGCCGCGAGGGCGGCGGCGGTGGCCAGGGCATGGCGGCGGGTGATGGGGGAATGTTGCTGCGTCATGGGGTCTTCCTCTTTCGAATTGAAGGCGTTTCAGGTGCCGGCGCCGGATCGCTCGGCCCGCCGTAGAGCCAGGTATTGTCCAGCAAGCGCTCGCCCAGCAGGGCCATGGCCCGGTTGCGCGCCCAGCGAAGCGGCCCGCTGGCGTGAAAGATGGTGCCGTTGCGCTTTGAAAGTGCCTGCACCTGCGCGTTGCGGGTCCAGCGAAAATCCGCGTACTGCGCGAGCGCGGTGGGCCAGTCGGGCCCACCGCGCTGCATCCGCTGCACGCCCCAGATGCGCCCCAGCGTCCACGCGTCTTCAAGGGCCATGGCAGCACCTTGCGCCAGATAGGGCCGCATGGGGTGCGCGGCATCGCCCAGCAGCGCCACGCGCCCCTGCGCGTGCTCCTGCGGGCCTTGCATGGGCGCTCGGTCGTTCAGGGCCCAGAGCTTCCAGTCGGTCACCGCGTCGAGCACGGCCATGAGTTCGGCGCACGCGGGGCCCAGCGCGCGCTGCAGGTCGGCCACATGCGCCTCGTGCGTCCAGCCTTGAGGATCGTCGGCCGGCTCGAGTGCACCCTCCACAAACGCCACCACGTTGAACCACTCACCCTGCTTCACCGGGTAGTGCACCACGTGCAGCCGGGGTCCGAGCCAGGCGGTGACGAGGTTGGCATTCAGCGCAGCCGGCAGATCGGCCACGCGCACCATGCCGCGATACGCCAGGTGTCCCGTGGCGCGTGGTGGCTGCTCGCCCAGCAGTTGCGCGCGAACGCGGCTCCAGAGCCCGTCGCAGCCGATGAGGGCCTCGCCTTGCAAGGTCTCGCCGTTCTCCAGCGTGGCCTGCACGCCATCGGCATCTTCATGGAAGCTTGCGAGCCGGGCGCCCAGACGCAGTTGCACTTCGTCCGGCAGGCGCTGCACTGCCTTCAGCAACAAGCCATGCAGATCGGCACGGTGCAGCGTGGCGTACACCTGCTCGTGCCGCGCCAGCGCCATGGCGCCCAGGCGCAGGTGACCCAGTTGCGCGGCACTGTGGGCATCGCGCACGTGCAGCGACTCGGGAAATGCCGCGCACTCGTACAGCGCGTCCATCAACCCCCAATCGGCCAGCACACGCACGGCGTTGGGACCGAGCTGCAGGCCCGCCCCCACCTCGCCCAGCGCTTGCGCCTGCTCCAGCACGACCGAGTGCACACCGGCGCGCGCCAGGGCAAGCGCGCACGCCAGGCCGCCGATGCCGCCGCCGGCAATGAGAACTGCTTGGGTCATGCGGGGATTGTGCCGCGCGGCAGGTGATGACCTGCCAGCCCCGGGCTACCGAAGGGATCGACCGCGTTCAGAGAATCCGGTTGAACCACAGCACGGACAAGCCGGCCGAGAACAGCGCGAGGATGGACGCGGCCAGCGCCAGCAGGCCCGAAATCTCGGTTTCCTTCTTCTCGACAGTCAGCCGCGAACTGAGGGTTTCATACACCTTCTTCAGGTTCTCGGCGGTGCCGGCGTGGTAGTACTCGGCCTGGGTGGTGCGCGCCACTTCCTTCAGGCTCTCTTCGTCCAGCCGCACGCGCATGGACCAGCCTTCAAAACCGATGATCTCGCCATCCACCGTGCCCACGCCCACGGTATAGACGCGCACGCCGCGCTCGGCGGCCATCTTGGCGGCCTCGGCGGTGTCCACGCCGGTGGTGCGCTGGCCATCGGTGAGCAGGATGATCGCCGCTGACGTGTGCGAGCCCGGTGCCACCGGTGTGAAGGGCTTGTCGTCAGGCCTGGGCTGGTCGAGCGCGCGGCCCTTGGGCGCAAAGGGATCGGTGTTGCGGCTGTAGGTCATGTCGCCGAGGTTGATGCGCTGCTCGGGGAACAGCTCGGAGAGCGAGACCACGATGGCGCTGCCGATGGCGGTGGCGCGCTGCAGCTGGAACTTGTCGATGGCGGTCACCAGGTCTTCACGGCTGAGCGTGACGGGCTGCACCACCTGCGCGGACCCGGCAAAGGCCACGATGCCCACTTTCACGTGCCGCGGCAACTCGGCGAGGAAGGCCTTGGCAGCGTTCTGCGAGGCCACCAGGCGGTTGGGCTGCACGTCTTCGGCGCGCATGCTGCCGGAGACGTCCATGGCGAGGATGATGGTCTGCTGGGTGGAGGGCAGAACGATCTTGGCCACAGGCCGCGCGGCCGCCAGCAGCATGACGGCAATGGACAGCAGCAGCAGGATGGGCGGCACGTGGCGGCGCCAGCCCGCGCCCCGGCCCATGGCTTCGCGCACGATGGACAGGCTGGCGTACTGCAGCGCGACCTGCTTGCGGCGGCGCATCAGCCACAGGTAGAGCAACACCAGCAGGGGCAATGCCAGCAGCAGCCAGAGCAACTGTGGCCATAGGAAGGTGACAGGCCAGTTGTTCATGCGCTAGGGAAGGTCTGCACAACCCCCGCCGCAGCGTGAGCTGAGTCGATGGATTTCGGATGTCGACATCGAAGTCGGATGCGGATGGTTTTTGACGGCGGATTTCGACCTTCTGCGCCCGTTTTTCCCCGCCCCGCAGGGCATCGCGCGGGGTGCGGGCGCACTCATCCCTGCAGCCTCAAGATCTGCCTGCGCACCATCCACAGATTGCTCAGCGCAAACAGCATCGTCAGCCGCGCCGTGTTCTTGGCCAGACCCCGGTAGCGCACCTTGGCATGACCGAACTGCTGCTTGATCACCCGAAACGGGTGCTCCACCTTCGCCCGTATGCGTGCCTTGGTCTGCTCCAGCTTGTCCATGATCTCGCCCATGGGCGTGCTCTTGTCCAGCATCTTGCGTTTGCCCGGGCGCATGGCCACGTGCCAGTTCGCCTCGATGCCCTGCGTCTCTTCACGCTTGGCCACGCCCTGGTAGCCC
>NZ_JBIMLB010000032.1:0-45119 GCF_051860785.1 Hydrogenophaga sp.
CTCGACCTCATGTTCCTAGGCTTCATCAGCTTCGTGCTCGTCGCTGATGGTCTGCGGTTGTGTTAACAGGCCCTAGAGACGGACGCTCCGAGCGGCGTCAGCCTATCGCTTCAACATGATGATCCAGATTCAGATTTTCTTCGGCGGGCTGGCGGCGCTGGTGGCCGGCGCCGACCTTCTGGTGCGCGGTTTGTCGCGACTGGTGCTCTCGTTCGGAATCTCGCAGCTGGTGGTGGTGGGCCTGACCATCGTCGCCCTGGACACCAGCGGGCCAAGACTCCCAGTGTCGTTCGGCACTGCGATGGAGGGGCGCACCGACATCGCCACCGGCAATGTGATCGGCAGCAACACCCTCGACAGCTGGGTCATGCTGAGTTTCATGCTGCCGCTCGCCGTAGTGACCTTGGTCCTGGAGATGCTGCAGCCGGCCCCGCCTGCGGTCACTTGTAGCCCATGAGCAGCGGCGCGCTGCTGCCCTGGCTGGCGCTGACACCCTTTGCGGGCGCCGCGCTGATCGCCGGCGTCGACAACCGCCAGCGGCGAACGGCCGCGTGGCTGGCGGGCGCCGTGACCTTGCTCGTGTTCATTGCGATGCTCGCGGCCGCGCCGGCCGTGTTCGGCGGCGAGGTGCTGCGCTGGTCCGTCGACTGGCTGCCGACGCTGGGCCTTAAGTTCGGCTTTCGCATGGACGGGCTGGCGTGGCTGTTCACGCTGTTGATCACCGGCATCGGTGCGCTGGTGGTGCTGTACGCCGCCTACTACCTCGCCGCGGAAGATCCCCCGGCCCGATTCTTTCTGTTCCTGATGTTGTTCATGGGCTCCATGCTGGGCGTGGTGCTGGCCGACAACCTGATCCTGCTGGTGGTGTTCTGGGAACTGACGAGCCTGTCGTCGTTCCTGCTGATCGGCTACTGGCAGCATCGCGCCGACGCCCGCGAAGGCGCGCGCATGGCGCTGACCGTGACCGGTGCAGGTGGGCTGTGCCTGCTGGCCGGCGTGCTGCTGATCGGGCACATCGTCGGCTCGACCGATCTCGACGTGGTACTGAAGTCCGGCGACCTGCTGCGCGCGCACCCGATGTACCTGCCAGCGCTGGTGCTGGTGCTGCTGGGCTGCTTCACGAAGAGCGCGCAGTTCCCGTTCCATTTCTGGCTGCCGCACGCGATGGCCGCACCGACGCCGGTGTCGGCCTACCTGCATTCGGCCACGATGGTAAAGGCCGGCGTGTTCCTGCTGGCTCGCCTGTACCCGGCACTGGGCGACAGCGAGCCGTGGTTCTGGATCGTTTCGCTGACGGGCCTGGCCACGCTGCTGCTGGGCGCCTACCTGGCACTGTTCCAGCACGACCTGAAGGGGCTGCTGGCCTATTCCACGATAAGCCACCTCGGCCTGATCACGTTGCTGTTCGGACTGGACGAGCCGCTGGCCGTTGTGGCGGGTGTGTTCCACATCCTCAACCACGCCACCTTCAAGGCCTCGCTGTTCATGGCTGCTGGCATCATCGACCACGAGACCGGCACCCGCGACATGCGCCGGCTCAACGGCCTGTGGAAGAGCATGCCGTGGACCGGCGCGCTGGCCATGGTCGCTGCGGGGGCGATGGCCGGCGTGCCGCTGCTCAACGGCTTCCTGAGCAAGGAGATGTTCTTCGCCGAAGCGGCGGCCAAACAGAGCACACCGCTCATGCAATGGCTGCTGCCGGCCGGCGCGACGCTGGCGGCGATGTTCAGCGTGGCCTACAGCCTGCGTTTCATCCATGACGTGTTCTTCAACGGCGATCCGGTGGGCTTGCCGAAGACGCCGCACGAGCCGCCGCGTTTCATGCGCGTGCCCGTCGAGGTATTGGTCGTGCTGTGCCTGGTGGTCGGCCTGATGCCCGCGCTGTCGATCGGCCCGCTGCTGGCCGTCGGCGCCAAGGCCACCCTGTTCGGCGGCTTCGAGGGCACGCTGCCGGCCTACACGCTGGCGATCTGGCATGGCCTGAATCTCGCGCTGGGCATGAGCGCGCTGGCGCTGGTGGGCGGTGTGGCGCTGTACTTCGTGCTGCAGCGGCGCGTCAACCTGCACACGCTGGAGCGAGCGCCCGCGACTCCGAAGACCGGCGGGCGCGATCTGTTTGCGCTGGCGCTGGACCGCGGCCGGGCGCTGGCACGGCGCGTCACCGGCGAGCTGCAGAACGACGCATTGCAGCGCTACCTGCTGGTGCTGGTCGTTTTTGCACTCATCGCGGGCGCGCTTCCCTTCGCGCTGGGCGGCACGCAGACGGCCGTGGACATGCCCGACGGCCCACCGGTGAGCTTCGGCTTCATCGTCGCCTGGGTCATCGGCCTGGCGACAACGTTGGCCACGGTGCGGTTCCACCGCCAGCGGCTGCTGGCGCTGTTGCTGCTGGGCGCGGTGGGGCTGGTGGTGAGCCTGGCCTTCGTGTATTTCTCGGCGCCCGATCTGGCGCTGACGCAGTTGCTGGTGGAGGTGGCGACCATCATTCTGATGATGCTGGCGCTGCACTGGCTGCCGGCCGAGTCGCCTGCGGCGCCGCGCGGCCAAGGGCTGCGGCGCGCTCGCGATGCGCTGGTCGCGCTGGCGGCCGGCGGCGGCGTCGCGGCGCTGGTGTGGGCGGTGCTGGCGCGGCCGTTCGAGCCGATCTCGCCGTACTTCCTGGCGACCACCCAGTCGCTGGGCGGCGGCGCCAACACGGTGAACGTGATCCTGGTCGACTACCGCGGCTACGACACGCTGGGCGAGATCACCGTGCTGGGCGTGGCGGGGCTGATCATCCAGGCGCTGCTGTCCGGTTGGCGCCCGACCCACCTCGCCGCCGTGCCGCCGCGGGCCCTGCGCGCGGAAGACCGCCACCCGCTGATGCTGGCGCTGATCGTGCGCCTGTTGCTGCCGCTGGCGGCCATGGTCTCCGCGTACCTGTTCCTGCGTGGGCACAACCTGCCGGGCGGCGGTTTCATCGCTGGTCTGGTGCTGGCGATCGCCCTGGTGATGCAGTTCGTCGCCAATGGCCAGGGTTTCGTGTCCGGGCGCATGAACACCGACTACCAGCCCTGGATCGGCGCCGGGCTGCTGGTGGCCGGGGCCACCGGCCTGGGCAGCTGGTTCTTCGGCGCGCCGTTCCTGACCAGCAGCTACGACTACCCGCTGTGGCCGCTGGTCGGTGCGGTGCCGCTCGCCAGCGCGGCCTTGTTCGACCTGGGGGTCTTTCTCACCGTGGTCGGCGCGACGATGACAGCATTGGTGGCGCTGGGAAACCTGAGCGCGGCCGGTGCTGCGGGGGTGAAGCCATGATGGCCGCGATGCTGGCCATCCTGGTGGGTACGCTCACCGCCGGCGGCGTCTACCTGATGCTGCGCGCGCGCACCTTCGACCTGATCCTGGGCCTGACCTTGCTCGGCTATGCGGTCAACCTGTTCATCTTCCTGATGGGGCGCATCAGGATCAATGCCGCGCCCATCGTCGATGGCCAGCGCGCCGCCACGCTGGCCACCTACGCCGACCCCTTGCCGCAGGCCCTGGTGCTGACCGCCATCGTGATCGGCTTTGCGTTGACGGCGGTGATGCTGGTGATCGCGCTGCGCACGCGGGCCCTGACCGATTCGGACCACGTCGATGGTGCCGAGCCGCAAGCGGACGAGCCGGCAGCACAAGGAGGGCGGCCATGAACCACTGGATCATCGCGCCGGTCGTCTTGCCGCTGATGTGCGGCGCCACTCTGGTGCTGATCGGCGGCCGTGCCCCGGCGCTGGCTGCACGCATCGGCGTCGTCGCCACCGCCGCCCTGCTGGCCGTAGCGATCGCCCTGCTGGTGCAGGCCGATCGCGGCGGTGTCCAGGCCTACCTGGTGGGCAACTGGGCGGCGCCCTTCGGCATCTCGCTGGTGCTGGACCGGCTGTCGGCGCTGATGCTGACGCTGACCGCCGGCGTCGCACTGGCAGCCCTGCTCTACGCCTGCGGCGGTGATGACCGGCGCGGTCCGCACTTCCACGCCCTGTTCCAGTTCCAGCTGATGGGCCTGAACGGCGCTTTCCTGACCGCCGACCTGTTCAACCTGTTCGTGTTCTTCGAAGTCCTGCTGATCTCGTCCTATGGCCTGTTGCTGCACGGGGCGGGCTTGGCGCGGCTGAGGGCGTCGCTGCACTATGTCGGCTTCAACCTCGCCGGCGCGGCGCTGTTCCTGATCGCCGTGAGCCTGCTGTACGGACTGACCGGCACGCTGAACATGGCCGACATGGCACAGCGCATGGCCCATCTGCCGGCGGATCGGGGGCTGCTGCTGCAGAGCGCTGCCTTGCTGCTGCTGGTGGTGTTCTTCGTCAAGGCCGCGCTGCTGCCGCTGTACTTCTGGCTGCCGGCGACCTACGGCGCGGCGTGTGCCCCGGCAGCGGCGCTGTTCGCCGTGATGACCAAGGTGGGCGTGTACAGCGTGTTGCGCGTCAGCACGCTGATCTTCGGCGAGGACGGTGGCCCGACGGCCGGGGTGGCCGGGCCGTGGCTGCCTGCGCTGGCGCTGGCGACCATCGCGCTGGCAGCGATCGGCGCGCTGGCGGCGCAGCAACTGCGCACGCAGATCGGCTACCTGGTCATCGGCTCGGCCGGCACGCTGCTGCTGGCGGTGGGCCTGGCGCAGCCCGACACCGTGGCGGCTGGGCTGTTCTACATGGTCAACAGCACGCTGGTGGCGGCGACCCTGTTTCTGCTGGTCGACCGCATCGCCTACGCGCGCGGACAGTCGGCCGACACCTTGCGCGCCGGGCCGTTCGACGGCTCCCGCCATCGCCTGGGCGTGACGTTCCTCGTCTGCGCCGTGGCTGCTGCCGGCATGCCGCCTCTGGCCGGTTTCATGGGCAAGGCGCTGCTGCTGCAGGCCGCTGGCCCGACCGTCTGGGGGGCCTGGACCATCGCCGTCGTGCTGGCCGGCAGCTTGTTGGTGATGGTGGCCCTGGCGCGCAGCGGCTCGGTGCTGTTCTGGAGCCCGGCGCCGGCGACGCCGGCGCCGGCATCATCCTCCATCGAAACCGGCGCGCTGCCGCCGCGCGCGGGCCACGGCCTGGCCCTGGTGCTGCTGCTCGCGGCCATGCTCGCCTGCAGTCTGGCCGCAGGGCCCTTGTCGCGCTACACGCAAGCCACGGCGGCACAGTTGTTCGAACGCCAGGCCTATCTGCGCGCCGTGCTCGGGGCGCAGCCGGTGCCCGCTGCGATCGACGTGCGGCGCGAGATGCGCGAGCGCGGGGGCAAGCCATGAAGCGACTGCTCCCCGCCCCGCTGCTCAGCGTCATGCTGTTCCTCGTCTGGCCGCTGCTGAACCAGTCGTGGTCGCTCGGCCAGCTGGCGCTCGGCGCCCTGCTGGCCCTGGTGATTCCCTGGTTCACCGAGGCCTTGCGTCCCAACAAGGGCTCACTGCGGCACCCGTTGAAGATCGTCCGGCTGGGCGGGGTCGTGTTGTGGGACATCGTCACCTCCAACATCGAAGTCGCCCGACGCATCCTGGGCCCCGAGGCGGCGATCCAGCCGGCCTTCGTCTGGCTGCCCTTGTCGATCACCGACCCGCACGGCATCGTGGCGCTGGCCGGCATCATCACGATGACCCCGGGCACGTTGTCGTCGGAGCTGACAGAAGACCAGCGTCACCTGTTGATCCATGTGCTCAACGTCGACGACGAAGCGGCGCTGATCGCCGGTATCAAGGCGCGTTACGAAGCGCCGCTGCAAGACATCTTCGAAGGGAGTGCCCGATGAACCTGCTCGCCACCGTCCTGCCCTGGGCCATGGCGGCCTTCGTCTTCGCAATGGCATTGAACGCCTGGCGGCTGCTGAAAGGGCCGTCGCTGGTCGACCGCATCCTGGCGCTCGACACGCTGTACATCAACACGATCGCGCTGCTTGTGCTGCTCGGCATTCAACGCGACACGCCGCTGTACTTTGAAGCCGCGCTGCTCATCGCAATGCTGGGCTTCGCCAGCACCGTCGTGCTGTCCAAGTACTTGTTGCGTGGCGATATCGTGGAGTGAAGCCGTGACCAACCTGCCTCTGTGGCTCGATGGGCTACTGGCCGCCCTGGTGGTGATCGGCGCAGCATTTGCGCTGATCGGCTCCTGGGGACTGGCCAAGTTGTCCGACTTTCTGAAGCGCCTGCACGGCCCCACCAAGGCGACGACGCTGGGCGTGGGCTGCGTGCTGATCGCCTCGTCGATGTGGTTCAGCGCGGCGCAGGGCACGGCCAGCCTGCATGAGTTGCTGATCGCCCTTTTCCTCTTCATGACCGCTCCGGTGTCAGCCCACCTGTTGATCAAGGCGGCGCTGAAGCTGGACCCCTCACTGCGGCCACCGGCGCCGCCCTCGGGGCCAGTTGATCCAAGGGTATGAGGCCCGGAACATGATCCGCTGACTGCGCTTCATCGCCGCTCCCGGGGTTGTTCCATGAAGGATCGACAACCATTCTGACGCGGGGGGCCGGCCGCCCCACCGGGAAGCGGGCCCCTGCGCTGACGGACCCGGTTCGCTCCGGGGTGTCCACACGTCGTCACGACTGTTACTTTGCACGCGAGCCCGCTGCCGAACCGGTTGCTTGCGAGAAATGCGGGCTCACTGGTTTCGCCGCCGCCCACCTGCCGACTACTGCAGAGGTCACCACGGGGTTGCCACCCAAGCGGCCGGCCTGTCCCAACCCGCTTGCGCGGTGCAAAACGGGCCAGTCCGGCGCTTCAACCATCCGACTTTTACGAATAAACATTCTAGATCTATCTGCTTTTTCTTTCTTCGACAGGCCCCTACATTCTCCATGTCGCCCCATCGGGTGACCGGAAAAGGAAACGCATGAACATCGATATCCACAGCCAGGGATTCCCGCTGACCAGCGCACTGGCCGATCACGCCAAGCGTCGGTTGCGCTTCGTGCTGACTCGGCACAGCGACCGAATCCAGCGCGTCGTGGTACGTGTCGGCGACGAGAACGGCCCACGAGGCGGCGTCGACAAGTTCTGCCGCATTCAGGTGCACTTGCTGGACGCACCGGTGGCGGTCATCGACGACATCGGAGCCGACCTCTACGCCGTCATCGATCGCGCGGCGGACCGCGTGGGTCGCGTGGTCGTCAAGCATCTCGACCGCTCACGCATCGATCGGCGGCCCGCTCGTGCCAACGCCCACCTCATCGCGCCCGAGGAACTTGCCCCGACACCCCACCCCGCACATCCAGAAGGAGAACGAGCATGACAACCGAGCGGACCTTGCCGATGGTGGTTGCCCAGACCGGCGCACCCAGCACGCTGAGCACCAACCGCGTCCTGCGCAACACCTACGGCCTGTTGTCGGCGACGCTGTTCTTCAGTGCCGCCATCGCGGCCACCAGTGCCGCGCTGAAGTTGCCGCATCCCGGCATCGTGCTCACCCTGCTCGGCTTCTTCGGCCTGCTGTACGCCACCACGAAACTGCGCAACAGCGCCTGGGGACTGGCGGCCGTCTTCGGGCTCACCGGCTTCATGGGATACACGCTGGGCCCCATCGTCAGCCAGTACCTGGCCATGCCCAACGGACACCAGGTGGTGATGATGGCCATGGGCGGCACGGCCACCATCTTCGTCGGCCTTTCCGCCTACGCTCTGACCACCCGCAAGGACTTCAGCTTCATGAGCGGGTTCCTGCTGGCCGGCATCCTCGTCGCCTTCTTGGCCGGGCTGGGCGCAATCTTCTTCCAGGTGCCTGCACTGTCGCTCACCGTCTCGGCGGCGTTCGTTTTGCTCATGGGTGGCCTGATCCTGTTCGAAACCAGCCGTATCGTCAACGGCGGCGAGACGAACTACATCATGGCCACGGTCGGCCTGTACGTGTCGATCTACAACCTGTTCAGCAGCCTGCTGGCGTTGATCGGCTTCGGCAACAACAACGATTGAGGTGCACACCATGAAATGCCCGAACTGCCCCGACTCCACCCTCGTGATGACCGACCGCCAAGGCGTCGAGATCGACTACTGCCCGCAGTGCCGGGGCGTGTGGCTCGATCGCGGCGAGCTCGACAAGCTGATCGAACGCGCCACGACAGCGGCGCCCGCAGCGGATCCGATCGGCGCCGGGCGATCGCGGCCCGACTTTGCCGATTCCGACCAACACCGTGGTCGAGACCCACGCAGCAACCGCAAGAAATCGTGGTTGAGCGAGATCTTCGACTGACCGCAGCAACGCCAATCCAAGGAACATTGGGCCATGCAACCCTACCCGACCAACAGCCCGCAGGCGGCTGCCCGCATCGTCGCGCTGGCCATGCTGGCCGACGGTGACATTTGCATGGCCGAAGTCGGCGTGCTCGATCGACTCGACGCGCACGCGCAACTCGGGCTTGGAACCGAGCAGTTCCATGTCGTCGTGCATGACTGCTGGAAGGAATTGCTTTCGGCGGCGCAGCTGACCTGGGCGGACGCGTGTCAGGTCGACCCTCGTTCGCTGGCCGAGCGGGTGGCCGAGATCACCGATCCCGGGCTGCGCCGCACGGTGCTGTGCCTTTGCGTCGCAGTGATCGAGGCAGACGGCCGCGTTGCAAAGGGCGAGTCGGTGGTTCTAGGGGCGGCGCTCGCGCTGTGGGGCATGCAGCCCGCGTCGCTGAGTTCAAGGCGCGGCGGCCCCGGGGGTCTCAGCTGCCCGAGGACGAGCACCTGGGATGATGAACATCAACCACCGGACTTGCTGATCGGCGCCTCACCGAGACAGATGGTCCGGCATTGTCCGAAAGGATGAACACCATGCCGGGAGTCCTTGTCCTATCCGACGGATCGCCCAGTTCGCAATACAGCGTGCGTCACGTCGCCAGCGAGTTCAGCGACTCCGCCCCCCCCCGACTCCGGAGGCACAACGCGACACGAACTCAGGCGACTTGCCCGCGAGGTCGGGCCGGGGCCCACGCAGCCCCCCAGGATTCCTCGCCACCGGATATCTATCCTCGACAGCATCTTCAGTTTCTTCTCTGCAACCCCAAGGAAATTTCAATGAAAGCCCAAACCTCGGTCCGCTCGCTCCGAAAGCCCGTCCTGTACACCGCCGGCTGGCTGCTCCTGGCCATCACCATCTGGCTATTCGGCTCGATCGCGAGCGCCCAGGCACAGACCCAAGCACTGGCCCAACAGGCGATGCCTGCGCTGTTCCTGGAAGACACCGGTCCCAAACCCCTGTTGCCCACGACCGAGACGTTCCGCGAGGCGGCCAAGGCCGCGGGCATCCAGGCCACGCTGAAAAAAATCGGCTCGTGACTGACTCCGTGCCAAGCACGCCCGGCCATAGGGCAGGGAGCCAACTCTGATCAACCAGAAGGGTCAACCATGAACAAGCATTCTTCCTCGACGCGCCGTTATCCCCGCAACAGCCCACAGGCCGCGGCCAACATCGTTGCCTTGGCACTCATCTCGAACGGCGAGGTCAAGCCTTCCGAGGTGGCCGTGCTCGAAGCGATGCGGGTCCACGAACAACTGGGCCTGACGCGCCTGGAATGGCACGACGTCGTCCACGAGTTGTGCATCGACCTGCTGTGGTCGGCCGCTCATGGCACAGACTGCCGGATCGACGGCCGGATGATCGAACAGATGCTCGCCGTTATCGACGACGTGGCACTGCAACGCCTGGTGCTGCGCCTGTGTACGGCGGTCGTCAATGCGGACGGCAGGGTCGACGACAGTGAGTCCATCGTCGTGCTGGCCGCCATCGACCATTGGGGTCTGCACCCCGATGAGCATGAATTGCTGGAACCCTTGCTGTACGGCCTCGACTTCCAGGTGACGGCCCGCAGCACCCGCCGGGTCTGACGGCCCATACAAGGGCAGTTCGCAAGGCCGTCAATTGAAACTTCGGGAGATGAATGATGAACCCCTGTAAACAAGCGCGCGAGGAGCACCTGACGAGCGACGCGTTCGCCTTGCCTGGTTACGCGGGCATGGGCGGGCGAAGCACCGTGGCCGACATGCTGAGACTGCTGGGTGATGAACCCAGCAACTCGAGAGCCGCGGAGTCAACTCCGGTCCTGATGCGTCAGCTGCACGCCGGCCACACGCTGTTTCACGAGGGTGCACGTGCGGAATCGATCTATGTCGTGTACACCGGCCACTTCAAGAGCCACCGCATCGCCGAAGACGGCGCCGAGCATGTGCTCGGGTTCGCTGGCCGTGCCGAACTGCTCGGCTTCGATGCCCTTTGCGTGGGTGCACATCCGACCTCTGCGGTCGCGCTCGAGGATGCGACCGTCTACGCGGTACCGGTTCGGGATCTGTCCGCGCTCGGTCAACGCATCAGAGGGTTCGATCGCGCCTTGCACTTCGCGCTCAGCCGCCAGTTGTCACGGCGCGACGAACAGATCGCGCTGATGGCTCCCATGGCTGCCGAGGTGCGCATGGCCCGCTTTCTCATGCAGCAGTCGCTGCACATGGCCGCCCGGGGGCAATCACCGCGCCTCTTCCACCTGCCCATGGGTCGGCGTGACATCGCCCGCTACCTGGGCATCGCGCATGAGACGGTCAGTCGCTCCTTCGGTTCAAGCTCGCTGCGGGAGTGCGTGCGTGTCGAAAACCGCGCCATCGCAATCCTCGACATGGACCGCCTCGCGGCCCTGGCGTGCAGCACCTGCCAGTTGGAAGGCGCACCCCATCGAACTCAGCGCCCGAGGCCCCAGGCGGTGGCACCCGACCTCACGGTCCGGGCCTCTGCTGCGGAAGGTCGACGGCTGCGATGCGTCGCGTGATAACGCCGGAATGCCGCGGCAGTTCGATCGGCGACGACCCAGAGGACCAGTCGATGGGCAGGCCGTTCGTCAGGGCCGCTTCGGGAATCCGATCGCGCGCGGCTGCAGTGCACTTGCGCTGCGCCTGCTGACAGAGCGCGGCTGCAGTCATCACGGACTCCGGGCTTAGGGCTACGCTGAATAAGGTCTGATGTGGCGAGGTGTTTGCATGTGCTGATGCAACCCAACAGGAAGGTGAACATGAAACAGCAAACCCTTGCGATGGCAGCCGATCAAAGCGATGAATTCGAGCACTACCGCAAGCCGACCAAGCGCGATGCGTTCCTGGCGACGATGGAGCAGATCGTGCCGTGGCAGGAGTTGTGCTCGGTCATCGAACCGCACTACCCCAAGGCCGGCAACGGGCGCCCACCGATCGGACTGGAACGCATGCTGCGGATGTACTTCGTGCAGCACTGGTTCAACCTGGCTGATGAGGCCTGCGAGGAGGCTCTGCTCGACAGCACGGCGCTGCGCCGCTTTGTAGGCATTGATCTGGGGCGTGAACGTGTGCCTGACGGGACCACGCTGCTGAAGTTTCGCCGCCTGCTGGAGAAGCACAAGCTGGGCGAGGCCTTGTTTGCCAAGGTGGGGGAGGTGCTGCAGGCCCGAGGCATGAAGGTGGGCACCGGCACCATCGTGGATGCCACCATCATCGGCGCGCCCAGCTCGACCAAGAACGCCGACAAACAGCGCGACCCGGAGATGCACCAGACCCGCAAAGGCCAGCAGTGGTACTTCGGCATGAAGATGCACATCGGCGTGGACAGCCGCACTGGGCTGGCGCACAGCGCTGTGGTCACGGCAGCCAACGTGCATGACAAACATCCATTGCCCGAGCTGTTGCACGGGAACGAGCAGCGTGTATACGGCGACAGCGCCTACGCCAGCCAGAGGGCGTTGATCGAATCGAAGGCGCCCCAGGCCAAGGACTTCACCAACCAGCGCGTGCGCAGGGATGGCGAGATCGACGAGGTCGAGCGCTCGAAGAATCACAACAAGTCCAAGGTCCGCGCCCGAGTCGAACACGTCTTTGCCGTGGTGAAGCGGCTCTGGGGCTTTGCCAAGGTGCGCTACCGAGGCCTTGCCAAGAACGCCACACGTTCGTTCGTGGTGCTGGGTCTGGCCAACATCTACCTGGCGCGGCAGCGCCTCGCGGCATGAGTGCGCCCGTTGCGCACTCCAAGTGCGCAAGCACGGCCGGTATGGCCGGGGAACGCGGTCAAACCGCGAGGCTTCCCCGCGTCAGCGACCCATTGGGCAGCGGATCGCTCAAATCGGCTACTTGTTCAGCGTAGCCTTAAGTGTTGGCGGGACGCGCTGACAGGACACTGGTCGAGCGCACCTAAGATCAGGTCGATGAGATCCACGCCGCGTTCAGATATCTCGAGCGCGCGCATTTGCGTGGACAAGCGTCATGTTCGCGCACATGTGCGAATGCAGCTCTGAGGCGTCAAGGGCAGCGCCTCCGGAGACTGTGGGCCACGAGTTGAGTATCGCGCCATCGAAGACCATAGGTTGTTGGCCGACCTGCCCGCAGATATTGATACCACGATACCGAGAGGCCCCTAAAGCTCTTGCTCCGAGACGCAAATCTCAGCGTCACCACCTGGAAACTCGGTCGAAATTGCGCCGTCGTGCCTAGAGGCCTGGCCGATGAGATCTTGAGCGTTACCACAATCTGGCACCGCGCGCGCCAACGCTGCTATTGGTACTCCGACTAGTCCTGAAGGCACCTTGCTCAGTGCAGTAGCCGGTGCTGTGCCCGCTGCTCTGGCAGGTGCGGCTCCCGGCCCGCCAAGATAACAAAAGCGTCATCGCCATGACGGTTGCCAAGCGAATTGGCTTTCTATACTTGCCTGTAAGAGACCAGATCAGAACACCACCAGAGATCGTCCGCCCATGACTACCGACCTTTGCGGCCCTCTTGAGGATCCGGAGGCGTTGACGATCGCTCGTTAACTTTGGATAAATGGTGGCTCGGCCACCTCTGAGTCCTGCTGGTTCACAGAAAGGAGCTACCAATGAGCTTGTGGAAGACCCTGCTTGGAGGTCACCATGGCAGCCGTCACGGAAGTTACGGCCATGGCGCGCCATCGCGCGACAGCAACCGCCCCGTGAGCGAACCTGCCGTAGCCGGAGTCGCGTGCCCGGCGTGTCGCGAAGCCAACGCAAACGGCGCGCGATTCTGTCAAAACTGCGGTACGTCGCTGCGTCCCAAAGCGTGCGTGCAGTGTGGAGCGACTATGGTCATGAACGCGAAGTTCTGCGGGCAGTGCGGAACTCAAGCACCTTAACGCCGCGGCCAGGGAAACGCGGCGATGGTTCGCCGCGGTGGCAGTTTTTTCCCATTTCTCCGGCGGCCCCTGAGCCTGCCCGATATCTCCAACATGACCAAATCGCTTCAGCAGATCCATACGCAATTGCCACGTTGGGCCGATCAATGGCTGGATACCATTGTCATTCTCACTCAGATCGCAGCTGTGACGCTCGTTGCTTGGCTGCTCATGCGTTTGGTCAGGCATTTGACCAAACGCATGGCTGCCAAGTATGGACTCCCCCCTCTAGTTGTCCTGCTGCCGCGGCGCGCCATCAACATCGCCATTGGCGCAGGCGCCTTTTTCTTGTCGCTGCAACGCCTCGGCGTGTCAGGCCCAGTGCTTTGGACAGCCTTTACCGGCTTCGTCACCGTGGGGGCTGTAGCCTTCTTTGCGGCTTGGAGCGTCTTATCCAACCTCTTCTGCACGCTGCTTATTTTCGTAACTGGTGCGTTTCGCCATGGCGACATAGTCGAACTTCTAGAATCAGGCGACAAACCCGGCTACAAAGGCCACGTCGTCGACATCAACCTCGTCTACACGACACTGCAGGACGCCACCCCAGATAGCGGAGGGGCCCTGCTTCAGATACCCAATAGCCTCTTCTTCCAGCGCGCCCTCAGGCGTTGGCGGTAAGCCGTTGGCTCGCAGTCCTTGCTAGTTGCGATGAAGGTAATTTCGCCACTCCGTGGTCAGTAGGGAAAGTCTGCACAACACCTGCAGGCGCGGGAGTTGTCATGCGCGATTTCAGATGACGGCAGCATTGGTCTGCCATAGGTGGGTTGCTGGACGATTTCGCCGCGACGGGCGACCTTGTAGCAGCATGCAGAGGCACTATCCATAGACAGCGCAAACAGCATGTGTAGCTGCGCCGTGTTCTTGAGCAGCCCGCGATAGCGCACCTTCACGTGCCCGAACCGGCGCCTCAGTGCCGGGAACAGGGTTCGACCTTGGACCGGATGCGCGCCTTGACCTGCTCCGCTTGTCCTTGGGCGTGGTTGGCCGCTGTACACACCAAGCTGTGCACAAAACCCGAGTTCGCGTCGACCCCAATGTGCCCTTCATCCTGACGTACCACTGGTCGCCCTTATTTGTCTGGTGCATCTCGGGATAACGGTCGCCACGGTTGTTCTTGGCCGACCTCGGCGCTTCGATCAGCGTAGCATCGACCATGGTGCCGCTTTTGAGCTGGAGTCCGCTGGTCATCAGCGTGGCAATGCCGGTGGCCAGGATCTACAAACTCAGGTTTGGGGCTTCGAGCAGGTTACGGAACCGAAGAATGGTGCTCTCGTCGGGCAAGCTGTCTTCGCCCGCATCCGTACCCAAGAACTCCTGGAACAGCGCCATGTCATACCTCGCCTCTTCCATAGCCGGGTCCGAAAGGTGGAACCACTACTGGATGGAATGAATACGCAGCAAGGTCTCAATGGAAAACGGCGTGCGCCCGCCTTTGGCGCCGGGTATCGGCGCGATCGGGCGATCAACGAGATCAGCTCTCGGCACACGGCACCACAGGCCCATCTCGTCCAGGAACTCGCGCTTGCGCGCCCTCTTCGTATCTCGCTCAAAACCGCTCTCGCACAGCAACCCACGCGCAAGCATTCAAAGCAGGGGGGTAAATCATCCACGGAGGGGTGATCTCGTTTTCGATGCCTGGATTTACTGCGGAGTCCGAGGGTAAACCCCATCACATCCAGGCGCACGTGGACACTTGACCCCATGACCGCCCGCCGGCCAATTCCCTCGGCCACTCGGGAGGGGCCATGTCAGGCTTTCATCAGCGCTTCGTCGGTACGACTGCATTCCCAAAGAACCTCACGGACATCGATGTCGGCCTTTGCTTTCGTCTTTCTACCGACGACGTCAAAGCGATCAAAGAGAAATACAAGGATCGCGCGCTTGGCCCTGCCGTGCTTCTTGTTTTCCTGCGGGCTTCCGGTCGATCGCTCGAGAAGCTCACCGCCGTCCCCTACATCGTCCTGAAGTACCTGTGCGCCGAGCTCGACATCAACGAGCGCCAGATCGCGACCCTCCGATCTCTCTATCAGCGCGCCGCCACCCTCACTGAGCACCGGAAATGGGTCCTTGAACATGCGGGCCTGCGAGACCCGGCGCAGAAGGACCTCGACGAACTGGAGGCTGCTCTCAGGGCGATTTTAGCCACCACCATCACCGCTGACGATCTGCGCAAACGCGCCGAGGTGTGGCTGCTTGAGCATCACCTCCTCATTCCCAGCGAGCGGGTCGTTCGCAGCATCACACACAAGGCCTCCGAAGCCGAAGTTGCAGTGGCCATCGAGGTTGTGCACACCAAGATTCCGGTTCCGCAACTGCGCAACGCCATTTCCGCCGTCTTCGGCGCACGCAAGGGTCGCAACGGCGGGACCATCCTTGAATGGTTGAAGGAAGCGCCCGGCAAGCACGGCCTGAAGTCGCTCAAGGAAGCCAGTCAGAAGATCACCTACCTGAAAGCGCTTGGCGTGCACGACTGGGATATCTCCGCCATCGGTGGTGACCGCATTCGCGCCTATGCCCGCGCCGTGATACATAGGCCACCGAGCGCGACGCGTCTGCTCGCCGAGAACACGCAGGCCCTCGAACTCTCATGCTTCCTGAGGGCCACGCTGCTCGAGTTCACCGACAACCTGTTCTATATCGGCGGCCGCCAGATCAATCGGATGATCGGGCATGGACGAAATCGCGTGCAGTCGACACGCGCAAAGTCGGCAACCGAGTATGCGCAGCGCGAGACGCAGGTGCGCGCGCTATTGCATTCCAAGAACACGACCGACCGCCACAAGGTCGAGGCTCTGCAGGCCATGTACCCGGAGGATGCGCCATCGAACAGCCTCTCCGGCTCTGCGGTCGTGCGTGACTACCTGGCCGGCGAGCGGCTGGCAATGGGCGCTGTGCTTCAAGCTTTCAACGGCATCGCCATCATGGGACCTGATGGTGATGACGCACTGGCCCAGGCCCAAGCCTTGCGCGACGTCCAGCAGCAAGGGGCCAGAGAACTTCCAGAGGGCTTCGACGCATCCATCACCTCCAAGGTCTGGCACGACCTGATCAACGGGCCCGACCGCAAGCGCGCACTCGGTGCGCTGCAGGCATCGACTGCGATGGCCATCCACAAAGGGCTGCGCGGCGGAACTCTCTGGATCGATCACAGCTGGAAGCACCGCAACCGCGAGGACTTCCTGATCCCCCACGACGAGTGGGAACGCGATCGCAAAAAACTCATCGGCGCGATGGGGCTGTTCTCCGACCCGAAGCTGTACCTCAAACGCGTGCGCCACAACGTCGACAGTGGCCTGCAGGCGGTATCGGAAGCGCTCAAGGCTGGCAAGCTTGAGATCAACCAGGAGCGCAACGTCAGCCTGCCCCGCCTGTCACCACAAGACATCGATCTTCAGGTGACGCGCAGCCGTGATGCCATCTTCAAGATCATCGGTCAGGAGCGGATCGAGAACATCGTCATCGAGGTCGACGCCAAGAGCAACTTCAGCGAGGCGTTGCTCGGGCGCAGGGCCAAGACCGTATCGGAGCTGATCGCGCTGTACGGTGGCATTTTCGCGATGGGCACCGAGAACGACGCCGCCGGCGTCGCAGCCATGATCCCTGGCGTTGAGGTGTCGCACATCGCCGCTGCAATGCGGACGTTGGAAAACGCTGAACGGGTGCGACAGGCCAGCGAGCGGGTGCTGGTCTTCCAGATGGAGCACGCGATCGCCGCGCTCTGGGGCAAAGGCGATAAAGGCTCCTCCGACATGATGGCTCTGGACGCGAGCAACCGCCTCTTCAACGCCCGCGTCGATCCCTGGCGACGCACTTTTGCAGTGGGCCTCTACACCCACGTGCTCAACTCGTACGGCGTCTTCTACGACCAGCCGATCGTGCTCAACACCCGCCAGGCCGCCGCAGCGGTGCACGGCGCCCATTGGTACAACACAAAGCAACCAACTGATCGGCGTCTGGCCTGGCTGGCGGTGGACACCCACGGCTACACCAACGTAGCCATGGCCACGGCGAAGCTGTGCGGCTTCGATTTGTGCCCGCAGTTGCGCAACCTCTCCGAGCGCAAGTTGATGTTGCTGCACGGAATGGAACTGCCCGAGAACATGGAGCGCCTCAATGTGAAAATCGTGACTGAGAAGTCGATCCTCGAAGGCTGGGATCAGGCGATGCGGGTGATTGCGTCGATCCACACCGGGCGTGTCTCCCCAAAGGATCTACTGGAACGGCTCGGATCCAATGCTTCTGGCTCGCCGGTCTTCAAGGCCTTGGACAGCCTGGGCCGGCTGTTGCGCACGGTCTTCCTGTGCGACTACTTCGCCAACGAGAGCTTCCGCCGCGAAATCCACACCTTGCTCAACCGCGGCGAGTCGGTACACCAGCTCCAGCGCTCTATCTACTTCGGTCGGATCGCGCCAAGCCGTGGCCGCCGTGAGGACGAAATGGCCGCCATCAGCGGTTGCCACGCGTTGCTGACAAACGTTGTGATCGCCTGGAACACGCACAGGATGCAGGAGGTGGTTGACCGGTTTGCAAAAGACAAGCACCCGATCGACGACGACTGGCTGGCGCACATGGGGCCGGTCCACTTCAGCGGTATCAACTTCCGCGGAACCATGGACTTCACGGTCACGCCCTACGCAGATGCTCTGCTGGACCGGGTTACGCGCCGTCGTCAGGCTGCTGGCTGATGCGCGGCAGGAAGGGCCGACCGCAAAAATCCGCAGCTGAAATGACTTGCCCAAAAATTGAGCGGCGCGCAATCGAGGGCTAAGCTGTTGATTTTGTTTGGGTCTGATGAGTCCGACCGCAAAAATCTGCAGCTGAAATGATGGTGCTCGAAAATTAAGCACGCAACCGGTAGTGGTGCGGGGTTCTTGCGCATCGGCTTTGGCGCTGGCAAGCTGACGCGGTCCGCAGCGCGTCGGCGCCGATGCCTCTATCAGGAGAACTACCTTCATGATCGACAAGCCTTTGCCCCCACCCCCCGGCTACGCCAGCTGGCTCGACTATGCAGTCGAATGTTTCAGCACCCGTGACCCTTGGCTCGATAGTGTCTTCGCAGGCATGTTCGATCCGTCCGTGCCGGAGCTTGATCGGGAGCAGATCCGCGAATCCGCGCGGATCGAGCTTTGTGCATTGCGCAAGGCCGCTGCGGGGTCATGAACGCCGGTCGCGTCCCGCGAACGCTGCATCCATCTGCCGCGCCCGCTTCACCTCATCGCCATGCAGGTAGATCGAGGTGGTCTGGATCGAGGCGTGCCGCAGGTTGTCCCGCACGGTGGTCAGTTCCGCACCGCGCGCCAGCGCGTGCGTCGCGTGCGTGTGGCGCATCCAGTGCGGGCTGGCGCGTCGTAGCTTGTCAGCGGTCATCGGGCTGTCGGCTTCGATCACTTCGGCGACCTTTAGGAAGAAGCGCCGCAAGATGCTCCACAGCCTGGCGGTCGTGATGCTGGCCGCGCTGTCCGGCCTTATGCTGCCGATCAATGGCGTACGTGGGTCCCATTTCGTGGGCGTGATCGGCAATTGGCGGTGCATGAGATAGTGATCGAGCGCCGCGCGTGCCATCGCTGGCAGGGCCACCTTGCCCGCCTTCCCGCCCTTGCCGACCAAATGCAGCATTGGTCGCCATGGCCGTCGACCTCGATCTGCCCTAGCGTGGCCGACACCAGCTCGCTGATCCGCAGGCCAGTGGCATATGCAAATTCGAGCACGAAGCGAAGGCGTTGCGCTGCCGGAACTTCCCACTGATGGCCCCATTCCAATCCCTCGGCCACGGCCTGGATCAATGACCATTCGCCATCGCTGAAGACCCGTGTGACAGCGGTCGATTCCGAGCGCGACGCCCCCCGCACCTTGATGCCAGCGAAGGGGTTGGCCAAGGTGTAGCGTTGCTGGATCAGCCAGCGGAACATCGCACCCACCACCGACAAGGCATAGGCGACGGAACGCGGGGCAAGGCCACCCGTGAAGGGCTTCCAGTCGTTGGCCGTGCGCGGCCGCGCCGGCCCCACCCAGCGCCGGGATGGCGTGGGGTGCCGCAGGAACGCGCGATACGCGATCGCGTCTTCCGTGGTGAGTGAGGTCAACGCCCGGCCGCGCTCGAGCACAGCCCAGAGGATCAGCCGTTCGGCCTCCTTGCGGTAGGCACGCTGAGTTGCGGCCGACTCGTGCAATCCGAGCCACGCATGCACCGCCTCGTAGTCGTTGCCCGCGCTCAGCGTGCTGGTGGCCGCTGGTGCCCGGAAGGTTCCTTGCGAGCCGTCGACATCCTGTGGAACGTAGAGCCGTTCCCAAGGAACCACGTCATGCTGCGCAGCGACGGGGACCAGCGCCCGTGCCCGCTCAGTCAATTCCGGGTGAGCCGCGAAGAATGCCTCAACTTGCCGGGCGCTGGTGGCGCCAAGGCCCGGGACTGCAGCCCACCAGCGACGCCGGCGCGGCACCCGCACTGTCAGGTCGGCCAAGGTCTTGATGCCATGAGCTTTGAGCGCCCGAGCCGCCCGCATTGGCAGCCAGTCGTCCACACCATCGGTCACCAGTGGCGCCGGTGTTGGTAGAAGGCGCACCGTTTCGATGCCTTGCAGAACGTCGCGAGCGCGCTGCAGCCGCTCGGCGGCCGGATGCTCCAGCAGCGCGGCCAAGTCCTCGCGATGACGTGCTCGGGAAAACGCGGCCAGTTGCTTGCGAATCGCGCTCAACATCGCTCGCGAGGACTGGCCGTTCGCCTTGTCATGGCCGAGGTACTGAGCGACGCAGGCGCGAGCATTCAGGCCCGCATACCAGGCACGCAATGCAGCCAGGGAAGCTTGCCCCGGGAATCCGATCGGAGAGCCGGCTCGTGCCGAGCCAGCTTCAATCCTTGTGACCTGGTGCGTTCTCATCGCGCCAGTTTAATCAAGCAAAGAGCCTGTTGTGATAAGAAAGATTATCTGAATAGACGCATGAACGTATTCTCTCCGCAGAGGGAGCGAGCAGAGGGCGCCCCCTCACCTCGCTGACGTAACTGTTGTAGCGAGCCCTGGTCCATGCGCATTGCTCAAGTTGTTGTGCTGTCCTGCGCACTCGTGCCGTTGCGTAACACCAGGACCGTGCTTGCTCACCAGTACCTGTGCGAGCAGGCCGGTGCCGGCATGCAACGGTCGATAGGGCGGCTCGGCGCTGGTGCCTGCGTGATCGTGTTACAGGTGGCGCAAGCGACCTTGGGGCGAACGTGGCGTACGACGTGGAAAGTGCCGGGTTCGTATGGGCGCACGCGTCGATGGCGCACAGCAAGTGCTCTGCAACCGCCCACTATTGCTGTTGGACGTTCTCCTGGCAGATGTCCAGCAAATTCTGCTCGAGCAACTTAGATTTAATAGGACATCTCTCGCACGGAGCGAAGCCGCCTGGGCCGCACACCCCTAGATCGATCATTCGCCGGTGTGGGACGCCTGCACGTCGCTCTTGGCTCCACGTAAGCGCAAGGCGTTGGTGATGACCGAGGCCGAGCTCAGGCTCATCGCCAGCGCCGCGATCATCGGCGACAGCAGCCATCCCGTGAACGGAAACAGCACACCCGCAGCGAGTGGTACGCCGAGGGCGTTGTAGAGGAAGGCGAAGCCGAGGTTCTGCTTCATGTTGGCGATCGTCTGTTCGGAGATGACACGTGCCTGCGCAATGCCTCGCAGGTCGCCCTTGACCAGCGTCACCTGGGCGCTGTTCATCGCGACATCGGTGCCGGTGCCCATCGCCACGCCGACGTCGGCCTTGGCCAGCGCGGGGGCGTCGTTGATGCCGTCGCCGGCCATCGCGACGATGCGGCCTTCGCGCTGCAGCTTGTCGACCAGCGCTAGCTTGTCTGCGGGCTTGACTTCGCCGTGCACCTCATCGATGCCCAGCTTCGCGGCGACGGTCCGGGCCGTGGTCAGTCCGTCGCCCGTGGCCATGATGACGCGCAGGCCTGATGCCTTGAGCGCGGCCAGCGCCTCCAGGGTGGTGGGCTTGATGGGGTCCGACACCGCGAGCAGGCCGGCTGGCTGGCCGTCCACCGCCAAGAACATGACACTCGCGCCCTCGGCCCGCAGGCCTTCGGCTTGCGGCTTGAGGTCGTCGACCCGTACGCGCAGCTGTTCCATGAGCGCCGTGTTGCCGAGCGCCAGCTTCCTGCCGGCCACGGCGCCGCTCACGCCGATGCCGCTACTGGATTCGAAAACCTCCGGTGTGTCCAGCGCCAGGTTGCGCTCGCGCGCCGCCCGCACGATGGCGTCGGCCAGCGGGTGTTCGCTGCCCTGGTCCAGGCTGGCCGCGAGGCGCAGCACCTCGTCTTCGGTGAAGTCTGGCGCAGGCACCGCGCGCTCGAACTGCGGCCTGCCTTCTGTCAGTGTGCCGGTCTTGTCGACGATGAGCGCATCGACCTTGCGGAAGTTCTCGATCGCCGCAGCATCGCGGAACAGCACGCCCTGCATGGCCGCCTTGCCCGTCGCCACCATGATCGACATCGGCGTCGCGAGGCCGAGTGCACAGGGGCAGGCGATGATGAGCACCGCCACGGCATTTATGAGGCCGTAAACCCAGCTGGGTTGCGGCCCGAAGAATCCCCAGGCGAAGAACGTCAGCACCGCGATGCCAATGACGGTCATGACGAAGTAGCCGGCCACGTGGTCGGCCATGCGCTGCATCGGCGCCCTGGAGCGCTGGGCCTGCGCAACCATCTGCACGATGCTCGCGAGCACGGTTTGCGAGCCGACCTTTTCCGACTGCATGACCAGTGCGCCGTTGGTGTTCAGCGTCGCGCCAATGAGCTTGTCCCCGACGCGCTTGGTCACGGGCAACGGCTCCCCGGTGAGCATCGACTCGTCGACGGCGCTGGTGCCTTCGATCACCACCCCGTCCACGGGCACTTTTTCCCCCGGCCTGACGCGCAGCTTGTCGCCAACATGCACATGGCCGATGGGCACGTCTTCTTCGGTGCCGTCGGCACCGATCCGGCGTGCCGTCTTGGGCGCTAGACCCAGCAACGACTTGATGGCCGCGGAGGTTTGCGAACGTGCCTTGAGTTCGAGGATCTGCCCCAGCAAGGTGAGCGAAATGATCACCGCGGCCGCTTCGAAGTAGACCGAGACACGCCCCATCGATACGAACGACGCGGGAAACACGCCGGGCGCCACTGTGGCGACCACGCTGTAGGCGAAGGCGGCGGCCGTGCCCAGGCCGATCAAGGTCCACATGTTCGGGCTGCGGTTCGCGACGGACTGCACCGCACGCTCGAGGAATGGCCAGCCGGCCCACAGCACGATCGGCACGCTGAGCACAAGCTCGATCCAGCTCTGCGTGCCTATCTCGAACCACTGCAGGCGGTGGCCAGCCATGGCGAGCACGGTGACGACAACGGTAAGCGGCAACGTCCAGATGAAGCGCCGCTTGAAGTCGTTCAGCTCGGGGTCTTCGCCCTCGCCGAGCGTCGGCATCTCGGGTTCCAGCGTCATGCCGCACTTGGGGCAGTTGCCCGGATGGTCCTGCCGGACCTCCGGGTGCATGGGGCAGGTGTAGATCGTGCCGGCGGCATCCGCCTGCGCGGTGGGCTCGATTTCTGGGACCGATGACGCATCAGGCTCGGAGGCGGCCTTTGCGTAACTCGCCGGATCAGCCTCGAATTTCGCCTTGCACCCTGCGCTGCAGAAATAGACCGACTTGCCCTCACGCTGCAAAACGTGAGGCGATTGCGCGCTCACCTTCATCCCGCAGACTGGATCTTTCAGCGATCCTTCGAGCACATCGGTCGAGCTCGCCGCTGGGGAGTGCCCATGCGAAGCATGGCGATCATGCTGATGTTCTGTTTGTCTGGCGGGCGTGTCGTTCATTCGAAATCTCCGACAGGAAATAAAGAGATGGCGGGCTGGAGACCCATCTCCGGCCCGCAGTACTTCACCGGGGCAGTTACGTCGGCCGATACCCCGCTTGCGCCAAGGCTGCAGCGGCGGATGCGCGGTCCTCCGTGGTTTCGATGCGCACCGTCCGGGTTGGCATGTCGATCTCGATCCTCGCTTGCGCATCGAGGTTCTTGACCGCTTGAACCACCCGGTTCGCGCAGCCGCCGCAGGACATCGACAGGATCTCGAACTCTTGCATGGAGACTACTGCACTGCTGCCTACGAAGTTCTTGTCGAGATCAGCGGGCCGCTTCGATCTTGGTGACCACGATCTTCCCGTCGATCTTTTCCGCCAGGAAGCGGACCTTGGCCCCCGTCTCGACCTTGTCGAGCATGGCGTCGTCCATGACGCCGAACACCATGGTCATGCCGGGCATCTCCAGATTCCTCAGCGGACCGTGCTTGATCGTGAGCTTCTTGTTGTCCTTGTCCACCTTGCGGACCTCGCCTTCGGCAAGCTCCGAGGCCGCGGCGGCATCCGAGCCGCTGGCTGCCGGCGCCTTATCGGACATGCCTGGCATGTCCGACATCGATTTGGAGGATTGCGCGCTGGCCGCGCCAGCAAACGAGAAGGCGGCAACGAATGCTAGTAGTGCGATGCGAATGTTCGACATGAAATTCTCCTTGGACATGAATGAATTTGCAGTCCCGCCGCATCCCGGTGAAGGCCTGCAGCGGGAGCAGCGCACTTACTTCCCAGTCTTGGTCACCTTCACGGCGCCCTTCATCCCGGCGTCGTAGTGGCCTGGTTGCAGGCAGCCAAAGTCAACCTTGCCGGCCTTTGTGAACTGCCAGACGATCTCGCCGGTCTTGCCGCCGGCCAAGGTCACCATGTTTGGATCGGCATGCTCCATCTCGGGGTTCTTCTTCATGACCTCGTAATGCTCCTTGAGCTCCTTCTCGGTGCCGAGCACGAGTTCGTGCTTGATCTGCCCCGAGTTCTTGATCACAAAGCGCACGGTCTCGCCCTGCTTGACTGTGATGTCGGCAGGCGTGAAGCGCATGCTGTCCGTCATGTCCACGTTGATGGTACGCGTGGCCTTGGCAGCGACGCCGGGCTTGCCGATCGCCTCGTCGGCATCGTGACCATGGCCGCCGGCATGCGTGCCCGATGCGAAAGCGCCTGCTGCAGCCAGTGCCATCAAGGCAGCGAGTGCGGTGCTGCGGAGAGTGTGTTGCATGTGTTTCCTTTGAGAGTTGGACGGGAACGGAGAAAAGATCAGTGGTTGGAATGACCACCGGTGGGTTTGCGAATCTGGACTTCAATGTTTCTGGCGGGCATGTTCTGGGCGGGCATCGCAGCTGCGCCCGCGCCGCCGTGGCGCGAGGTCTCGGGCGCCGCACCATCGAACTCGTAGGCCACAGTGCCAGCGGGATGCTTGAACCAGCCGGGATTGGAGTAGTCACCGGCCTTCTGTCCTTTGCGCACCTTGACGACGCTGAACATGCCGCCCATCTCGACCGAACCGAACGGACCTTCGCCGGTCATCATTCGCGCGGTGTTGTCTGGAATCGGCATTTCCATTTCGGCCATGTCAGCCATTCCACGCTCGCCCATGACCATGTAGTCGGGCACCAGTTTTTTGATTTGGTTGGCCACGTCCTTGTGGTCCAGTCCGATCATGGTGGGTACGTCGTGACCCATGGCGTTCATCGTGTGATGGCTCTTGTGGCAGTGGAAGGCCCAGTCTCCTTCCTCATCGGCGAGGAATTCAATCTGGCGCATTTGGCCAACCGCCACGTCGGCGGTCACCTCGTACTGACGCGAAGACTTGGGCGTCGGTCCACCGTCGGTCCCTGTGACGAGAAACTCGTGTCCGTGCAGGTGCATCGGATGGTTCGTCATCGTCAGGTTGCCGATGCGAATGCGCACCTTGTCGTTGAGCCCGACGTTGAGCGAATCGATGCCGGGGAAGATCCGGCTGTTCCAGGACCACAGGTTGAAGTCCAGCATCGTCATGATCTTGGGCGTGGCGCTGCCGGGCTCTACGTCGTAGGCATTGAGCAGGAACACGAAGTCGCGGTCGACCTTCTCGATCAGCGGATGCTCGGCTTTGGGATGGGTCACCCAGAAGCCCATCATGCCCATGGCCATCTGCGTCATCTCGTCTGCATGCGGGTGGTACATGAAGGTGCCGGGCCGGCGCGCGACGAACTCGTAGACGAAGGTCTTGCCGGGCCGGATGGGCGGCTGGTTCAGGCCCACCACCCCGTCCATGCCGTTGGGCAGCCGCTGCCCATGCCAGTGGACGCTGGTGTGCTCGGGCAACTTGTTGGTCACGAAGATCCGAACCCGATCGCCTTCCACCACTTCGATGGTGGGTCCAGGCGACTGGCCGTTGTAGCCCCACAGGTTGGCCTTGAAGCCGGGCGCCATCTCACGCACCACGGGTTCGGCCACGAGATGGAATTCCTTGACGCCATCGCGCATGCGCCAAGGCAAGGTCCAGCCGTTGAGCGTGACCACGGGGTTGTAGGGGCGCCCGCTCGCGGGCATCAGCGGCGGCATGGTGTTGGGCGTGGTCTGAAGCACGGGCTCGGGCAGCGCGGCCATCGCCACCTTGCTCACGCTCGCGGCCGCGAGGGCGCCCGTGATGGCACCGGCGCCACTCAGAAAATTGCGTCTGTTTGTCATGTTGATTCAATCGGTTGTGAGCTCAGTGGGCTGCGCCAGCGGAGGCGCCTGCGCCACCTGAACCGGCCATCGAGGCACCCACGGACGTGGGCTTGCCCATCACAGAAGCCGCCAACGCAGCATCGGCCAGCCAGAACTGTTGCTGGGCATTGATGGCGTTCGTCACGCTGGAGATCTGGTCGCGCGCTTCGGCGAGCAGTTCGAAGACGCCGATCAGCATGCCGTTGTAGCGAAGCACGTTCTCGTCGGCCATGGACTGGCGCAGCGGCACGATCTCGTCGCGGTAGTGCCGCGCGATGTCATAGGCCGTGCGGTAGGCCGAGTAGCCTTCGCGCAACTGCGAAGAGGCGCCGCGCACGGTGGCGTCGTAGCGGTTGGCCGCGGCCAGAGACTGCGCATTCAACATATCGCGCTGCGCCGATCCCCAGTCGAACAGCGGCAACCGAATGTCGAGTTCAAAGCCGCGCCGCGCGCTCTTGGTGCCCTGCGCGTTGTCGAATACCGTGTCGCGACGACCACCCACTTCGACGTCGGTGAAGGTCGACAGCAGGTTAATGCCTTGTGATTTGCCAGCCACGTCCAGCTGGGCGCGCGCGATCTGGACATCGAGACGCTGCTCGGTCGCGGTGGCTGCGACTTCATTTCCTTCGCGCGGTGCCTTCGGCAGGTCGGGCAGGCGTTCAGGCAAGGTCAGCTTGGCGGCCTGGGCATCGTCCAGGCCCAGGACACGCACCAATTCCTCGCGCGCGGCCGTGGTGGCGTGCTGCGCCGAAGCCAACTGCGTCGTTGCATCGGCATAGAAGACCTGCTGGCGTGCGCGCTGGAGCTTGCTGAAGTTGCCGATCATTTGCATCCTGCGTGCGAGTTCGGCACTGGCCTGGGCCGACTTGTTGACCTGCTCCGCGTACTGCAGCGATTGCTGTGCGGCGACGGCACGCACCCAGGACTGTCGGACCTGCGTGACCTGATCGACGACGGCACCGGTGAGCTGCACCTTGGCCTGATGCGCCTGGCTTCGCGAGATGGAAAGGCGCTGCGGCAGCAGGATGAGGTCCACGAGCCCGAAGGACAGCAGCCGACCAAGCTCGAGTTCGCTGTTCAGGCGCATGCGCTCGAAGGTGAAGATCGGGTTGGGCAGCCGGCTGGTCTGGTTCGACGCAGCAATGTCGCCCCAGCTTTGAGCGATCAGGGCCTGGACCGATGGGCTGTTGGTCAACGCGAGCTGCACTGCGTCGTTCTGCGACAGCGGCTTGGCCAGCAGTTCCTGCGCCAGCGCGGCGCGGCGGTCACGCTGCTCCTGAGTGCGGCTGAGTTCGAGCTTGCCGCCAGTGAACTGCTGCCCACTGGTGTTCGTGTCCTTCAAGGCGTCGTCGATACCGACCGACGCGCAGCCCGCCAGGAAAGCGGCAGCAGCGGCAATGGCCGTCAAACGCAAAGCGCGCTTCATGGCTTCTCCTTCTTGGCAGGCATAGGCATCGAGTGGCCTGACTGTGCAGGCGGTGCAGCGGCTGCGCCCTTGGGCGATTCGGCTCGTGCCGCGCCCGTTCCCTCCGATGCCTCCTTGGCGTAGGCCTGCCAGCCACCGCGGCGGTGGACCGTCTCGTTGGCCTCTTTCCAGGGAATGGGCTTTTCGTCCGCAAAGGGGCGATAGCCCTCAAGCGCGGATTTATAGATCAGGGTTGGCGGCGGTGCCGTCGCAGCTACGGGGCCCGGCGCGGGCGCAGGCTGGGCCACGGCAGCCAGCGCTGCAATGGCAGGAAAAGCAGCCAGCCAACGGGCCAGCGATGAATGGAACATGGAGTCCTCGCAAGTTCATGAACGAAATGCGTCAGAACTGCCTTCAGAGGCATGACGCAGGCGATACATGAGCGTTCGCTGCGACCCGTGACGTAGGTCACAGGCGCACGAACGCGTTACGCGCGAGGAGGTTTGTCGAGAACGCGGGGCGCGAGCGTGACCATCGTGATGGCGGGCTCCGCCAGGTCGGCGCGGGGAAGATCGCAGAAGACGGACAGTTCCAACGTACCGATCAAAGCCGTAGCATGGCACGCGCCGCAAATGCCGCACTTGTGCATCGCGTCAGGTTCCGCGCTTGCAAACGTGGCGGGGCTGTCCTTGACAGGTTGCTTGGCGTCCTGTTCGATCTCGTGGTGCTGGTCCGCATGCCCGTCCAGATGTGGATGTTGGACAACGTCGCGCGCCGCGGGCAGCTCGGCGGACATTTCTGCACTTGCACCAGCGTGTCCGGGTCCGCAAAAAACCATGGCTGCCGCTGCGTACCCCTGGAAGGGCACGGCAACCATCATGATCCAAAGGACGAACAGGCGAACCCGGTGCATTCGGCGAATTCTAAATGAAACGGTGCATCAGGCGGTCTAGTCTTCGTTCCAGTCGTCTGCACCACGCGACAGGGGGCGGGGGCGGTTCCAACCATCAGCCGATGATGGGGTTGCGCGCGGCCCAGTAGCGCGCAATGTCAAAAGTCCCGCGTATTGCCGCCATCTGCGGCCGTTCTTCAACGACTAGAACTAGAATTCGTGCAGCCACCCCACACGCACCGAATCCGTCAAAGCGTTTTACGCATCTTTCATGGCCCCTACAGCCATCCATGCCAAGCACGGTCGTAGCGCCCCTCGCGCTACCGATGTGCTTTGGGCGGCCTTGTCCAGGATGTGGTCATGACACGCCGCCTGGTGCAGCTGATCGCCCGCGGCTTGATCGGTGTGCTGCTGTTTGCGCAATTGGCGATTGCCGCCTACGCGTGCCCAGCGCTGTCCCTGGGCGCCATGGGCTCGGGCTCTGCTTCCATGGAGATGGCCGGCAGCACGGTCCCATTTGTCGATGCAAGCGTTGACACCGCCACGCAGGCCCCCCCTTGCGGCGACATGGCCAGCATGGCAGATGCAGGGTCTGCCAACCTATGCGCCGAGCACTGCAAGTTCGGCCAGCAAAGCGACCATGCATCCACGCTGACCATCCCCGTCGCGTTGCTAGCGCCGCTTCTCCTGACCCCCTGGGCACCCGAGGCGACACAGTCCCCACGCCCTGCGGCGACTTCCTTGAGTGCACTGGTTGCGGCATCGCCCCCGCACGCCATCCTTCACTGCGTCTCCCGAACTTGATCCACAGATCGACGTTGCGCTGACGGCTCCTTCGAGCCGGACGGCGCTTCGGTCGTGGCTTGCTGTTCTCACCGGTTCTCCTGGTGGCGCGCAGCGGCCCGACATCGCCCCCCCGGGGTTTGTCGTCAGGAGATCTCATGTTCACAGTTTCTTTTCCCGCCAAGTCGACCGCACGACGCTGGCCCCGCCACTGGGCCGTCGCAATAGCGCTATGCGCCGGCACCCTCAGCCTCGGCGCCCAAGCGCAACAGACCCCGCAGGCGCTCACCCTCGATGCGGCCTTGCGGCTTGCCGAAGAGCGTTCGCGCCAACTCGTCGCCCAGGACGCGGCCGGGGGCGCCGCGCGCGACATGGCCGTTGCCGCCGGGCAACTGCCCGATCCGGTGCTGAAAGGGGGCATCAGCAACTTGCCGGTCAACGGCAGCGACCGTTTCAGCGTCACGCGCGACTTCATGACGATGCGCTCGATCGGCCTGATGCAGGAGTTCACCCGCGCGGACAAGCGCTCTGCGCGCTCTGCGCGCTTCAACCGGGAGGCCGAAGCGGCCGAAGCCGCCCGCGTGGTGGCCTTGACCAATTTGCGGCGTGACACCGCCATGGCCTGGCTCGCGCGTTCCTTCCAGATGCGCATGCGCGACCTGCTGCAGTCGCAGCGCGCGGAATTGACGCTGCAGGTCGAAGGCGCGGACGCGGCCTACCGGGGTAGCCGGGGCACGCAGGCCGACGTCTTCGCGGCCCGTTCGGCCCTGGCGCAACTGGACGACCGCATCCTCCAGCAAGATCGCCAGATTGCCACGGCCCAGACGCGCCTGACGCGCTGGATCGGCCCCGGCCCAATCCAACCGTCGGGGAAGCTCCCCGAACTGGGCACTGTTCGGCTCGATGCCGACCAGTTGGAGGCCCAGATCCAAGCGCATCCGCAAATTGCGTTGATGGCAAGGCAGGAAGCCGTGGCACGCGCCGAAGCCGACATCGCGCAGAGCAACAAGCACTCTGATTGGACCGTCGAGCTGATGTACAGCCAGCGCGGCCCGGCCTACTCGAACATGGTGTCGCTCAACGTGTCGATCCCGCTGCAGCTCGACCAGAGGAATCGCCAGGACCGGGAGCTCGCGGCCAAGCTCGCGACGGTCGAGCAGATGCGCGCCCAGCGAGAAGAGATCACCCGCGAAAGCACCGCAGAAGCGCTCTCCCTGTTGCAGCAATGGCAAAGCAACCGCAATCGCCTCGCGCAGTACGACAGCATCCTGATCCCGCTGGCGGCCGATCGCATCCGTGCGGTACTGGCCGCCTATCGTGGCGGCGTGGCCAACCTGAGCGCAGCACTTGAGGCCAGACGCATGGAGATCGACACGCGCATGGACCGCCTGCGCCTCGAGATGGACACCGCCGCGCTGTGGGCCCAGCTTGAGTTCTTGATTCCCGTCGATCGCCCGGCACTCGCTGGCAACGCGTCCACAACGACCGTGGACGCCTCGGAGCCACAACAATGAAAGCCAAACCCTTCTTCTTTGGGCTGATCGCTGCGGCGGTCCTTGCCGCCGCCGCCTTTGGCGCATACAACTTCGGGCTGCAACGTGGTAAAAACATGGCGCCAGCACCGGCGGCGCTGCCTACAGTGAGCGCTCCGGATGCTTCGTCAGAAACTCGCAACGAAACCGGGGAGGACGCCACCCGGCGCCACATCGCGGCGGGTCTGAAGGCCGGCGACACCGACCCCGCCAACGGCAAGAAGATCCTCTACTACCACGACCCGATGGTGCCGGGCAACCGGTTCGACAAGCCGGCCAAATCGCCCTTCATGGACATGATGATGTCCCCGGTCTATGCCGGTGGCGACAGCGGCGACCAGAACAACGTGACCGTGAGCCCGCGCGTCCAGCAGAACCTCGGCGTGCGAACTGCGCCGGTGTCCGAAGGCATCCTCGCGCCGCAGGTGGCCGCGGTCGGCAGCATCGCCTTCAACGAGCGCGACCAGGTCATCGTGCAGGCGCGGTCCACGGGCTATGTCGAGCGCCTCCATGTGCGTGCCACGCTCGACGCGGTGAAGAAAGGCCAGGCCCTGGCCGAGCTCTACGTGCCCGAGTGGATCGCGGCACAGGAGGAATTCCTGTCCGTGCAGCGCATGCGCGGCATCCAGATGGAGCCACTGGTCGACGGCGCCCGCCAGCGCATGCGCCAGGTCGGCATGAGCGACGGCCAGATCGAACTCGTAGCCCGCAGCGGCCGCACCCAGCCTCGCATCACGCTGGTTGCGCCTATCGGCGGGGTGGTCACGGAGCTGGCCGTGCGCGAAGGTATGACGGTGATGGCTGGTGCGACCTTGTTCCGCATCAACGGGCTGTCCACCGTCTGGGCCAACGCCGAAGTCCCGGAGAGCCAGGCCGCGCTCGTGCGTCCGGGCGCCAAGGTGCAAGCCCGATCACCTGCCGCGCCCGGCGAGGTATTCGACGGAAAGGTCCAGGCCATTCTGCCGGACGTCAACCCGGCCACCCGCACCCTGAAGGCGCGCATGGAGCTGGCCAATCCGACCGGCCGGCTGGTGCCTGGCATGTTCGTCTCGATGCAGTTCGCCGACACGCAGGCGCCGAAGGCGCTGCTGGTTCCGACCGAGGCGGTCATCCAGACCGGCAAGCGCACGGTCGTCATGCTGGCAGAAGACTACGGACGGTTCCGACCGGTCGATGTCGAAATCAGCATCGAAAGCGGCGGCCAGACGGAGATCAAGCGCGGGCTTCAAGCCGGCCAGCGCGTCGTGGTGTCCTCGCAATTCCTGATCGACTCGGAGGCGAGTCTCAAGGGCGTCGAGGCACGGCTGAACGCCGTACCAGCTGCGGGCGCCGCAGCACCTGCGACGGCTTCGCCCTCAACGTCAACGCTTCCGACGAGTGCGGCCTCGCCCAGGCATGTGGGCGAAGGCAAGGTGGAAAGCATCACCGCGGACACGATGACCTTCTCACACGGACCGATCCCGACGATGAAGTGGGGCGCGATGACCATGGACTTCAAGCTGCCACCCGGCGGTGCACCGGGCAACGTGAGGGCTGGTGATCGCGCGAGCTTCGAATTCTTCATCGACAAGGACGACCTGCCGCAGCTCACCCGTGTGACGCCGGCCACGCCCGGCACCGCGCCCGCCACACCGGCCAAGCCAGGGGGCAAGCCATGATCGCCAGGCTCATCCGCTGGTCCATTGCCAACCGCTTCCTCGTTCTACTGGCCACGCTGATGCTCAGCGCCTGGGGCGTGCACTCGGTTCTGCGTACGCCGCTGGATGCCCTGCCCGACCTCTCGGACGTCCAGGTCATCATCCGCATCACCTACCCGGGCCAGGCGCCGCGCATCGTCGAGAACCAGATCACCTATCCGCTCACGACCACCATGCTGTCGGTGCCTGGTGCGAAGACGGTGCGCGGCTATTCGTTCTTCGGCGATTCCTTCGTCTACGTGCTGTTCGAGGACGGGACCGACCTGTACTGGGCACGCTCGCGGGTGCTGGAGTACCTGAACCAAGTCCAGTCGCGCCTGCCCGCCGGTGCCAAGGCCTCGCTCGGGCCTGATGCCACCGGTGTCGGCTGGATCTACCAGTACGCGCTGGTCGACCGCGGCGGCACGCAGGACGCCTCGCAGCTGCGCGCCCTGCAAGACTGGTTCCTCAAGTACGAGCTGAAGACCGTACCCAACGTCGCTGAGGTCGCGTCGATCGGTGGCATGGTGCGCCAGTACCAGGTCGTGCTCGATCCCGACAAGCTGGCCGCCTACCGGATTGCGCACACGCAGGTCGTCGACGCCATCCAGAAAGCCAACCAGGAAACCGGCGGCTCGGTGCTCGAGCTCGGCGAGGCCGAGTACATGGTGCGGGCTTCGGGCTACCTTCAGGGCCTGGAGGATTTCCGCAAGATCCCCTTGATGACGACCGATGCCGGTGTGTCCGTCCGCTTGGGCGACGTGGCCCGCATCCAGATCGGCCCGGAGATGCGCCGCGGCATCGGCGAGCTCGACGGCGAAGGCGAAGCCGTCGGTGGCGTGATCGTGATGCGCTCGGGCAAGAACGCGCTGGAGACCATCACCGCCGTCAAAGAAAAGCTCCAGACCCTGCAGGCCAGCCTGCCCAAGGGGGTGGAGATCGTGCCGACCTACGACCGGTCCAACCTGATCGAGCGGGCGGTGCGCAACCTCGGCTTCAAGCTGCTCGAGGAATTTCTCGTGGTGGCGGTCGTGTGTTTCATCTTCCTGTTCCACCTGCGCTCCGCCTTTGTCGCGATCGTCTCGCTGCCGATCGGCATCCTGGCGGCCTTCATCGTGATGCGCTACCAGGGCGTCAATGCCAACATCATGTCACTGGGCGGCATTGCGATCGCCATTGGCGCGATGGTCGATGCGGCGGTGGTGATGATCGAGAACGCCCACAAGCACATCGAGAAGTGGAACCACGACCACCCCGGCCAGAGCCTGCGCGGCGAGAGCCACTGGCGTGTCGTGGCCGACTCGGCGGCCGAAGTCGGGCCCGCCCTGTTCTTCTCGCTGCTCATCATCACGCTGTCGTTCGTTCCAGTCTTCACGCTCCAAGCCCAGGAAGGACGCATGTTCTCTCCGCTCGCCTTCACCAAGACCTACGCCATGGCGGCCGCCGCCGGGCTGGCGGTGACGCTGATCCCGGTGCTGATGGGCTACCTGATACGCGGCAGGATCCCCGACGAGAAGACCAACCCGCTCAACCGGCTGCTGATCGCGGTCTACCGGCCGCTGCTGAACGCGGTGCTGCGCTGGCCCAAGCTCACGCTGTTGGGCGCCGTGGTCGTGCTGGTGCTGAGCCTATGGCCACTGCAGCACATCGGCGGGGAGTTCATGCCGCGCCTGGACGAGGGCGACCTGCTCTACATGCCTTCGGCGCTGCCGGGCCTGTCGGCGGGCAAGGCCGGCGAACTGCTGCAGCAGACCGACCGGCTGATCAAAACGGTTCCCGAGGTGGCCAGCGTTTACGGCAAGGCTGGGCGCGCCGAGTCGGCGACCGATCCGGCGCCGATGGAGATGTTCGAAACGACCATCCAGTTCAAGCCGCGCGAGCAATGGCGCACCGGCATGACGCAGGACAAACTGGTCGAGGAGCTCGACCGCATCGTCAAGGTGCCGGGCCTCACCAACATCTGGGTACCGCCGATCCGCAACCGCATCGACATGCTGGCTACCGGCATCAAGAGCCCGGTGGGCGTGAAGGTGGCGGGCACCGACCTGGCCACCATCGACCGCATCACGGGCGAGATCGAACGCGTGCTCAAGGGCGTGCCGGGTGTCTCCAGCGCGTTGGCCGAGCGCCTCACCGGCGGTCGCTACGTGGATGTGAACATCCAGCGCGACGCGGCGGCGCGCTTCGGCATGAACATCGCCGATGTGCAGTCGGTCATTGCCTCGGCCGTGGGCGGCGAGAACGTGGGCGAAACAGTGGAAGGCCTGCAGCGCTTTCCGATCAACGTGCGCTACCCCCGCGAGATCCGCGATTCGCTGGAGCGGTTGCGGACCCTGCCGATCGTCACCGCGCGCGGGGCACGGCTGGTGCTCTCCGACA
Source organism: Hydrogenophaga sp. (assembly GCF_051860785.1). Lineage (GTDB taxonomy): Bacteria > Pseudomonadota > Gammaproteobacteria > Burkholderiales > Burkholderiaceae_C > Hydrogenophaga. The sequence goes on from NZ_JBIMLB010000032.1 coordinate 34,324, forward strand.
TTGCGGAGATTCGCGTCGCCGACGGGCCGCCGATGCTACGCAGCGAGAACGCACGGCTGTCGGGCTGGGTCTACGTGGACATCCGCGGGCGCGATCTGCGCTCGGCGGTGCAGGACATGCAGCGCGCGGTCGCGAAAGATGTGAAGCTGCCGCCGGGCTACTCCGTCTCCTGGTCCGGCCAGTTCGAGTTCCTGGAGCGGGCCACCGCCAAGCTGAAGGTGGTGGTGCCGTTCACGCTGCTCATCATCTTCGTGCTGTTGTACCTGACATTCAAGCGCTTCGACGAAGCGCTGCTGATCATGGCTGCGCTGCCGTTCGCGCTGGTCGGCGGGATCTGGCTGCTTTACCTGCTCAGCTACAACCTGTCCGTCGCGGGGGCGGTCGGGTTCATCGCGTTGGCCGGCGTATCCGCGGAGTTCGGCGTGATCATGCTGCTGTACCTCAAGCACGCCTGGGACGACCGGGTCGACGACGGCAAGACAAGTACCGGCGACCTGCTGGATGCGATCCGCGAAGGGGCAGTGCTGCGCGTACGGCCCAAGGCGATGACGGTCGCCGTCATCCTGGCAGGCCTGTTCCCGATCATGTGGGGAACAGGCACCGGCTCTGAGGTGATGCAGCGCATCGCCGCGCCGATGGTGGGCGGGATGATCACTGCGCCCTTGCTGTCGATGTTCGTGATCCCGGCGGCATACCTGTTGATGCGCCGACCGCGGGAGCCCGCAGCCTCGCAGTGGATGTTCTGGAGGCGTCGTCGTGTCGCCGCTTGAGCGTTCGAACTCACGCCGCATCTGGTGGTCGCCCGTGCTTGGCCTATGCCTGGCGTTGCTGCTCGGTGCTGCGGCGCGTGCGGCGGGCTCCGTTGAGATGCGTCCCCAGGCCGGGTCGATGATGGTTGCGTCAAGCGCTTCGGACTCCCAGCCCGCAAGCGCCGAGGATTGTCGGACATGCGCCGCTTGTGCCATTGCCCCCGCGCCCTCGGGCTACGGCTTCACCGGCGAAGCAGAAGCCAGGGAGAACGAACCCGAAACCTGGAGCAAGCGGGCTGTCTCGCAACCGGCTTCAGCCTGGTACTTCGACGCAGGAGACGGACGTCTGCGATGGCCGGTACGCATCGCGTCCTGCCGATGGTTGGATTGATCAGATGGGTTTCCTCGAACGCTCAGATCCGATCAACCTCAGGAGAACATCATGAAAAAGCTGCTTATTTCCCTCATCGGCGCCCTGACCTTGAGTGCGGCCTGGCCTGCACTGGCCGGTCCCGACTTCCAGGTCATCGAGAAAGCGCGCGCGAACAGGCAAGCGGCCGTGGCTGCCCAAAGTACCAGCACGGTCAGAGTCGACAGCACCACAGGCCAGCCGGTGAAGTGCCCGCCCGATCCTCTGGTGCTGCCGCTCGACCACGGCCCCCGTGCGCTGACGACTCCGGGCGAAAACCAAATCCGCAAGGCGCGCTACGAGGCGCAGTTGAAGGCCTGCGCGGACCCCGTGTTGTGAGCGCCTGAGATCGCTTTCACCGTAGGGACTCGCCGCAGGGCGAGTCCTGCCAGGTTTGCATCGCAGACCTTCCAGTCATCGTCAGAGCGGGACTTGCGGCCACAACGCACCAGCGCCGAGCAGCAGGCGGTATCGTGCGCGCAAGGCCGATGCGCGCGCATCCTGGGCGGCGGTCGCCGCGCTCAGCGCCTGGCGCCGGACCAGAAGCAACGCCTGCACGTCCAGCTCACCGGCCGTGTACGCACGCTGGCTTAGCCGCGCGGTTTCGCGCAGCGCTGTGGCGGCTTGTTCGGCGAGCCGCCAGCGTTCGACACTGCCGACCACGTCCTGTAGCTGGGCTGCCACTTGCAGATCCAGTTCGCGCCGCTGCACTTCCAGGCCGGCGCGGGCGACGTCCACCTGGCGCAAGGCCTCCAGGGCGGCAGCCTGCCGGTAGGTGCCCCCCAGCGGAATGCTGAAGCTGACGCCGACGATGCGCTCTGTGCGCCGCGCCTCGGATGCCATGAAAACACCAACCGTGGGGTTCGGCGTTCGCTCGGCGCGCAGCTCCGTCATGCGCAGGTTCTGGGTCGCCGCGAGCATCAGCGGATGTTCGGCGACCATGCGCTCGCGCCACGCCGTGTCGCCGGCCTCGAACGAGGTCGGGTCGGGCAGCGGTGCGGCACGCAACGGCAGCGCCGGATAGCGCAGGCGCAGGCCCTCCGCCGCCTTGGCTTCGTTGGTGCGCTTCAGCTGCCTGCCGCCGCGCCTCGGCCATATCCCCCTGTGCCACATTGACGTCCAGGCGCGACGCGTCGCCGGCCTTCTGCCGCAGTTCGACGGTGCGCTGATTCTCTTCGGCGATGCGCAGTTGATCGTCGAGGGATGTCCGGGCCTGCGAGGCGGCCTGCCAGTCAAGCCAGCTGTCCAGCAGCGTGCGCGCCGCTGACGTGCGGGCCACGGCCAGCTACGCCCGGGCCAGGGCCAGGCTCGACCGGCCAAGCTTCCGGTCGAGTTCGGCTTTGCCGCCAATGCGGATGGGCCGTTCCAGCTGGATATTCCACTCGTTCGAGTTGCCGTTGCCGTCGACCCGGCGCCGCTGCGCCGTGCCGCAGACCGTCCACTCGTAGGGTCCGGCGGAAAGCATCGCCGCGCCGTGGCTTGCGGCTTCCAGGGCCGCGCGGGCCTGTGCCACGCTCGGGTCCTGTGCGACGGCGGTGGTCGTCTGTTCCGCATCGGGCAGCTCCACAGGTGCCATGGGTTGGGCCTGGGCCATGCCGCAGACCAGGGAAAGCAAGGCCGCCGCGGCGAACGCGCATGCGCTGGCTCTGAAATTCATCCGTTTCATTCAAAACTCTCCGGCTTGGGCCAACGGCGTGACCCAGTAGCGCAATGGGGTGCCCGCGAAGGACGGGCGCAGGCCGTCCAGCAGCGTAGCCAACTGATCCGAGGAAACGAGCAACTGGACCTGCGTCCAGCTGCTACGCCCCATCACCTGTTCAGCGTTGCTGGAACGGTGGTTCGACGCGCCGTGTGGGCAGCAGAATCAGCGTCAGCGCCGTCGCGGTGATGAGGCCGCCGATCACGACGATGGCGAGCGGACGCTGGATCTCCGAGCCGGGACCGGTGGCGAACAGCAGCGGGATCAGGCCGAAGGCCGTGATGGACGCCGTCATCAGCACGGGCCGCAGCCTGCGCTTTGCCCCCTGCACGACGCAGTCCAGGGGTGACAGCCCGTCGGCATGCAGCTGGTTGAAGTTGGTCACCAGCAGCACCCCGTTGAGCGCTGCAATGCCGAGCAGAGCGATGAAGCCCACCGAGGCCGGCACCGAGATGTACTCCCCGGTCAGCCACAGCGCGACGATGCCGCACACCAGCGCGAACGGGATATTGCTGAGCACCAGCAGCGCTTGCCGGACCGAGCCGAACGTCGTAAATTGGATCACAAAGATGAAGGCCAGCAACAGCGGCACCACCAAGCCCAGCCGCGCGGCTGCGCGCTGCTGGTTCTCGAACTGCCCGCCCCAGGCGATGCGGTAGCCGGTGGGCAGGGTGACGGCTTGCGCGACCTTGGCCCTGGCTTCATCGACAAAGCCGACCAAGCCGACCAAGTCGCGGCCGGTGACGTTGGCGATCACCACGCTGTAGCGGCTGCCCATCTCGCGGTCGATCTTGACGGGGCCGCTGGTGCGCTCCAACCGGTCCAACGTGCGGAGCGGCACGCTTTGGCCGTCGGACGCCGTGATGCTCAGGGCCTCGAACTCCGCTGGCGAGATGCTGCAAGCGGACCAGGGCTGTGTCCGGCACCCAGGCAGGAGCGTGGAGGCCCCAGCTGGGTGGACGAGTGTGTGACCATGGCGGCTGCTCGGCGAGCAGCTGCGCCTTTTCGTGGCTGTGGTCACCCGTGTGGTAGTCGTGCTGCGTGCTGACTTGCGCGCCCGGCTCGGCCTGCGCTTCATGGTCGGCTTCTTCGTGGTCACAGTGACCCGCAGGCAGGCAGGCTTCGTGGCCGGCAGAGGCCGGTGCCGCAAGAGCGTGTGAACGGGTCAATCCCAACATGGACAGCATCAGTCCCGCAAGGATGAGCAGAAGCATGCACACCCGCGCCCGCATCGCCCGCTGAAGCGGGGCGACATGAGGGATGGAAGGAGCAACGTGTGCATGGGCGCGCAGATTATCTGCTGATCATAGTATCCTTAGGGGGAGGATAGTAGTGCCATGACGACGATTCATACCCACCAGTCCCACGCAGCCATCGCCAAGCGGCTCAAGCGCGCGCAGGGGCATCTCGGCAGCGTAATCCAGATGATCGAGCAGGGCCGGGAGTGCCTGGACATCGCGCAGCAGCTGCAAGCCGTCGAGAAGGCGGTCGCGCACGCGAAGAGGGCGCTGGTCCAGGACCACATCGACCACTGCCTGGAGCACATGGTTCAGGGATCCGGGAGTGCCCAGTCGCAGTCCCTGGAAGAGTTCAAGCAGATCACCCGCTACCTTTAGGAAGCCACCATGCTTGGCGTTCTGCGCAACCGGACATATCGGCACCTGTTCTGCGCGCAGGTGATTGCCTTGGTCGGAACCGGTCTGGCAACGGTGGCACTGGGGCTTTTGGCTTTCGACCTCGCCGGCAAGGATGCCGGCGTCGTTCTGGGCACGGCGCTTGCGATCAAGATGCTTGCCTATGTCGGTGTGGCGCCGGTGGCGTCCGCACTGGCCCACAACTTTCCGCGTCGCGCTGTGTTGGTGGCACTGGATCTCGTGCGCGCCGCGGTGGCCGTGTTGCTGCCCTTCGTCACGCAGATCTGGCAGGTCTACGTGCTGATCTTCGTCCTGCAGGCCGCTTCGGCCGCCTTCACACCGACCTTCCAGGCCACCATCCCCGATGTTCTGCCTGACGAGCGCGAGTACACCCGTGCGCTGTCGTTGTCGCGCATGGCCTATGACCTCGAAAGCCTGTTGAGCCCGATGCTCGCGGCGGCGCTGTTGACGGTGATCAGTTTCCACGACCTGTTCGCAGGAACCGTCGTGGGCTTCCTGGTATCGGCTGCCCTTGTGGTGTCGGTGACCTTGCCGTCGCCGCCCGTGCAGGAGAAGCGCGGCATCTACGACCGCACCACGCGCGGCTTGCGCATCTTCCTTGCGACGCCGCGTCTGCGCGGCCTGCTGGCTGTGAACGCCGCTGCTGCGGCAGCCGTCTCCATGGTATTCGTGAACACCGTCGTCATGGTCCAGGCCTTGTGGGGAATGCCGCAACGCGCTGTGGCTGTTGCTCTGGGGGCATTCGGTGCAGGCTCCATGCTCGCGGCGTTGAGCCTGCCCAAGCTGTTGGACCGTTGGCCAGACCGGCCTGTCATCCTGTTCGGCACCGGGATGCTGGCAGTGATCATGCTGGTGGCAAGCCAGTTCTCCAGCTACGAAGCGCTGCTGGTGCTCTGGTTCCTGGCCGGCGTGTGCTATTCGAGCGCACTGACACCATCGGGCCGACTGCTCCGGCGGTCATCCGCACCCGGCGATCGGCCAGCGCTGTTCGCCGCCCAGTTCGCGTTGTCGCACGCGTGCTGGCTCGCGTTCTATCCGCTCGCGGGCTGGGCCGGTGCCAACCTGGGTGTTCCCATGACTTTTGTGTTGTTAGGCGTTGCGGCCTTGGCTGCGACTGCGGTCGCATTCTTGCTGTGGCCCGCCAGCGATCCAGAGGTCGTCGAACACGAGCACACCGATTTGCCGCTCGACCACCATCACCTGCGCGAGTATGGCCATCGTGCTGGCGCGCGGCATGCGCACGAATTCTGGATTGATGATCAGCACCTGTACTGGCCCCGCTCCTAAGTTCAGAAGAGCGCAGCGCGGTCATAGGCCCGCATTCGACCAACAGTGACGATGGGCCTCCTAAGTACCGCGGCACTACCGCGCCGCGCCCCGGAATCGTGGCGTCGCGGCGGTCATCGGCGCTTGAACCTGATGTCAAACGTCAGGTAGACCAGCTGAAGCAGTCATAGGCAGGCGCAGTTGCACACACCGTTCGCACTGTTCAACCGGTCGTTGGCACGGCGATCTTTGATGGGAGTGCGCGCACGAATAGGCCTGCAAACCTCGGCGACGCTTCTAGGGAAGGTCTGCACAACCGTGGCCCACGTGCCTGATGTGAGACATTGACGAGATGAAACAAATGAGCCTGGGCGAGAGCGGTTTTGACCGCAAGACGAAGAGGACGCGCAAGCGGGAGTTCCTCGATGAGATGAACCTGGTGGTGCCGTGGGCCGAGCTGGTGGCGCTGATTGCGCCGTACGCGCCGGCACTCGGGGCCAAAGGTGGTCGCCCCCCGTTTGCGGTGCAGACGATGCTGCGCATCCACTTCCTGCAGCAATGGTTCAACCTGTCGGACCCGGCGATGGAGGAAGCGCTGTACGACACGGCGCTGTTTCGCGAATTCGCCGGGCTGGACATGGGAGAAGACAACCTGCCCGACGAGAGCACCATCCTGCGCTTTCGCCACCTGCTCGAAGCCCACAACCTGAGCCTGCAGATACTGGCCACGGTCAACGCCACGCTCACGGCCAAGGGGCTGCTCTTGAAGAGCGGCACGGTGGTCGATGCCACGCTGATCGCAGCGCCAAGCTCGACCAGGAACAGCAGTGGTGAACGAGACCCCGAGATGCACCAGACGAAGAAGGGCAACCAGTGGCACTTCGGGATGAAGGCGCACATTGGGGCCGATGCGGACTCGGGTCTGGTGCACAGCGTGGTGGGCACGGCGGCCAACGTCAACGACGTGACGCAGGCCAGCGCGCTGGTGCATGGAGAAGAGAGGGACGTGTTCGCTGACGCGGGCTACCAGGGCGTGAGCAAGCGCGAGGAGACGCAAGGCATTGATGCGAACTGGCACGTGGCGATGCGCCCGGGCAAGCGCAGGGTGCTGGACAAGGACAAGCCGATGGGCGCGATCCTGGACAAGCTCGAACAGACAAAGGCACGCATTCGGGCCAAGGTCGAACATCCGTTCCGGGTGATCAAGCGCCAGTTCGGGCATGTGAAGGTGCGCTACCGGGGACTGGCCAAGAACACGGCGCAGTTGCACACGCTGTTCGCTTTGAGCAACTTGTGGATGGTGCGCCGAACGCTTTTGAAAGAGGTCCGGGGATGAGTGCGCCCAAAGCGACCCGAGGGGCCGCCAACGGGTCGCAAATCGGCTTTCAAATGACCCAAATCGCGCTGCAGTTGCCACCATCTGAAATACCACCTGTCAGCACTCGTCGCGTTGAGTGTTGTGCAGACCTTCCCTAGGTGTTTACTCTCAATGGAAGCCGCAAATTTCTGCACTGAAAACAAGATCACCCCACGGAGCAAGCGCAGAGCTTAGGTCGGCGTCAACGGAAGCGGCGGCAGCCCTGCCCTACAACTGCGCTAGCTCAACGCGGGTCGCGCTCACCTCATTGAGCGTCATAAGTGTGCTCATCTGCCTCTCAGAAATTGGCGATGCGCGGGCATAGATAACGCACCAATAACCACTCGATGACATCTTCGTCACAGCGGCACAAACCAACCCGTCTCGCACAGAATCTCGGCACAGATGTTGCTGATCATTTCTTGAACTAAAGCGATGCGGTATCGGAAAGTTCATCACAACAATCTCACCAAGCATAGGAATCAATCTCATGAAAAATCAATGCAATCGCAGTGTTCTAGCCGGCGCTGTGTTAGGTCTTGCGACCCTGGGGGCACAGGCTCAGAGTTCCGTCCAAATCTATGGGTTAATCGACATGAGCGTCGGCTCAACCAAAGCTCCCGGAGGCACGTCCGTGACAGGCGTCGATAGCGGGAAAATGAGCACGAGTTACTACGGCTTCAGTGGCAATGAGGACTTAGGCGGCGGGCTGTCTGCCCAGTTCAAACTTGAGGGGTTCTTTCGCGGCGATACCGGAGAGCAAGGCCGTTTCACCGGGGATGCTCAGTTTGCCCGAACGACTTCAGTAGGCTTGTCGCACAAGAACTTGGGGACAGTCAGCCTAGGACGTACAACGACGCAATTGTTCGTATCCACCTTGCTCTTCAATGCCTTTGGCGACTCGTTTGGTTACTCGCCCAGCATTCGTCACTACTTCTCCTCAGGCGCTGGCTCCGTCACGGGTGACACGGGCTGGAATGACTCGGTTGCCTACTCCAGTCCGAACCTCGGCGGATTCCGCTTTGGCACGACGATAGCGACGAAGGAGAGCACCACGGGCACCGGCAACGGCGGCAACTGGAGCGTGGGCATGAGCTATAGCGGTAGCGGTCCGTTTGCGGCTAGCTTGGTGCATCAGAACGTGAAGAAGGACGCCGCCGGCGCGACTCCGGATACGACAACCAGCCAGCTTGGCGCGTCATATGACTTCGGCGTGGCAAAGGCGTTCCTGCAGTATGGCCAAATCAAAAACACCACCCTGAGCACGAGCACCAAAATTACTGGAGCAGGCGTCCGAGTCCCGGTAGGCGCAGGCGCCGTGGTTGCTCAATACAGTGCAATGAACCCGAGTGCGAGTGCGGACCGCAAGACCCTCTCGCTCGGGTACCTGCACACTCTCTCGCGTCGGACCGAACTGTATGCGGTAGCCATGAGTGACAAGCTAGATGGACTGTCGAGCGGTGGTGGTTACTCACTTGGTATGCGTCACCGCTTTTGATCGCTCGCCACAAAATTGGCCTGCCGTTCGTCACACGCTCTCACACGACATGTCATGTCTGCAGGCCTTGACACCGCATTGGGCATGACAGGACGCTTGCGTCCTGTCATAGCTCGAGGGCATGCTTGCGAGTCTGTGCAGTCTCATGAAGTGGGACTGTGGATTTGCGTAGTGCTTAGCAAAGAGACTGGAGTTAGGCAGCCAGACTCTGCGACAACTTAGGCCGAAGCATCGCGCTGTCATACCCGCATGCCGATTTACTTTCTCATTTCCGCAGCCAAGCGAGAGAGCCTGCCGAGTAGCATAGACACGGCAATCTACAAGAGTGTTCTCGGCCTCTCTAGCAGTTGATTCCCTCTTTGCGTCGCCGCCTTGAAAGAACGAATAGTGGCTAAAACTGACAATACCGAACTAGCTGGCCTCGACACGAGCAACGCAGCGGATCAGAGGATTTTGGTGAAGGTATTGCTCATCAACCTGGGGCAGTCCGTAGCTGGCATCGGATTCGGCATATGGGCTGCGTCAACGGCACTGATGGGCGCCGGCTTGGACAATCTCGCGGACGCCTCGGTCTATGCGGTCAGTCTGTACGCGATTGGTCGAGCAGCAACAGTGAAGGTACAGGCAGCACGCCTATCTGGTGTGCTTCTGATCGCACTTGCCGTTCTGCTGCTGGTCGAAGTTTTGCGCCGCTTTGCGGGAGGTGAGGAGCCTGTGGGCTTGGCGATGATGGCAATGGCTGCTGTCAATGCCGCGTTGAACTTAGTGTGCCTTCGGTTGCTTCGGCGACATCGCGGCGAGGACGTGAATTTCAAAGCGTCAGCGATCTTCACTAGCAACGACTCCATCGTCAATGGCGCCATCGTACTTTCAGGGGCATTAGTCATGTGGCTGGGATCCAATGTCCCAGACCTCATCTTGGGCGTCGTGGTGGCCGCCATCGCGGCGAAGGGGGGGCGGGATATTCTGCGAGAGGCATCGGAAACAGAACGGCGGACAGCCTCCGGGCAAGCAGTTTGATCAATTCACGGATCGACGTCTCTTCTGCGCTCTACTCCCAGCACCGAAAATGCATGTGCGGGAATTGAGCTTGGTCAATACCACAACGTCAGTCATGCCCTGCACAATGCTACGGCATTCTCCGCACCCCATTGGCCATGCTCGGCAACGCACCACCAAACACTTGCGTGGGCATTCCATGTGGAGCGACTTACCTTCTGGGAAAGCGTGCCGGAAGGGTCGATGTCCTTGCAGCGGTCTTGCCAAGGACCCTCGTACACCATGTTGAGATGCTGGTTTGTTGAGATGCTCGTTGAATAGCCGTTGCGATACTGAAAATGGTCAGCGACCAATTCATGGATCTCACGGTCTGGAAATTTGCTGGGGTCTCCGAAGGCTGTTGAGGATGCCTGAACAGCTACCGACAAGGCATCCGTACACCTTCGCAGCGTTGCTCTCGAATGTCTGGCTAAGGACCTTGCTGACTCGGCTTCCACCAAGTCACGTCCAAACTACTCACTCAAGGCGAGAAGAAGCCGTGAATTTGATGTGGTGGTATTTTTGGTGGTATTCAAAAAATCACAATCAAAAAATCCTAGTATCTATGCGGGCTACAGCCTGACATTTGAACGACGCCCTCTTCCGCCAGAAAGTAAGCAAAATTGCGGCCTCCGGGCCGCTTTTTTGTTTCCTTCCACCAATACCTCTACCAATTGGCAAAGCGCTTGGCAACGCCGTGGGAAGAGTGACAAACACCCACTGAGCTGAGTCAGCTGAACAGCTCTCCGTCCAAGCAGAGCCAACTGGCATCGATTGATATCTTGTCTTGCCGACAACGCTGGGCGCACTGCAACTGATCGGCAGAAGCTTACGCAACCTTCAGGCTGTCCAATCTGTCAAGCATGAGCGGTCACCGCTGCGAACCCGGTGATGCCTGTTTGGACCACCAAGCCGCAACCAAGGCCTTCCTGCCTCCAGGAAGAAGATCGCACGAGAACCATCGTAAGCGGCCTTCGACAACGATCGCCCTCCTCTCCAGCGTTTCGGAAGGCAGTTGAGCTATATCCGATCACACACGAGCTGCGAATGTTGATTCATTTCCAAAGCTGGGCCATTTCGGGACGCTTTCACGTTGAAATCTGAGCCACGTTGCCGCTCTATCCT
>NZ_JBIMLB010000033.1:0-42450 GCF_051860785.1 Hydrogenophaga sp.
TTCATCCAGGCACCGGGCAACCTGCAGAGCTACAACCGCTATGCCTACGTGCTCAACAACCCGCTGGCATACACCGACCCCTCCGGCTACTTCAGCCTAAAGAAACTGGTCAAGGTGGTGGTCACCATCGCCGTTGCGTACTACACGGGAGGGCTGGTGTCCAGCAGCGCCTGGGCGACCTGTACGGCTACAGGAGCAGCTTGGAGCCCTGTGGTTGCAGGCATCGCAGGCGGTTTCGCAGCGGGAGTGGTCAGCGGGGGCACACTCGAGGCGGGGCTCCAAGGTGCTTTTACGGGTGCATTGTTTGGTGCTGCAGGACTGGCGGGTGGCGCTGGAGAAATTGGAGCGAGCTCTGCAGCGCGCTATATGGCGCATGCCGCAGCGGGCTGCGTGAGTTCTGTGGCTGGCGGTGGCAAGTGTGGCTCAGGCGCTACCAGTGCACTGTTTGGCAAGTTCGCGACGAATCACATCGGAAGCGCGGGATCACGTGCCAGCTTGGGGGAAATTGTCGGCAAAGGCATAGTTACGGCTGTTGCCGGTGGAGTTGGCTCTGTAATCGGTGGAGGCAAATTTGCAAATGGGGCAGAAACTGCGGCTTATGGGTATCTTTTCAATTTTTTGTCGAATGTCCATAAAGATTTGACTCTTCGTGGAGCTCAGTCTGCAGGACTATCGTCTAAAGACGGTCTCGAGCTAGCAATTGGCGTTAAAAACGCTGATTTTATAGAAGGCACTCAGGATCCAAAAAATTCTCATCAGCATGCTATGTGTGCAGATACAAATGCGGCCGCGTGCCGAGCTGCATACGACAAGTTCTTGACTGAGCAGTGGGACTCAAAAACGTTAACTGGTTTAGCGCGATTTCTCCATGCTTGGCAAGATCAGTATGCAGGTGGGCATGGATTTTCCGTATGGAATGGGGGAAATTCGATTGGATTGCCTGATAAGAGCCATATAGTCGGTGATCTATACCCCGAGCCAGATATGGCCCGAAGAATCGTAAATGAGACTGCAGTGTTAATTCGTGCATACCGATCGGTTTGTCCAGAATGCTTTAAAACAACTTCACCATGACTTATCTGCTGTTATTGGGGCTGCTAATTGCCTTAATGAGTAATCATGCAACATATTTGCTCTTGCAGAATAAGGGGCTTGTAACGCGAGTGTTGTTTTCATTTCTGACTACTGTCGTCGCATGCACGGCATGTTTATGGATGTTTGGCCGGATTTTGTCTCATCGAGTTTTCTCAATTGAGGTTTGGTTGGCAATCGCATTGTTTTCAATGGGGACCTCTGTTTTATTTCAAATAGTTCATGAAAGAAGATAGCGAAAGTTTATGGCTTAATGGAAGAAAAGGAGTAGGACTAATAATCAAAGTGCCGTGTGCTCAACATCGGCGACGCACAAGCCAGTGGCGTTTCGATGAGGTCATGACAACCATGCCAAAGTGCTGGCGCTCGATCCAAGGAATGCCGAGGCCATAACAACCTGGGCAATCTATGGCGATTGCAGGGAACCGTCGAGGGGAACAAGACGGAAATTCCCTTCAGCCCTGGCGCTGAATCAGCCAAGCCCGCGATGCCACGCTCAGCTTCGAGAAGTTGAAGAAAAGTGTGTCCGCCAACCGCTAGTCCTGCGGCAACAACCTCCCCGCAATCGCCGCCGCCGCCGATCGCGTCTCCACCCCCAGCTTTTCGAACACGTGCTCCAGGTGCTTGTTCACCGTGCGGTGGCTCATGCCCAGGATGTCGGCGATGTCGCGGTTGGTCTTGCCTTTGGCGAGCCAGGAGAGCACTTCGGTTTCGCGCGGGGTGAGGGCGACGTCTCGCAGGCGCTGGGCGGCGGCGTTTTCAAGTGGGCTCCAGCTCAGCAGCAGCATCGATTCACCCAGGCTGCCCTGACCGAGGTGGCGGGCGAGCAGGCGGCCCTGGTCGCGGTCTTGCGTGGCGGTGCCTTCGCGGCGGGCGGTGGCCAGCCATTGCGCGGCCCGTTCGAGTGCCGCCGTGCCGGTACCGAAGGCGCGTTCGAGCCACACCATGGCCTGGGGCGATCGCCAGGCCATGCGGCCCAATGAATCGAGCACCACGCTGCCCAGGCCGGCCACGTCCACGGCTTCCTGCGCCAGCCGCGCCACGCGGGCGTTGCGCACGTGCGTGGCCAGGCGGGCCATCACCTCGGGAATGCGCAGCGGCTTCACCACGTAGTCCACGCCGCCGCTGGCAAAGCCGCGCAGGGTGGGTTCGCTGTCGGACAGGCCGGTCATGAACACCACCGGCACGTGCGACCAGGCGGGCGTGGCCTTGATGCGCTGGCAGAGGTCGAAGCCGTTCATGCCCGGCATCACGGCGTCGAGCAGCACACCGTCGGGGATCGCCACCTCGAAGCGTTCCAGCGCTTCTTCGGCGTCGCGCGCGGCCAGCACCACGTAGCCTTCGGCCACGAGCGCGTCACCCAGCATGCGCAGGGTGTCCAGTGAATCGTCCACCACCAGAATCACCGGCTGGGTGACCGGGGTGTCGGGTGGCAGGGTTTCAGACCAGGGTGTCATCGTCCGAGAGCTCCGCGGTGTCCCTGAGGTATTCGATCAGGGTTTGAAAGTCGAAACGGTCTGCGCAGGATTGCAGCAGGGCCAGTGTGGCGGCGTGGGCGGGCTCGGCACCCTGCGCTTGCCACAGACGCTGGCGCAACGCGGCGGCCTGGCCTTGCCGCGCCAGGCGTTGGAGCTCCTCGCGCAGCGCTTCGGGCAATGGCAGGCCGCTCACGCGCTGCCGCGCCACGTTCTCGGTGGCCACCACCGGAGCCTGTTCGGTCACCCAGTCCAGCGCCAGGGCCTGGCGCAGGGCGTCCAGCAGCTCGGACTCGGTCATGGGCTTGGCCACGAAGCCCTGGTAGTCAAGGTCCTTGAATTCCTCGGGGCGGTTGTCGATGAGATTGGCCGACACGAACACGATGGGCAGGCGCGATGAAGGCAGCAGCCTGCGCACCGCTTCGGCGGTCTGCCAGCCGTCCAGGCCGTCCATCGTCAGGTCCAGCAGCAGCAGGTCGGGTGGATGCTGTTCGATGATTTCCAGGCATTCCTGCCCGCTGGCGGCCTCGCGCACCACGAAGCCCAGGGGCACCAGGATGCTGGCGAGCAACTGGCGGTGCAGCGGCTGGTCGTCGACCACCAGCACGTTGCGGCGTTCGCCCCGGTAGCCGGTCACGGCGCGCAGCGTGGACGGAATCGGCAGCGGGTGCTTGGGGTCCGAGGGAATCGGCGGCAGGTACAGGCGCAGCGAGAAGGTGCTGCCGTGGCCCGGCCGGCTCTTGAGCATCAGTTCACCGCCCATCATGTCGGTGAGCAGGTGTGTGATGGTCAGGCCCAGGCCGGTGCCGGAGTCTCGCGCGCGCCGTCCGGCACTGCCGCGCTCGAACGGCAGGAAGATGCGCTTCTGGTCCTGCGCGGCGATGCCGATGCCGGTGTCCACCACGTCGATGCGCGCCACCTGCTGGCGGAAGTCGAGCTTCAGGGTCACCTCGCCTTCGTCGGTGAAGCGCACCGCGTTGCTGAGCAGGTTGATGAGGATCTGCCGCAGGCGCTTGGCGTCGGCGCGCACCCAGGCCGGCAGCTCGCCTTCGCGCTGCACCGTGAACCGCAAGCCCTTGGCCTCGGCCTGCGGGCGGATCATGCGCTCCACGTCTTCCAGCAGCTGCCCCAGCGGCAGCGGCACCGGGTCCAGCCGCAGGCGCCCGGCCTCGATGCGCGCCAGGTCCAGCGAGCCGTCGATCAGCGTGTGCATGTGCTGGCCGCTGCGCTGCATGGTGGCAATGGTCTCGCGCACCCAGACCGAGATGTCGCTGTTCTTCAGCAGGATCTGCGCGTAGCCCAGGATGCTGGTGAGCGGCGTGCGCAGTTCGTGCGTCATGCCCGCCACGTAGCGCGTCTTGGCCTGGCTCGCCGCCTCGGCGCGGTCGCGAGCGGACTGCAGTTCGGCGTCGGTGCGCTTGTGGGCGTCGATCTCCAGCATCAGCAGCTGCGTCTGGCGCTCCGATTCGTCCTGCGCCATGCGGCGGCTGTCGGTGGTGAGCACCACCCACCAGGAGCACACCGCCGCCAGCAGCACGAGGAAGGCGTAGATCTTGAGGAAGGGCAGCTGCAGGGCTTCGGCCGGTGCGTGCAGGCTTTCCTGCACGTAGATCATGCCGATGAGAAAGGCCATGATCGCGCTGAGCGAGAGCCACACCGTGAGGAACTGGCCGGCCCGGAAGTTGACGCGCACCGCCAGGCCTTTGGGCAGCACGGCGGTGAGCGCGGCGCGCAACTGATCGATGGCGCGCGAGTTGGTCTTGCAGCGGTCGTGGCAGCGCGATTCGAGCGAGCAGCACAGCGAGCAGATGGGTGCCTGGTACGCTGGGCAACTGGCCATGTCGTCCGACTCGAACTGGTTCTCGCACACCGAGCAGCGCACCGCCTGACCCGGCTTCCATTCGACCGATGGCTTGCGTGCGAGGTAGTAGCGGCCCCGCGTGGCCCACGCGATCAGCGGTGCCAGCACGAGCGCCAGACCGAGCGCGATGAAGGGCGAGAAAGCCGCGGCGTACTCACCCATGACGCCCGCGTAGGCCAGGCTGGCCACCAGCGCGGCGATGATCATGGAGCCCATGCCGACCGGGTTGAAGTCGTAGAGGTGGGCGCGCCGGAACTCGATGCCCTTGGGGCTCAGCCCCAGCGGCTTGTTGATGATGAGGTCGGCCACCAGCGCGCCCACCCAGGCGATGGCCACGTTGCTGTACACGCCGAGCACCTTCTCCAGCCCGGTGAACACGCCAAGCAGCATGAGCAGGGTGGCGATGCACACGTTGAACACCAGCCAGACCACGCGGCCCGGGTGACTGTGCGTGACGCGCGCGAAGAAGTTGCTCCAGGCCAGTGAGCCCGCGTAGGCGTTGGTCACGTTGATCTTGATCTGCGCCAGGATCACGAACACCACGGTCATGAGCACCGCCAGGCCCGGGTGGCCCACGGCCTCGGTGAAGCCGGCCAGGAACATCTGCGTGGGCTCGGCGGTGCGCTCGGGGTCCACCTCGAACTGCATGGCGGCGAACGCGAGGAAGGCGCCGCCCACCATCTTGAGCATGCCCATGACGATCCAGCCCGGGCCTGGAATGAGCACCGCCGCCCACCAGCGCACCCGGTTCTGGCGCGTGCGCTCGGGCATGAAGCGCAGGAAGTCGACCTGTTCGCCGATCTGCACCACCAGCGAAAAGATGACGGCGGCGGCAGCGCCGAACATCAGCGGGTGGAACTCGTTGCTGCCCGAGCGGATGCCGGTGAGGGTGGTGAAGTCGCGGTACAGCTGCGGTTGCGAAAGCCCGATCCACACGAAAGGCAGCACCAGCAGGAACAGGTAGAGCGGCTGCGTCCAGGCCTGCAGCTTCGAGATGAGGGTGATGCCCCGGATGACCAGCGGGACGATCACCACCGCCGAGATGAGGTAGCACCAGGCCAGCGGCCAGCCGGTCGCCATTTCCAGCGCGAGCGCCATGATCACCGCCTCGATGGCGAAGAAGATGAACGTGAACACCGCGTAGATCAGCGAGGTGATGGTCGAGCCCAGGTAGCCAAAGCCGGCGCCGCGTGTGAGCAGGTCCATGTCCAGCCCGTAGCGCGCCGCGTAGTAGGCGATGGGCAGGCTGGTGAAGAAGATGATGGCGCCCACCACCAGGATGGCCCACATGGCGTTGGCAAAGCCGTAATTCACCGCGATCGCGCCGCCGATCGCCTCCAGCGCCAGGAACGAGAGCGAGCCGAACGCGGTGTTGGCCACCCGCCACTCGCTCCATTTGCGGAAGCTGCGCGGCGTGTAGCGCAGGGCGTAGTCCTCCATGGTTTCGTCGGCCACCCACGAGTTGTATTCCCGGCGGAACCGGAAGATTTTCTGGGTGGCCACGGGCGTGGCGGCGTCGGGCGAAGGCATGCCATCGACGCTAGCAAGAACCGTCCCCACCGGCCAGATAGGGGCTCTACGTTATTTGACGTATGGGAGCGGATGGGTGTTTTCCCTAGTCTTCAACCCAGTCGGCGCGCTGCCGTTTTCTCCCTCCCAACCGTTCCAGGAGCCCTTCATGAAAAACCCCTCCGATCCGAATGCCCAGCCGTTCCAGACCCTTGAAACCCCGGAAGCCAGCCGCCGCCGCGTGCTGCAGATGCTGGGCGCGGCCGGCCTGGCCGGTCTGCCCGCCTGGAGCTTCGGCCAGCCCACCGCCTCGGTGAACACCACCAAGCTGGCCGTGACCGACACCGAAGTCACCGTGGGCCAGTTGCACTCGTCCACCGGCACCATGGCCATCTCGGAAACAGGCTCCATCCAGGCCGAGCAGCTCGCCATCGACGAGATCAACGCCATGGGCGGCATCCTGGGTCGCAAGATCAAGGTGATCAAGGAAGACGGCGCCTCCGACTGGCCCACGTTTGCCGAGAAGTCGAAGAAGCTGCTGATCAACGACCGCTGCGCCGCCGTGTTCGGCTGCTGGACCTCGGCCTCGCGCAAGGCCGTGCTGCCGGTGTTCGAGAAAGAGAACGGCCTGCTGTACTACCCCACCTTCTACGAAGGCCTGGAGCAGTCCAAGAACGTGATCTACACCGGCCAGGAAGCCACGCAGCAGATTCTGTACAGCCTGGACTGGGCGCAGAAAGAGAAGAAAGCCAAGACCTTCTTCCTGATCGGTTCCGATTACATCTGGCCGCGCACGTCGATGAAGATCGCGCGCAAGCACGTCGAGAACTTCCAGAAGGGCAAGATCGTCGGCGAAGAGTACTACCCGCTGGGCAGCACCAACTTCGGTTCGCTGGTCAACAAGATCAAGCTGCAGAAGCCCGACGTCATCTTCGCCGCCGTGGTCGGTGGCTCCAACGTGGCCTTCTACAAGGCGCTCAAGGCCGCCGGCATCACCGGTGACAAGCAGACGCTCGTGACCCTGTCGGTGACCGAAGACGAGATGACCGGCGTGGGCGGCGAAAACTTCGCGGGCTTCTACTCGTCGATGAAGTACTTCCAGACCCTGGACAACCCGAACAACAAGAAGTTCGTGGCGGCGTTCAAGGCCAAGTACGGCAAGGACGCCGTGATCGGCGACGTGACCCAGGCCGGCTACCTCGGCCCCTGGCTGTGGAAGGCCGCGGTCGAGAAGGCCAAGAGCTTCGACGTCGACAAGGTGGTGGCCGCCTCGCGCACCGGCATCGAGCTCGCCACGGCGCCAGAAGGCTACGTGAAGCTCGATCCGAACCATCACCTGTGGAGCAAGTCGCGCATCGCCATGGGCATGCCCGACGGCACCTTCAAGGTGGTCGCCGAGTCGCCCGAGCTGATCAAACCCGATCCGTTTCCCAAGGGTTACCAGTGACCCACCCCTGCCACGGCGCACTGGCGCCGTGACCCCCTCAAGGGGGCGATGCGTGCGGACCGGCGGAGCCGGATCCGCCGCATCCTGGATCGAGAGGTCTGCTCTCGTTGCGCCGTTCTTCGCCTTGGAGTTTCCTCATGGACATGAGTTTCAACGACCTGCTCAACATCGGCCTGATGCAAGGCTTCGCAGGCCTGAGCCTGTTCGCCGTGCTGCTGCTCATGGGGCTGGGCTTGGCCATCATCTTCGGGCAGATGGGCGTGATCAACATGGCGCATGGCGAGTTCATGACCATCGGCGCTTACACCGTCTTCCTGGGCTCCACGCTGGCCAATGAGATCAGCCCCGGCGCGGTGGCTGCGTATTTTCCGTTCGCCATCCTGGCCGCCTTTGTCTTTGCCTTCATGGCCGGCTGGTTGGTGGAGTGGGCGCTGATTCGCCACCTGTACAAACGTCCTCTGGACACGCTGCTGGCCACCTGGGGCATCAGCCTGGCGCTGCAGCAGTGTTTCCGCACCTTCATCGGTCCCAAGGAAGTGAGTCCCACGCTGCCGGAGTGGCTCCTGGGCTCCTGGGCGCCTGCCGATGGGTTGGACATTCCCATCAACGGCATGTTCGTGCTGGCGCTGGCTTTCGTGGTCACCGCGGGCGTGCTGATCGCGTTGCACAGGAGCCGCTGGGGCCTGCGGGTGCGCGCCACGGTGAGCAACCGCGCCATGGCCAACGCCATCGGCATCGACACGAAGAAGACCGACCGGCTGACCTTCGCCATCGGCTGCGGCATTGCCGGCGTGGCCGGCGCGGCCTTCACCACCATCGGCTCCACCGGTCCCACCTCGGGCTCGCTCTACATCGTCGACGCGTTCCTGGTCGTCACCTTCGGTGGTGCGGCCAGCCTGCTGGGCACCGTGGTGTCGGCCTTCGGCATCGCCCAGACGCAGTCGATCACCGAGTTCTTCATGGCTGGCTCCATGGCCAAGATGCTCACGCTCTCCCTGATCGTCGTGATCCTGATGCTGCGGCCCCAAGGCTTGTTCGCCAGCAAAGTCCGCCGTTGATTTTTTGTCTCCCGGAGTACGTCATGAACGCCCTGAAAGCCTGGATCACCCGCTACCAGCTCGCCAGCCTGGTGATACTCACCTTGCTGCTCGCGGTGGTGCTGCCGCTCAGCCTCGACATCTTCCGCCTCAACCTGGTCGGCAAGTACCTCACCTACGCCTTCGTTGCCATCGGCCTGGTGATGCTCTGGGGTTATGGCGGTGTGCTCAGCCTGGGGCAGGGCGTGTTCTTCGGCCTGGGGGGCTACGCCATGGCGATGTTCCTCAAGCTGGAAGCCTCCGACCCCGAAGCCACCAAGATCCAGTCCACCCCCGGCATTCCGGACTTCATGGACTGGAACCAGATCACCGAGCTGCCCTCGTTCTGGGTGCCGTTCAAGAGCTTCCCGTTCGCACTGGCCGCCGTCATCGTGGTGCCCACGCTGCTGGCCTGGCTGATCAGCTTCGCCATGTTCAAGCGGCGTGTGGGCGGCGTGTACTTCGCCATCATCACGCAGGCCGTGGCGCTGATCCTCACGGTGCTCATCATCGGCCAGCAGGGCTACACCGGCGGCGTGAACGGCATGACCGACCTCAAGACGCTGCTGGGCTGGGACACGCGCACCGACAGCGCCAAGTACATCCTGTACTACGTCTGCGTCGGCATGCTGGTGCTCTCCATCGTGGTCTGCCGCTGGATCCAGACCAGCAAGCTCGGCACCCTGCTGCTGGCCATGCGCGACAAGGAAGACCGCGTGCGCTTCTCGGGCTACGACGTGGCCGACTTCCGCATCTTCGTGTTCTGCCTGGCGGCAGCACTCTCCGGCATCGGCGGTGCGCTGTTCACGTTGCAGGTGGGCTTCATGTCACCGAGCTTCGTGGGCATCGTGCCTTCGATCGAGATGGTGATCTACGCCGCGGTCGGCGGCCGCATGAGCCTGGTGGGCGCGGTGTACGGCGCGCTGCTCGTCAACGCCGGCAAGACCTTCTTCTCCGAGAGCTTCCCCGACCTCTGGCTGTTCCTCATGGCCGGCCTCTTCATTGGCGTGACCATGGCCTTCCCCATGGGCCTGGCCGGTGTGTGGGAAAGCAGGATCGTGCCCTGGTGGAAGGGCCGCCGCACCGCGCTGAAGGAGGCGTCTGCCTCGCGGCCACAACCACCATCCCCACCGCCCCACGCGCCCATGATGAAGCAGCCGCCGTCCACGTCGTCGGTGAAGCTGCCCGAAGGCACCAGCGGCCAGAGCGTCTGAGGAGAGCCCCATGAGCAACACCGACTTCGCCCTTTCCGTGGAAGACCTCACCGTCTCCTTCGACGGCTTCAAGGCCATCGACGACCTCACGCTCTACGTGGACAAGAACGAGCTGCGCGTGATCATCGGCCCCAATGGCGCGGGCAAGACCACGCTGCTGGACCTGATCTGCGGCAAGACCAAGGCCAGCGCCGGCAGCATCAAGTTCAAGAATGAGGAAATCATCAAGGTGCCTGAGCACAAGCGCGTGCGCAAGGGTATCGGCCGCAAGTTCCAGACGCCTTCGATCTACGAGAACCTCTCGGTGCTGCAGAACCTGGAGGTGTCGTTTCCTTCCGGCCGCTCGGTCTGGGGTGCGCTGGCCTTCACCGCCACCGAGGAGATCCAGGCGCGCGTGAAAGCGGTGGCCGAGGACATCGGCCTGGGCGACAAGCTCGATACCGAGGCCGGGCTGCTTTCGCACGGGCAGAAGCAGTGGCTGGAGATCGGCATGTTGCTGATGCAGGAGCCCGAGCTGCTGATGCTGGATGAGCCCATCGCCGGCATGAGCGCGCGGGAGCGCGACCTCACCGCCGAACTGCTGCAGCGCATCTGCCAGAACCGCGCCGTGATCGTGATCGAGCACGACATGGACTTCGTCAAGAAGATCGCCCACAAGGTCACCGTCATGCACCAGGGAAAGATCCTGGCCGAAGGTCCCATGGATCAAGTTCAAGCCGATCCGAAAGTGATCGACGTCTACCTCGGCCACTGACATGAAACACCCCCTGCGCCGCTTCGCGTCTTCCCCCTCTCTCGCCTTCGGCGGGAGGGGGACGGCACCAGAGGCCCGGCAAAGCCGGTTCCTCGGTGCCTCTGGAATCATCCCGCGCGCCGACGCGAGTTTCGAGTAAGGAGTTCGTATGCTGAAAGTCAAGGACCTCGTCGTCGCCTATGGCCAGAGCCAGGCGCTGCACGGCATTTCGTTCGAGGCGCGCGAAAACGAGTGCGTGGCCATCATGGGCCGCAACGGCATGGGCAAGACCACGCTGTTCAAGAGCCTCATGGGCGTGCTGCCCACCAAGACCGGCCACATCTCGGTGGCCGGCCAGGACGTGACGCACGACGAAAGCTTTCGCCGTGTGGCCAAGGGCCTGGCCTACGTGCCGCAGGGCCGCATGATCTTCCCCACACTCACGGTGGAGGAAAACATCCAGACCGGCCTGGAGAACGCGAAGGATCGCACCATTCCGGAGGAGATCTACGCGCTGTTCCCGGTGCTGTGGGACATGCGCCGGCGCAAGGGCGGCAACCTCTCCGGCGGCCAGCAACAGCAGCTCGCCATCGCGCGCGCGCTCGTCACCAACCCCAAGGTGCTGCTGCTCGACGAGCCCACCGAAGGCATCCAGCCGTCCATCATCAAGGACATCGCCAAGGCGCTCAACGAAATCCGCAAGATGCGCAAGATCACCATCGTGGTCTCCGAGCAGGTGCTCTCGTTCGCCATGGACGTGGCCGACCGCCTGTTCGTCATCGAAGGCGGCCGCCTGGTGCACGAGACCGAGCGCGGCGACACCGACCAGCAGCGCATCAAGTCCTACCTTTCCGTCTGACCTTCTTCCTCCCCGATTCCATTCCCCGTCCACCCAAGGAGCACAAGCCATGCCCGAGACCCTCATCAAAGTCGACCTGAACGCCCCCGCACCCAGCAACGAAGGGGTGCACAACCGCTGGCATCCGGACATTCCCATGGCCTGCTGGGTCAACCCGGGCGACGACTTCGTGCTCGAGACCTACGACTGGACCGGCGGCTTCATCAAGAACAACGACAGCGCCGACGACGTGCGCGACATCGACCTGACCACGGTGCACTACCTCAGCGGCCCGGTGGGCGTGAAGGGTGCGAAGCCCGGCGACCTGCTGGTGGTGGACCTGCTCGACATCGGCGCCAAGGACGACAGCCTCTGGGGCTTCAACGGCTTCTTCAGCAAGAAGAACGGCGGCGGCTTCCTCACCGAGCATTTCCCGCAGGCGCAGAAGTCGATCTGGGACTTCAAGGGCATGTTCACCGAATCGCGCCACGTGCCGGGCGTGAAGTACGCCGGCCTGATCCACCCGGGGCTGATCGGCTGCCTGCCGGACCCCAAGATGCTGGAGATGTGGAACACGCGCGAGCAGGCGCTGATCGATTCCGATCCCGCCACCAGCGGCCTGGCCAACCCGCCCTTCGCCGGCACCGCCCACATGGGCAAGCTCACGGGCGATGCGCTGGCCAAGGCTGCGGCCACCGGCGCGCGCACCGTGCCCCCGCGCGAACACGGCGGCAACTGCGACATCAAGGACCTCTCGCGCGGCTCGAAGATCTTCTTCCCGGTTTACGTGGACGGCGCGGGCCTGTCCGTGGGCGACCTGCACTTCAGCCAGGGCGACGGCGAGATCACCTTCTGCGGCGCCATCGAGATGGCTGGCTGGGTGCACATGAAGGTGTCCATCATCAAGGACGGCATGGCCAAGTACGGCATCAAGAACCCGATCTTCAAGCCCAGCCCCATCACGCCCACCTACAACGACTACGTCATCTTCGAAGGCATCAGCGTCGACGAGAGCGGCAAGCAGTATTACCTGGACGTGAACGTGGCCTACCGCCAGGCCTGCCTGAACGCCATCGAGTACCTGAAGAAGTTCGGCTACTCGGGCGCGCAGGCCTACTCCATCCTCGGCACCGCGCCCGTGCAGGGCCACATCAGCGGCGTGGTGGACGTGCCCAACGCCTGCGCCACGCTGTGGCTGCCCACGCAGATCTTCGAGTTCGACATCAACCCGAACGCGAACGGCCCGATCAAGCACCTCGATGGCTCGGTGGTGATGCCCCTGTCGCCGGACCTGTGACGCCATGCCGACCTACGACTACGACTGCCCATCCTGCGGTGGTTTCGATGCGTTCCGCTCCTTGAGCGAACGCAACGAGCCGGCCGGCTGCCCGGACTGCGGCACCGCCTCGCCGCGCGTGTTCGTCAGCGCGCCGCGCCTGGCGCTCATGGATGGCGGCACGCGCACGGCGATCGGCATCAACGAGCGCGCGCGGCACGAGCCGAAGATGTCGCGCGACTACCAGCGCTTGAAGCACCCGGCCGGCTGCGGCTGCTGCAGCACCTCCGGGCGCAGCAAGGCGACTGTGACGGCGCCGAATGGCGCGAAGGCCTTCCCGTCAAAGCGGCCCTGGATGATCAGCCACTGAGTGCCTCGGGCACCAGCGCATGGGCGCGGCCGCACAGGCGGGCAACCAACGCGCCGGTGTTCTCGGGCAGGCGCTCGCCGCGCCACACCACGTGCTGGTCGGTGCGGCACAGCACCAGCGGGTGGCGGTAGCCTTCGGGCAGTTGCGCTGCGGCCACGTCGATCACAGCCAGTGGCATGCGGGCTTGCCGAGCGGCCTGCAGCAGGGGCTCGATATCGACCGCGCGGTGGCTGCGCAACAGCGTGTAGCCCGGGCCGAAGGCGTCGTACACCGAGCGCCCGTCCTCCAGCCAGAAATGGGGCGCGCGGCAGCCGGGCACGGTGGAAGCGGTGAAGCTGCCCATGGTGTAGGGGGGCGGCGCCTCGCCATCGGAAACGATCAGCGGAGAGTCCGCATAGAAGTAACCAAAGTTCAGGCCGGCGCAGCAGAACTGCTGCACGTTGAGTTCGTAGGCTTCCCGTCCCATGGCGGCGCGCAACGCCTCGCCATGCGGGCCTGGCGCCTCGATGTCCGGTGGCACGGCACTGCGGGCGCGGATCATCTTCTGCGCATGGTCCATGGCGAAGTTCGACACCTGCTCGGTGATGGGCTGGCGTTCGAGTTCATACGCAATCAGTACCTGCTCGTCGGCCCAGCCCTGGATGCAGGCGCCCAGCAGCCACCCCAGGTTGATCGCATCCGCGATGCCGGCGTTCATGCCGTAACCCGCGTAGGGCACCCACAGGTGTGCGGCGTCGCCGGCGAGGAAGACGCGGCCCTGCCGGAACCGGTCTGCCACCAGACGCCGGCCCACCCAGTCTTCCTTGCTGATCACCTCGTATTCGAAATCGGGCCCCACGCCGAGGATGTTCCGGATCGACTGGTCGCGGTCGATGGACTCGAAGTCCGGCTCGTCGGGGTTGAGGTGGTTGTGGACCAGCCAGCGGTCCTGCCCATCGATGGCGAAGACCGTGCCGCAGCGGCGCGGGTTGACCGCGTAGCACGACCATGCCGGTGCGCCTGGCACAAGCTCGCGCAGGCCCGGGGCCCGGATGTAGGTCGACTGCACGCGCTGGATCACCGGCGTGCCTTCGAGCTTCGCACCCATGGTCTTGCGCACGGTCGAGCTGCCGCCGTCGCAACCGACCAGGTAGCGGCAACGGATGTCGATGGTGCGCCCATCGTCCAGGCTCAGCGCGGTGGCCACCACGCCGTCATCGTCCTGGGTGAAACCGGTGATCTGCGTGCGGTCGAGCAGCGACACACCGGGCAATGACGCCGCATGTTCCAGCAGGATCGGCTCGAGGTAGATCTGGTTGATCCGGTGCGGCGGCTCCGGTGTGGGCCACCAGGTGTCCGGGCCGTCCTCAGCGGTGTAGCGGTCGCGCCGGCAGGGAATGAGAATGCGCGTCAGCTCCTGCCCCGTGAAGGAGGTGCGGAACACGACGTCGTTCGGATAATCCTCGGGCAGGCCGGCCAGCCGCACCTTCTGTGCCACACCCAGGCGGCGGAACTGTTCCATGGTGCGAGCCGCCACGTGATTGCACTTCACGCTGGGCGGCTCGCCGCGGCGGCGGGTTTCGGCGATCACGACGCTCACGCCCCGTGAAGCGAGGTCCATGGCCAGGGTCAGGCCCACCGGGCCTGCGCCCACGATCAGCACGTCGGCGATCGAAGTCTGCTGGTTCATCAGGTCAGTCGAGCTTGATGCGGGCGGTGCGGATGACCGTGGCCCACTTGGTGGTTTCGGAGGCGATGTAGCTGGCGAACTGCGCAGGAGTGCCTGGCGCCGCCGCCACGCCCATGGAGTTCATGGTGGCTCGCGTCTGCTCGTCTCGCAGGCCGGCATTGATTTCGGCGTTCAGCCGCGAGACGATGGCGTCGGGCGTGCCGGCCGGTGCCACGATGCCGAACCAGCCGGTGGAGTCGTAGCCCGCCAGGCCGGCCTCGGCCATCGTCGGCACATCGGGCAGGGTGGGCAGCCGCTGGGTGCCGGTCACGGCATAGGCAATCAGCTTGCCGGCCTGGATCTGCTGCAGCGACGCCGGCAGATCGACGATGGCGAGTGGCACCTGCCCGCCCAGTGTGTCCAGCGCAGCCGGGCCGGAGCCGCGGTAGGCGACCTCCACCAGCTTGATGCCCGCCATCTGCTGGAACAGGGCGGTCGACAGGTGCATGGCGGTGCCGTTGCCCCCGTGCGCGATCGACAGCTTGTCAGGTGCGGACTTGGCGCGTTCGATCAGGGTCTTCAGCGTGCGCGGCTCCACCGACGGGTGACCGACGAGCACGAAGGGAATGCCCGCCAGCATGGCCACCGGCTTCAGATCGCGCTGGGCATCGAAGGGCATCTGGTCGTACAGGCTCACGTTGGCGGACAGGGCGCCTGCAGCACCCAGGCCCAGCGTGTAGCCGTCGTTGGGCGCCTTGGCCACCAGCGACATGCCGACGTTGCCGCCGGCACCCGGCCGGTTGTCGACGATCACGGGTTGACCGAGCTTCTCGGTGAGCCGGGGCACCAGCAGGCGAAAGACCGCGTCGGCGCTTCCGCCGGGCGGGAACGTCACCACCACACGAATCGGCTTGTTGGGGTAGTCGGAACTCGTCTGACCTCGAGCCAGGCCAGCGGCGGACATACCGGCCAGGGTCATGGCGGCCAGGGCGGTGCGGCGGCTGAGTCTGCCTGGCGTGTGCGCTGTGTTGAATGCGTCGGTCATGGTGCTTGTCTCCTTGTTGTCGTGCCCGGAAGCACGCATTGAACGCTTCATTCATTCATTCGTAAATCAATAAATTCCGAATCAAATATGATGTTCCCTGATGAATCCGAACTTCAGCCCGTCGATCCGGCAGTTGCGTGCCTTTGTGCAGGTGCACCACCTTCGCAAGCTCAGCGCGGCGGCGGAAAAGCTGTTTGTCACGCAGTCGGCTGTCAGCATGCTTCTGCGCCAGCTCGAGGAAGGCCTGGGCGCGCGCCTGTTCGACCGCACCACGCGCTCGCTTCAGCCCACCCCGGCCGCCACCGAGATGCTGCCCATGGCCGAGCGCATCCTGCGCGACGTGGATGCGCTGTCGGCTGGCTTCCGTGATCTGGCGCTGCTCGAGCGTGGCCGCATCAGCGTGGCCATCACGCCGACACTGGCCTCGTTCCTCCTGCCCGACGCCGTCCAGCGCTTCATGCAGCAGCACCCACACGTGCGGCTTCTGGTGGACGACTGCGCACCCGACCAGTTCGTCTCGCGCATCCTGGGAGAGCATGTGGACTTCGGGATCGGAACCCCCGAACGGCCGGGTGCCGAGATCGACACGCAAACCCTGCTGCGTGATCACCTCGCGCTCGTGTGCCTGCAAGCGCATCCACTGGCCCGGCTGCGCAGTGTGCGCTGGGCCGACCTGGCGGGTCATCCCATGGTGACGGTGCGTCCCGGGTACGGCATCCGCCCGCTGATAGAGACCACCGCAGCGCAGGTGGGGGTGAATCTGGAGGTGAGCAACGAGGTGTCGTTCCTGTCCACTGCGCTGTGGATGACCTCCAGCGGCATGGGCGCTGCCATCATGCCCTCGGCCTATGCTCGCGCTGAAGGCAATCCGGCACTGGTGATCCGGCCGATTTCGGCGCCTCGAGTGTCGCGCGATGTGTCGGTGGTGACCAAGCGGGGCCGCTCGCTGTCGGCCGCCAGCCTGAGCTTCATCGAGATCTTGCGCGGTACGCTGGCGCGCCACCCGCGCTGAACGGGGTCATCGGCTCGCGCTGGCCGGCGGATGACGCACCGGCAAGGTGACGATCACCGTGCTGTGCTGGCTGCGCTTGCGCAGATCGCCATGGGCCTCGATGCGCAGGCCCAGTTCGCCATCGCTGTCCTTGAGCTCGCGCAACAGCTCGGCAACAGGAATGTGGCAGTCCCACGACCCTGGATCCCTGGGGCCGCAGGCCACATGCGGGCGCAGGCGTGCCGGTCCGTCGGGTGTGCGGCGCACGAAGGGAAAGACGTTGACCTGCTCCAGCGGGTCGGTGGCGATGAAGGTGAGCTTGAGGCTCGTCGAGGCCGCGCCCAGGCTGGTGGGCGTCACGCCGAAGACGACGAAGGGTGCATCGTTCGACAGGTACTGGGTCACGGACGGGTGACCGTCCAGGGAAGCGTGCGTCTCCGCTGCCACGGTCGCCAGCAGGAGCGCGCTCGCCAGGATCGCGTTCGCGGTTCGCATGATGGATGTCTCCTCTTGTGGTACGGATTCTGATCCAGCCACCGGCTACGTCAATTGACGTATACGCCAGCTTCGAAGCGCCTCCCACAATGGCTGCAACCCCCTTCATTTCCAACAACGAGGTCGTACTTCCATGATGCACGGCGACATTTCAAGCAGCAAGGACACCGTCGGCGTGGCCGTGGTGAACTACAAGATGCCCCGGCTGCACACCAAGGCCGAGGTGCTGGACAACGCGCGCAAGATCGCCGACATGATCGTCGGCATGAAGACCGGCCTGCCGGGCATGGACCTGGTGATCTTTCCCGAGTACAGCACGCACGGCATCATGTACGACGCCAAAGAGATGTACGACACCGCGTCCACCGTGCCAGGCGCCGAGACCGACATCTTTGCCGAGGCCTGCCGCAAGGCCAAGGTGTGGGGCGTGTTCTCGCTCACCGGCGAGCAGCACGAGGAGCACCCCTACAAGGCGCCGTACAACACGCTCATCCTGATGAACGACCAGGGCGAGATCGTGCAGAAGTACCGCAAGATCATGCCGTGGGTGCCCATCGAAGGCTGGTATCCGGGCGACTGCACCTACGTGAGCGAAGGCCCCAAGGGCCTGAAGATCAGCCTGATCATCTGCGACGACGGCAACTACCCCGAGATCTGGCGCGACTGCGCCATGAAGGGCGCCGAACTCATCGTGCGCTGCCAGGGCTACATGTACCCCGCGAAAGACCAGCAGGTGCTGATGGCCAAGGCCATGGCCTGGGCCAACAACACGTATGTGGCGGTGGCCAATGCCTCAGGCTTCGACGGCGTCTACAGCTACTTCGGCCACAGCGCCCTCATTGGCTTTGACGGCCGCACGCTCGGCGAATGTGGCGAGGAAGACTACGGCGTGCAGTACGCCGCGCTCTCCACCAGCCTCATCCGCGACTTCCGCAAGAACGCACAGAGCGAGAACCACCTGTTCAAGCTGCTTCACCGCGGCTACACCGGCCTGATCAATTCGCGCGAGGGCGACAAGGGCGTGGCCGCCTGCCCCTACGGCTTCTACGCCAACTGGGTCAACGACCCCGAGGGCACGCAGAAGGCGGTGGAGGCCATCACGCGGCCCATGGTGGGCACCGAGGAATGTCCGATCGAGGGCATTCCCAACCCGAGTACCGTGGGCCATCGGTAGTGTCCTGCGCAGCCGACCCGCTGGCCGACTGGCGCCTTCAGGAAGAACCCTTCTACCAGCCGGTGGGCAGCGAGATCGCCGCGTTCGAGGCGGCGCGCTCGGCGCGCCTGCCCTTGCTGCTCAAGGGGCCGACGGGCTGCGGCAAGACGCGCTTCGTCGAGCACATGGCCTGGCGCCTGAAGCTGCCCCTGGTCACCGTGGCCTGCCACGAAGACCTGAGCGCGGGCGACCTCGCCGGGCGCTGGCTGCTCGATGCCCAGGGCACGCGGTGGATGGACGGGCCGCTCGCACTCGCTGCGCGCCACGGCGGCATCTGCTACCTCGATGAATTGCTGGAGGCGCGCGCCGACACCACCGTGCTGCTGCATCCGCTGGCCGACACGCGCCGCGCGCTGCCACTGGAGCGGCGCGGCGAGCTGTTGCAGGCGCACCGCGATTTCCAGCTTGTGGTGAGCTACAACCCCGGCTATCAGGGCCTGCACCGCGACCTGAAGCCGTCCACGCGCCAGCGCTTCGTGGCCCTGGGCTTCGACTACCCCGAGCCCGGGACCGAGGCCGCCATCGTGGCGCACGAAGGCGGTGTCGATGGTGAACTGGCCATGCGGCTGGTGCAGCTCGCCACGCGCACGCGCCACCTGCGAGACGAAGGTCTGGACGAGGGCGCCTCCACCCGCATGCTGGTGCACGCGGCGCTGCTGACGCGCGCCGGCCTGTCGATGCACGACGCCGCGCTGCAGGCCATCGCCGAACCGCTGAGCGACGATCCCGAGGTGGGCACCGCCCTGCGCGCGCTGGTGCGCGCGAGCTTCTGACGCCGACACCGTGGACACCGCCGATCAGGTTCGTCGCGTGGCACGGGCCATGTGGGGCCAGCCCTTGCAGACCGCCTGGCAGGTCGGCGAGCCGCATGCCGATCGCCGCCCCGTGCTGACGCGGGGCGAAGTGGCCGATCCGGTGCTGCACCTGCCGAACCCCGCGAACCCGGCGCTTGACCTGCCGCTGGCGGTGGCCGCGCACGCCGCCGCCCACCTGCGTTTTGGCGGCGAACCCCAGCCCCGCAAAGGCCTCAAGCCCGTGCAGCAGGCGCTGCTCGGCGTGCTGGAAGACGCGCGCGTGGAATGGCTCGCGCTGCAGGAATTGCCCGGCCTGCGTGCCGTGTGGCGGGCCTTCCATGCCGATGCGGCCGCACTGCGCGGCGCCGGATTCGAAGACCTGCTGGCGCGCCTGTCCGCCTGCCTGCTCGATCCGGCGCACGACGATCCGCACGCCTGGGTGGCGCGCGTGCGGCGCATGGTCTTCGAGTCGGATGGTCGCACGCTGGCACTGCGCACGCCCGCGCAGGTTCGCGAAGCGGCCTCGCTGCTCGGCAACGACATCGGCCAGATGCGGCTGCCGTTCAACGCCCGCACCTACACCGTGCACGCGCGCTACCGCGACGACAACACCCACTTGTGGCTGCCCGACGCGTCCCTGCCGCCTTCCGACACGACGCTGCAGGCCGAGGCCGCGCCACCGACCGAAGAGGCGCCCGCCGCATCGCCCGAGCCGACGCGCGCCGAATCCGACGCCGTGCACGCCGAATGGGACCATCGCATCGGCCGCTACCGGGCGCGCTGGTGCAGTGTGTATGGCGGCACTCCACCGCCAGGGCCGCCCGCCTGGGCGCCGGGCGCGCTGGCGCAGGAACAACGGCTGCTGGCGCGGCGCCTCGCAGGGCTGGGTGGGCCGTGGCGGCGTGGCAGCGGCCGCGCCACCGATGGCGACGAGCTGCACCACGCGGCGCTGATCGACTGCGCGCTGGACCTGCGCGGCCAGCGCACGCCCGACCCGCGCATCCACCGCCGCCCCTGGCGGCCCACGCCGCCGCTGGCCGTGCTGCTGCTGGTCGATGCGTCGGCCTCCACGGGTCGAAGCGGCGAACAGGAGGGCAAGCAGGATGGCGAACTGCTCGCGCGCATCCAGCGCAGCGCCGCCACCGCCTCGCTCGCTTTGCGCCGGCTTGGTCATCGCACGGGCCTCTGGGCCTTTTCCAGCCAGGGCCGCCACCGCATCGACATGCCCTGCCTGCAAGCCTGGGGAGAGGCGCTGCCTCAGCTGTCGCGCCTTCGAGCGGCTGGCTCCACCCGCGTAGGGGTCGCCTTGCGCCATGCGCTGCACCTCTGCGAACAGGATTCGCGCCAGCACCCGGGCTGGCGGCGCGTGGTGGTGGTGTTGACGGACGGCGAGCCGCACGACATCGACGTACACGACCCGGACTACCTGCGCGCCGATCTGCAACGCGCTGCGCGCGAGGCCGCCGCCATGGGCGTGGCTGTTCGGGCGCTGGTGTTCGAGCCATGCGATGCGGGCGCTCTGGAGGCCGCGCTGGGGCGTGCCAACGTGCGACCGTGCAGGACGACGGGCGGCATGCCGCACGCGCTCACGAGCCTGCTGGCCACCACGCGCTGACCAAAGGGCTAAAATCGCGCCTTCTCAAGGAGCGTTGCAGCGCCGGCAGGTTGTTCACCAACCTCCACCGTGCGTCAGGCTTGAGTGGGCGCGAACAGGCCCAAACGGCGCTCACCCAGTCTGTTGTCCGCAACCTGCCTTGGTGAGTCTCATGTCTTCCGCTACCGTTTCCCCGTCCCCACCCGTTCCCCCGATGCTGCTCTCCGGCCTGGAGCCGCTGCGCATCGGCGAAGGCAGCCTGTTCGTGAACGTCGGCGAACGCACCAACGTCACCGGCTCCAAGGCCTTCGCCCGCATGATCCTGGAAGGCCGTTTCGAAGACGCGCTGGCTGTCGCGCGCCAGCAGGTGGAGAACGGCGCCCAGATCATCGACGTCAACATGGACGAGGCCATGCTCGACAGCAAGGCCGCCATGGTGCGCTTCCTCAACCTCATTGCCGGCGAGCCCGACATCGCGCGTGTGCCCGTGATGGTGGATTCGTCCAAGTGGGAGGTGATCGAGGCCGGCCTGCGGTGCGTGCAGGGCAAAGGCGTGGTGAACTCCATCAGCATGAAAGAGGGCGTGGACGAGTTCAAGCGGCAAGCCGGGCTGGTCAAGCGCTACGGCGCGGCCGCGGTGGTGATGGCCTTTGACGAGAAGGGCCAGGCCGACACCTACGAGCGCAAGGTAGAGATCTGCGAGCGCGCGTACCGCGTGCTGGTGGACGAGGTCGGCTTCCCGCCTGAAGACATCATCTTCGACCCCAACATCTTCGCGATCGCCACCGGCATCGAGGAACACAACAACTACGCGGTCGATTTCATCAACGCCACGCGCTGGATCAAGCAGAACCTGCCGGGCGCCAAGGTCAGCGGCGGCGTGTCCAACGTGTCGTTCAGCTTCCGCGGCAACGACCCGGTGCGCGAGGCCATCCACACCGTGTTCCTGTACCACGCCATCCAGGCCGGCATGGACATGGGCATTGTCAACGCCGGCATGGTTGGCGTGTACGACGAGCTCGAACCCGAGCTGCGCGAGCGCGTGGAAGACGTGGTGCTCAACCGCCGTGCAGATGCCGGCGAGCGCCTGGTGGAAGTGGCCGAGAACGCCAAGGGCGCGGCGCGCGACGACAGCAAGAAGAACGAATGGCGCGCCCTGCCGATTCGCGAGCGCCTTTCGCACGCACTGGTGCGCGGCATCAACGACCACATCACCGAAGACACCGAAGAGATGTGGCGCGAGATCGAAGCCGGTGGCGGCCGCCCGCTGAACGTGATCGAAGGCCCGCTCATGGATGGCATGAACGTGGTGGGCGACCTGTTTGGCCAGGGCAAGATGTTCCTGCCGCAGGTGGTGAAGAGTGCGCGCGTGATGAAGCAGGCCGTGGCGCACCTGCTGCCCTACATCGAGGCCGAGAAACTGGCCATGCAGGCCGCCGGTGGCGACGTGAAGGCCAAGGGCAAGATCGTGATCGCCACGGTGAAGGGCGACGTGCACGACATCGGCAAGAACATCGTCACCGTCGTGCTCCAGTGCAACAACTACGAGGTGGTGAACATGGGCGTGATGGTGCCCTGCCACGAAATCCTGGCCAAGGCCAAGGAAGAGGGGGCGGACATCGTCGGCCTCTCGGGCCTGATCACACCCAGCCTGGAAGAGATGCAGTACGTGGCCGGCGAGATGCAGAAGGACGCACATTTCCGCGAACGCCGCATCCCGCTGCTGATCGGTGGCGCCACCACCAGCCGCGTGCACACAGCGGTGAAGATCGCGCCGCACTACGAAGGCCCGGTGGTGTACGTGCCCGATGCCTCGCGCAGCGTGAGCGTGGCCCAGGGCCTGCTGAGCGAGCAGGCTGCGGCCTACATCGCCGAGGTCAATGCCGACTACGAACGCGTGCGCACCCAGCACGCCAACAAGAAGCAGGTGCCGTTGTGGCCCCTGGAGAAAGCGCGCGCCAACAAGACGCCGATCGACTGGACTTCGTACACCCCGGCCAAGCCCCGCTTTATCGGCCGCCGCGTGTTCAAGAACTTCGACCTGCACGAGATCGCCAAGTACATCGACTGGGGCCCGTTCTTCCAGACCTGGGACCTCGCTGGCCCCTTCCCCGAGATCCTCAAGGACGAGGTGGTGGGCGAGGAAGCGCGGCGCGTGTTCAGCGATGGCAAGCGCATGCTGCAGCGCCTGATCGAAGGCCGCTGGCTCAGCGCCAGTGCCGTGGTGGGCCTGTACCCGGCCAACACCGTGCGCGACGACGACATCGAGCTCTACACCGACGAAAGCCGCAGCGAAGTGGCGCTGACCTGGCACGGCCTGCGCCAGCAGACCGAGAAACAGGAGATCGACGGCGTGATGCGCCCCAGCCGCTGCCTTGCCGACTTCGTGGCCCCCAAGGGCGTGGCCGACGATTACGTGGGCGTGTTCGCCGTCACCGCCGGCCTGGGCGTGGAGAAGAAGGAAAAGCAGTTCATCGACGATCTCGACGACTACTCCGCGATCATGCTCAAGGCGATTGCCGACCGCATGGCCGAGGCGCTGGCCGAGTGCCTGCACCACCGCGTGCGCACCGACCTGTGGGGCTACGCGGCCGACGAGGCGCTGAGCAACGATGAACTCATCAACGAAAAGTACCAGGGCATCCGTCCGGCGCCCGGCTACCCGGCTTGTCCGGACCACTCGGTCAAGCGCGGCATGTTCGAGCTGCTGCAATGCGAGGACATCGGCATGGGCCTGACCGAAAGCCTGGCCATGACCCCGGCCGCCAGCGTGAGCGGCTTCTACCTCGCACACCCGCAGAGCACCTACTTCAACGTGGGCAAGGTCGGTGAGGATCAGGTGGAAGACCTGGCCGCTCGCAGCGCCGTGGCGCGGGACGAATTGCAGCGTTGGCTGGCGCCGAATCTCTGAACCCAGCTCGGCTGAACGAAGGTACTCGGTTCTCCTGCACGGCGCACCCGTTCCGAGATCGACGTGGTTTGTGACGAAAAGGCGGGCCCCGAGCGGGGGTTGGCACCATGCGCTCATTTTTCTTTCGACAAGGAGTGAGCCATGGAAGAAAGCCTTGCTGCATGGATAGATCGGGTGGACAGCTCTGCAGATGTCGCACAGTTCGTCGAAGCGCTGGCAAGCTACAGAGGAGGGCCTCCGATATCCGACGCTGACGGCAAGTCTCTGACGTCATGGGCCAACGGAATTGCCATGCACGCGATTTCTACAGGAATAGACGGGGTGATCACCGCGATAGCTCTCACCGGAATCGATCAGATGAAGGCGGGTCTGTTGACTCACGATCCGGATAGAGGGTATACGCCAGCATGTTTAGCCGCTGCCCTCGGCAACGACGCTGCCTTCACCGAGTTGGCGAATACCGGCATCCCGCATGTGCTGACCAAAGGCGGCACGCATCGGTTCAATTACTTCACGCCAGCGGATACGGCAGCTCATTACGGGAACGGCAATGTCATTGCTGCGCTCGCAGACACCGATATCCCTGAGGTGCTGGCTAGCCTGTCGAAAAGCAATCCGATGGACCAGTGCACGCCGGCGGAAAGGGCGGTCCTACGTGGGAAACACGAGGCCATTTCCGCTTTGGCGCGCATTGAAGACCCCCAGCTGCGGGCCAGCATGACCGGGCGAGGCCGCTACGGTCACCTGTCACACCTTGCCGCCCTGAGGGGGCACGCATCCGTGATCGATGCATTGGCAAACAGTGGCGTACCGGAGCTTGCAAACACGCTTTCAATGCGTTTGAATGCAACTGGCCCCACGCCAGCGGAAATGGCAGCCGAATCGGGATTCCCGGGAGTCATAGCGGCGTTGGCGAACTCCAAGAATCCGAAGGTGATAGCAACCCTTTCTGAAGACCCTTCGCACAATCGCGGACCTACCTATCTGGCTACATCTAATGGGAAGCCCGAGGTCATCGAGGCGCTAGCGGAAACAGAAATCCCGGCCTTGCTGGACATCTTCAAGGAGAAAGGGGTCAGCCTGGCCGCAAGTGCGCGGCGTCTCGGGCACAACGGAACCGCAGACGCGATCCAGGAAGCCATGACGTTCGCCAACGAATTGCCACGTGACGAGAAGGCTCTTCTGGAAGCGTTGCATGGCGACTTGGTCGCCAGTGATCGTCAACACGACGGAGATCTGGTCACCGACACCCAATGTTTCATCACGGCACAGCCCTTTGCAACGGTTGGGCCGAGGCGGCCCGTGTACCTACATGATCAAAAGGGCGTCCCCGATGGCAGGCACTGCATTTCGCACAGCGCTACGCGTCACCTGATTGAAGGAGCAGCAAAGAACCCCTTTACCAACCTAGCGTTTACAGGCTTCGCGGAAGCACCAGACCGAGTCGCGTTGATACGGGACTTGGTTGAAACGTGCAGGCAGAACCCAGACGCGACCCCGCAAGACCGTGTATACAAGGCCCTGTCCTTGTACAAGGCGCATTCAGAATCGGCCGCCGGCGTACCGCGCGCTGAGCAACCCGTGCCACAGTACGAGACTGTGCTGGCCGCAGCTGCTGGCGCGGGCGCACGTCCACCCTCCAGGCGCGCTGCGGAACCTTGAGCACTCGGCTGGCTCTGTCATCGTGAGCCAACCTTTCCTTGTCACGGCCAGTCCCTGCCCATCTCATGAAAACACTCAACGCACTCTTCGATCACCCCCGCGCCGGCATCCTCCTGTTGCGCTGGACCCTCGCCCTCCTCATGATCCTTCACGGCTGGGCCAAGGTCACCGGCGGTGTCGGTGGCATCGAGGGCATGCTGGTCGCCAAGGGGCTGCCGGGCTTCATCGCCTACGGTGTCTACCTCGGCGAACTGATTGCGCCACTGATGCTGCTGGTGGGCTTCTGGGTGGTGCCGGCCGCGTTGCTGATCGCCATCAACATGGTTTTCGCCCTGGCGCTCGCACACGCCAGCCACTTCCTCGACATCACCAACACCGGTGGCTGGCGTCTGGAGCTGCAGGCCTTCTTCCTGGTCACGGCGTTGGTGGTGGCCTTCACGCACCGGCTCGGCCCCAACCGTTGACGCGACAGAAGCGGGGAGTCGTCAATCCCCGAAGCGGATCGACGCCGACTTGGCGATGGCGGTGTACTGTGCCCGTTCCGAAGCCAGGAAAGCCGCGAAGGCATCGCGCTGCATGCCGACCGGATCCACGCCGGCTTCGGTCAACTTCTCCCGCATGGCGGGCTCCTTGACGATCTGCGAGATCACCGTGGACAGACGGTCCGCAATGGCCTGTGGCGTGCGCGCTGGCGCGAACACGCCCATCCAGTTGGTGAACCGGTAGTTCGACATGCCGGGCAGTTCGGCCACCGCAGGCACATCGGGGAAGACGCTGGAACGTTGAGTGGTGGTGACGGCGAGGGCGCGCAGTTTGCCGGCCTTGATGTGGGCGACGGTGGGCGGCATGCCCACGATCGCCAGGCCGACCTGGTTGCCCAGGGCATCGTTGATCGCGGGGGCTGCACCCCGGTACGGCACGTGCATCATCGAGACACCACCGCCCGCTTCGAGCGATTTGCCGGCGAAATGCATGGAGCTGCCATTGCCCGGCGTGCCATAGCTCAGCCGGTTGGGATTGGCCTTCGCGTAGGCCAGCAACTCCGGCAGGCTCTTGGCCGCCAGGCTGGGGTGGGCAACGATGATGAGAGGGGTTTCACCCGCCAGCGCGACGGGGATGAAGTCCGTCTCCGGTGTGTAGGGCGTCTTCTGCCCGGCGATCGGCCCGACCAGCACTTCGGCCGGCGAGGCCATCAGCAAGGTGTAGCCGTCCGGCTCGGCCTTGGCGACCGCGTCCGCTCCGATCGCGCCACTGGCGCCGCTGCGGTTGTCCACGATCACCTGCTGCTTGAACACTTCGCCCAGCCGCAGCGCCAGCGTGCGTGCCACGAAATCGACACCACCACCGGCGGGAAAGGGCACGACGAGGCGAATGGGTTTCTCGGGCCATGCGGCCTGCGCAAAACTCATGCCCGTGTGCAGGCTGGCGCTGGCTGCGGCGGCCAGCAGAATGTCTCTTCTCGTCGGCATGGATGTCTCCTTCTGGATGGGCTCTTGTGGCCGTGGGCTACTGGAAATCGGCGGCGACGCCGGGTGCAGGGGTGAAGCCGAGGTCACCACGCGCGAGGACCGCTTCGCGACCACCATGGCGTTCGAGCAATTCAGCCTGACGGGCCTTGGCCCGCTGGTCCACGTCCACGGGATCGAGCAGCGCTTCGAGCTTCGACCGGCACTCGGCGAGGACGCCGACCATGGCAGGATCGCGCGAGAGGTCGTTCAACTCATCGGGATCGCGCGCCAGGTCGAACAGCTGCGGCGGGTACTTGACGTAGTGAACGTACTTGTAGGTACCAACACGGATCATGAAAGCCGCGGTGCTGGAGCCCATGCCGTGGTATTCGCTGAGCACGGTGCGCTCGGGTGTCGCACCGCGCGCGATGTCGGCCAGCGAATGGCCGGGGTGGTCGTCGCTCATGGCCGCGAACGACTCGCCGGCCGCTTCCACGATGGTGGGGAAGGCGTCGACGTGGCTGACCGGCGTGGCCACCACCTGCCCGCTGGGAAAGCTGGGGCCCGCGCAGATCATCGGCACCCCGGCAATCTCTTCGTACATGGTGGACTTGCCCCACAGGCCGCGTGCGCCGAGGTTGTCACCGTGGTCGCTGGTGTAGATCACGTCCGTGCTGTCGGTCAGGCCCATCTCATCGAGCACACGCACGATCTTGCCCACGTGTTCATCCATGAAGCTCACCAGCCCGAAGTAGCCTGAAAGGGCGCGGTGCACGTCTTCGGTCGACTCAAAATAGTCGTCGTAGCAGAAGCTCTTGCGGTAGTCATCCAGATAGGGGTGCTGGGTGCGCTCCTGCGGCGCATACAGCTTGGGCATGGGCAGGCGCTTGTTGAAATAGCGGTAGTAGTGTTCGGGCGGCGCCGTCAGCGGGAAGTGCGGCGCCACGAAGGAAACGAACAGCACCCAGGGCTTGTCATGAGACTGGTCTGCGTTTTCACGCAACCAGATCTGGGCGCGGGAGCAGATGTCGCGGTCGTACAGGGTGTAGGAGGACTCACCCGGCCCCGCCATCGCGGCCATCTTCTTCGCGCCGCCCCGGCGGGGCAGGTCCTCGCGCACCAGTCCCATCAGGTCACCCTTGCCGCCCAGGATGTGCATCGGCACCTGCTCCTCGGAGAAGCCATGGTCCTCGCCGGTCAGGTTGAAGTGCAGCTTGCCGATCGAGACCACGCGATGCCCACGCTCGCGCAGGCCGTGGTGCCAGCTGGGCACGGAGCCATCGTAGGCGTCGGCGTTGTCCCAGAACCCGATCTGGTGAATGTATTTGCCCACAGCGAAGGCGGCGCGCGCCGGCACACACACGGGGCTGGTGGTGTAGGCCGACGTGAAACGCGTGCCGCGCGCGGCGAGCGCGTCCAGGTGCGGCGTGGAGACGATGGCGTGGCCCGAGCAACCCATGACCTTGGGGTTGTGCTCGTCGGACATGATGACGATGACGTTGTTTGGCATGCGGTAGGTGCGATATCTGAATAACTAAAGCTATATAGTATTGAATAAATTGTTCAACAGCAAGAGGTTCAGGCAAACGAATCGCGGCGGGTCAAAATACAACCCATGACACTCGACGAACTGGCCCGGCTGCTGGACCGCTCTTCCCGGCCCGGGGTGCCGAAATACACCGCCCTGCGCGACGCCGTGGTGCACGCGGTGGCCAGCGGCAAGTTCGTGCCGGGAGATCGGGTGCCGAACGAGCAGGAGCTGGCCGGCAGCCTGCCGATGAGCCTGGGAACGATCCAGCGCGCCTTGCGACAGCTGGTGGAAGAGGGCGTGATCCTGCGCCGGCAGGGCCAGGGTTCGTTCATTGCCGGCAAGAGCGAGGACGGGGAAATGGCACACCCCTTCCACTGCCGTTTCGTGGACGATTCAGGCCACGGCTACCTGCCCGTGTTTCCCGAGGCGCTGGAAAGGCACACCATCACGGCGCCGGGCGAATGGTCACGGACGCTGGGCGTGGCGCAGGGACTGGAGATCACCCGCTGCATCCGCATCAGCGACGAGTTCTCCGTTTCCAGTTCCTTCGTGGTCGATCCCGCTCGCCTGCCGGTGTTCGGCAAGCTGCCACTGCGCAAACTCTCTGGCGAGAACTTCAAGGATGTGATCTTCCGCGCGTGCGGACAGGCGATCCAGAAGATCGACATCTTCATGCGCCAGCAAACGCCGCCGCCCGATGTGGCGAAACTCATCGGAATCGGCCCGCAACAACCGTGCATGGCGTTGCGCGCCGTGGCCTACCTGGGCGAAGCGGACCCGATCTACTACCAGCAGATCTTCATACCACCCACGCGACGGGAACTGCACATCGTCTCCGACAGCCGGGCGGTGGGGTTCAAAAGCCGCGTGAGCTGAGGTGCGCGCAAGGCGCACCGGCCTCAGACGTTCATGATCGTCACAGCCCGCGCATTCAGGTAGGCCTCCATGGCCTCCGGGCCGCCTTCGGAACCGTAGCCCGAGTCCTTGATGCCACCGAACGGCATCTCGGCCGAAGGCATGGCAGGCATGTTCACCCACAGCATGCCCACTTCGACGCGGCGTGCGAGCAGGTCGGCGTTCTTCAGCGAGCTGGTAAAGGCGTAGCCGGCCAGGCCGAATGGCAGGCGGTTGGCTTCGGCAATGGCTTCGTCCAGCGTGTTGAAGCCGCGCACCGCGGCCATGGGGCCGAAGGGCTCGTCGTTGAACACGCGCGAGTTCAGCGGCACGTCGGTCAGGATGGTGGGTTGCCAGAAGTTGCCGGCGTCCCCGATGCGTTCGCCACCGGTGGCCAGCGTGGCGCCTTGCTCCAGGGCATCCTTCGTGAACTCGGCCATGGCCGTCACGCGGCGCGGGTTGGCCAGCGGACCCATCTGCGTGCCTTCGGCCGTGCCGTCGCCCACGGCCAGGCCCTTCGCCTGCTTCACGAGCGCGGCAGAAAACTCTTTCACGATGCTCTCGTGCACCAGAAAACGCGTGGGCGAGATGCACACCTGCCCGGCGTTGCGGAACTTCGCGGCACCGGCCGCCTTGACGGCCAGGGCGATGTCCGCGTCCTCGCAGACGATCACCGGTGCATGGCCGCCCAGCTCCATGGTCACGCGCTTCATGTGCTGGCCGGCCATGGCCGCGAGTTGCTTGCCCACCGGCGTGGAGCCGGTGAAGGTGATCTTGCGGATCACCGGGTGCGCGATCAGGTAGGTGGAGATTTCAGATGGCGTGCCATAGACCAGGCCCAGCACGCCGGGCGGCAGGCCCGCGTCGGCAAAGGCGCGCACCAGCTCGGCCGGCGCGGCTGGGGTTTCTTCCGGCGCCTTGACAATCATCGAGCAGCCGGTGGCCAACGCTGCGGCCAGCTTGCGCACCACCTGGTTGATGGGGAAATTCCAGGGCGTGAATGCGGCCACCGGACCGATCGGGTCTTTCAGCACCATCTGCCGCATGGCCAGGTTGCCGCGCGAGGGCACGATGCGACCATAGACGCGCAGGCCTTCGTCGGCGAACCAGTCGATGATGTCGGCGCCCGCCAGCACTTCGCCCTTGGCCTCGACCAGCGGCTTGCCCTGTTCGAGCGTGAGCAGCCGGGCGATTTCACCCGCGCGTTCGCGCAACAGGGCTGCGGCCGCACGCATGGTCTTGGAGCGGTTGATGGCCGTTGTGTCGCGCCAGGTCTCGAAGCCCTTTTGCGCCGCAGCGAGCGCCTGGTCCAGGTCGGCCTGCCGCGCGTGTGCCACGCGGCCGATTTCCTTGCCGGTGGCCGGGTTGAACACGGCGATGGACTCGCCTTTGGCGGCTTCGCGCCATTGGCCGTTGATGAAGAGAAGCGTGTTCGGGTAGCTCATGTCGGGTTCCTGGATTGAAGGTCGTCGGTCGCGTCGAACCGGGAACCATACCAGTTGCGTCGGCAAGCCGGTGGCCGGGGGAAATCCAGGCTGCTCAACCACCCTGTCGCAACACCCGCCGGTACTGAACCGCTTCGGCCACATGGCCCGTCCCCACCGCGTCCGCGCCCGCCAGGTCTGCAATGGTGCGCGCCACGCGCAGGGCTCGGTGGGTACTGCGCGCGCTCCAGCCCAGGCGCGCGGCGGCCTTGTGCAGGAACTGGATTGCGGCGACGTCGGCCCGGGCGTGCTCGGTGAGCGCCTGCCCGGCCAGGGCCTGGTTGGTGGTGCCCTGTCGGGCTTGCGCGCGTTCGCGCGAGGCGACCACGCGCTCGCGCACCGCCGCGCTGCTTTCGCCCCGGGCCGTGTCGTCGAACAGCTCGCCCGGCGCCAGCGCGGGCACTTCCACGTGCAGGTCGATGCGGTCGAGCAGCGGGCCGCTGAGCTTGCCCTGGTAGCGCGAAATCTGCTCGGGCGTACAGCGGCAGGCGCGGGTGGGGTGGCCCAGGAAGCCGCAAGGGCAGGGGTTCATGGCGCCGACGAGCTGGAAGCGCGCCGGGAATTCTCTTTGCATCGCGGCGCGCGAGATGCGGATGTGCCCGCTCTCCAGCGGCTGGCGCAGGGCCTCGAGCGCGGTGCGCGGGAACTCGGGCAATTCGTCCAGGAACAGCACCCCGTGGTGGGCCAGCGAGATCTCGCCCGGTCGTGGAGGTGAGCCCCCACCCACCAGCGCGATCGCGCTGGCGCTGTGATGTGGTGCGCACGTGGGACGCTGCGCCCAGCGTTCCAGCGTGAAGCGGCCTGCGAGGGAAGCCACCGCCGCGCTCTCCAGTGCTTCGGTGGTGTCCATGGGCGGCAGCAGGCCGGCGAAGCGCTGCGCCAGCATGGATTTGCCCGAGCCCGGCGGCCCCACCATCAACAAGCTGTGGCCACCCGCCGCTGCGATCTCCAGGGTGCGCCGCGCGGCAACCTGGCCTTTCACGTCGGCCAGGTCGGCATAGACCGGTGTCACGGCCGTCGCCGCTGGAACCAGGCGCGCCCAGCCGCCATCGTTCGGCGCTTCTGCACCCTCCTTGCCTTCAGGCAGGAAGCGCGCCACCACGTCCAGCAGGTGGCGGGCGCGGTAAACCTCGGCCTGGGGCACCAGGGCCGCTTCCTCGGCGCTGCCGGGCGGCAGCACCAGCCGGGCCTGGGCCTCGTGCGGACCGGCGTCGCGGTGCAGGGCCAGGCTCATGGCCAGGGCGCCTCGCACTGGGCGCAGTTCGCCACCCAGCGAGAGCTCGCCGGCAAATTCCCAGCCCGCCAGCCGTGCGCTGGCGATCTGGCCACTGGCGGCGAGGATGCCCAGCGCAATGGGCAGGTCGAACCGGCCCGAGTCCTTGGGCAGGTCGGCCGGCGCCAGGTTGACGGTGATGCGTTTGTTGGAAGGAAATTCGAGCCCGGCGTTGGCGATGGCCGAGCGGACACGCTCGCGCGCTTCCTTCACTTCCGTGTCCGCCAGGCCCACCAGGGTGAAGCTGGGCAGGCCGTTGGCCAGATGAACCTCCACGCAAACCGGCCGCGCTTCCAGCCCGAGCAGGGCCCGGCTGTGCACCAATGACAAACCCATCGCCCATTTCTCCCTGTTTCGGTGCATTTCCCGGCCCTGCCCGTGTGAAGCAACACGGCGCTGGCGACGCACTGGTTTGGTGCGCACGGCTTTGGGGTGACAGACCCGGCCGTTTCGAAGGCGCGGATGATGGCACAGGCACCCCTGCGGCAGTGATACCCGGTACCCGCACCGGCATCGGGAGCGCGTGACCAGCAGGCGCATCGGACGGGCAAAGGCACTGCGCAGGCGCCCGGCTGGCATGGTCCGTGCTTGGGGGTGTAAGCGATTGATTCAAGCCCAGGGAGTTCCCATGAAACAGTCCGCCTGCCGTGCTTGGCCTACCCCTGGGGTGGTTCAAGCCCGTTTCACCATCGGTGTCGGCCTCCCGGTCTGATCACCCTCCTGTTCTAGAAGAGGAATCACAGCATGAAAATGGTTTCAGCCATCATCAAGCCGTTCAAGCTGGACGAGGTGCGAGAAGCACTTTCCAGCATGGGCGTGCAAGGCATCACCGTCACCGAGGTCAAGGGGTTTGGCCGTCAGAAGGGCCACACCGAGCTGTACCGCGGTGCTGAGTACGTGGTCGATTTTCTGCCCAAGGTGAAGATCGAAGCCGCCGTGTCCGACGAACTCGTCGAGCGCGTGATCGAAGCCATCGAAGGTGCGGCTCGCACCGGCAAGATCGGCGACGGCAAGATTTTCGTCACCTCCCTGGAACAGGTGGTGCGCATCCGGACCGGCGAAACCGGCAAGGAAGCGCTCTGATCGCCGCCACTGGAAAAGAAAGATCACCGAAATGAAAAAACTCATTGCAACCCTGTTCCTGGGCATGGGCCTGGCCTTTGGTGGCCTCAACGCCATCGCTCAGACGGCAACCCCGCCTGAGGCGGCCGCCTCCGCCCCTGCCGCAGCCGAAGCGCCCGCTGCGGCTGCACCTGCTGCCGAAGCTGCTGCACCCGCTGCCGCTGCCGAAGCGCCCGCCGCAGAAGCTGCCGCACCCGCCCTCGACACGGGCGACACCGCCTGGATGCTCACGTCCACCATGCTGGTCATCCTGATGACCATCCCTGGCCTGGCACTGTTCTACGGCGGCCTGGCCCGCTCGAAGAACATGCTGTCGGTGCTCATGCAGGTGTTCGTCATCTTCTCGCTCATCACCATCCTGTGGTGCATCTACGGCTACAGCCTGACGTTTGCCGGCGAAGGCAAGTTCTTCGGTGGCTTCGACAAGGTGTTCCTGAAGGGCATCACGCCGGACACGATCTCGGGCCTGCTGCCGACGATCCCCGAGTTCGTCTTCGTGGCCTTCCAGTCGACCTTCGCGGCCATCACCTGCGCGCTGATCGTGGGCTCCTTCGCCGAGCGCATCAAGTTCTCCGCAGTGGTGCTGTTCTCCGTGATCTGGTTCACCTTCAGCTACATCCCCATGGCCCACATGGTCTGGGGCGGTGGTCTGCTGGGCGCTGACGGCGCGCTGGACTTCGCAGGCGGCACCGTGGTGCACATCAACGCCGGTATCGCCGGTCTGGTGGGTGCCTACGTGGTGGGCAAGCGCATCGGCTACGGCAAGGAAGCGCTCACGCCC
The DNA here is from genome assembly GCF_051860785.1 of Hydrogenophaga sp. Classification (GTDB taxonomy): domain Bacteria; phylum Pseudomonadota; class Gammaproteobacteria; order Burkholderiales; family Burkholderiaceae_C; genus Hydrogenophaga. Next base: position 33,778 of record NZ_JBIMLB010000033.1, read on the forward strand.
CACAGCCTGACCCTGACCATGGTCGGTGCCTCGCTGCTGTGGGTGGGCTGGTTCGGCTTCAACGCCGGCTCTGCGGGTGCTGCCAACGGCATCGCCGGCCTTGCCTTCATCAACACCATCCTCGCCACCGGCGCGGCCACGCTGTCCTGGATCCTGGGTGAAGCCATGCACAAGGGCAAGGCCTCCATGCTGGGCGCGGCTTCCGGTGCGGTGGCTGGCCTCGTGGCCGTGACGCCCGCCGCTGGCTTCATCGGCCCGATGGGCTCGATCCTCCTCGGCCTGATCGCTGGTCTGGTGTGCCTGTGGGGCGTGGGTGGCCTCAAGAAGATGCTGGGTGCCGACGACGCGTTCGACGTGTTCGGCGTGCACGGTGTCGGTGGCATCGTTGGTGCCGTGCTGACGGCTGTCTTCGCCGCCGCCAGCCTGGGTGGCGTCAAGGGCGACGACTACGCCATCGGCGCACAGCTGTGGATCCAGATCAAGAGCGTGCTGCTGACCATCGTGTGGTCGGGCGTGGTCTCGTTCGTGGCCTACAAGATCGTCGACGCCGTGGTCGGCCTGCGCATCAGCGAAGAAGCCGAACGCGAAGGTCTGGACATCACGTCGCACGGCGAAACGGCCTACACCCGCTGAGCCTGATCCTTCATCCCTCCAAGGATGTGAAACCCGCGTGCCGCAAGGCGCGCGGGTTTTTTTATCTATGATGCGCGCCCGGACACCACAACATTCAGGAGGAAATCATGTCCCGTGCCCAGCCGCGCCTCGTCGCCATCGCCCTGTTCGCCCTGCTTGCCACGACGGGCCTGTCCGCCCAGACCACCGGAAGCGATGGCAAACGCAAGGCACCCTCCAAGGTGACCTTCCACAAGGCGCCGTCTGAAGAAAGCCCGCAGGCGCGCGAGAAGCGCCTCAAGCGCGAATGCAGGGGCCGTCCGAATGCCGGCATGTGCGCCGGGTACACCCGCTGAGGAGGGTGCACCGCAATTGCACTGCGGTGTGCAGAAAATTCAAAGGTCGCCCGGGGTGCTGCGACTACCATCGCAGGCATGCCTGAAAGCCCCCACGAGTACCCCGGCCCACTGATCGAACAGGTGCGCGCCGCCGCCGCTGCCCGCACACCGCTGCGCATCGAAGGTGGCAACACCAAAGCCTTCTACGGCGAGCCCGTGCGGGGCGAACCTTTGCTCATCGCGGGCTGGTCGGGCATCGTCAGCCACGAGCCGAGCGAGCTGGTGGTCACGGTGCGCGCAGGCACGCCACTGGCCGAGCTGGAGGCCGTCCTGGCCGAACAAGGCCAGTGCCTCCCTTTCGAACCGCCGCACTTTGCACCGGGTGGCACCGTGGGCGGCATGGTCGCCGCAGGCCTGGCCGGGCCGGCGCGCGCCAGCGTGGGCACGGTGCGCGACTACGTGCTCGGCGCGCGCTTCATCAACGGGCGCGGCGAGCTGCTCACCTTCGGCGGCCAGGTCATGAAGAACGTGGCCGGCTACGACGTGAGTCGCGCGCTGGCGGGTTCCCTGGGCCAGCTCGGTGTGATCACCGAAGTGAGCCTGAAAGTGCTGCCCTTCGCACCAGCCGAGGCCACGCTGGTGTTTGAACTTGGCCAGCACGAGGCGCTGGAACAGTTGCACCGCTGGGGCGGGCAGCCATTGCCGATCAACGCGTCGTGTTGGGTGAAGGACGACACACAGGCCAGCGCGCCCGAGCTGCTCTTCGTGCGCCTGCGCGGCGCCGTGGCAGCGGTGGATGCCGCGTGCGAACGCCTGCTGCGCGAAGCCGGTGGCACACGCATGGACAACGCGCAGGCGGGCCCCGACTGGGCGCAGTGCCGCGACCAGCGCCTGCCGTTCTTCACCGCGTCTTCGGCCGATCTGTGCCTGTGGCGCCTGTCGGTGCCGCAGACCGCGCCGGTGATCCCGCTGCCCTGGGCGCAGCTCATCGAATGGCAGGGCGCGCAGCGTTGGCTGTGGGCGCCGACGAGCGCAGCGGGCGAGATCCGCACTGCCACTGCCGCAGTGAACGGTCATGCCACTGTGTTCCGCACCGGAGCCGACGGCGCCCCAGGTGTGCCGCGCTTCGATGCGCTGAGCCCCACCATCAAGGCCATCACCGAACGCCTGCGCACCGAGTTCGACCCCAGCCAGATCTTTGGCCAGCCCGCCTGAGCACGCCCCATGCAAACCCAGCTCTCCCCCGAATACCAGCAGCGCGCCGATGGCCGGGCGGCCGAGGCCATCCTGCGCAAGTGCGTGCACTGCGGCTTCTGCACCGCCACCTGCCCCACCTACCAGTTGCTCGGCGATGAGCTCGACGGACCACGCGGACGCATCTACCTCATCAAACAGGTGCTCGAAGGGGCCGAGCCCACGCGCAAGACGCAACTGCACCTGGACCGTTGCCTCACCTGCCGCAACTGCGAAACCACCTGCCCCAGTGGCGTGGACTACGGCCACCTCGTCGACATCGGCCGCCAGATCGTGGATGAAAAAGTGGCGCGGCCCGCCAGCGAGAACGCCGTGCGCTGGCTGCTGAAGGAGGGGCTGCCTTCTCCGCTGTTCGGCCCGGCCATGAAGCTCGGTCAATGGGTCCGCCCGTTGCTGCCCGCCAGCCTGAAGAACAAGGTGCCCGCACCCCAGGCCGCAGGCCGCCTCCCCACGGCCACGCACAGCAGAAAGGTGCTCATGCTCGCCGGCTGCGTGCAGCCCGCGATGATGCCCAACATCCACACCGCCACCGCGCGCGTGCTCGACGCCGCCGGCATCCAGGGCGTGGTGGCGCCGCAAGCCGGCTGCTGCGGCGCGGTGAAATTCCACCTGAACGACCAGGATGGCGGCAAGGCGCAGATGCGCGCCAACATCGACGCTTGGTGGCCTTATATAGATGGTGGTGTCGAGGCCATCGTGATGAACGCCTCGGGCTGCGGCGTGACGGTGAAGGAATACGGCCACATCCTGGCCGACGACCCCGCCTACGCCGAACGCGCTGCGCGCGTGAGCGCCCTCACCCGCGACCTCAGCGAACTGATGCCCGCGCTGGTGCCCGCGCTGCGGCCGAAATTGAAGCACACGCCCGATGCCTCCCGCGTGATCGCCTTTCACCCACCCTGCACCCTGCAACACGGTCAACAACTCAAGGGCGGTGTGGAAACACACCTGGCCGCGCTCGGCTTCACCGTGCAGGTGGCGAAGAACGAAGCCCACCTGTGTTGCGGCTCGGCTGGCACGTATTCGGTGCTCAACCCCGACATCGCCTACACCCTGCGCGACCGCAAGCTCGGCCACCTGGATGAACTGAAGCCCGCCGTGATCGCCAGCGCCAACATCGGCTGCATCACGCACCTGCAGAGCGGCACGGCCACACCCGTGCGGCACTGGGTGGAAGTTCTCGACGAAGCCCTGAGCGACGGGGCAGCATGATCCCCGCGCTCGCCACCCTGCTCGCGTGCCAGTTGCTGGGCGAGGTGGTGGTGCGGTGGGCGGCCCTGCCGGTGCCCGGCCCGGTGGTGGGCCTTGCGCTCCTGCTGGCCGGGCTGGCGCTGCGGCCGAAGTGGGTCGACGCGATCAAGCCCACCTCGCAAGGACTGCTGCAACACCTCTCGCTGCTGTTCGTGCCGGCCGGCGTGGGCGTGATGCAGCACCTGCAACGCCTGGGCAACGAGGCACTGGCCATCGGCGTGGCGCTGGTGGTGAGCACCTTCGTCGGGCTGGCCGTCTCGGCCTGGGTGATGATCTGGCTCATGCGCCGGCAGGGAAGGCGCAACGATGGCCCCTGAATCGCCGCAGCGCCTCATCGACATCTGGGTCTACCTCTCGGCCACGCCGCTGCTCGGCCTCACGCTTACGCTGCTGGTCTACCAGGCCGCATTCATGTTTTATCGCCGCTGCGGCTTTCATCCGCTGGCCAACCCCGTGCCACTGGCCGTGCTGGTGCTGGCCACGCTGCTCTGGGCCACCAGCACGCCCTACGCCACGTATTTCGAAGGCGCGCAGTTCGTGCACTTCCTGCTCGGCCCCGCCACGGTGGCCCTGGCCGTGCCCCTGTTCGAACAGATGCACCGCCTGCGCCGCCTGGCGCTGCCACTGCTCGGCGCGCTCGTGGCGGGCGTGCTGGCCACCACCACCACGGCCATCGTGCTGGCCTGGGCCCTCGGCGCCTCCACCGCCACCATCGCCTCGCTCGCACCCAAGTCCGTCACCATGCCCGTGGCCATGGGCATCGCAGAAAAGATTGGCGGCTTGCCGTCACTTACCGCCGTGCTCGTCATGGGCACCGGCGTGCTCGGCGCCGTGGGCGCCCGCTACCTGTTCGACGCCCTGCGCATCCGCGATCCGGCGGTGCGCGGTTTCGCACTCGGCACCATCGCCCACGGCATCGGCACCGCGCGAGGCTTCCAGGAAAGCGAAGAGACCGGCGCTTTCGCAGGGTTGGCGATGGGGCTGAGTGCGTTGTTCAGTGCGCTGGTGTTGCCATCGCTGGCGGGCTTGTTGCTGCGTTGGGTGTAGCGGGCCGTCTGCCTCAACAAGCCCGCCGGTTTCGCCCCGCCTTGCAACAGGTTCAGGGCAGATCTTTGTCATCTGGTGGCACTGAATGCGCAATCAGTGCCTTGTACCGCCGCCACCTCCAGGCGACGCGTGATGATCCGCGCTTCGAAAAAACCTGAAGAAACCGGTCAGCCAGGCAGATAGCGCTTACGACAGCTTAGCCCGGCGTTTTTCTTCAGGAAGCGAACCAACAAACACGGCCCGTCCAGGAATGTGGGAAGACACCACGCAGACGGCCGCCGCTTCAGGGACGGCGCTATGACAACTTTACAAGCCTACTCGCCCGGACTGCTTTTGGTTCGCCTTGCATTGTTGTGCGGATTGGATCGCCGTTATGCACGGCGGAGTCAAGCACCAAATGCAATATCGATTTATTGAACTGAGGGTATTTTCAGTAAAAAATTTCTTTTCGCATTATTGCTTGGCAGTTAGGCGGGCTGTGGCTCTGAATAAAAAAGTTTTGAGGCCCGACTTGAAGAAGTGTCAGTGACGAATTCGAAGCAAGTATCTAAAAAATGGTTTTGACGTTTCTGAGGGAAAATATATATGTATTTTGTCACTGTGTCCCGATACCTTTGAAATGCGAGTTACGTTGGCGATAAAACAGGGCTTCGCTGGCATCTGGAGAATATATATCGCAGAAACATCGAACCATTCCCATCCTCGTTGCACAAGAAGGCGAGCCCATTTGCGGACGCGTGGATCAAATAAGAATTGTTCGGATGCACGATAAAAGAGCTGGATTCATTTTAATTGGAGGGTGCAATGACATGGCCAACATATCCTGACTTAGGAAGATATGGTTGTGAGACAGATGCCTATGTTAGTAGGCCAAGAATAGGGCGTAATTGCAATGCCCCTTGCTCGATCAATCAGAGTTACATGTCAATAAACGGTTAATTAAATGCTTAATTCTGTGGCGGGTATTTTCGGCACTGTGCTGAATGCATTGTGGATTATCAGCGGCTGTTTCTTGGTATGGTGGATTCTGTGGTATCTGAATGTGCAAGCAGACCGAGTTTTCCAAAGTAAATGGAATGATAGTTTTAAGAAAGAAAATGAGTACATAAAAAGGCGATATGCAGAAACCAACGACAGGGTGAACTTGTTTGAGGCAGTTTTTTATGCGCCTTACAGGAGACCTTTTGTCTCTCTGGTCCTATGGATATTCTGCGTGGTTGCATTAATTAAATTGATATAATAGGAGATCCAATGAGCTGCGAGTCGAATGATTCTAATCCCATAGTTGTTGCAAATAAGTGGATTGCGGCAATTAATTTTGCTGCTGGAAGAATTAATCCTGCTGCAGGGGTCATTACAGGGCAGTTTGCTATTGCCTCTCAATCTGGAGCCACTGCAATAGCTGTCTCAGATGGAAGTGGGGTTGTGACATATATCCCAGGTGTCCCTATAAGCGCACCGACGCTGGCTCTGTTTGCGAAAATAGGTGGATGGATTTCTGTAACTGCGAAAGCTGCCGGGGTGGTTGTTCCTGGAGTTGGAGCAATTGCAATTGGAATGACTGCGGCCTCAGCTATTGCGGCTGCGGCAGCAAATAAAACCTTCGTCGATATCGTCACAGATTCAAATTTCTGGGATGCTGCCGTAGGTGATGGGGATATAGATGAGTACTTGAATTCCAACCATGGGGTTTCAACGAAAGATATGATGAATGGGCTATGGGAAGCGCTGCTGACGGGTGAGATGCGCTCTCTAAAAAGTTGCCCAAAAGACTTCAATGCAGCGGTTAATTGGACCCCTCCCCGAGATCCTCTGGTGTTGGATATGGATGGTGATGGAGTTGAGGCTGTAGGCATCAACGCCTCAAAGTTGGTCTATTTCGATCACAACGCAGATGGCATCAAAACCGCTACTGGTTGGATCAAGGCCGATGACGGTCTGTTGGTGCTTGACATTAACGGCAACGGCCTGATCGATAGCGGCCGTGAACTCTTTGGCGACAACACGCTGCTTCCCAGCGGCGAAACCGCTGCACATGGTTATGAAGCCTTGGCCCAGCACGACAGCAACGCAGACGGCAAGATCGACGCCGCAGATCCAATCTATGCCCAACTGCGCATCTGGCAGGACACCAACCAGGACGGCATCAGCCAAGCCGAAGAACTCAAAACGTTGCAGGAAGCAGGCATCGCGAGCATCAGCGTCCAAGGAACGGCCACCCAGATCAATCTGGGCAATGGCAACTCTCAGCCTTGGAGCGGTAGCTTCACGCGCATCGATGGCACGACGGGGGACAGCGGGTCGCCCGAACTCTCGGGCAGTTTGCTTCTGGCATCAAATAACTTCTATCGGGAATTCACCGATGACCCGGACTTGACCGAGGCAGCGCAAGCCCTGCCGCAGCTGGGGGGCTCAGGCTGGGTGCGCGATCTGCGCGAGGCGATGAGCCTTGGCACACCGCAGGCAGATGCTTTGCGGGACGCGGTGGCAGCCTTTACCGCCGCAACCACGGCGTATGAGCAACGCGCCTTGCTGGAGGACGTGATTTCCGCTTGGGCGGGTACCACTGGACGATTGGTGGACGGTGAGGGTGAGTACGCTCTGGTGACGGAGGGAGGCATCCGTACGACGGGAAGTTTGTCAAGTGAAGTGACCACGGATGTGATCAGGCTGATACCAACGGGCATGTTCGTGAATGTCTGGAGCGGACAAGGGGGCTCACAGCAAATCTTGACCCAGCAAGGCCAGGACTTGCTGGATCGAGTGGCATTGCTGGAAGTCTTCAACGGCACCCGATTCGTGCAGGTGGCTTTGCCAGGTCAGCAAGGAGGCAATTTCCAGCTGGGCGCGGGTACCACCGTAGGTGTCGGCGCTGCGGCTTACAAGGTCCACACGCTCACCCTCGGTGGCCCGCAGGTTGAACTCCTGGAGGAAGCATGGGACAGCCTTGCCGAAGGCATCTACTCGCAGCTTGCACTGCAAACACGGCTCAAGCCCTACCTGGACAGCATCGAGTTGGTAACTCATGGAGACGAAATTCGATTCGAGTCCGCAGAACTAGTCCAAATGCTGGAAGACGCAAAGGCGTTAAATCCGTCTCATGCGTTGGGTGATCTTGTCGATCTGTTCCGGTTTGTGCCTTCTCTTCTTCAGGAGGTAGGGTTCAACAGCGAGATGGCACTCGCGTTGTGGATCGCAGAGTGGCCCTCGGACTCACCACTATGGGAAGACTTGGCGGCATTGGGGCTGGAGCGCATCTTGGAGGGCAACTCTTGGGGAGGCGCTGGCCGTGACATCTTTATTGGTGGCGACGGTGTTAATACTTACAGCGGCCGTGAGGGCAATGACTTCATTTTCGGTGGCTTGGGGAATGATGTTTTGGATGGGGGTGAAGGACATGATTTTCTGTATGGCGGCCGTGGCAATGACACGCTAAGTGGTAGTGCGGGCGACGACACCTACGTCTTCAATGTGGGCGATGGCGCGGACAGGATCACGGACCATGACTACACCAGCGGCAACCTTGACACGCTGCGGCTGGGCGCAGGGCTGACGGCAGCCAACACGGAGGTGGTTCGTTCGGGTGGTGATCTGGTGCTTCGCTGGGTCGGCAACGCCAGCGACTCGGTGACGATCAAGCAGGTGTTCTCTGGCTCGCAGGTCCAGACCAACTACCTGATCGAATCGGTGGTGTTCGACGATGGCACGGTGTTGGGTACAGCCGATCTGATTGCCAGGTTGATCGTGGACACCACGGCAAGTAACGACACGCTACACGGTGGTGCCCAAGCCGACGTGCTTGAAGGCGGCGCTGGCGATGACACGCTCAACGGAAATGCGGGGGCAGACACGCTGATCGGTGGAACGGGCAACGACGTACTCAATGGTGGCTTGGGCAATGACTCGTACGTCTTCAACCTCGGCGACGGGGCTGACAGCATTACGGACTACGACACGAGCGTTGGCAATCTGGATACGCTGCGCCTGGGCGCCGGGCTAACGGTGGCCAACACCGAAGTGATTCGTTCGGGCAGTGACGTTGTGCTGCGCTGGATGGGCAATGACAGCGACTCGGTGACGATCAAGAATGTGTTCTACAACGGGCAGGTGCAGGCTGGCTACCTGATCGAATCGGCGGTGTTCGATGACGGCACGACCTGGACGCTGGACG
>NZ_JBIMLB010000034.1:0-35163 GCF_051860785.1 Hydrogenophaga sp.
AGTAGCCAGAAAACCCATCAACCCAGTGGCTCAATATTCGACGTGATCACTGGCTCAGTTGTGCTGATGAATCAACATCATCAGCAATGGCCGCAAGGAACCGGTGCTGGCCGAGGTGGTGGGCTTTTCCAACGACCGCGCCTTCCTCATGCCCGCGGGCGACACCCACGGTCTGGCCAGCGGCGCCAGCGTGACGCCGCTGGCACCGTACCGCACCGTGCCGCGCGTGGGCCACGCCAACAAACCGCCTTCGCCCGACGACCGCGGCACCCTGCGACTGCCGCTGGGCCGCGGCCTGCTGGGCCGCGTGGTCGATTCGCACGGCAACCCGCTGGACCACCAGGGCCCGATCCTCAACGTGGACATCGAACCGATGGACCGCGCCCCGCTCAATGCCATGGACCGCGCCCCGGTGCGCGAGCCGCTGGACACCGGCGTGCGCGCCATCAACGCCCTGCTGACCGTAGGCCGTGGCCAGCGCATCGGCCTGTTCGCTGGCTCCGGCGTGGGCAAGAGCGTGCTGCTGGGCATGATGGCCCGCTACACCAAGGCCGACGTGATCGTGGTCGGCCTGATCGGCGAGCGCGGCCGTGAGGTGAAGGAATTCATCGAAGACATTCTGGGCGCTGAGGGCCGCCAGCGTTCGGTGGTGGTGGCCGCGCCGGCCGACGCGCCGCCGCTGGTGCGCATGCAGGGCGCGGCCTACGCCACCGCCATTGCCGAGCGCTTCCGCGACGACGGGCTGGACGTCCTGCTGCTCATGGATTCGCTCACCCGCTACGCCATGGCGCAGCGCGAGATCGCGCTGGCCATTGGCGAGCCGCCGGCCACCAAGGGTTACCCGCCTTCGTGCTTTGCCAAGCTGCCGCAGCTGGTGGAGCGCAGCGGCAACGGCCCCAACGGCGTGGGCTCGATCACCGCCTTCTACACCGTGCTCTCCGAGGGCGACGACCAGCAGGACCCGATCGCCGACGCGGCACGCGCGATTCTGGACGGCCACATCGTGCTCTCGCGCTCGCTCGCCGAGTCGGGCCACTTCCCCGCCATCGACGTGGAGGCCTCGGCCTCGCGCGTGATGCACAACGTGGCCGGTGCGGTGCACCTGGAGCTGGCACGCCGCTTCCGCAGCCTGTATTCACGCTACCTGAAGAGCCGCGACCTGATCCAGCTCGGCGCCTACGTGCCCGGCAGCGACCCCGAGACCGACCGCGCCATCGTGCTCTACCCCGCGCTGCAGCGTTTCCTGATGCAGGACATGTTCGACGCCGCCACGCTGCCAGACAGCCTGCAGCAACTGCAGGGAGCCCTGCAGGAAGAGAAGCCGACGCAGCAACGGCAAGCCAGACCGCACCACAACCCCTATGAAGGACAACAGGGATGACGACGATCCAGACGCTGAACAAAGTCGTGGAGCTGGCCGAGAAGCGCCGCGACGAGGCGATGGGCAACCTGGGCCGGATGCAGCGCGAGTTGCAGATCGCCCAGGACCAGATGGACCAGCTCAGCGCCTATGCGCAGGAATCGCAGGCGCGCTGGCAGGCGCGCAGCAGCGTCGGCGTGGACACCGCCCTGCTCATGCACCACCGCCAGTTCATGCAGAAGATCGACCACGCCATGGAATTCCAGCGTGGCGTGCTGGGTGAGCGCCAGACCATGATCGATCGCTGCCAGGAGCAGGTGCACGCGGCCGAACGCGACCTGGCTGGCCTGCGCAAGTTCACCGAACGCAAGCAGCAGGCCATCACGCACCGGGCCGAGCGCCAGGAACAGAAGCACACCGACGAAATGGCGCTGGCGATCCACCTGCGCCAGAGCCTGGCCCTGGCCCAGGCGCGCAATGGAGGACACGCCTGATGAGCGCCGGCACCGTTTCCAGGCCGGCCGAGCCGCAACGCCCTGCGCAGACCCCTCACCATGGCAAGGCGTCCAGCGAGAAGCCGGCCGAGTCCGACCTGTTCGCCAGCCTGCTGAGCCTGGTGAGCGACACGCACCTGATGCCCGAAGCGGCCACCCTGCCGGCCGACCCCGCCGCGACCGACGCCCTCGCGCCAGACCCCAAGGATGAGAACCCCCTGGCCGCCTTGCTGGCCTGGGCCGCGCCGGCCAGCGCCACCGCCGCCACGGCAACCCCCACCAGCCCGAACCCCGCTGCCGCCTCGGCCCAGCCGAGCACCATCAGCGAGCCCGCCCTGCCCACCGGCCAGAAGCCCGAGGCCAACGGCGTGGACATCACCGGCATGACACCGGTGGTGGACGAGAAACTCGCCACCACCGACCTGCCCGCCCCGGCCGGCCCGGCGAGCGCACCGGCACGCCCCGCCTTCGCCACGCCAGCGGCACGACCCGCGTTTGCCAGCCGCATCGAAGCGCAGACCCAGGGCAGCACACCGGCCATGGTGTGGCAACGCGGCGCCGTCTCCAGCACCGATGCACTGCAACAGCAGTTCGCGAGCCAGACCCTGCAGCAAACACACGGCGCACCGCTGGCCAGCGTGCGCAGCACCGTGGCGCTGGACGAGCGCTTCGCCCTTGCCAGCGCGGGCGCCTTGCAGACGAGCACGGCGCGCGAGGCAGGCTTTGAACTCACCCTGCCCGGCAACGGTGGCGCCGGCGCGCGCGCGGCCTCTCCGGACGCCGCCTCCGGCCTGGGCAACCCCACCCTGGCCGACGGCAGCGCCACCGGCCACAGCGGCGGTGGTTCGTCGGGCGACGCCCTGCCCGGCGAGCAGACCGGGCAGAGCCAGGATGGCATGCACGCCGACCGGGAAGCCGACGGCCCCACCGTGAGCCACTGGGGCACGCAGCACCTGCGCCACGCCAGCCTGCGGGTGGGCGAATCCGGCGCCGATGCCATCGACATCCAGCTCTCCATGAAGGGCCAGGAAGTGCAGGTGGCCTTCCAGAGCGACAACGCCGAAGCCCGTGCCAGCCTGCGCGAAGGGGCGAGCGACGCGCTGTCCGACTTGCTGCAACGCAGCGGCATCCAGCTCGGCCACGTGTCGGTGGGTTCGCAGGGGCAGCAAAACGGGCACCCCACACAGCACACGCCCACGGTGAACCGGGGTGAAATGGCCGGGCGAAGCGAAGCCCCGGCCCCCACAGCGGTCAAGCCGGCAGCCAGTCCGCGTGCCGACGGCAGCCAGCCACTGGACCTTTTTGTCTGAAGTAAAGAGCGGCTTTTCAGGCGCTATTTCAGCGAACGCCCGAGGGGGTCGCCCCCAATAATTCCTTCAACCCCACACGCATTCCGCGTGTTTCTGAAGGAAGTCCATGTCCGCCGCTGCCGCCGCTGCCCCCGCCACCGCCGCTGCTCCTGAAGCCCCGAAGAAGAAGAGCAAGAAGCTGCTCTTCATCATCGCTGGCGTGCTGGTGCTGGCCCTGCTGGGCGCGGGTGGTGCGTTGTTCATCCTGAAGAAGAACACCGCCGACGAGCACGGCGACGACGAGGCCGCGGCCGAACAGAGCCACAAGCCCAAGACCCCACCCACCTTCCTGCCGCTGGAAAACATGGTGGTCAACCTCGCCGATGCCGGTGGCAACCGTTTCGTCCAGCTCGGCCTGACGCTGCAACTCCAGGACAGCGCCACCGAAACCGCCGTCAAGGTCTACCTGCCCAGCATCCGCAGCCAGATCCTGGTACTGATCTCGCAGCGCACGGCCGAGGAAATGCTGCAGGTCCAGGGCAAGGAAAAGCTCTCGACCGACATCATTGCCGCGGTTTCCCGGGAGATGGGCTACGCCAGCGCCAAGGCGGGCGCCAAGGCCGCAATGCCGAATCCGGTGCAGGCCGTGCTGTTCTCCAGCTTCATCGTGCAGTAAGCCCCCCAACACCGAGCGACCGACACCATGTCCGAATCGTTTCTGTCCCAGGAAGAGATCGACGCCCTGCTCGAAGGTGTGACGGGCGAGAGCCAGAAGCTGGCCAAGGAAGAAGCGCCCACCGATGGCGTGCGCAACTACAACCTCTCCAGCCAGGAGCGCATCGTGCGTGGGCGCATGCCCACCATGGAGATCGTCAACGAACGCTTCTCGCGCAACCTGCGCCTGGGGTTGTTCAATTTCATCCGCCGCAGCCCCGAGATTTCGGTGGGTGCGGTGCAGGTGCAGAAATACAGCGCCTTCCTGCGCGAGCTGGTGGTGCCGACCAACTTCAACATCATGGCCATTCGCCCCTTGCGCGGCAACGGCCTGGTGGTGTGCGAGCCCACCCTGCTGTTCGGCGTGATCGACAGCCTGTACGGCGGCAACGGCAAGTTCCACACCCGCATCGAGGGCCGCGATTTCTCACCCACCGAGCAGCGCGTGATCAACCGCCTGGTGGATGTGGTGTCCGAGGAATACAAGAAAGCCTGGCGCGGCGTGTACCCGATCGAGCTGGCCTACCAGCGCTCGGAAATGCAGCCGCAGTTCGCCACCATCGCCACGCCGAGCGAGATCGTGGTCTCCACCAGCTTCACGCTGGAGATCGGCGACATCTCGGGCTCGCTGCACATCTGCATTCCCTACGCCACGCTGGAGCCGATCCGCGACGTCCTCTATTCCAGCGTGCAGGGCGACGCCATCGAAGTCGATCGCCGCTGGGTCAAGCTGCTCAGCCACGAGATCCAGGCCGCCGAAGTGAACATGGTGGCCGAACTGGCACAGACCGAGGCCACGGTGGAGCAACTGCTGGCCATGCAGATCGGCGATTTCATCGAGCTCGACCGCACGCCCACGATCAAGGCCCATGTGGACGGCGTGCCGGTTTTCGAATGCCAGTACGGCACCCACAAGGGCAAATACGCACTGCGCGTGGAACGCAACCTGCGCGGCATCGACGCGAACTGGCTGGGAGATTCGTATGTCAACTGAGACCACCAACACCATGAACGACGCCGTCACCGACGACTGGGCCCAGGCCCTGGAAGAACAGGCCGGCTCGGCCGCCCCGCACGCCGATGGCGCGCCCGAATTCGAGGCCAACGCGGTGCCGGTGACCCCGGCCGGCGCGCACAACCCGATGCAGGACATCCAGATGGTGCTGGACATCCCGGTGCAGCTCTCGGTGGAACTCGGTCGCACCCGCGTGCCGATCAAGTACATCCTGCAGCTCGCGCAAGGTTCCATCGTCGAACTCGACGCACTGGCCGGCGAACCCATGGACGTGCTGATCAACGGCTACCTGATCGCGCAGGGCGAGGTGGTGGTGGTGAACGACAAGTTCGGCATCCGCCTCACCGACATCGTCACGCCCTCCGAGCGCATGCGCCGCGTCTCGCGCACCTGATCCATCCATCGAGCCCGACATGCTGCAAAACGCGATTCCCGCGCTGCTTCTGCTCGCCCTCATGGTGGGCATTGCCTTCGCCCTGAAGTGGGCCCGTGGCCGCCTGCCCGGTGTGATGGGCCAGGGCAACGGCCCGGCACTGCGCGTGCTCTCCAGCCTGTCGCTGGGGCCACAACAGCGCGTGGTGACGGTGCAGGTGGGCCAGGGCGACGAGCGCGTGTGCCTGGTGCTGGGCGTGGCTCCCGGTGGCGTGAGCGCGCTGCACCAGATGCCGATGCCGGCTGAACCGGAAGCGCCCGCCCACGCAACGGACACGGCGGCCACCGGCTTCGCCGCCCGCCTGGCCCAATTGACGAAAGCTCCCCATGCGCGCTGAGACCGCACTGCGCATCTTCGGCGCCATGGCCCTGCTGATGCTGGGCGCCAGCGCCTTCGCCCAGGGCGCACCTGCCGCCCCCACCGGCCCTTCGCTGCCGCTCATGGTCGGCCAGGGCGCAGGCGGCAACAGCTATTCGGTGCCGATCCAGACCCTGCTGTTCTTCACCGCACTGTCCTTCCTGCCGGCGGTGCTGCTGCTCATGACGGGCTTCACCCGCATCGTCATCGTGCTCTCGCTGCTGCGCCAGGCGTTGGGCACGCAGTCCGCTCCGCCCAACCAGGTGATCGTGGGCCTGTCGCTGTTCCTCACGCTGTTCGTGATGGGCCCGACGCTGGACAAGGTCTACCAGGACGCCTACGACCCCTATTCGAAGAACGCCATCAGCTTCGAGCAGGCGCTCGAGCGCGGCCAGGCGCCCATGCGCGCCTTCATGCTCAAGCAGACACGCCAGTCCGATTTCGAACTCTTTGCCAAGCTGGCCAAGCTGCCCAACGACGTCACTGCCGAAACCGCACCCTTCCGCGTGCTGGTGCCGGCCTTCGTCACCAGCGAGCTCAAGACCGCGTTCCAGATCGGCTTCATGATCTTCATCCCCTTTCTGGTGATCGACATGGTGGTCGCCAGCGTGCTGATGTCGCTGGGCATGATGATGCTGTCGCCCGTGCTGGTGGCGTTGCCGTTCAAGCTCATGCTGTTCGTTCTCGCGGACGGATGGAACCTGTTGATTGGCTCTCTTGCGGCCAGTTTTGCAACATGAAAGCCCCCACGCTCTACCGCTGCGCGGTTCGCTGCCCCTCGAGGGGGCTGGGCCGCCTTGGGAGCGGCCCGGCGGCGTCCCGCCCTCTTTCCGAAAAGGTTGTCTGATGGATCCCCAAGCCGCCCTCACGATGGGGCAGAACGCCCTCTTCCTTCTGCTCATGGTCGCGGCCCCGGTGCTGGGCGCGGTGCTGGGCATTGGCCTGCTGGTCAGCCTGTTTCAGGCCATCACGCAGATCAACGAAGCCACGCTGGCCTTCGTGCCCAAGCTCATCGGCGCCATCGCGGTGTTCGCCATCGCCGGCCCGTGGATGATGACCACCATGGTCGAGTTCATCCGCAACACGATTCTCTCGATCCCCAACTACGCGATCTGATCGCGCAGCGCACCCGCCATGCCCACGTTCACCGAAGCCCAGGTGATGGCGCTGGTCTCTCCGGTGTTCTGGCCCTTCCTGCGCATCCTGGCGGTGTTCTCCAGCGCGCCCATCTTCTCGGCGCGCTCGGTGCCCATGCGCACACGTGTGGCGCTGGCTTTCATCGTCGCGGTGTGCGCGCAGGCCGGCATGCCGGAGCAACCCATGGTGGCCCTCACCGATCCCGGTGCGTTTGCGGTGGTGATGCAGCAGGTGGTGGTGGGCATTGCCATTGGCCTGGCGGTGCGCATCGTGTTCGCCTCGGTGGAACTGGCCGGTGAACTCATCGGTCTCCAGATGGGTTTGAACTTCGCGGGCTTCTTCGATCCCTCCACCAACTCGCAATCGAGCACGGTGGGCCGTTTTTTCGGCAACACCACCATGCTCCTGTTCGTGGTGCTGAACGGCCACCTCATGCTGCTGGGTGCGGTCATCTCCAGCTTCGAGCTGTTCCCGGTGGGTGCGAGCGCCTTCGAGTCCATCAACCGCATGCGCCTGCACGAGCTGGGCGCGGTGGTGTTTCGCTACGGCCTGTGGATCGCGCTGCCCATGATCGGCATGCTGCTGTTCATCAACATCGTGCTCGGCTTCGTCTCGCGCATCGCGCCGCAGATGAACGCCTTCGCCATCGGCTTCCCGCTCACGCTGTCGGCCGGCCTGCTCGGCATTGCATTCACTCTCCCCATGCTCGACGCTCCGGTGGCTGCGCTCATGAGGCTCGCCACCAGCATTTTCACGGGCGGCTGAGGTGATCGCACCAACCGCCGGTCACCCCGCGCTACACAAGCGCGGCGGCGCGCCGAAACGCAAGCAACGATCGCGTGCGAATCCGCAGAGCGGTCTCTTCCGACAGGAGCAACCATGAAACTTCGCACCCAGATTCTCTGCCTGGGCCTGGCCGGCGCCGCCCTGGTCTCGGCCGCGGGCGGCATCGGGCTGCTGGCCGTTTCTTCCATGGCCGTCAAGGTCGAGGCTTCGGCCTTGTCCAGCCAGGCGCTGCAGGCCACGCTGAGCGCGGACATGATGCACGACGCCCTGCGCGGCGATGCCCAGCGCGCCCTGCTTGCGGCCATGAAGGGCGACGCCGCCACCATCGCCGCCGCGCGCACCGACCTGGACGACCACGTGGCCACCTTCGACGCGGCACTGACGAAAATCGCCAGCTCGGGCATTGATGCCCAGGCACGTCAGGCGCTGGACAGTGCCCAGCCGGTGGTCAGGCAATACATGCAGGCCGCGCAGGCGGTGGTGGCCGGATCGGCCCAGGGCGTCACACAGGCCGAGGCCCAGTTGCCGGCGCTGAACCAGGCCTTCGCGCAACTCGAGGACGCGCTGGAAGCACTCTCCGGGATGATCGAAGAAGATGGTGCGGCCATCTCCGAGGCCGCCGCGACGAGCGTGACGCAATCGCTGTGGACACTGGGCCTTGCGGTGCTCGTGGCCACCATCACGCTGGTGCTCGGCGCGCTGTGGGTCGCCCATCTCATGGCCATTCCCATGGGCCAGGCCGTGGCGGCTGCGGGCCATCTGGCGCAGGGCAACCTGGCCATGCCGATCGCGCTGGTGGGCAACGACGACACGCGACAACTGCTGGAGGCCCTGCGCACGATGCAGCAGCGCATCAGCGACACCGTGAGCCATGTGCAGGACAACGCGGCCCTGGTGTCGGAGGCCAGCGCGCAGATCGCCCAGGGCAACACCGATCTTTCCACCCGCACCGAACAACAGGCCTCTGCGCTGGAAGAAACCGCAGCGTCGATGGAAGAACTGGGCACCACCGTGCGCCAGACCGCCGATCACGCGCAGAAGGCGAACACCCTGGCGCGCGATGCCTCGGACGTGGCGGCGCGGGGCGGCGACGTGGTGGGCCAGGTGGTGGAGACCATGAAGGGCATCAACGACAGCTCGCGGCGCATCGCCGACATCATCGGGGTGATCGACGGTATTGCTTTCCAGACCAACATCCTCGCGCTCAACGCGGCGGTGGAAGCCGCACGCGCCGGCGAACAGGGCCGCGGTTTCGCGGTGGTCGCTGGCGAGGTGCGCAACCTCGCGCAGCGCAGCGCGCAAGCCGCCAAGGAGATCAAGAGCCTGATTGATGCCAGTGTTCAGCGCGTGGCCAATGGCACGGCGCTGGCCGATCAGGCCGGTGTGACCATGCAGGGCGTGGTGGCCGCGATCCGCCGCGTGTCCGACCTGGTGGCCGAGATCAGCAGCGCCACCAGCGAGCAGAGCCTGGGCGTGGGCCAGGTGGGCGAAGCGGTCAGCCAGATGGACAAGGTCACTCAGCAGAACGCCGCGCTGGTGGAAGATAGCGCCGCTGCAGCGAAAAGCCTGAAGGCCCAGGCGGTGCAGCTGGTGCAGGCGGTCGCCGTGTTCAGGACCAACCGGACGCAGGCCCGGGGCGCGCCGCTGACCACCTGAGCCGACCAGCTCTTCAGGGCTTGTGGGCGATGCGGACGGCTTCGGGCGAGTAACCCATGGGCACGTGTCGTGCGCCCCGGTTCATGCTTTCGTCGAACCATTCGGTCTTCGAGAGCGCGCTGACCACGTCCGAACGCAGCGTCAGCAGCGACTTGGGCCACTTGCCCAGCACGTAGCCATAAAGGTAGGAGAACCACTGCACGTGGTCGGAGATCGAGCGCTGCTCCCGCTCCCACTCGCGCAGGGCCAGCGGAATGTCCTCCGACGGCGACACCATTTCAGCCAGCGCCATGATGTTGATGAACGCGGTGTTGGCGGCCTGGCCCAGGTTGGGGGGCATGGCGTGCGCCGCGTCACCGATGATCGCGACCTTGCCCTCGGACCACTTCCGGCACTTCACGTTGACCAGGCGGTCCCAGCGGCTGTCCACCTGGCAACGCCGGATGAGATCGGCGGCCTGCGGAAACTTCTCGGTCCACAAGGCGGCGTCGATCGGCAGCTTGCGGGCGCGCTCGTCGTCCACCGGCGCACTGAGGAAGATGTAGTTCTTGCCGTCGGTGCAGGGATTGAAGAGCAGGCGCCAGGGGCCGTTCCAGTGTTCGATGAGGGTGTCACGCACATCGCCCGGTTCCTCGTCGATCAGCATGCGGATGCCAGCCTCGGAACCGAAGTCCATCCACTTGGTGCCCAGGATGGATTCGCGGATGCGGGAGTACGCTCCATCGGCCACGAGCACGAGATCGGCGTGCGCCTGGGGGCCTTTGTCGAACTGCACCGAACCATCGGGCGTGACGCCGGTGGCCAGCGACGAGGTCACGATGTCGACGCCGTGGGCCACCGCCTGGTCGATGAGCGCCTGGTAGAGATCGGCACGGGGTGGCAGCAACAGCCGGTCCTGCGCATGCGCCAGGCGCGACATGAGCACGCGGCCCTTGTGGTCGCGGATCTGCCACTCGCGGATGGAGCGGGCGCGCGCCACGGCGGCTTCGTAGGCGCCGATGGTCTCCAGCGTCTTGAGGCCGCTTTCCCAGAGCCAGATGCCTGCACCGAACATGCGCAGTTCGGCGTTGCGTTCGTGGATGCGGACCCGCCAGCCCTTCTGGGCAAAACGGTTGGCGGCCACCAGGCCCGCCAGTCCTGCTCCGATGATTTCGACTGAGCGCTGCTTCATGGGTATGCCTTTCAGAATGGGAAGTTCTATTTCGGGAATGGGGGCGGACAGCTCAATCGCGCTGGTTGCGGCGGAAGCGGTCGAGGATGACGGCGACGATGATGACCACGCCGACGGCCAGCGTCTGGAAATAGGCGGAGACGCCGATCATGTTCATGATGTTGGAGAGCATGCTCAGGACCACGACCCCGAGGAAGACCTGGCGCACCCCGCCCGATCCACCCGTGAGCGCCACGCCGCCCAGCACCACCGCAGCGAGCGATTCGAGCGTGATGTTGGGCGCGGCAATGGGCTGCGCGGAGCCCACCCAGGCGGTGAGCACCACCGCACCGATGGCCGCCGACAGGCCACTGACCGTGTAGACCAGCATGGTGTAGAGCCGCACGTTGACGCCCGACTTGGCGGCTGCCGATGCGTTCGAGCCGATTGCGTAGACGTAGCGTCCGAACACGGTCCGGCGCAACAGCAGGGCCATGGCCAACGTGGCCGCGGCGGCAATCCAGACCACCACGGGGATACCGAGGAACGCATCGAAGCCGACCGCCTGCACATAGCTGGACGGCACGTCGTAGATGGGCACGCCGCCGGACAGGATGAGGGCCAACGCCTGGGCGATGGAGAGCATGCCCAACGTGACCACCAGCGGCGTGGTGCGGAAGTAGGCAATGATGAAGCCCGATACCGTGCCGGTGACCATGCCGGTGGCCAGCATCACGGCGATGCCGGCGGGAATGCCGTGGGACTCCATGACGAGCACGCCGGCCACGCCGGAGAGCGAAAGCACGGCCGCCAGCGAAAGATCGAGCCCGCCGCGAATGATGGCAATTGCCTGCCCGAGCGAGATGATCAGCAGCGGCACCATCTGGCGCCCCAGGTTCAGCAGATTGTCCAGCGAGAGAAAGCGCGGTTCGATCAGACCGGCGATCGCCGCCAGGGCCACGATGAAGAGCGGCAGCACAGCCTCGGCGAGTGACCAGCGGGACGGTGTCGACTTGGCCGTGACGGGCATAGAGGTCTGGGCAGTGGCAGCCATGGGGGGTGGTTCCTCTTTCATTGGATCGCGGTCCCGCAAGCCTGCCCCAGCACGTCGGCAATGATGGCTGGCTGTGCGTCGGGGCCGGGGTTTTCGTAGGTGGCGATCACCGTGCCGGCGTAGATGGTGTGCACGGTGTCGCACAGAGCGATCGTCTCCACGAGGTCGCTCGAGATCACCACCACCGTCAAGCCTTGCTGCGCGGCCGAACGGATGCGCTGGTGGATCTGGTGCTTGGCCTCGATGTCCACGCCGGCGGTAGGCTCCTCGAGCAGCAGCACATCGCGCGCGCTGGACATCACGCGGGCCAGCAGCACCTTCTGTTGGTTGCCACCGCTCAGACTCGTGATGGGCAGATGAGGATCAGCGTATTTCACCTGGCTCGCCGACAGCAGGCGCTCGCCCTCCTGAGCCTCGCGGTTCGTGTCGACGAAGCCGGCGCGACTGAAGTTTCGGATGCTCGTCAACGTGAGGTTCTCCAGGATCGACCGCGTGGGCAGAATGCCGTGGGCCGCGCGGCCCGCCGGCAGGTAGGACACACCCAGCGCGCTGGCCTGCGTGGGGCTGCTGGGTTGGTAGGCGCGTCCGTGCAGGCGAAACGCGAGCGGGCCGGGCAACTGCACGCCCGCCAGGCCCAGAAGAATGCGCTCGGCACCGCAGCCCACCACGCCGTAGAAGCCCACGATCTGGCCCTTGCAGAGGGTCAACGAGCCGGGGCCTCGGCCGCGCAGCGGAATGCCTTCAATGTCCAGCACCACGGCGCCGCGCGGTGCCGCGGGCGCGGACACCTCGACCTGCTGCTTGCGGCCTGTGAGCCGCTCCACCACGCGATCGGCATCGACATCCGGTGCCATGGGAAAGCTGTCCACCACCTGGCCGTTGCGCATGATGGTGACTCGGTCGCTGACCGCCATCACGTCCTCGATGTGGTGCGTCACCAGCACGGCGGCCACGCCTTCGTCGCGCAGCTGCCGCAATACGTCGAAGAACTTCTGCTTTTCCACGGCCCCCAGCATCGCCGTGGGTTCGTCGAAGACGATGATGCGTGGCGAGAACATCAGCGACTTGCCGATCTCGATGAGCTGTTGAATGGCCACGGGCAACTGTCCAACCGGCTGCTCCAGGTCGACCTCGACGCCGAGCTTGCGCACGACCGACGCCGCTCTTTCGTGTTCCTTGCGGCGCGAGATGCCGGAAAACGGCGAGCTCGCCTCCTCCGATCCCAGCCACAGGTTGGCGCGCACCGACAGGTCGGGCGCGAGCGAGAGCTCCTGGTACACCATGGCGACGCCTGCCGCATGCGCCGCGCGCGGACTGGCGAAGGACACCTTCTCGCCTTTGATGAGCAGCTCGCCAGCGTCCGCCTGGTACAGGCCCCCGAGAATCTTGCCCAAGGTGGACTTGCCAGCGCCGTTCTCGCCCAGCACGCAATGGATTTCCCCGGCTCGGAAATCGGTCGACACATTGACCAGCGCGCGGGTGGCGCCAAAAGTCTTCTGCAGCCCCCGCACCTGCACGAGAGCCTGCCCATCCGGCGTTGGTGTCTTCATGGCGTGTCGCGCGCGCTGTGTTCGGTGAACCTGATCACTGCTTCACAGGCAGGCGCCAGTCGGCAGGCGGGATTTCGTAAATGTGGTACGGGTGCTTGTCGACGTTGTCCGGACGGATCAGCTCGGGCGGCACGTTGAAGTAGGCGTACGGCGAACTCTTGTCGGGCGCGCTCAGCTTGGGCGTGGGCTTGCCTTCGAGTTGGCGGATGGCGTACTGCACGATCAGGCGGCCCATGATGATGCCGGGCTCGGACACCACCGCCAGCAGACGACCGTCCTTCACCATGGGAATGGCTTCCTTCACCATCGAGCTGGACACCACCTTCACCTTGCGGTTCTGCTGGCGAATGGCCTGTGCCGCGCCCATGGCCAGCGAGATCTCGGGCGTGTACACGTACTTGGCGTCAGGGTGGCGCAGGAGCAGGTCCGAAGTCTGCGTCATGCCGTGTTGCAGGCCGAGGGCTCCACCGAATGCACCTTCGACTGGCGCAAGGCCAGGGCACTTCTTTGCCTGCTCCATGAAGCCAACGTAGCGAAGGCGCGCCCACTCGGCACCCGCAGGGCCGGGCACAGTGAGGATCTTGCCCGGATCGTTGTTCTTGCACACGGCATCGGCCAGCGTGCGGCCGATTTCACCGTCGTCCTGCAACACGCCGAAAGCCACGTTGGCGCTGTTCACAGGAATGCCGACGGCGGCCACCATGATGCCGGCGTCCTTGAGCGACTTGAGGATGGGGTCGTAGCCGTTGAAGGCGGCAGCAGACACCACCGCCACGTCCACGCCCAGTGTCTTGAAAGCGTTGAGCTGCGCAAACTGTTCGCGCACATTGCCGTAGGCGCCTGCGACCGACACCTGCACCACGTTCACGCCCGAACGTTTCGCCTCGTCCTCGATGCCGTAGACGATGCCCTTGTAGAAGTCGTCGTGCAGGTGCACCACGGTGACCCCGATCTTGTAGGGCTTCTGAGCCTTGATCGGCTCGATCAGACCGATGAAACGGTCTTCGGCCGGCTGGGCACTGGCGCCGAACGCGGCGAGCGAGAGGACGGCACAGGCGGACAACCGGTGCACGGCCGACGTGAGGCTGCGAGGTAGCGACGGGATTTTCATGAGGAGCTCCTAGGTGGGAGGAAGAAAGGGGGTTCATGGGACGGGCCTGGCGGGGCCCGCTGCGCTGCGCTTACTGCACCAACCGCCCGGTGCCGGTCTCTTCGTCGAACACGTAGAGGCCGTTGAGAAAGGTCTTGGTCCGCTCGTACCACTTGCGCACACGGGGTGCGGGCGGCGTTCGGTCGATGGGCTTGCCGCCTTTGAAGATGTAGTCGAAAGCCTTGGGCCGCTGCAGGATGCGGATGTCCACGCTGGGGTCGCCGGGCACCACCAGCAGGTCGGCCAGGCGACCCGCTTCGACCTTGCCCACCTCGTGGCCGTAGCGCTTGAGCAGGCGCGTCGCACCCAGCGTGTTGGCGTGGATGGCCTGCAGCGGCGTCATGCCCAGCAGGGTCACGAACAGCTCCATCTCCTTGGCATGCCACTGCCCATAGGGCACGGGTGACCAGCCGCTCTCGCTGCCGGCGATCAGAGGCACACCGGCATCGAATGCGCGGCGCAGGTTGACCGAAGCGGCCTCCACCTCGCGCTCAAAGGCGCTGGTGCCGGAAGCACCGGCCTGCGCCGGGTTCGCACCGATCAGGTTCACCAGCAGCGTCATGGTGGGCGTGATGACGCACTGGTTCTTCAGGCAGGCCTCGATGCCCGCGTCGTCAATGTAGGAAGCGTGAAAGATGTTGTCGAAACCGGCCAGCGCGGCGTCGCGCGCGGATTCGCAGGACCTGGCGTGGGTGCTGCAGATCTTGCCCAGCCGGTGCGTCTCGTCGGCGATGATCCTGAGTTCTTCGAGCGTGAAGGCCGAGGCGCCGAGGGCGTCGGGCGTGATGAGGTTGTCGTTGGAGCCCGAGACCTTGATGGCATCGACCTCGTCCTTGACCTGCAGGCGGATCGCCTCGATCAGATCCTCCTTGGTCTTGACCAGCACCGCGCTCTGCCCCACCGGGAATTCCATCCAGCTCGGGAAGGAATCCTCGAGCCCCTGGTGGTTGGTGAGCTGTTTGCCCGACACGGTGAAGCGCGGACCTTCGAACATGCCCGTATCGATGGCGTCGCGCACCGCCTGCGCAATGCCGTAGGTGGTGGCGGCGTCGAACGCGCTGGTCACGCCCGCCTGCAACACCTTCTTCGCGTAGTAGGCCGCCTTCAACGTGCGGAACTCCACCGGGGTGTAGAGCGCGTTCTCTTCTTCCGAGCGCGATTCGCCGAAAGAGATGTGCGTGTGGCCGTCGATCAGGCCCGGCATGATGGTGCGGCCCGGCAGGTCGATCACCTCGTAGGCCTGTTCCACGTATTGCGCGGGCAGGGAAGCGGCCGCGCCCACCCATTCGATGCGCTCGCCGTGCACGACCACGGCACCCTGTTCGATGGGCGGGTTGAGCGAGCCGTCGATGATCCTGCCCTTGAGCAGGTAGCCTTTTTTCGGTTGCATGGTGGTCCTTTCAGAGCGCTCTCAAGCGGCGCCGAAGAATTCGCTGGCCAACGCCAGGAAGGTGCCCGGGCGCTCGAAGGCGACGGAATGAGAGCACTGCCCGAGCAGTGCCACGTCGGCCTGGGGCAGTTGCGCGGCCAGGTCGAGCGAGTTGGAGGGAGGAAAGGCAATGTCGTTGCGGCCATGGAGCATGAGCACCGGGCAACGCACAGCCGCCAGCGTGTCGGGCGATAGCACCGCAGCGTTCACATACTGCTGGTGATCGCCCTGGAACATGGTGTCGAAGTACTCGGCGTAGCCCGGTGCGAACACCACGGGTTCGCGCGCCGCCAGGTAAGCCTCGTCGATCACCGAGGCGTCGTGGATGATGCCGCTGAGCGCCTGCACCAGTTCCGGCCGGTTGCGCGGGCAGGTCCACACCCGCCGCGTCGACGCCACCGGTTCGAAGTGCCCACCCATGGTGCCGGTGGTCATGACGGCGGACACGCGCGGCTCCAGCGAGGCCAGCGTGAGCGCGATGGAGCCCGAGAGCGAATGGCCGATCACACCCACGCTTTCGCCCGGCACGCGGGCCAGCATGGCCTGCGCCTGCCGCACCCAGAGCGCGTAGTCGAAATACGGTTCGCTGGCCTTGCGATCGCTCTTGCCGAAACCCACGAGGTCCATGGCGAACACCTCGAAGCGTTCGGCCAGGGGCGCGAGCACCGTGCGCCAGTTGCCCAGGCTCGAAGCGCCAGGACCCGAGCCGTGCAGCAACATCAGCGGCGCGCCGCGCCCACCGTGGTAGGTCGCCACGGAAAGGCCTTCGAAATCAAAGCGGTTTTCGGTCATGCGATCTCCGGCCTTACTTGCCCGGTCCGCGCACGATGGCTTCCACCTCGATCACGAAGGCTTCCTTGACCAGCCGGTCGACGACGAGCAGCGTGTTGGGCGGATAGAGCGGGCCCTTGAACAGCGTCGGAAACAGCGCGGCGCGCAGTTCCATGAACTGATCAATGTCCTGCGAATGCACGATGAAGGTGGTGAACTTGACGACGTCGTTGAAGGTGCAGCCCAGGCCCTGGAGCACATCGCCGAGGTTGCTGAACACCTGGTGGAACTGAGCCGCGAAATCACCCTTGCCGGCGACGCTGCCGTCTGCTGCCACCGACAACTGACCGGCCACGAACAGCAGTTCGCTGCCCGCCGCCTTGCCCACATGGGAGTACAGGCCTTGCGCTGGACAGGCACCGGGCGGATTGAGGTATTCGACGAGAGCGGTCATCTGGCTTCCTTGACGTGATGAGGGAATTGACGGATATCGGGCAGGTATTTCTGCATTTTGCGGATTGTATGCAAAATGAAAATTTGTGCAACCACTTTTATTCGACATCCTATATTTATCCAGATCTGATCAGCGGTTCCGCACGGTTTTGGTGAAAATCTTAGAGGTATATCTTGCCAACAAAATCGAAAAAGCAAGATGCAGGCCACATAAACCACCGAAATTTATACAATCTAAAATAAAACTGATACGATCTCGTGAACAACGGAGTGACTCATGCCCGCGGAATCCAACCTCAATATGGCGGCAGCCCTTTCCCTGCCCGAAATCGTCTACCGCGAACTGCGCAAGGCGATCCTGAATGGCGTGTTCGTGCCAGGGCAGATGCTTCGGCAGGAGGAGGTGGCGGCGCGGCTCGGTGTGAGCCGCAGCCCCTTGCGCGAAGCCCTGCCCCGGCTGGAGGCCGAAGGCATGGTGGTGCTGCAACCACGCCGGGGCTACGCAGTGGCCACGCTCGATCCGGAGGAGATCAGCGAGGCTTTCGACCTGCGCCGTTTGCTGGAAACGGAACTGGCGCAACGCTCGATCCGTCGACGCAGCGAGTCGGACATCGCACGGGTCTACGCCATCATCAGTGAGATGGGGATCCTCGCCGCGCAATCCGACGAGGCCGACAGAGCCCACTGGTTCGAACTGAACCTGAGTTTTCACGACGCCCTCCTCGCACCAGCGAAGTGCCCGCACCACATGCGTGCGCTGGAAAACCTGCGGGGTGTCATCGAGTCGTACATCCGCACCGAGGTGCGCCTCACGGGCGACCTGCATCAGGCGCAGCAGGAACACCTCCAGATGGCGCAGGCCTTTGTCAATGGCGATGAAGCCAACTTCGTCGAGCTCACCCGCGCGCACTCGCAACACACCCGCGACCGTCTCATCGAAGGCCTGACCCGCAACCAAGCATCGGCGTGAACAGGCTGCTTTCTCCTCTCTCCACACAAGGAACTCCCATGAAACTCGCGACCCTCGTCCAGGGCGAATCACTCGTCCTCGCCTCGGTCGATTCAGAACGCCAGACCGTGCGCCGCCTGATCGCCGCCAACGGCCAGCCACTGACCGACATGAACGCCCTCATTGAAAACTTCGACGCGCTGCGCTCGAGCCTTACGCTCGACGCGCAGGAAATGCCGTTCGCGCAGGTGCGCTTCGCCGCGCCCATTCCGCGCCCGCGCCGCAATGTGATTTGCGTCGGCAAAAACTACCGCGAGCACGCGCAGGAGTTCACGCGCAGCGGATTCGACAGCAGTGCGTCAAAGGCCGCCGACGCAATCCCCACCGCACCCATCGTGTTCACCAAGATGCCCGAAACCGTGATCGCCACCGGTGAAGCGGTGCGCTACCCCACCGGCGCCAGCGACCAGATGGACTACGAGGCCGAGCTTGGCGTGATCATCGGCCAGGGCGGGCGCGACATCGCCAAGGCGTCTGCACTCGACCATGTGTTCGGCTACGTCATCCTCAACGACGTGACTGCACGCGACCGCCAGGCCACGCACAAGCAATGGTTCCTGGGCAAGTCGCTGGACACCTTCTGCCCCATGGGTCCGTGGATCGCGACCCGCGACGAACTCGATGGGACCGCGTTGAACGTGAAGTGCTGGATCAACGGGGAACTGCGGCAGAACGCCAACACGCGCGACCTGATCTTCGACATTCCGACGTTGATTGCCACCATCTCCGCCGGCCTCACCCTGCGGCCCGGGGACGTCATTGCCACCGGCACGCCCGCCGGCGTGGGCATCGGCTTTTCGCCGCCACGTTTCCTGCAACGCGGCGACGTGATGGACATCGAGATCGACGGCCTCGGCCGTCTGTCGAACCCCATCGCCTGACCCTCTTCATCTGCAAAGGCACTCCCATGAACCCATCCACAGCTGGCAAGCGCGAAGAAGTCTCGGTGCCCGGCCTTTCGCCCGCCATCAGCCACTACACCGATGCCGTTCGCTTCGGGGACCTGCTGTTCGTGTCCGGCCTGACGGCTCACGACGCCGACGGCAATCTGGTGGGCGGCGAAGACGCGGCCGCGCAGACCGAGCAGATCCTGTCCAACCTCGGCAAGGTACTGGCCGCCGCGGGCGCAGGTT
The DNA here is from genome assembly GCF_051860785.1 of Hydrogenophaga sp. Taxonomy (GTDB): domain Bacteria; phylum Pseudomonadota; class Gammaproteobacteria; order Burkholderiales; family Burkholderiaceae_C; genus Hydrogenophaga. The sequence continues at coordinate 18,941 of NZ_JBIMLB010000034.1, forward strand.
TCGGCGATGTCCTCAAGGTGACCGTCTACCTCACCGATGTCGCCGATCGCACGAAGATCAACCCAGTGCGTCAGCGCCACTTCGGCACCACCAAGCCAGCCAGCACGCTCGTGGGCGTCCGTGAACTCGCCCTGCCCGGCATGAAGGTGGAGATCGAAGCGGTGGTGGGACTGCCTTCGGCATGAGCCCAGCTCCACTCTTGCTTCGCCTCCATTCGGGCGGCCAACACCAGGTGCGCAGCACGGCACCGGTCCAGTTGGTGCTGGCCAGTTGGACCGGGCGCCACCGACCCGCGATGGAAGCCCGTCTGCGGGAGCTTGAAGCCCTCGGGGTGGCGCGGCCACCCAGCATGCCGGTGTTCTACCGTGTGGCGGCGGCGCGCGTCACCACGGCTGCGCTGATCGAGGTGATTGGCGACACCACCAGCGGCGAGGTGGAGTTCGTGCTCGCGCGCCTCAATGGCCGGCTCTGGATCGGTGTCGGCTCCGATCACACCGACCGCAGCGTCGAAGCTCAGGGCGCAGCCCAGGCCAAGCAGTTGTGCGAGAAGCCCGTGTGCGCCGACTTCTGGGCATTCGAAGACCTTGTCGGTCATTGGGACCAACTGGTGCTGCGCTCTTACGTGGTGGAAGGGCATGAGCGCAAGACCTACCAGGAAGGCGCCGTCGGTGCCATGCTGCCGCCAAGCGAATTGTTGGCGCTGTGGGCCGATGCCACCGATTCCCTGCAGGACAACGCCTTCATGTTCTGTGGCACCCTGCCCACCATCGGTCCCCTGTGCGCGTCATCGAGATTCGAGTTCGAGCTGGAGGATCCGGTGCTGGGGCGCCGGCTGGTACATGGCTACGAAGTGAGGCAACTGCCGCTGCACGTCATGCCCGTGGCCGATCGACTCGAGGCGGCATAGCGGTCGTCGCGCGTCACCGGGGCAGGCCCAGTGCCGTGGGCGCAGCCTCTCGCATCGCCTCGACAAAACGCCGCAGCCGCACCGGGTAGAAGCTGGCGTAGGGATAGATGAGGTGCAGCGGCAGGGGTGGCGCCTGCCACTGCGGTGCCAGGTGCGCGAGGCGCCCATGCGCCAGGTCGTCCTTGAGCATCCATGCCGAAGCCACACACACACCCAGACCCATCACGGCCGCATTGCGCAAGGCATAGAGGCTGTCGGTGCTCAGGCGCGGCCGGATCGCGATCTGGCGCGTGTCGCCCGACGCCTCGTGCGACAGCGCCACTTCGGTGCGGTAGTAGGTGCGCAGCGCCATCCACGGCAGGCCGGCGAGTTCGTCGGGGTGCTGGGGAATGAGGCCACCACGCAGCACGCTCGGCGCACCCACCACGATACGCGGCACATCCATGAGCTTGATCGACACCACCGATGGATCGCGCACTTCGCCCACGCGCAGGGCGCAATCGATGCCCTCACCAATCAGGTCGTGCTCGTCGTCGCGCAGCAGCCAGTCCACGTTCACACGCGGATTGCGCTGCAGGAACCCGGTGAGTGGCCGCATGAAATGGTCCTGTCCCAAGGCGTGTGGCGCAAGCACCCGCAGGTGTCCTTGCGCCTCCTCACCCCCGCCGCGCACATCCGATTCGAACGCGTCCCAGCGCTCCAGCAGGCCCTTGGCGCGCTCGAAGCAGCGCTCGCCATCCTCGGTCAGGCGCATGCCGCGCGTGGACCGCTGCAACAGGCGCACGCCGAGCAACCGCTCGAGGGCCTGGAGCCGCCGGCTGACGGTGGGCTGAGTCGTGCCCATCTGCGCTGCCGCTCCGGAGAGGCTGCCCGCCTCAACGATGCGCACAAAGGTCTGCATGAGGTCGAGGCGGTCGCCTGCAGCGTTTGCATTCATGCGCCAATCGTATAACTGAAGTGCCCGCCTTGCGTCTAGCGCGGCCGATTTCGCTGTGCCAGACTCCCTTTCAGCAAAATACAAGGGTTAACAGGGTGTCTTCCATTCCATCTCCGAATACGTTGTCGGCCCAAGCCACAGGCCCCGGCATCTCCCGTGACCTGATCCTGCTGCTGGCCACGGGCGCCGGGCTCTCCGTGGCCGCGATCTACTACAGCCAGCCCATGCTGGGCGTGATCGGCGCAGACATCGGCGCCAGCGATCAGGCCATGGGCCTGGTACCCACGCTCACCATGCTGGGCTACGCCGCCGGCATCCTTTTCACCGCGCCGCTGGGCGACCGCCATGACCGGCGCACGCTCATCCTGATCAAGGTCGCGCTGCTGGTGCTGGCGCTGCTCGCGGCGGCCGTGTCGCCTTCGGTGGCGCCGCTGCTCATCGCCAGCCTGGCCATGGGCGTGGCCGCCTCGCTGGCGCAAGACATCGTGCCCGCGGCCGCCACGCTGGCACCCGAGGCGCGGCGCGGGCGCGTGGTGGGCACGGTGATGACCGGCCTGCTGCTGGGCATCCTGCTCTCGCGCGTGGTGAGCGGCTTGACCGCCGAACACCTGGGCTGGCGAGCCATGTTCCTCGCCGCTGCGTTGGCCAGTGCGCTGCTCGGCGTGGCGCTGTGGCGTTTCCTGCCCCACTTCAAACCCACCACGCAGTTGCCCTATGGCGCGTTGCTGGCTTCCCTCGGGGGTCTGTGGCGCCAGCACCTGGCGGTGCGGCGCGCGGCGCTGGCGCAAGCCTCCCTGGCGGTGGGTTTCAGCGCGGTGTGGTCCACGCTGGCGTTGTGGCTGCATGGCGCACCCCACCACCTGGGCAGCGCGGCGGCGGGTGCCTTCGGGCTGGCCGGCGCCGCGGGTGCGCTGGCCGCGCCCGTGTTCGGCCGCCTCGCCGATCGACAAGGCGCCCTTCGCACCTCGCTGGTTGCGGGGGGCCTGGCGGCGGTCTTCTTCGCGTTCATGGCGCCCTTGCCCTGGCTGCCGCAAAGCTGGCAACTGGCGTGGCTCGCCGTCGCCATCGTCGGCTTCGACCTGGGCTTCCAGGGCGCCCTGGTGTCGCACCAGACCATCATCTACGCGGCCGACCCGGCCGCGCGCAGCCGCCTCAATGCCCTGCTCTTCGTGGCCATGTTCACCGGCATGGGTCTGGGCGCCGCGCTGGGCAGCATGGTGTTTGCGCACGCGGGCTGGGTCGGCGTGACCGCGCTGGCAACCGGCTCGGGCCTGGTGGGGGTGGCCATCCGCTGGCGCGCGGCGCGCGCCTGAGCGAACCTCCGCTCAGACGCCGCCGGTGGGGTGCGTGGGGTCCACCCACAGCACTTGCTCAGGCTTCTCCACCGGTTCGATGTCGAGGTTCACCGCCACGGCCTGGCCGTCGCTGCGGCAGAGCACACATTCGAGCACCTCGGTGGGGCTGGCGTTGATCTCCTGGTGCGGCACGAAAGGTGGCACGTAGATGAAATCACCCGGGCCCGCCTCGGCCGTGAATTCCAGCTGCTCGCCCCAGCGCATGCGGGCACGGCCCCGCACCACGTAGATCACGCTCTCCAGCGGACCATGGTGGTGCGCGCCGGTCTTGGCATTGGCATGGATGGTGACGGTGCCGGCCCAGAGCTTCTGCGCGCCCACGCGTGCGAAGTTGATCGCGGCCTTGCGGTCCATGCCTGGCGTGGAAGGCACGTTGCCATCGAGCTGGTTGCCCGGGATCACGCGAACGCCATCGTGCTTCCAGGCGGGATCGTGGGAATGGTCGTGATCGTGGGTGTGTTTCGTCATGGCGGATAGGGTAATGAGGGGCATTGCCAGTGTGCCACTCGCAGCGCCGGGCATGACCGAAAATACCCTGCCCAGCCCAGGTTTCCCCGGAGAGTCCATCTTGCCGTTGCCACCACCTCAAGCCCGCACGCCCATGCACACCCGCCGCGTGGAGTACCGCGGTTTCCGTCGGGACGATGGCCTGTGGGACATCGAAGGCGAGCTGCACGACAGCAAGCCGCACGACATCGACCTGAAGGCCGGTGAACACATCGCCGCCGGTGAACCGATCCACCACATGCGGCTGCGCGTCACTTTCGACGAAGCCATGGTGATCCACGACATCGCCGTGGCCATGGACGCCTTTCCCCACGAACCCTGCCCGCAGGCGATGCCACCCATGCAGGGCATGGTGGGCGAGGTGCTGGGCCGTGGCTGGCGCCACACCATCCAGCGCCACCTGGGCGGTATCCAGGGCTGCACGCACCTGCGTGAGTTGCTGTTCAACCTGGCCACCGCCGCTTTCCAGACACGCACCGGCGTGTTCTCGCCCCCCGGCGATGGCCGGCCGCCGACACACCTGGGCCAGTGCGTGGGCTGGGACTTCAACGGCCCGGTGGTCGAAAAGGTGTACCCCATGTTCTTCCGCTGGCAGCCGCCCGCGCGCGACGGCACCGCTTGACACCGCACCACGCGCTCGCGTGAAATGCCGGCGGTGGTTTCACCACAGGAGGCGGTGACGATGAAAAAGAGAAACTGGATGCGAACGCTGCTCGCCTCGCTGGCCGCGCTCGTGCTGCTGGCGGCCACGGCGCTGGGGATCGGGGTGTTCCTGGCCGAGCGAAAGATGCAGCGCTTCGTGGACGTGCCGGCGAAGCCGGTGGCCTACCGCAGCGACGCCGCCGCGCTCGAACGCGGCAAATACCTGTTTGCATCGCGCGGCTGCGTGGACTGCCACGGCAGCACCGGCACCGGCCGCACCTTTGCCGAAGACGGCGGCCTGGTGATCGCCGGCCCCAACATCACCACCGGCCCCGGCGGCGTGGTGGCTGGCTACCAGCCGCTGGACTGGGTGCGCGCCATCCGGCACGGCGTGAGTCCGAAGGGCCGCCCGCTGATGATCATGCCCAGCGAAGACTACAACCGCTTCACCGACGACGACCTGGCTTCGCTCGTGGCCTACGTGCGTTCGCTGCACCCCGCCAGCGGGCAAGGCACCGTGCTGAAACTGCCATTGCCGGTGAAGGCACTGTATGGCTACGGCGTCATCAAGGACGCCGCCGCCCGCATCGACCACAACCTGCCACCCGAGCAACCCGTGCCCGAAGGCGTGACGCTGGCGCACGGCAACTACGTGGCCAACATGTGCATCGGCTGCCACCGCGAGGGGCTGGTCGGCGGCAAGATTCCCGGCGGCCCACCCGACTGGCCGCCGGCTTCAAGACTCGCGCCCGGCGAAGGCAGTGTGATGAACCGCTACCCGGATGCCGACGCGATGATCGCCATGTTCCGCAGCGGCAAGCGCCCGGATGGCTCGGCGGTGCAAGTGATGCCGTTCGAATCGCTGCGCGAGATGAGCGAAACGGACCTGCGAGCATTGCACCTTTACCTGAAGTCGTTGCCAGGCAAAGGCTGAGCGGCAGGTTGCCGCTCAGACCGTGAGCGAGCCGCGAAAGCCTCGGGCCGCGTAGTACGACTGCGCCCCGTTGTGGTACACGAACACCATGCCATAACGGCGATCGCAGAACAGGGCACCGCCGAGCTTTCTGATGTAAGGCGGCGTCTGCACCCAGCTCGACGTCTTGGTGTCGAAGTCGCCCAGGGCCTGCAGCGCCCGGTACTGGGCTTCCGTCAGCAACTCGATGTCCATCGACGCTGCCATCTCGACGGCGCTGTTCTCCGGCCTGTGCTCCTTGCGCGACTCGAGCCCTTCGCGGTCATAACAGACACTTCTTCGCCCCGCCGGACTTTCTGCCGAGCAATCGCAGAAGGTGTACGCGCCGGTCGCGGCGTCGAACGCGACCACATCGGGCTCGCCACCCGTCGCCTCCATTTTTTCGAGCGAGTTCAGTGCTGCCGGCTTGCCTTGCAGTCGTTCATGCAGGTCTGACCAGGCCATGCCCGGATGGCGGTGCATGTTCGACTCGAAACGGCTCTTCAGCGTCTTGAGCAACTGATCTCGCGCTGGCGGTTTCATGGCGCATCCGATTTGGCGGTGTACTCGATGCCGCCGACGTACCGGAACATGAAGTTGTACACCGCACAGGCCACCACCACCATGAGGTAGCCGAGCACGAGGTAGACGATCGGGAACAACAGAAAAAGCCAGGCGGGCGGCGCCTGTTCCGCAGGCGCTGCGAACACAGCAAAGATGAAGAAGGGAACCACGAAGGCCAGGGACCCCACCGCCAGGAGCACGCCAAAAACCTTGGCGTTCTGATGCGGTGACAAACGTTCGATCTGTTGTTTCATAGGGCGCCTCCTCGCGCTGATGGGTGTGGGGAACCGAGAATATCAGCGCCGTGTCGGCGGTGTCATCCATACCTCTGCATACGGATAGGGGGTACTGGTATCGTCACTGAGCACGAGCCCAAACGCCCCTGAAACCGAGACCCCGTCGCTATACTGCGCCGGTCACGCGAAAAAGGCGTGATCGGGATTGGTCTCCCGTCGCACCTCTACGGCGAAAGCCGTGGATCTATCTGCACCGCAGTGTCTGCGGCTTCTTCGCTCGTGCCTCCAGTTTTGGCGGCTCGGGCGGGGGGCCGCGAGGCCCACCGGTTCTCGTAGAGGTGCCCGGCAGACCAACCCGTTCGAGCCGCCGCCACCGTTGCGCATCGCATCGGTGGCGGCGGTGATGGAACACCAAGACTCCCAGGGAGATCCCCATGGTCACGGCACCGATTCACCCCCGCATCCTCCTGCTCGCCGCCAGGGCAGACAGCCACGCAGCGTCCCTCTCCACCACGCTCAACGCCCTGGTGGAGCTGGAAAAGTTCGTGTCGATCGAACGCGCCACCGACGATGAAGACATGGCACAACTGCGGATCAGCATGAGCCGGTTGATGCGCGCGCTTCACGAAGACATGCAGCGGCGCATCGGGCTGGTGGCGGATGCGACGGCGGAGTTGCGGGCGGTGGTGGAAGGGAGTCGTCTGGCTTGAAGGTGACCGCTATCGGCGGCAGAGAAGAAAAAAAGCGACGACGACAGATGCCGCTGCGGCAACCATCGACGCGGAGACGAAAAGCATCAGCACTTGTGGTGGCGCGCAGAGCCGATTCATCGCCAATTCCGCGCCGCGCCGGCTGCCCGCTTCGAATACCACGATCGACAGCGCTGCGAATAGAACGGCACTCACCATCCACATGGTGCTGGCCCCAACGTATCCCAGGCGGAGCATGAGCGCGGCGTCCAGGACCATCACGAGACCGGTACGCGACCAAGCCAGCTGTGTTCTTTCGGGCTGGAGTCCGGGATCCCTGATCGCGCTCATGGTCTCAGGAGCATCGCCGCCACTCCTCCCGCGCTCAAGAGGGTGACGGCTGCACCCAGCAATGGCACGAGGGGAGAACGCGGCAGCGGCATCGCATGCCGCATCGCCTGCTGGTTGTGCAGCCATTGCCGGTACGCGCCAGCGGCAAGCAGTCCGGACAACAAAGCCAGGCCACAAGTGGCACCGAGCACCACCCACTTCGGCCCTGGCAGCCCTATCTGGTGAAGAACCATGGCTCCGGCCAGGATGGCCAGCGCCGTCCTGGCCCAGGCCAGGAAGGTTCTCTCGTTGGCCAGCGTGAACCGGTAGTCCGGTTCCTGACCGCCCTGCAGTGCACCGCTCAATCGAGCCGGAGATCCGCGATCTTCACGACCTTCGTCCATTTCACAGACTCCGCCTGTACGAAGGCGCCGAAGTCCTTCGGGTTGCTGTACGCGACCTCGTCGCCTTGTGCTTCCAGCGCGCTGCGCACGGCCGGGTCCTTCAGCGCGATGTCCAGCGCATGGTTGAGCTTCCCGACCACATCCGGTGGCGTTCCTGCAGGCACGAAGAGGCCCCACCAGGCGTTGGCCTCGAAGCCCTTCATGCCCGCCTCATCCAGCGTGGGCAAGTCGGGGAAGGCTACTGAGCGTTGCTTGCCTGTGGTCGCCAACGCGCGAACCCGGCCGGACTTCACCATGCCCTGCACCACGGGGATGTGGTTGATCGAGAACGCGATGTCCCCCGTGATGAGCGCGGTGAGCGCAGCCGGCCCTCCGCCATAAGGGATATGCGCCGCGGCCAGCCCGTTGGCTTGCTTGAACAACTCCGCCGCGAGGTGCGGGAATGTGCCATTGCCGTTGCTGCCGTAGAAGGCCCGAACGCCCTGCTCCTTGAGGTATTTCTTGAGCTGCGCAACGTCGGTGCCGGGGGCCTTGGAGCCGGCGACCAGGACGAGTGGGCCCGAGCTGATCTGGCCAACAGGCGCGAAGTCCTTCTTCGCGTCGTACCGCAGGTTCTTGTAGAGCGCCGGCCCGAAGACCTGTGTTGCAGAACCGCCCAGCAGGATCGTGTAGCCATCGGGCTTTGCCCGGGCGACATGGGTGGCACCGATGGTGCCGCCGGCGCCGGCCTTGTTCTCCACCACGACGGGCTGGCCGAGTGTGGTCGACATCTTCTGGCCCACGATGCGCGCGACAACGTCGACGACGCCCCCGGCGGGGAACGGCACGACCAACGCGACCGGCCGGGATGGGAATGCGTCCTGGGCACCGGCGGGCAGCGCGCAGGCAGAGACCGCCAGGGCAAGCATCAGATGACGGCGGGATGTGTTCATTTCTTGTCTCCTTGATGTGAAGAAATCAGCATGGGCTGCTGAGGTTTGGGTGTCGGTTGCTGGCGACTCGCGATGGAGCCTCGCATGGACCACACGAGCAAATCCTTCACGAGCCGCTCGCGCAGTTCCATGTGCGCTTCGCTGCTCCAGAGGTTCTGCAGCTCGCCCGGGTCCGTCTGCAGGTCGTACAGCTCGCCGTACGCCTCGCCGAGATAGAACACCAGCTTCCAGCGCTCGTCGCGGCGCATCACCATGTACTCCGCACCGGTCTGTATGTGGTCGCGCGCCAGCTCCGAATACACCTCGGTGCGGATCTTCGATGTCTCGCCCTTGAGGATCGGCCAAAGCGACTTCGCTTCGAAAGACGCTGGTGGCGTGACACCCGCTGCCTCCAGCACGGTCGGCGCAACGTCCATGAGCTGCACCAGCGAATCGTTCCTGCGTGGTCCCACCATCGTCTTCGACCAGACGATCAGCGGCACCTTCACCGAGCCTTCGTACATCGTCCACTTCTGGATATGGCCGTGGTCGCCCAGTGCGTCCCCGTGATCCGATGTGAAGATGACGACGGCGTTGTCGAGGTAACCACGCTCGTCGAGCGTCTGCATGATCTCGCCGACCTTGTCGTCGATCATCGTCACGTTGGCCGCGTAGTGGCGCCGGATGCGCAGCAGCTCTTCCCGGGACGGCCGCTCCTTCCATGACACCGAGTCGTAGTTGTTGCGGATCATGTTGTTGCGCAGCTTCTCGTGCGAGGGGGGCTGCGCCGCCAGTTCCGCGTCGCTGGTCTCCGGCACCGGGATATCCACATCCTTGTACAGGTCGAGGTAACGAGGCAACGGGTCGTACGGGGGGTGCGGCCCCGGGAATCCGATCTGCAGGAACAGCGGTGCGGTCGACTTGCGCTCCTTGAGCCACCACACGGCGTTGTCGCCGATGAACATGTCGGATTGCATGTCCTCGTCCAGGTGCCACGGGAAAGCACCCAGGGCGTTGCGGTAGCCCTCAGGGTCTTCGTTGAAGCGCGTGTAGCGGCTGGGCTTCTGCAGCTTGCGCGCGTGCAGCGCTTTGTCCCACTCGTCGTAGAGCGCGCGTGGATGTTCATCCAGGAAGAGCGGGCGATCCTTGTTCTCCATGAAGAACCGCTGATGAAAACCGCCCTTCGCGTCATACGGGTTGATGTGCATCTTGCCGATGTTCACGCAGTGGTAGCCGGCATCGGCTAGCCACGGCACCCAGGTCGGCTCCCAGGGATGGAAGTTGGTGAAGACACCCGTCGCGTGCGGATACATCCCCGTGAAGAGGCTCGCGCGCGAACCCACGCACACAGGCGAGGTAACGTAGCAGTTGGTGAATGCCGTGCCTTCCTGCGCGAGCTTGTCGAGCACCGGGGTTTTCATCCACGGCGCACCGAGGGCCTGGATGGTGTCGAAGCGCTGCTGGTCCGTGATGATCAGGATGATGTTGGGTTTCGCGTTCAAGATGAAGTCTCCATGTCTTCCAGCGTCAGGTAGGGCTTCAGTGCGTCGAGTTGCGGCCGCGCCCCAAGGCCGGGCTCGTCACCCAGCGTGATGCTGCCGTCGCGCACCGGCGGCAGCGCACCGGCCAGGAGTTCGCGCAATGGGTTGGGATTCGCATCGACTTCGGCGTAACCTTCGCCACCGATCGCCGCCTTGAGATGGAGCGTGGCGAGCAAGCCGATGCCGCCTCCCAGCCAGTGCGGGCAGAGCCATGCCGCTGCCGCTGCCGCTTGCGCTCCCAGCGGGACGCAGCCGCTGAAGCCACCCCACTTCGCCACATCCGGCTGCAGCACCTTGAGGGCACCGGACGCCAGGAACCGGCCGAAATCCGCGCTCCGCAGATTCTCCCCGGCGGCCAGCGGGATCGCGCTTTGCTGAGCAAGTTGCTGCCACGCTTGCAGCGGCGCATCGGCCGCGATGGGCTCCTCCAGCCAGATCGGCCCGGATCGCGCAAGCCGATGGGACATGCGCACGGCCTCGTCGACCTCCCAGGCCTGGTTTGCATCGATCATCAACGTCGCCGAATCGCCCAGGGTGGATCGCAGGTTCGCAAGGTTGGATGCGTCGCGTTCGGCGCCAAATCCGACTTTCAGCTTGAACCTGGTGTACCCCTCCGCCGCCTTGCTCGCTGCAAGTCGCTCCGGCTGCGTGGGATTCAGGCCAGAGGCATAGACGTGCACCTTTGGCGACGTGCCTCCCAACAGGCGCCAGAGCGGCAGCTCCGCCTTGTGCGCGGCGAGATCCCACAGCGCGATGTCGACACCCGCCGCCACTTGCGCCAGCGGCCCCGGCTCGCCGGACTGGATGGCGAGGATGCGGATCGCGCGATCGACGGCCGCGCCGCATTCGGCGGGCGATTGCCAGGTGCGCGAGAGGACCAGCGGTGCAACATTGGCCATGGCCAGTCGAGCGCGGTGTTCCGCTCCCACGGTCGGAAAATTGCACCAGATCTCGCCCCAGCCCTGTGCACCTGCCGCGTCGGTGACATGGACCACGACTGCGGCGCGATCCTTCAGCACGCCGAACGACGTCTGCACGGGCGTTTCCACCGGTACACGGTACACCGAAACGCCGATGGATTTCAGGTTGATGGGATGCATCATTTCCCCAGGTACACGGCATGTTCCGTGGTGTAGAAGGCGGCAGCACTCGGGCCGACGGAGTAGGCACCGACGCCCGAAGCCTTGATGCCGCCGAAAGGCATGTGGCTGTCTGGCACGGTGCCATGGTTGACGTGCAGCATGCCGGTTTCGCACTCCTCGACGAAGCGCGCAATGGCTTTCGCATCGTTGGAGAAGAACGCAGCGGTCAGGCCGTATTCCACGCTGTTGAGGAGATTCAGCGCGTCGTCGAGCGATTCGTATTCGACGATGCTGATGACCGGGCCGAAAATCTCTTCGCGCGCAGCGGCCGAATCCGGCCGCACGCCATCGAGCACGGTGGGCGCGAAGAAATAGCCGCCTTCGCAGCCCTCGATCTCCAACCGCCGTCCGCCCACAGCGACCCGGGCGCCCTCCTCCCGGGCCTTGCTCACGGCCGACATCACATGGTCGAGCTGGGCACGGTGGGTGATCGGGCCCAGCTGCGTGGCAGCGTCCAGGCCATTGCCGACGCGCATGTTGCCCGCACGTTCCGCGAGGCCTTGTGCAACCTGTGCGCGCAATTCCCGGCGCACCAGCACGCGACTCACGGCCGTGCAGCGCTGGCCGGTGCACATCAGCGCCGCATTCGCCACCTGATCCAGGCAGGCGTCCAGGTCGTCCGCATCGTGGATGACGGCGGCGTTCTTTCCCCCCAGCTCCAGCGACACCTCGGCGAGGTTGCTCGCCGTGGCGGCGACGATGCGCTTGCCCGTTCCGACGGAACCCGTGAAGGTGACACCGTGCACACCCGGATGACTCACCAACGCGTTGCCGATGTCCGGGCCACCGTGCAGCACCTGCAGCAGGCCGTCGGGCAACACACCGGCCGCGAGCTCACCGAGAATGCACGCAGCCGCTGGCGTGAATTCCGACGCCTTGATGATCACGGCGTTGCCAAAGCCCAGCGCCGGCGCGATCTTGCGCATCGGCGTCATCACCGGAAAGTTCCACGGGGTGATCGCGACGATCACCCCGCGCGGGCGGCGCAGCACCATGTTGCGCACGCCGGCGCGCAGCGCGGGCACATGCCTCGTGCCCTCGCCGGTCATCACGTGCTGCAGCATGAAACGGCTCTCCGCGCAGGCTTTGGCGATTTCGCCGCGACTTTCCACGAGCGTCTTTCCCTGCTCGACAGTCACGGCGTGAGCCAGCCGCTCCCGGTTCGCTTCGATCGCATCGACAAAGCGGGCGAGAGCCGCGCAGCGCTCCGGCGCGGGAAGCTTGCGCCATGCCCGCTGCGCGTCAGCTGCGGCCTCCACCGCTTCATCGACCATGCCGGTCGTCGGCAGTGCGTAGGTTCCAGCACATTGCGAAGGCCGCGCAGGATTCATCGTGTGGAACGTCGACGGCGTGTCGCGCCAAACGCCACCGATCAGGTTGCCGTAAGTGAATTTCATGCGATTGCCCCACCCCGAACTGGGTTGTCTTTCCGGGCGGCCGCCCGGACGATGTCTGCGCCCCTCTCGCCGATCATGATGGTCGGGGCATTGATGTTGGCCGACGTCATTCGGGGCATCACCGACGCGTCGATGACACGCAGGCCCGAGACGCCGTTCACCTCCAGGCGGGGCGACACGACCGCGCGGTCGTCATCGCCCATGCGACAGGTCCCGCAGGGGTGAAACACCGTGCTGCCATGATCGCGAGCGAAACGCAGCAGGTCGTCTTCGCTGCGATGAGTCGCATCGGGCAATACCGGCGTGTCCACGAGATCCCGGAAGGCCGGCTGCGCGTAGATCTCGCGCAGCATGCGCACGCCGTCGGCCACGGTACGGCGATCGATCTCTTCCGCCAGGTAGTTGGCCTGGATGCGCGGCGCAGCCATCGGATCGGCCGAGACGATGCCGACCGAGCCGCGCGAATCGGGGCGGCACTGGCACGCGGTCGCGGTGAAGCCAGAAAACCGGTGCAACGGTTCGCCAGGTTTGTCCACGGAAAGCGGCATCACATTGAACTGGATGTCCGCGCGGTCATCGCGTGCGTACCGCGTGCGCGCAAATCCACCGACCTGCCCGGCGCCCACGGTGAGGGGACCTCGGTTGAAAAGCATCCACTCCAGCCCCATCGATGCCAGCTTCAATGGGTTGCGCACATGGTCGTTCATGGAATGCCGCTTGCGCAGCTTCACGATCGTGCGCACCTGGTAATGATCCTGCAGGTTCGCACCAACCTCGGGCGCATCGGCGATCACCGGGATACCCGCCTGGCGCAACAGCGCGGCCGGTCCCACGCCGGACAACTGCAGCACCTGTGGCGACTGAATCGCGCCGGCACTGAGGATGACCTCTGCATCCGCGACTGCGCTGGTGCGGACACCGTCATGCACCCATTCCACGCCCGTGGCGCGCGTTCCGGCGAACAACACGCGAGTGACGTGCGCGCCGGTCACCACCGTCAGGTTCGGACGGTGCAGCACGGGACGCAGGAATGCGACGGAGGCACTCGACCGCCAGCCACCCGCAATGGTGAGGTGAAAGGCACCGACGCCGTAGTCCGTCTCACCGTTGAAGTCGACGTTGCGGGGCAAACCGAACTGCTGCGCCGCATCAAGCCAGTGGTCGCAATAGGGATGATCGTTTTGCAGTTCGGAGACCCCCAGTTCCCCGAGCCTGCCGTGGTAGGGGGAATCGGGCCCGGCAAACGCCTCCGACTTCTTGAAGAAGGGCAGGACCGACGCGTAGTCCCACCCCGTAGCGCCCTCCGCGGCCCACGTGTTGAAGTCTTCGCGCTGACCACGAAGGTAGATGAGACCGTTGATGGAACTCGATCCCCCGAGAATCCGGCCGCGTGGCCAGGCCACATGGCGGCCACCCAAGGCTTCACCACCCTCGGCATCGAACACGCGCGAAAACTTCGCGTTGTAGATGGTCTTGAAGTAGCCGACCGGCAGGCGCAGCCAGAAGTTTCGATCGGCCCCCCCCGCTTCCAGCAGCAAGACGCGCACCTGCGGATCGGCGGAAAGCCTGTTCGCCAACACGCAGCCTGCGGAGCCTGCCCCGACAATGATGTAGTCGTAGCCACCGCCCACGCCGTCGAAACCCGAGAACTGCCGCATAATGACTTAAACACCTAAAGTCCAAAAGAATGGTTAATAGTACTTTAAAGCAAAATGCGGTGTCAAGCCCTTTGTCGGACAGCCCCATTCCCCTGTACCTGCAGATGGCGGACATCCTGCGCTCACGCATCGACAAGAAGGAGTGGCCTGCAGGCAGCCTGATACCCACCCTTGAGGCACTCGCCGAGGAGTTCCGCGTGGCCCGCGTGACGGTCAGGCAGGCGGTGCAATTGCTCACGAAGGAAGGCTTGCTGTCGCCGCGGCGTGGGCTGGGCACGGTCGTGATGAAGAGCGAGGACGCACCGAACACCGTGGTGATGAAGACCTCGCTGCAGTCGCTGGCGCAGATGTACGAGTCCACCACCGCGAAAATGCTGACCTTCGACGAGGCGCACGGCACCCCCAAGATCGGTTCGGAGGTGGGCAAACTCGGCGCGAACTATGTCTACATGCGCCGGCTTCACTTCACCGAAGACAAGCCCTATGCCCTGATTTCTCTGCACCTGCTGCAGGACATCTTCGTGCAATCACCGGAAGGTTTCCGGACGAACGCCGTGATACCGCAGTTGCTCCGCATGAAGAATGTGCATATCCATCGGGCGCACCAGACCATGTCCATCGCCTCCGCCGATGCCGAGACGGCACGCCTGCTCAAGATGAAGTCCGGCGCACCGGTGGCCCATGTCAGCCGTGTGTTCCTGGACAAAAAAGAACAGGTCCTGTACTACGCAGAAGTCATTTATCGTGGCGACTGGGTCAAGTGGGAGATCGAGTTGCAATGCTGAATTCAACGATCCTTGACCCGAGATGGCCAGCGGATGTCGCTGGACCGGCCCGCGTGGAAAGGCGGGGCAGCAACGCCGACGCTAGAAATCGAATCACGCGTTGAGATCAGCGACACCACCGGCCTTTAGCAGGGCATATGCAGAAGGAAATGCGAAAATTTCCGGAGGCAACGAACCGGAAAGTCCCTGTCTCGGAACCTTGCGGCTGATCTTTGTCACTCTCCGGCGAAACGATTTCCACCAGGCATCGGTACTGGGTGCGGCTGCATTGCCAATGATCTTGTAATAGTTGCCTATCCATTCAAAGGAAGACAGGCCGCAGCAACTGTCGGGATCTTTGCTCCTGGTGCGCAGATTCAACCAGACGGCGCCAGTGTGCGAGGCAAAGAAAGGCGTCTTGGGGTTGGCACCCGTTCGTTCTTCTGTCCACCCCGACCAGGGGTCTTGCACCTGAAGAATTGCTGCTCCGTGTTGGGCGGGCAGCAACGGCAAAGGCCCGCTGGGTACGTGCCACAGGGCGATCCGTTCATCACCTTTGAAGTCAATTGCGTTGACCGCACGCCAGCGCTTAGGGCCGTCGGAAACAAGAAAGGCTATCTCGGGATCCTGTGCAAGCAGGTCGATCAACGCCGAAGCGTCGGATTCTGTGAGGTACATGGGCAGCCAGGGCATGGCGTCAACCTACCAACGCCCCATACACCAACCCACGCATCACCGACCGGTAATGCACCCGCTGGTTCGGCGCCTGCGCCATGAAGATGGCAAACAGTTCCTGCGCGGGGTCGACAAAGAAGTGGGTGCCGCCGATGCCGCTCCAGTGCCAGGTGCCCACCGAGCCGGGCACGGGCGCCATGCCGGCGGCGGTGCGCACGGCAACGCCGAGACCGAAGCCGTGGCCCGGCGGCAGCAGGGGGTTGTCGGTGTGGGCGATGGCGCTGCCCAGGTGGTCGGCCGTCATCCAGGCCAGGGTGTGCGGTGACAGCAGTCGCTGGCCTTCGAGTTCACCGCCGTTGCACAGGCATTGCAGGAAGCGCGCGTAGTCGTGTGCGGTGGACATGAGGCCGCCGCCGCCCATTTCCAGCGCGGGCACTTCGCGCGGGTCGTGCATGGCCATCTGGATGCCGCCGTCGGGGTCGTGTTCGAAAGCCTCGGCGATGCGGTGCTGCTGCTCGGGAGGCACGAAGAAGCCGGTATCAGTTTTCCATGGCGCTGGGCGCCTTCCGCGCCGCATGAAACGGCGGTGTAATAGCCGGTGCGGCGTCCGGC
>NZ_JBIMLB010000035.1:0-29882 GCF_051860785.1 Hydrogenophaga sp.
GTGCGGGCGTGATCTCCATGCCCAATATTGTCCAGCGCAAACGACACGATCGGTATTAGTGTTAACACGCCCTAGTCGAATTGCATGGCGGGCGTGTGAGCGCCGCCAGCGGTGGGGCCGGCACGGGCACCGCCATGACCGTTGAACTCCCCCTGGTGCCGTCTGCAGCGGTCGCGGAGTTGCCTGCCTCACCCGCCGCCACGCACGACGTCGCCGGTGGCCAGCGCATCTTCGTGGTGGACGACAACCGCGACGCCGCCGATTCGCTGGCGCTCCTGCTCGGGCTGATGGGTGCCAGGACCTCGGCGGCCTATGGCGCGCGCGAAGCGCTTGCAGCCATGTCGACGAACCCGCCCAGCGTCGCCTTCATCGACATCGGCATGCCGGTGATGGACGGCTACGAACTGGCCAACCGCATCCGGGGCACCCCGGCGTTGGCTGGCACGGTGCTGCTGGCACTCACTGGATGGGGTCAGGCCACGGACAAGGAACGCATCATGGCCGCAGGTTTCGACCACCACCTGCTCAAGCCGGCCGATGTGCACGAACGGGCGAGGGTGCTGCAGACGATCGAGTGACTGAAGGCAGACCGCAGTGCTACTGGGGTTCGACCTTGTAGTCCCGCAGCAGCTTGGACCACAGCGCGGTGTCCTTGCGGATGATGGCGCCCATCTCCGACGGTGAGGTGGTCTCGTAATGGATCTGCGAGAAGGACGTGAGGCGGTTGCGGAAGGTGCTCTGTTTCTGCACGTCGTCGATGGCGCGTGCGAGCCGGTCCACCACGGCTGCCGGTGTGCCCGCCGGTGCGACCACGCCGAACCACAGATCCAGGTCGTAGCCCGGCACGCCCGCCTCGTCCATCGCGGGCACGTCCGCCATGCCCGGCATGCGCTTCGCACTGGTCACCGCCATCATCTTCACTTTCCCTTCGCGCGCCTGGGGCAGCAGCGCGCCGCCATCGAACATCATGCTCACACGTCCCGTCAGCAGGTCGGGCACGGCGGTGGTCGTTCCTTTGTAGGGGACGTGCACGATGTCGACCTGCGCCAGTGACTTGAACAGCTCACCCGACAAGTGCAAGGTGCTGCCGTGCCCCAGCGAGGCGTAGTTGAGAACGCCCGGATTCGCCTTAGCGTGGGCGATCAGTTCCTTGACGTTGTTGGCAGGGACGGCGTTGGAGACCATCAGTATCAGCGGGGTGCGGAACGACAAAGACACCGGCGTGAAGTCTTTCTGCGCGTCGTAGGGCAGCTTCTTGAACGCCGAGGCATTGATCGCCAGGCTGGATGAGCTGCCCAGCAGGATCGTGTAGCCATCGGGCGGGGCCTTGGCCACCAGATCCGTGCCGATGATGAGGCTGCCTCCGGGCTTGTTGTCGATGATGACGGTCTGCTTGAGTCGATCCGAGAGTCCTTCGGCCAACGATCGGGCCACGGAATCGGCGAGGCCGCCAGGCGGGTAGGGCACCACGAAGCGCACCGGTTTGCTGGGCCAGTTGTCGGCCTGGGCGTGGGCCAGTGCCCCGCTCGCAGCGAGGACGCTGGGCAGCAGGAGCCTCAGGGCGGAACGTGAGAGGGCGGCGAGACGGGTCATGGCAGAACCTCCTGTGCAGGGTGGATGGTGTGGTGGGGGGCGGTGACGTCGTGTTCGTAGATCCATTCGATGCCGTAGGCGTGTTGGCCTGTGGCGGCTTGTGCGCCGATGCGGGCGAAACGCTCGTCGCGAGCCCGCATGGACGCTTCGTCTCGCAGATGGTTCTCGACGGAGCGCGTGCGCGCCAGCAGCTGTACGCGCGCGGTCCGTTCGCGCCGGGCCTGCTCGTACGCCCCCAACGTCGCCGCCATGTCGTTCGAACCTGCGGCAATCGCGTCGGCCACGGCATAGCCGTCTTCCAGCGCCATGCAGGCGCCTTGGGCGAGGTAGGGCAGCATCGGGTGGCAGGCGTCGCCCATCAGCGTGATGCGGCCCTGGCTCCACTGCGGCAACGGGTCGCGATCGAACAGGCCCCATTTCAGGTACCGGTCGGATTTCGAAATCAGCGCCTGGATGGTGGGATGCCAGTCGGCGAACCGGCCCACGGCCTCTTCCCGCGTGCCCTCGGCGGTCCAGGATTCCTCGGCCCATTGATCCGACTCGAACGCGGCCATCCAGTTGATGAACTCCCCGCCCCGGATGTAGTAGTGGACGACGCTGGCACCCGGTCCGAACCAGACCGTCATGTCCGGCGCGATCAGACTCGGGGGAAGCGCCGAGACGGGCGTCATGCCGCGCCAGCAGGCGTTGCCGGTGTACCTCGGTTCGGCCTCCCCGAACAGGCTGGCGCGCACCCGGGAGTGGATGCCATCGGCCCCGACGACCACGTCGCCCGCGAGCTCGCTGCCGTCCGCCAGCTCCACGATGGCCTGCCCGCCTTCTTCGCGCACGCCCGTGCAGCGCGCGCTGAGCCGGATGGCGTCGCGCGGAACGGCCGAACGCAGCAGCTCGTGGAGGTCTGCGCGGTGGTAGCCGAAGTAGTCGGCGCCGAATGCTTTTCGCAAGGCACCCTTGTAGGGCGTGTAGGCCAGCACCTCCGAGGTCTTCCAGTTGCGCACCACATGGGCATCGGGCTCGAACCCCAGTTCCGATGCGCGCTGTTCCAGGCCCAGTGCCCGCAGCACCTTCAAGGCATTCGGCGCCAGTTGCACACCGGCTCCGATCTCGCCCAGTTGACTTGACTGTTCGAGCACCACGGTGTCGATACCTCGGCGGTGAAGGGACGCTGCTGCAGTCAGGCCGCCCAGTCCGGCGCCGACAACGATGGCTTTGATGGTCATTCAGTCTCCTGGTGGATGGGTTTCAGCGTTCGCTGAAACAGGGAAAAGAGTCGCTCCCAGTGGCGGTCTGCCCCCGCCTTGTCGTAGATCTCGCCGCGGCTCGGGAACACGAAGCCGTGCCGCGCGCCCGCGTACCACTCGAGACGGTGCGGTGTGCCGGAAGCCACCAGGGCCGCTTCGAGCGTGGCTATGGCCTCCGGGGCGGCCCACGTGTCGTTCTCGGCGCAGGCGATGTAGGTCTCGCACCGGATGCGGGGCGCCAGCAGGTGCGGTGAGTCCGGCCGCTCGGTGACCATGTTGGCGCCGTGGATCACGGCAACGGCAGCGATACGTTCCGGGTGTTCGGCGGCCAGCGCCATGACGAACGGGCCGCTCATGCAATAGCCCACCGCGCCCATGCGGCCGGCATCGGCCGCGGGATCCGATTCGCAGAAACGCATGAGCGCTTCGGCGTCGTCGACGACCAGGCGGTTGCTCAGGGAGTTCATGAGATCGAACATGCGGGCCATGCCGGCCTCGTCTCGCACCAGTTCGAACTCGCGGGTTCGCCGGTAGTACAGGTTGGGCAGCACCACGAAAAAGCCCGTGGTGGCCAGTCGCCGGGCCATCTCGTGCAGTTCTTCGCGCTTGCCCGGCGCATCCATGAAGAACAGGATCACCGGATGGGGGCCGTTTTCCTCGGGGTGGACCACGAAGGTGTTCATGGCGCCATCGGGGGTGACCAGGTCGATGTGACGTTCGATCATGGCTGCGCCTTGGCATGGGCCATCGACGGGCCTGTGTGGAACCAGTTCAGCAGGCGCATCAAGGGCTCGTCGGACACCCGGAGCAACAGGGTGTCTGCGGAGGCCTCGTGTCGCTGGTCCCGCCAGCCGGGGGCGGCGATCATGTCGCCGCGCTCCCAGTCGAACTCCCGATCCCCGATGCGCGACTTGCCCCGGCCCTGCACCACGGTGTAGATCTGGTTCGCGGTGCTGCGCTCCACCGACCAATCAGAGCCCGCCGTCAGGTGGATCGCCACCCGATCGAAGGTGAGCAGGGTGGCGGGGCCCAGCAGCAGCTCACGCACGCCTGGGGCGGATTCAGGTTGCCCTTGCACCTGGGGAGCGTAGTCAGCGAATGCGAAACGCATGGGCGATTTCGCCTCGACGCGCAGACCGTCTTCCAGCGGCTGGGGATGGTGCTGGAAGAACATCGCACTCAGAGTCGCCGCCAGCGGGGCGTCGAGAAAATCGATCCAGTAGGCGTCTTGTGCGCTTTCGTTGCTGTGGCCGTGGTAACACCAGTTGGGTGTCAGCAGCACGTCGCCGGGTTCCATCGGGATCTTCACCCCGTCCACCACGGTGTAGGTGCCAGGCGCGGTGTCCAGCACGATGCGCATGGCGTTGGGCGTGTGCCGGTGGCTGATCGCTTTCTCCCCCGCCTTCACCATCTGGTACGCCCCCACCAGGGTGGGCACGGTGGCGTAGTCGTTGTGAGGAATGGGGTTGGCCATGATCAGGTTGCGCCGCTCGGCCCATTCGGTTCCAACCAGCTTGCCCGCCGCATGGAGGGCAGCGCGTGTGTCGGCATAGCGCCAGCGGTGTGGCACGAACACCTCACGAGGTTCCTTGACGATGACCGGCACCGCCTTGGCCCAGCCGTTCTTCACCTGGATCTGGTCCAGCAAGTCGTAAAGCGCGGGCAGGTCGATCGCCGCGTCGAAGTCGATTTCAGAAGGGGCAGTTTCCATGCAGATCTCTGGTTGTCGTACGTGGTCAGCGCACGTCGATGCTCATCTCGCCGACTTGTTCGATGGCGATGCGAATGCGATCACCCCGCACCACCGGCCCCACGCCCTCCGGTGTCCCGGTGGCGATGATGTCGCCGGGATAGAGGGTGGCCACCCGGGACGCGGTCACGATCATTTCGGGGATGTCCACGATGAGGTCGCGTGTGTTGGCGTCCTGCTTGAGCTCATCGTTGACCCACAGACGGGCCTGGAGGTTGGCTGGGTCGGCGACCTCGTCCGCGGTGGTGATCCAGGGACCGAAGGGACAGAAGGTGTCGTAGGACTTGCGCATCACGCGCTCTTCGGTGCCGCGCACCACCATGTCGATGAGGCAGGCGTAGCCGAACACGTGGTCGAGCGCGTTTTCGCGCGTGATGTGTTTGCCCTGACGCCCGATCACGATGCCCAGTTCGCACTCGTGGTGGATTTCGCGCCCCGGCAGGTCCGGCAGCACGATGTCTTCGCGCGGTCCCGACAGAGATGAATTGGCCTTGAGGAAGAAGCCGTTGCGGTCGGCGCGGTTGCTCGACTTCATCTCTTCGCCGTGCTTGACGTAGTTCACCGGGTACGCCAGGAGCTTGTTGGGCCATTCGATCGGTACATCCAGGCGCACGGCGGTCAGGTCGATCTCACGCACCTTGGCATGCCGGGCAATGCCGTCCATGCGCCGCTCGAAGTCGGCGATCAGTTGCACCATCTGCACAGGGGGCCAGGCGGTGGTGTCCACGCCCAGGGCATCGGTCAAGTCCAGGCTGCGGCTGTCCAGCGTGACGCCGATGCGGCCGCCGTTGAATCTGAAGAGTTTCATGTTGAATGGAGTGACGGGGCTTCAATGGCCCGTGATGGTGGAGAGCAGGTGAGCCGGATCGGCCGGCAGCGAGTCGCCTCGCCAGGCAATGGTGTCGTCGGGGCGCACGAGCACGTAACGGCGCTCGTACAGCCGGGGCAGATCGTTCTGGGTCCAGCGCACGATTTGCAGCGGCACGCCACGCTCGACGGCTGTTGCGCGCAGGGCTTCCCAGCGCGCGTCGGGCGTGCCCACGGTGTCGACCAGCACGTAGGCGCGGCCAAAGTGGTCGTGTGTGGAAACGCCCTCTCGAAGCCAGGCGTGAGGCGCCCGCCGGCCGGGCTGCGTGCTGGCGGTGTAGCGAGCGGTCTCGGTGGCCTCGCGCGCCAGCTGTTCCGGGTTTTCGGGTTCGTAGACGATCACCGGGGAGCCGAGGTAGCGGTAGCCCAGGTGCACGTTGTCCAGGTACCACTCGCGCTTCATCGCCTCGCTGAAGTCCCGGCCCACCCGCTCGCGGGTGGCGGCCCCCGCCTCGGTGTCCTCCAGCAGGTCGTCGTTGCGTCCCGGTGACTTCATGTGCTGCAGGTTCGCGGTGGAGATGGCGACGATTCGCTGCGCAATCGGGCGGCGCTCGGTCTCGTAAGCTTCCAGCAGCCCGTCACCGCCCCAGCCCTCCAGCACGGCCGACAGCTTCCAGCCGAGGTCGACGGCGTCGCCGATCCCGGTGTTCATCCCCAGTCCGCCGGTGGGCGAGGTCAGGTGCGCGGCGTCGCCGGCGATGAAGCAGCGTCCGTTGCGGTAGGTGTCGGCCACCAGCTCCTGCCGTTGCCAGGCCAGCACACTGAGGATCTCCAGCTCGAAGGGTTTTCCCATCGCCCGATGCGCCAGCTCGCGCAGTTCGTCGTCGGTGTAGGTGCGTGGCTCCTGGGTGCCGATGATCGACATGCGCCACTGGTCATGCCCGTTGATGGCCACCAGCGTGGCCCACGTGCCCTGTGGCCCCACGAAGATGTAGCGGTACCCCGGCCTGATGGCGTGCAGGGCGTCCAGGTGGGCTGCGCGGAAGATGACGTTGGTGGTGTGCGTGAGCAGACCTCGCCCGCTCATGGTGATGCCCAGCTGCTCGCGCACACGGCTGCGGCCGCCGTCCGCACCGACCAGGTACCGGGCGCGAATGGTCAGCACCCGATCGTCGGACCGGTCTTTCACGGTCGCGGTCACGCCCTGGTCGTCTTGCGCCAGTTGCTGGAATTCGTGGCGGTAGCGCAGCTCGACGCTCGGGTGCGAAGTGGTGAACTTCTGCAGGATCGGATCGAACATGTTCTGCGGGCAGCGCTCGCGCTTCTGGGGGCTGTACGCAGGAGGCTGGTCCTCGCGCATGCTCCTGAAGGGCTCGCGCCCCAGTTCCCAGCCGGTGAGCGCGGTCACATAGACGTTGTCCTGTGGGCGGTCGCGGTTGTAGGGGCTTGCCTCCACGTCGGACACGATGCCCCATCGGCGGCAGTGCTCCATGGTCCGGATGCCCACTTGGTCCATCTTCGGCTGGACGATGGCGCCATCGCCGCGCTCGACGACGAGGCAGCGGTGGCCGCGCCAGCCGAGGTCACCCGCCAGGGCCAGGCCCACCGGACCCGCACCCACCACCAGCACGTCGGTATCGATCAGCTTGCTCTCTGCGTTCATGGACTTCAAGGCGTCACGACGATGTTGGTGAAGCCGCCATGGCGGCTTTGCGTGGCTTCCACCGCCTGGTTCACGTCCGTCAGTGCGAAGCGTTCGTGCCGGAACGACGAAAGGTCCAGCGTTCCGGCCGCCGCCATCGCCGCCATGTCCTGCCCCTCCGAGGTGGAAAACCAGAGCGAGCCGGCGTAGCTCAGTTGCCTGCGCATTATCACCAGCGGGTCGATGGGCAGCGTGGCGGCCAGTGCACCCATGCCCACCGCGCTGCCGCCTCGGCGCAGCGACAGCAGGCCCTGGAGCGTGCTGTCCACCGGTGCGCCCGGTCCGAGTGCGCCCAGGTAGGCGTCGACGCCCAGACCCCCGCTGGCTTCCATCACCACTTCGTTGACGGCCCGCTGACCCAGACGGATCGGCTGCACCCGCGAAGGTGCGAGGGCCTTCACCTCTTCGAGCAGCGCTTCGTTGCGGCCGGTGCCGAACACGCGCGAAGCGCCCATGGCCAGCGCCAGCAGCGCCGCACCCACGCCCAGCGTGCCGGTGATGCCGTCGATGAGCACCGTGCCGCCAGGCACCAGGCCCGACTTGCGCAGCGCAGCGTACGCGGTGCCCAGGTAACCGAAACGCGCGCCTTGCTCGAAGCTCACCGCAGGCGGCAGCCGCACGATGTTGGCGGCCGGGGTCACCATGTATTCGCAGAAGCCGGCGGTGGGGTAGGCGTCGAACAGCGCCTGCGATCCGGGACCAAAACCGAAGTAGCCCTGAAAGGTGAAGTTCGGACACTCGCTGCGAACGCCACGTCGGCAGGCCTCGCAGCCGCCGCACGACAGCACCGGATTGACATAGACCCGATCGCCCACGGACAGGCCCTGGTCGGCCTGCCCGAGTTTCGTGATCACGCCGGTGGCGTCGAGACCGTACGCAGCCGGCAACTGCCGCGCGGGCAGGCTCGGGTGCTTGCCGGTGTAGGTGGTGATCACGTTGCGCAGGTTGGGCACCACGCCGCAGGCCTTCACCTCGAGCTGCACATCTTGCGGACCCGGCTCGGGCATGGGCATGTCGTCGATGCGAAATGGGGTGCCCATCTGGTGGAGCCGGGCTGCGCGCATGGTCGTGGACATGGTCGCTTTCGGGTCAGGCACGACCATGTTTTGCGATCAAGGCCTTGGCGGCGTCGAGCAGTTTCCTGCCGTCGTGGCCGCGCTTGCTGATCTCGGCCACCCACTCATCGCTCACGTTCGCGGCGGCCTTGACGAAGGCGTCGGCTTCCGCACCGCTGATGGTGGTGATGCTGTTGCCCTGGTCGGCCGCCGCCTTGCGCCCGACCGGATCGGTGCTGGCGGTGGTCTTGCCGCACCAGGCCGAGGTGGCCAGGCCGCAGTTGTTGTTGAACACACGCCGCAGATCGGCGGGAAGCGCTTCGACCTTGGCCTTGTTGACAGCCATGAGGAATACGGTGGTGTAGAGCGCACCCGTTTCAGGAGGAAAGTCGCTGTGGAACTTGGCCAGCTCCTGCAAGCGCACGGCAGGCACGGTCTGCCAGGGCAACACGGCAGCGTCGATGGTTCCCTTCAGGATCCCGTCTGCCACGGCGGGCAGCGGCATGCCGACCGGCGTGGCGCCCAGCGCCTGCAGCAGCTTGGTCACCTGGCGCGACGGGCCGCGCACCTTCATTCCCTTGAGGTCGTTCGTGCTCAGGATCGCCTTGCTGCGCGAATGGAACACCCCGGGACCCGAGACGTGCAGCGCAATCGGGTGCACTTCCTTGAACTCATCGGCTGCATGGGTCTGCGTGTATTCCCACAGCGCCTTGGAGGACGCTTCGGGGTTGTTCATGATGAACGGCAGCTCGAAGACCTCGACCCGAGGAAACCGCCCCGGCGACAGGGCGGGCAAGGTCCACGTGACGTCCACCGTGCCATCCTTGACCTGGTCGTACAACTGGCCCGGCGCGCCACCCAGTTGCATCGCCGTATAGCCTTCGAAACGGATGCGGCCGTTCGATTCAGCCGTGACCTTGTCCATCCACGGCTTGCACAGCAGCGCCCACGTGTCCGAGTTGGACGTCATGAACGTGTGGAACCGGAAGGTGTGGGTTTCCTGAGCAAAGGCGGCCAGCGCGGGGGCGCCCAGCGCCACCGCAGCGGCGCCTCGCAGAACGTTGCGGCGTTGCATCATGTCTTGTCTCCAATGGGTGTTTGTGCCTGCATTGGAGAACGCCCAGTCAATACCGTCCAATACTGATTCGGTTTCGTCGCAATACGGTTAGGGTATGGTCATGTCTGAACTGTCCGGTCTGGAACTCCGACACCTTCGTTACTTCGTCGCAGTGGCCGAGGAGCTCAATCTCAGCCGCGCCGCGCGCCAGCTCCACATTTCCCAGCCGCCCCTCACGCGGCAGATCCAGCAACTGGAGGCGGTGGTGGGTGCGCAGCTGTTCACCCGCACCGCACGAGGCATGGCACTGACCGAGGCCGGCAAGGTGCTGCTCGGCGAAGCGGGCAACCTGCTCGCATTCACCCGGCAGGCGGTGGAGCGAACGCGCAGCGTGGCCATGGGCAAGGTGGGTCGGCTGGACATCGCCGGTTTCGGTTCGATGATGCTGGACGCCGTGCCGCAGTTTCTGGCGCGGTTTCGGGCAGCGCACCCCCGCATCGAGCTGGTCTTGCAGACACTCAACCGCCGCGAGCAGGTGGTGGCGCTGCAGCAAGGCCGCATCACGGCCGCGTTCATCCGGCAGGGTGACGGACCCCCGGACCTGGCCAGTGAGCCGTTCATGGTCGAGCAGCTCGTGGCCGCCGTGCCCGCCGACCATGCCCTGGGCCGGCGCAAACGCGTGGCACTGCGCGACCTGGTTCAGCTCCCCCTGGTGGTTCAGGGCAGCGGGCCACGCCCCAACTTCACCGACACGCTGCTGGCGATGTTCGCCGACGCGAAACTGCAACCCCAGGTGACGCAGAACGTGGGCGACTCGATCACGGCCGTGGCCGTGGTGGCCGGCGGGTTCGGCGTCGCGGTGGTGCCCCGATCAGCCACCCATCTCAAATTGCCGGGCGTGGTGTTCCTGCCCATCACGGACGTGACGCCAGGGATTTCGAATCTGGTGTGCATCTATCGGGCGCTGGATCAGTCGGCCGCGCTGCAGACTTTCCTGGCGGAGATGCGTGAGTTCAGAATGGAAATGGGCAAGGGCGAAGCGTCTCCGGCGCCTTGAAAAAGACAACCCCCTTGTTGCCAGTTTCGGCGCCCGGCTTGCGCGCGTCCCCTACTTCATCCGTTTGATGTCGGCGTAGTCTCCCCGCGTGCGCAGCGTCACCTTCACGTTCGCCTGGCCCCGGTTTCGCCAGTACCAGCCGTGGTGGCCGGTGAAAGCGGCTTCCAGCACGCCTTCGTCAGAGGTCACTCCGCGACCCTTTTCGTAGCTTGAGGGACAAAGTGCGCCTCGATCACCCCAAAACCGAGTCCCTGGACGGCTCGATGCGCCCTCACGGGGGCTCGCCATCCATCGAGAGCACTCAATCAGCGCAATGCCGTCCAAAAAAACGCATCGCACCGATTATTCGAACTCGCTTGGGCTCAAGTCCGACGGACTCCTAGGGTGCCGAAAATACAAATATCTGTCCACCATACGGACAGACAAGCTGCGACAAGTTTGATCCAGCTCAGAAATCCAGGAGACCTCATGCTCAAACGCGCGTTCCTGCGCCGCCTTCTGACCGGTGCATCTGCGGCGGCCTGCACCCTGGGCGGCGTGCACCCTGGGCGGCGTGCCTTCCGCCCTCGCCCAGCAGGACTGGCCCGCCAAGCCGATCCGCATCATCGTCAGTTTCGCTCCCGGCGGCTTGACCGACCTGATCGCCCGCGCACTGCAGCCGCGGCTGCAGGAAGCCCAGCCGGTGATTGTCGACAACAAGCCGGGTGCCGGCGGCACGGTGGCCGAGGCGCTGCTGGCGCGCGCCCCGGCTGACGTCTACACCCTGCTGCTGAGCGCCGACAGCGTGCCGGCCAACCCGCACCTGATCCCCAACCTGGGCTACGACAGCCTCAAGGACCTGCAGCCGGTCAGCCTGCTGGCGCGCATCCCGCTGGTCATGTTGGTGAACAACGGGCGTGCCGGTGACGACGGTGAACGAGTTCGTGAGCTACGCCAAAGCCAACAACGGCAAGCTCAGTTACGCCAGCCCGGGCATCGGCACCAGCAACCACCTCTACTATGAGGTGTTCAAGGACATCGCAGGGATCGAACCAACGCACGTCGCCTACAAAGGCGGCGGCCCGGCCATGACAGACCTGATGGGCGGGCATGTGCAGGCGCTCCTGATCTCCAGCACCCTGGCAGCGCCGCAGGTGGCCGCCGGCAAGGTGAAGGCGCTGGCCGTCACCAGCGACAAGCGGATGGCGAAGATCCCGAACGTGCCGACCTTTGCCGAAGCCGACTTCCCTGACTTCAAACCGCAGTAGTGGACCGGGCTGTTCGTTGTTCGTTCCGGCCGGCACGCCACAAGCGGTGGTGGCGCGCATCACCACCGAGTTCGGCAAGGCCTTGAATTCGCCCGACGCGCTGGCGCGGATGAACGAGTTGAATACCGAGCCGGTGATGAGCAGCCAGGCGGAATTCGCGGTTCACTTGCAGCGCGAGCACGACACGCTCGGCAAGCTGATCAAGGCCCGCAGCATCAAGGCGCAGTAGCCGCTCGTCTGCGCGGCCCGAACGCTCCTGAGCTGAGCTGGCCTGCTGGAGAGAATCTGAGGTCTCTCTATCGCCTGCGGACAAGCAGGGTTCTGTACACGTAAGTCTCGCAGGGGAGCGGCGTCCGCCACGCCGTCAGCGGCTCAAAGACCAAGGATCAGGATCATGTCGCCCCGGCTATCGCCGATTGCGTTCTGTACCCTGTGCCTCTTGCTCCATGCCGCCCTCGCCGTTTCCATGCCGCTGGGCACGGTGCACCACGATCGGCTTGCCCCCGTATTGCCGTTTGCACATCCACGCCGCCAACGCGGAATCGAGGTGATCGGCATGTGCCGGGAACCAGCGGGCGAGCTCGGCGACGAAGGAAGGGGCCGGCCCGAACTCACCTCGCTGGGCGAGTGCCAGGACTTCTTCCGAGGAACGCAACACGGCCGCATGTTCGTCCATGTGGCATTCACGCGGAGGGAAACCGCTGTCGCGCATCCAACGATCCTCGGCCTCGAAGTGTTCCTTCAGGTGGGCGTGGACATCGCCCAATAGCTGCGCCCATTGGGGATGGCCCGGCGCCAGGGCGCGCAGCAGCAGTTCGTCCAGTTCCGCATGCATCCGGTCCATGGGTGCGAAGCCCAGTTCGGAAACTCGGTCGCTGGCGGGCGGGGCAGTGTGTTCTTGCGTAAGGTCAGTCATGGTGGATCGCTTGCATGATTCTCCTCTATTCTCCCCTATTCCTCCGAGAAGCCCGACGCCTTGACGATGCCGCCCCAGCGTGCGGACTCGGCCTTGATGATCGACTGGAACTCCTGCGGCGTGGTTGCCAGCGGCTCGTAGCTGAGGTTGGCTAGGGTGGCGCGGAAGTCCTCCTGACGCAATGCCCGGTTGACCTCTTGGTTCACCCTCTCCACCAGAACGGGGGCAGTGCCGCGGCGAAGGAAGACGCCGAATCGCTCCGTGGCCAGTAGCCCCTTGTAGCCCGCTTCCTCGAAGGTCGGAACGTCGGGCAGGAAACGGGAGCGCTGCGCCCCCGAGGTGGCCAGTACCCGCACCTTGCCTGCCCGATGGTGCGCCGCGATGTCGCCGACCGGGCCGATCAGGCTCGGGATATGTCCGGCGAGCAAGTCCTGCACGCCGGGGCCGGCGCCCTTGTACGGGATGTGGTTCCAGTCCACGTCCGCTGCGGTGGCGAACATGAAGCCAAGGAAGTGCGCCGTCGTCCCATTGCCCAGCGATCCATAGGCGGCTGCGCTTTGGTTTGCCTTGGCCCACAGCACGAACTCCGCCAAGGTGCGCGCCGGCACCGCCTGCGACACCGACAGCGCGAATTCGAACGACGCGATCGTGCCGGCGGGAATCAGGTCGAGCTGCGGATCGTAGTTCAGCTTGCGGTAGACGTGTGGGTACATCGTCACCATGGAGTG
This sequence comes from Hydrogenophaga sp., assembly GCF_051860785.1. Taxonomy (GTDB): domain Bacteria; phylum Pseudomonadota; class Gammaproteobacteria; order Burkholderiales; family Burkholderiaceae_C; genus Hydrogenophaga. Next base: position 13,154 of record NZ_JBIMLB010000035.1, read on the forward strand.
CGGGGCGATGTAGATCGCGTGTCCGTCGGGCTCGGTCGCCAGCAGCGTATTGGTCGCGACAGAGCCGCGGGCGCCGGGCTTGTTCTCGACGATCACGTTCGCTGCGTAGTGACCGCGCAGTTTCTCGGCCAGGGCGCGGCCGATCACGTCCGCCGTGCCGCCGGGCGGGAACCCGACGATGATGCGCGAAAGCGGGCGCAGGTTCTGGGCGAGTGCTGCGCGCGGCCCGAGGACGGCGGCAGCGCCCGCGGCGTTGAGAAGAGTGCGGCGATGAATCAAGTCTGTCTCCTTGGTGAATGGCCGCTCCTGCGGCCGTTATGCGTCTCAGCTGGGATTCGCCGCAAGCGGTCGGAGTGCGTAAATGTCAGCCCCTTCCATTTCTGCCAGGAACTGCTCCACCTTCGCATCGGCGGCGAGTGTTTCGGTCAGCACCAGCAAGTCGTGGAAGCGGTTGACCGCCGGCTCACGCACCACGCCGCGCGGCTCTCTGCCCTCCGCGAGGTCCTGCATCGCCTGCATCAGCTGGCGACGCGAACGGGCGATCGCGACGTCCGAGGTGACGAGGTGCTCGTTGTCGCGGTCGTGGATCTCGCCCTGCGACTCGGTCACAAACAGGTCGTGCACGGGAAAGGTCTGCCCCATCCCGACGAAGCTGCGATCCAGCATGTCCCGCCGCTGCCCGAAGCGATTGGAGGCGTTGCGCCACGGCACGCCGCGCACGTCCGCTTCCCGCCGGTATGCTTCACGCAACCGGTCACGCGGCAGAGCGGTCTTGCTGTGGAACACGAACTCGAAGCGCCAATGGCTGGTGTCGTCGATCGGGACGTGCCAGAACATCGATGCGCCGCCGCGACCGAACGGCGATTCCGCGCCGCCGATGGCGCAGGCGTTGGGCATCACGAAGTTGGTCACGCGCACGAAGCGGTGACCTTCCGGCTGCTGGCGGCGCTCGGCGATCACACGTAACCCGAAGCGCGTCTCCTGCACCAACAGGCGAGGCGCCACGTCCGAGCCGAACACTTCCTGCGCCTGAGCCTTGCGCAGCGGGTCGGCGTCGGCGGCGGGCACCTCGAGGGCGTGCAGGAAGGAGGTGTGGACCGGGTCCACGTTGCCTTCGTTGGCTTGCAGCCAGTTGCAGTTGGACAACCAGCGAGCGCTGAAGCGATAGGCATCCGGCGCAGTCAGCGCGGGATAGTCCGGAAACAGCGGCGGCTCACCGGGTCCCATGTAGGTCCAGACGGCGCCTGCGCGCTCCAGGCACGGATAGGCCTTCTGCAGCACGCGGTCCCGGTGCTGGCCCTTGCCCGGCTCTCCGGGCTGTTCCAGGCAGTGCCCCTCAATGTCGAACAGCCAGCCGTGGTAGACGCAGCGCAGGCCGCCGTTTTCCACCCGCCCGTAGCTCAGGTCCGCGCAGCGGTGGGCGCACCGCTGTCCGAGCAGCCCGAGGCGGCCGCGGTCGTCGCGGAAGAGCACCAGGTCCTCGCCGAGGATGCGCAGGGGGACTGGATCTCTGGCTGGAAGGTCGTCCACCAGCGCGATGGGCTGCCAGTACCTGCGCAGGAGGTCACCGCCACGCGTACCGGGTCCGGTGTGGATGGGAAGATTTTCGTTCAGTGAATGGGACATATTCAGGTTCATCTGTGATACTGTTGAGTGCGGGGCGCTCAGAATTGGTAAACCTCCAGCGTGCGTTCACCTTCGCGCAATCTGCGCATCACGTCCGCTTCGAGCCTTTCGCGTCGTCCGGCGGTCTCCACGACCTCCCGGGCAAGCGCGCGCGGGATAGCCACCACGCCGTCGGCATCGCCGACGACAAGGTCGCCCGGCTGCACAGTGACGCCTTCGAACAGAACAGGGGCGTTGATCCAGCCGATGGCCCGCTGGTCCTTGCCGGTGCCGCGGATGCTCAGGCCGCGGGCAAAGATCGGCAGGCCCACATCGCGCAGCACCTCGCCATCACGCACGCAGCCGTCGATCACCAGCCCACCCAGGCCACGCGCCTGCGCCGCAGTCGACATGATTTCGCCCCAGTAGCCGTAGTCATAGACGCCACTCGCGTGCACCACCAGCACGTCGCCTGGCTGCGCCACGTAGATCGCGCGGTGCACCCACAGGTTGTCGCCACCCGGGGAATGCACCGTCACCGCCGGCCCGCAGACGCGCAGGCCCTGAGTCACCGGCTTGATCGCGGTGGGTAGCACGCCGATGCGGCCACCCGCCTCATGCAGCGTCGAGGCGGGCAGTCGGGACGCCGCCGCCACTGTGGCGGCGTCTACGCGCTCGATGTCCGCGCGAATGGTCGGCCCGGAAAGAGGGGTGCGCGGCGCCGGTTCGTCCATCACGGGACCTCCCTCGTCTGCAGCTGGTGGTAGCCGTGCTTGGCGCGCGCCTCGCGCAGCGACATGCCGCTGCGCACGGCCTGACGGATCGCGTCCTCGGCGGACTGGATTGCCTCTGCGCTGGCGAGCACCTGCTCCTCGAAGGCGCGCGGGATTACGACCACGCCGTCAGCGTCGCCGCGCACCAGGTCGCCCGGGCAGACGCGCGCATTTCCGATGGTGACGGGGACGCCGGTAGCCTCGACCTGGACGCGGTCCTTGCCGGTGCGCATCCAGCTGTCGCGGCTGTAGATCGGGTAGTTCAGTTCCAGGCAGAGCGAGACGTCGCGGTTGATGCCGTCGATCACGGTGCCCGCGATTCCCTTGTGGCTCGCGATCTCCGTCAGGATGTCGCCCCAAACCGTGGCGTCGTCGCGGCCGCCGTTGTCCAGCACCACGACCGACCCGGCTTCGATGTCGTCGATGTAATCCCCGACGGTGCCCGGTGGTGAGCCAGCCGGCCCGTACAGCAGGGTCCAGGCGCGCCCCGTCATGCGGAACTGCGGCGAGCGCGGCTTGATGCGATGACACTGGCCCACCAGGCCGTGCTTGTCGAGCGCATCGCTCAAGGTGGCTGTGTCGAGCCGGGTGGCCCGATCGATGTTCGCGTCCGTCATTGCGTCCTCCACTGCGCTGCGTCCGCCGAGGGCTGCAGCATGTTCTCGTAGTTCGCTCCCATCACTTCGGAGATGGGGGTGCCGCCCAGCAGGGCCTTGGCCATGGCCGCCTCGCGCGCGAACAGCGCCTCGGCTGCACCTAGCACGCGATCGATGTCGGCAGCCAAGATGAACACCACGCCGCTGCGGTCGGCAATCACATAGTCACCCGCGCAGACCCGTACGTCGCCGACCGTGACGGGTTCGCCGGTGTCCGCCTCCACCACGCGCCCCCGAGCAGTGCGTGCAGTGGAACCGCGCGAGAACACAGGGAAGTCATAGGCGACGGCTTCGTCGAGGTCGCGCACCAGGCCTTCGGCGATCACCCCTGCGATGCCACGCAGTTTGGCGCCCAGCGTGAGAATTCCGCCCCAGCTGCCGGCGTCCATGCCGGTGCGCTGTTCGGCCACCAGCACGTCGCCGGGCTGGGCCCGTTCAATGGCGGTCGTGCCGAGGTGGCGGGCCGGGCCGGCCGCGGCCGGACGCTGGCCATGCTCCACCAGCCGGTAGGTCATCACGCGACCCGCGATGCGGCCGGAGCCGGCGCGCTGCTCCAGCCCGCTGACGCTTCCCGACAGCCCCAGCTTGTCCATCGCATCCGACACCGCGCAGGCGTCCAGCCGCTTCAGTCTCGTGACGGCGTCTTCCATTGTCATGGCTTCACCGCGGGAATCGTTTCGAACTCGACGTTCACGAGCTGGCCGCCGCGGCGCTCGACGCGACGGATGTACACGTTCTGGGTGATGTCGCGGCTCCTGGCGTCCAGCTGGATCGGTCCTCGCGGGCTTTCCATCTTCAGGTTGCCCAGGATCTCCATGGTGCGGTCCAGGGTGGGCTTCCCGTTCTGCTCCTGGACCGCCTTGTAGATCGCCGCCATCGCGTCGTAGGCGCCGGCGGAGATGTAGGTGGGCAGCGCGCCGTTGTTTACCTCGGCAAAAGCCTTGACGAATCTCTCATTGACCGGCGTGGCGTGGGTTTCGGTGTAGTGGTGGCTGCTGATGATCCCGAGAGCGTTGTCACCCACGATAGGCAGGTTGTTGGGCGCAGTAATGCCGCCGTCGGCCAGGATCTTCACCTTGGCATCCACCAGGCCGCCATCCTTGAACGCCTTGAGGAAGGACTTGGCCGTGTCGCCGTTCGGCAGGAACAGGTATACCGCGTCGGCCTTTGCGTCCCGAATGCGCCGCACGTAGGGCGAGAACTCCACATTCGACAGCGGCACGCGAAGCTTCTCGACCACTTGGCCGCCGCCTTCGGTGAAGGTGCGGGTGAACGCGTTCTCGGCGTCGATGCCAGGAGCGTAGTCGGCGACGATGGTGAAGGCGCGCTTGCTGCCGTTCTTGGCCGCCCAATCGCCCAGCGGCGCCGTCACCTGGGCCATCGTGAACGAAACCCGCACCGCGTTGGGAATCTTCGCCATGATCCCCGAGGTGGCCGCGTTCATGATCACGAAGGGGGTCTTGGTCGCACCGCTCACCTGCCCGGCAGCCAGCGCGTTCGGCGTGAAAATCACGCCCGTGAGGAAATCGACCTTGTCACGCACCACCAGCTCGGTGGCGACGCGCTTGGCCAGTTCCGGCATCGGCTCGGGCACGTCGCGGCGGATAATCTCCACCTTGCGCCCGGCCACGGTGTCGCCGTGGATCTTGAGGAAGGCCTTGATGCCTTGGTCGAAGGCAGCGCCGCCGCTCTCGTAGGAAGAGCCGGAGAACGGGCCGATCAGGCCGATCTTCAGGGGCGGCTCGGCGGCGCCGGCGGGGCCGCCGAGAAGGGCGGCGGTGACCAGCAGGCCGGAAGCGAGGATGGGGTTCATGCGTGTCTCCTTTGGGTGAAATAGTCGCAGCTGTGCCTGCGTCAGGCCCCCGCGGGCAGCGGGACCTGGCTGTGCACGTGGATCTCGCGGCGCTCGCGCGCCGACTGCAGCAGCGCCAGCATGGCTTCGGTGCCGGCCTTGCCCCAGTGGCCGTCGTGGCGCGGTCGGGTACCGGCGCGCAGCGCCTGACGCAGGTCCGCGAACAGGCCCTCATAGCCCGAGCCGCGCGGCAGCGCGAGGGAATGAGCGCCGTCGGCGTCGTACAGGCCCAGCCCCTCGGGACTTACCTTCAACTCGCCGCCGTCGCAGGTGGCGATGGTCGTTCCGAAGTGCGGCGGATGCGGCGCAAGTTGGCGCCTGAGTTGCAGCACGCCGTAGGCCAGGCGCTCGGCTCGCAGCTCCCCTTCGTCTACGCCTTCATCGCCCGCGCGCGCGCGCCGCGCGCTGCCGTGGCGCGGCTGTTTGGGTTCGCCGCCTTCGCCAACCCAGCCGTGCAGCTCGTCGCTGTCGAAGTAGTCGGCGCCGCTGTAAACCATCGACGCGGCGGTGCCGTCCTCGAACTCGAGGAAAGCAGTCGCGGCGGCCTCGGTCGGCCGCGCTGCATCGAGCACGGCGCAGCCGGCGCGCACGCTGCGCAGCAGGCCGCCGCCGAGCGTGCGAAGGATGTCAAGCTGGTGCGGCAGCTGGTTGAAGACGATGCCGCCGCCGCGCGCAGTGTCGAGTTCCTCCGCCCGGCGCGGACGGTAGAGAAAGTCGGTGTAGTTCAGGGTGGCCAGCAGACGCAGCCGGCCCAAGCGGCCGCTCGCGATGATGCGCCGCATCGCCCGGATAGCGGGGTCGTAGGCGTGCGTGTGACCCACCAGCAGCTGCACGCCGTGCGTGCGGGCGGCCTGCAGGATCACGTCGCAATCGGCGAGCGTGAGGGCCATCGGCTTCTCGATCACGACGTGCTTGCCGTGGCTGGCCGCCATTACCGCGTGCTCGGCATGGAACTGGTGCGGCGTGCCGACGTAGACCGCCTCCACATCCGGGTCTTTGCAAAGTTGCTCGAGGTCGGCGTAGGTCGGCACGCCGAAGTCCCGGGCGAACGCGGCGCGCGGCGCTTCCCGCGTGTCCGCCGCCGCCACCAGCTGGATACCGGGGGCTAGCGATGCCGCGCGCACCATCAGCGTCCCCGCCAGACCGAGTCCGCCGATGCCGAGCCGCACCGCAGAACCCGGCACCGCGGGTTCCGTCAGTGCGCAAGCAAGCGCGTCGTTAGCGTGTTCCATCGCCAGCCTCAACCCGCGCCCTGCCCGCCGGCCATGCTGCCAGGAAGTCGTCGAACTCAGCCTGCGGCGCCAGCGCCGACATTGACAGTGGCGCGTACAGTTTGCCGTCGTGCGGCTGTGGCGGCTCTATTCCCCTCTGTAGGTCCTTGGCCATCTTGACCAGGATGCGGCGCGCGGTGATCACCGGTCCGTCTGAGGGCACCAGCATCTCGCGCGAGCGGTCGACAATTCGACCCGGACCCAAGCCTAAGCCGCTGGGCATGTTTTCCTGCAACGCCCGGTCCTGGTCGGTGACCGTGGAGATGCCGGAAAAATTGACCTTCTTCTGACGCTCGCGATCCAGCTGGTAGTCGTTGGACTTGCGCGCCAGTGGCACCCAGGTGTCAATGACGTAGCCATCGTCCAGTTCAACCGCCATCGACTCCTTCGGTGGTGGGAAGGAGGGGCCGGCCTCGAGGTAGGCCCACTCCTCACTGGTGAAAGGGCGATCGGCTCGGTAGGTGTAGTTGAAAACCATCACATTGTGATCGTCCACCGGCACCCAGGCGCGGCCGGAGCGCGGGTACTCGCCGTTGGGGATCATGCTGTACATCGGCACGAACCATTGAGTCACGCGCCAGAGGTAGTCGCCGGAGTCGTTGTTGCGGCGGGCGCCGTAGACCAGGCCGTAAGGGGTCTCGCGAATCGTCATGACCGGGGAGCCGTCACGGGTACCAGGCGGGATCGGCGCCGTCACCTTGACAAGCGCCTTGTGGCCCCAGGACACCGGGTCGAACTCGCGGTGCAGGAAGCTGATGTGCGAGCTGTCAATCTCGCCCTCCATGCCCTGGGCCCAGTTGGTGCGCTGCAACCAGCGTGCCACGTGGTTCTGATCGGGCGGCACCGCGGTCCACTCGAAGCCGGGCATCTGCGGCTCGCGCTCGCCCGGACCCATATAGACCCAGACGAACCCGCCCGCTTCTCGCGTGGGATAGCCCGTGATGGCGGCCTTTTGCTTCAACGCGGCGACGTTGAAGCTGGCCGGAAGGTTGGGAATTTCCACGCACTGGCCGGTCACGTCGAACTTCCAGCCGTGGTAGACGCAGCGAAGGCCCCCTTCCTCGTTGCGGCCGAAGTAGAGAGGGGCTAGCTTGTGCGGACAGTAGGCAGCGATGATGCCGACCCGGCCCTCGCTGTCGCGGAACGCCACCAGGTCCTCGCCGAGCAGCCGCAGCCGGCGCGGCCCGGAGTCGGGCACCGGCAGCTCGGAGGTCAGCAGCGCCGGCAGCCAGAAGCGCCGGAACAGTTCGCCCATGGGCGTGCCCTTGCCGACGCGGCAGAGGGTCTCGTTGTCTTCGTTCGAAAGCATGGGTCTCACTCCATCCAGGCGCCCGGGGCGGGCGAGTTGTTGCCCGCTAGGGGCGGTGTGGTGATGGCGTCACCGATGTTTGCCACAGATTCGCCTCGCTTGTCATGCAAGGCGCGCTGCAAGGCGGCGGCAATTGCGTCGCGACCCAGATCGCAGGTGATGAACACGATGCGTGAGCGGTGGTCGGCGTCGGGCCAGGCGCGTAGCGCCACAGGTTCGTGCAGGAGGTGGCGCACACCGTGCACCGCCAGCGGCCGGGCTTCGCCCTCGACGGCGAGCAGTCCCTTGACGCGTAGCAGCCGCTCGCCATGGAAAAAGGCGAGGCTGCCAAGCCAATGGCTGACCAACTCCCAGTCCAGCGGCTGCTCGAAGCTGAACACGTGTGATGCCACCCGCGCGTCGTGCGGCGCTGGCCCGTACTCGTGGCCGTGCTGGAGGTGATCGCAGTGCTCATCGCAGGCGTGCGCTGCCGGCTGCGGCACGGCCACGCGCGGCTGCGGCATCGGCAGCAGCACCTCCGGACTGGCGTCGCCTGCGATGACCGAGAGCAGTTCCGCATCAGGGTTGATGCGCAGCAGGCGCTCGCGCAGCCGCAGCAGCTCGCCTGGGTGCGCCAAGTCGCCCTTGGTCAGCACGAGGCGGTCCGCCACCGCAACCTGCCGCACCGATTCCAGGTGGGCGTCGAGCGTCTGCAGGCCATGCACGCCGTCGACCGTGGTCACCACGGCCCCGATGCTGAAGGCCTGCGCCAGCCGGGGGTCCATGATCAGCGTGGCAAGAATGGGGCCGGGATCCGCCAGGCCGGTGGTCTCTATCACCACCCGCTTGATCGGCGGCAGCTGGCCGCCTTGCGATCGCAGCAACAGGCCGTGCAGCGTCGCCGCGAGGCCGTCGCGCATGCTGCAGCAGATGCAGCCGCTGTCCAGCAGCACGGTCTCGCCCTCCAGCCGTTCCAGCAAGTGGTGGTCCAGCCCCACCTGCCCGAACTCGTTGATCACCACGGCTGTGCCAGCCATCGCGGGCTCGGCGAGCCGACGCGCCAGCAGCGTCGTCTTGCCGCTGCCGAGGAAGCCGGTGAGCACGGTCACCGGGATCGGGATGGATTGCGTCATCACAGGTCGAGCACCAGGGTATCGCTCCTGCTGCCGGAGCAGCAGACCATGATTCGCGTGTTGCGGGCCTGTTCTTCAGGGCTGAGCACGAGATCGCGGTGCTCCGGCTCTCCTGCCAACACAGGCACCTCGCAACTGCCGCAGACGCCCTCCATGCAGGAGTAAGGCACTTCCACCCCGGCATCCAGCAACGTCTGCAGGATGCTCCGGCCAGGCGCCACCAGCAGACGCACTTTGCGCCGGGCGAGCTGCACCGCGAAGCCGCCGGCTACCGCCGCCTCGTTCGGGTTGGCGAAATACTCGACGTGGACGCACTCGCGCCGTCTCTGCGCGGTGGCCGCCTGGAAGGCCTGGATCATGCCGGTCGGCCCGCAGCAGTAGAAGTGGGTCTCGCTGGCGTGGCGCGACTGCAGCCCGGCGAGATCGAGCGCGCTGGCGCCAGGCTCATGGTCGAAGTTCAGGTGGACCCGGGCGCGGGCCGTCGGCGCCAGGGCCTCAACGCGATCGAGCAGTGCCGCCTGCTGGCGCGTGCGGGCGCAGTAGTGAAGCTCCCAGGAGCGACCCAGCGTCTGCAGCCGTTGCACCATGCACCACAGCGGCGTGATGCCAATCCCTCCGGCCACCAGCACCGTATGCGGCGCGGCTTCGGCCAGCTGGAAGTTGTTGCGCGGGCCGGCGATGCCCATCGTCTGGCCGACACGCAGTTCGTGGGCTGCGCGTGAGCCGCCACGGCCGTTGGCATCGAGCTGCACGGCTACTACGTAGCGGTGGCGCTCGTCCTGCGAGTTGAGCAGCGAGTAGCTGCGCACCAGTCCGCCAGGCAGGTGCAGGTCGATGTGCGCGCCGGCCGTGAAGGCCGGGAGCAGCTGGCCGTCAAGCGGCCGCAGCTCGAACGACAGCACACCTGCGGCTTCGAGGGTGATCGACCGGACGAGGACATGGAAGGTTGGAGACATGGGAATCAGGCGACGCCGATCAGGCGGTTGAGGGTTTCGGGGCTGGCGAGCAGGCTCGCGCTGTCGGACGCGTGCACCACCCGCCCGCGCTCGAGGACCACGGCTTGGCGCGTGAGCTCCAACGCCAGGCGCGCGTGCTGTTCGACCACGATTACCGACAGGCCGGAGTCGCTGACGAGGCGGCGCAGCACGCCCAGCAATTCCTGCACGATCAGCGGTGCCAGGCCCTCCATGGGCTCGTCGAGCAGCAGCACGCGAGGATTGGTCATCAACGCACGGGCGATGGCGAGCATCTGCTGCTCGCCGCCCGATAGCTGGTTGCCCATGTTGCGGCGGCGCTCCGCGAGACGCGGAAACAGCTGGTAGACGCGTGGGATGTCCCACTCCCCGGGTCGCGCCGCCACCTGCAGGTGCTCCGCTACGCTCAGCGACGGGAACATCAGCCGGTCCTGCGGCACCCAGCCGATGCCGGCGCGCACCCGCTCATGCGGCAAGACGCGCTGCAGGTCACGCCCCTGCCAGTGCACCGCGCCGCCGTGCAGGGCGGTGAAGCCCATCAGAGTCAGCAGGAGGGTTGACTTGCCGACGCCGTTGCGCCCGAGCAGCGCCAGGCTGCCGCCGGCCGCGAGCGACACCGAAACGTCCTCCAGCACCACCGACGCTCCGTAGCCGGCGGTGACGCGATCGAGCACCAGCAGCTCACTCATGGACGGCCTCGCCCAGGTAGACCTCGCGCACTCGCGGGTCGGCCGCGATCTGCGCCGGCGTGCCTTCGCACAGCACCTCGCCGCCGGTGAGCACGGTGATCTGCTCCGCAAACCGGAACACCAGCCCCATGTCGTGCTCGATGAAGAGGATCGTGACGTCGCGCGGCAGCGCGGCGATCACTTCGAACAGTTCTGCGCTCTCGGCCGAGGGGATGCCGGCGGCCGGTTCATCCAGCAGCAGCACCCGCGGCCTGGTGGCGAGTGCGAGCGCGATCTCAACCAGCCGCTGGCGGCCGTACGCCAAGGTGCGAGTGGGGGCGTCGGCTTCGCGCGTCAGCTTCAGCATGGCCAGGAGCGCCATCGCCTCATCGGTCTCGTCTCGCAGGCTGGCGACGGTGCGCAGCAGGCGGTTCTGAAGGCCCTTGCGTTCGCAGATGGCAAGCAGCACCGACTCCAGCACCGTGAGGCCGGCGAACAGGGTATTGATCTGGAAGGTGCGCGTCATGCCGCGCTTGACCCGCAGGTGCTGGGGCAGCCGCGTGATGTCCTCGTCCCCCAGCAAAACTCGGCCGGCGGTCGGCGCGATCGCGCCCGTGAGCAGGTTGATCAGCGTGGTCTTGCCGGCGCCGTTGGGGCCGATCAGGGCGTGGCGCGCACCGGGGTGCAGCGTCAGGCTGACGTCCTTGTTGGCGTCGAACAGGCCCCAGCGCTTGCCCAGGCCTTCGGTGCGTAGCGTGGGCGTGGTCATCGCCCACCCTTGTCGCGCAGCAGCGCGATGCGGCGATGGAGGACATCCAGGCCGCCCATGATGCCGCCGCGGGCGAACAGCACGATCACGATCAGCAGCAGGCCGATCCAGAATTGCCAGTAGACCGGATTGAGGTTGGCCAGGAAGTGGTGCGCCAGCAGGAAGACGATCGCGCCGAGCAGCGCGCCGTACAAGCGCCCGGTGCCGCCGAGGATCAAGATCATCAGCAATTCGGCGGAGCGGTGGAAACCGAGCGAGTCGAGCGCCACGAACTGGGTGGTCTGAGCCAGCAGGCCCCCCGCCACCCCCGCTGCCGTCGCACTGATGGTGAAGGCGATAACCAGCTTGCGACGGACATCGGCGCCGATCGCCGGCATGCGCTTCTCGCCTTCGCGGATTCCGAGCAGGCCCAGGCCGAAGGGGGACTGCACCAGCCGGCGCATCAGCACGAACACCAACACGAGGACCGCCAGGATGTAGAAGAACGCGGTGCGGCCGTAGATATCGAACTCGAAGAGGCCCAGCAGCTTGTGCATGGCCATCCCCGAGAGCCCGTCGGCACCGCCAGTGATGAACGCGGCCCTGTTGGCCAGTTCGTACAGCATCATGCCGATGCCCAGCGTCACCATCAGCCGTGCGAGGTCGCCGCCGCGCACCACCAGAAAGCTGACGGACAGGCCGAAGAGCCCCGCGGCAAGGCCTGCCGCGAGCAGCCCGCTGAGGGGCTCGCCCCAACCATGGACGGACAGCAGTCCCGCGGTATAGGCGCCGACGCCGAAGAACGCGGCGTGTCCGAGCGAGGCGATGCGCGCGTAGCCGACGATCAGGTCCAGCGAGAGCGCGAACAGGCCGACGATCATCATCTGGTTGATCAACAGCAGGTGCTCGGGAAAGACCAGATAGGCCGCCACCGGCAACAGCCAGAACAGCAGTTCGGCGGGGCGCCAGGCGCCGTTGGCCAGGCGGGGGGCTGCGGCTGGGACAGCGACCTGCTCGAGGGGCTGTGCGTGCCGCAGGGTACTCATGCCGCCCTCCGCACCAGCCCTGCGGGGAACAAAATCATCAGCAGCACCATCAGGGCATAAATGATGAAAGCGCCTGCGGCAGGCACGTAGTACTTGCCGACCGTGTCGAGCACGCCCAGCAGCATCGCCGCGAGCAACGGGCCCTTCATGCTCGACGTGCCGCCGACGGCGACCACCAGCAGGAAGTACACGAGGTACTTGTAGGCGAACGTGGGATGCAGGCCAAGCAGCTCCACTCCGAGTCCGCCACCGAGGCCGGCGAGGCCGGACCCGAGCGCAAAGGCAAGGCTGAACACCCGGTCGACATTGATGCCGCTGCCCGCCGAGGCCTGCGGGCTGTCCACGGCAGCGCGTACTTCGGCGCCAAAACGTGTGCGCTCGAGCAGCCAGGTAAGGGCCACCATTGTGACCAGGACCAATGCGATCAGAAACAGGCGATAAGTGCCAAGGCTGAAGGGCCCGACCTGCAGCTGACCCTGCATCCACGACGGCAGCTGGATCATCTGCTGAGCGGGGCCGAAAACGTAGGTCAGCGCTGCGACGGCCACGGAGGTGAGGCCCATCGAGAACAGCACCTGGTCGAGATGGCTCGCGCGGTACAAGCGGCGATAGAGGGTTCGCTCCAGCACCAGCCCGATCGCGGCGGAGAGCAGGAAGGCCGCCGGCAGCGTCGCGAGGAAAGGCCAGCCGAAGCGATTGAGCAACACCACGCAGGCATAGCCGCCCACCATGGCGAAGGCGCCGTGGGCCAGGTTGACGAAATTCATCAGGCCCATCGTCACGGACAGGCCCACACTGATCAGGAACAGCAGTGCGCCGTAGGCGATACCGTCGAAGAGCACTCCTGCCAGGCTGGTCACTGCGAGTTCTCCGGCTCCCAATAGGCAAAGCCCATGGCATTGCCTGTGCCCGCCTCGGAGCGGTAGCAGGGGACATAGTCGACGATGGTCGCGGGCCAGCCAAGTTCGGCCATGGCCCCGGCCAGCGGGATCCAGTTCTTGATCTCCGACGATCCGGACTGGTACAGGTCTTCGCTGACCGCGTCGAGCGCATCACCATCGCCGGCCCGCAGCGCGTCGAGCACCATGTGATCGAGCTTCTCGTCGATCACGAAGTGGCTCAATCCGCCCGAGGCGATCAGCGCCACACGTTCCGAACCAGGCCAAGCCTGCACTGCACGCAGCACCGCTTGGCCGAAGAGGCGGCAGCGGGACGCCGTGGGCTGATTGGGCGGGTAGAACGTGTTGGTGAACAGCGGCACCGAAGCCACCGGCCGGTCATTCATGATCTGGCGATAGACGAAGCCGAATGCATGTGGGACGGTCGGGTGCCGCGACGGGAACTCCTTGAGTGCCGCCACGTCGAAGCCCGCGGCCGTCAGCGAGCGGATAATGTGGCTGCCTAGCGCCGCGTGCCCGCTGTAGTCGGCGCCCTGCGGCGGGATGTGACCCGCCACGGAGATGGCAATCCCCGGCGGCAGCTTGCCCATCTTCTCGGGGTCGTATTCCTGATTTCGGATGGTCTCGCCGCAGTAGACGGCGAAGGCGGGAATGTTGTCCTCGCCGAACAGTTCCATCTGATCGTTGCCGAAGATCACGGCCACGTCCGGCCGCACGCGCTCGAAAACCCTCGCCAGCGCGCCTATTGCACGGCGACAGCTGGCATGCTTGTCGCGCCAAGCCTCCGGCGAAACTTGCTGTGCAATGCCTTCGCCGGCGCGCAACGCCACAAGTTCGTCGAAGGTGTGGGTGCGGCCCCGATAGGCGTGCGCGTGATTGGCCTTGTCGGCCACTACCCGTAGCCCCCACTGTTCCGGGGGCGTCGAGAGCATGGGACCATGAGATGTCGCCAACCCGAGCACGATCTGCGTCACGATAAATTCCTCTTCTGCCTGCTGGCTTATTAGTCGATGTTGAGGTTGAACACCTTCTTCGCATTACCCTCGAAGATCATGTATTTCTCCTCGGCGCTCAGCCACTCGAAGCCTTCGATCAGGCCGCGGATGTCGTCGAATGTGCGCCCGGTCGCGGGATTGATCGCGGACCCGACGCCGGGGCACTCCGAGCCGAACAGGCAACGATCGGGGCCGACGGTTTCGATCAGCAGGCGCAGCGCCCCCTGTGTGTAAAGGACGGTGTCGTAGTAGAGCTTCCGCATGCCTTCGGAGAAGCGTCGGCCGGAGCGCATCGCGCCGGATTCGAACCGGCCCAGCTGGTAAGGCATGGCGCCCCCGCCATGCGACATCACGATCTTCAACTGCGGAAAGTCGGTGAACACGCTGGAATTGACCAGGTTGTACACCGCGATCGATTCCTCGTTGATGAAGTGCATGGTGTACGGCGAGCGATCCGAATGAGAACCGGTAGCGTGTACATGCGCCGGCATGTCCAGCTCGCACAGCTTCTCGTACAGCGGGTACCAGTAGCGGTCGCCCAGGCCTGGCGCCTCAGTGCCGCTGTTCTCGTACGGATCCGGATTTAGCAACACACCCTTGAAGCCAAGCTTCGCCACCCGTTCCAGCTCCGGCAGCACTCCCTCGACCGGCTCTCCGGCGACTTGGGGCAATCCGGCGATGGCAAAGAACTGCTTCGGCAGCAGCATCACTTGGCGATGGATGACCGTGTTGACCTCCTCGCAGAACCAGTGCACCAGCCTCCCCGGCTTCTGCGAATGCATCATCTGGAAGGGACGGGGCGAGATCAGCTGCAGGTCGGTGCCGACGCGCTTGAGCATGTCGAGGTGACCGGCGGGAGCCATCTCCTTCTTGTTCATTGCTTCCAACAACTCATCGTCGCTCACGGTCACGCTGCCCCGGCCGTGCGACCCGCGATGCGACAGGATGGAAGCTTTGTAGGCCCAGAGTTCGGTGGGCGGGCTGACGTGGCCGTGGCAGTCGATAATCATTGCGTTGAATGTGTTTGACGAAGAGTTGCAGGCACTGTACAAGTCGGGGAATTGGTTGGAAACAATGGTTCGGATTGGTTTTGAAAACTCAGTACAACCCCCTAGAGCGCGCGCAGGATTCGCTGGATGACCGGCCCGAAATCGCGGAAACCGTCGCCCGTCTGCGAACCCACATAGAAATCATGATGCAGCGGCGCGAGCGCAAGCTGCCCCCAGAACGGCAGTTGTCTGCGGAGTTCGGCGTCGGCCGCAGTGCGATCCGCAAGGCCCTGACGATCCTGGAGAATGACCGGGTCGTGGTTCGCCACGTGGGGCGCGGCACGTTCGTAGGCAGTGGCGCCGGCATCGCGCCGCCCCAGCTGCAGGCGCTGGCGCTTGGCGGGGCTCTCGCGATCGACAGTTCGGTCGGTTTGAGCCCGCGCGAGCTGCTCGAGGTGCGCTATGCGCTGGAGCCGGCCATCGCGGAGCTTGCGGCGCTCGCGGCTCGGGCCGCCGACTTGGAGCACATGCGCGATTGCATGCGGCGCCGCGAGGAGGCTTCGGATCTTGATGCCTACGAGCATTGGGACTTCGCGCTGCACATGTCGATCGCCAAGGCCACACACAACAGCGTGCTAATCGAGATGCTCGACCTCGTTAACCGCCTGCGGCGCTCCGCCGGCTGGCGCAGATTTCGCAGGCCCTCGATCAAGCCGGGCCAGCGCATCAAGTCCAATGCGCAGCATCGGGCAATCGTGCAGGCGATTGCGGGAGCGGATCCGCAGGCTGCCTTCGCCGCCATGCGCGCACACCTCGATAACGTGTCCGGGCTTTACCGGCGTTACTCTGATGTGGTCAGCGCCGAAGATGCGATCCTGGGCGAGAAGTAGCCGCGACGCTTCGGCGGGCTGGGGCATATACAGGCCCGCGGCGCGCAAGCGGGCAACAGTTCGGATGTCAATGACTCGGACGCGCCACTGCCTGCTTGGGCGCTGTTCCTTCTGGGTGGTGCTTTGCTCGGTGTGCTGCGCAGGCGCCGTGCCTGAGCGCAGCACCGGACGCGGCACAGGCGGTGCGTGCCGCACAAAAGCGCCCGGTGGATCCTGCCGTTCGATCGATGAACCGGCAGCTTCGCGAGTTGCGGATGGCCTGTTTGTGGAAAAAATGTATGCGCGAATACAAAACGGCAGGCTGAACATCTGCCACCTCGCAGATCCTGCGCATGGGCATTTTGTTTACCAGTAAATTCAGCACCAACTCGTTTACTTCCGGTTGGCGCTGGCGCAGCGTCGCACGCTGGGAAACCGTGAAGGTTTGTTTGCACACCTTGCATCGGTACCGCGCCGAGCCACCTCGGCTTTTGCCGAACGACTGGTAGCCGTCGGAGTTGAAAAGTCCATGGTTGACGCATGAGGCGTTCCGACATGCCGCGCCTTCGGGCTGCATAAAGGGTGCTCGTTGTCTCTCAAACTCCTCTAGCGTCGCTCGATTGCTCTTCAGCGTAAAGCTTTGGTTGCAACGCATGCAGTAGATGGTCGATTCTGACGACACACCAATGGCCCGGTAACCATCGACTGAAGCTCTTCCTGACCCCGCTTCTGCCTGCGGTGGTGCTCCGAAGTTCTCGCACTCTAGATTGCGACAGAAATTGAGCTGAAGGCCCTCGTGCTCCAGGGGGACACGCCCTTGACCCCCTGCGTTTCTGCGTTTGTAGCTTCTTGCCAAAAAAGAACCCCCGGTGAATACCGAGGGTTCGTAAGCGCGCGGCGAACCCATCTTGACGCACCGGATGGTCAATCGTCTGTAGCGTTGACCTCGTCGGTAATTCTGCC
>NZ_JBIMLB010000036.1:0-26347 GCF_051860785.1 Hydrogenophaga sp.
GACGCCCATAGAGTGGATGCCAGCGATAGAAGACTTCAACTTCTTGCCCGACATGGGCAGAATGACCCGGCGATTGCGAGAGCGCGGACGGCACCATCTTCAAGTGGAACTTCCCGTTGCTGGGCACCTACTGGGTGGCCGCCGACGCCATCGTCCAGGCGATCGCCAGGAAGGAGGGTGGACTCGACAAGCTCAAGGGCAAGAAGATCGCCCTGGTCTACCACGACAGCCCGTTCGGCAAGGAACCGATTCCGCTGCTGCAGGAACGCGCCAAGATGCACGGCTTCGATCTGCAACTGCTGCCGGTGACCGCGCCAGGCGTGGAGCAGAAAGCCACCTGGCTGCAGGTGCGGCAATCGCGCCCGGACTACACGCTGCTGTGGGGCTGGGGCGTGATGAACTCCACCGCGCTGAAGGAAGCGCAGGCCACCGGCTACCCGCGCGAAAAGATGTATGGCGTGTGGTGGTCGGGTGCCGAGCCCGATGTGCGTGACGTGGGACAGGGTGCCAAGGGCTACAACGCCGTGACGCTGCAACACGGCACCGACAAGAACGCGCCGGTGGTCAAGGAGATCCTCGCGAAGCTGCACGACAAGGGCCAGGGCACCGGCCCGCGCGATGAGGTGGGCGAGACCTTGTACCTTCGCGGCGTGGTGAGCGCAGCGATGGGCGTGGAGGGCATTCGCGCGGCGCAAGAGCGCTTCGGCAAGGGCAAGGTCATGACCGGCGAGCAAGTGCGCTGGGGCCTGGAAAACCTGAACCTGACGCAGGCCAAGCTGGACGCGCTGGGCTTCAAGGGTGTGCTGCGCGGTCCGATCAGCACCTCGTGTGCCGACCACGTGGGTGCGGGCGCCGCGCGCATCCACACCTGGGACGGCACCAAGTGGGAGTTCTCTTCCGACTGGATCGAGTCCGACCAGCAAATCATCCGCCCGATGGTGAAGTCCACGGCTTCGAAGTACGCGGCGGAGAAGAAGCTGTCGGCTCGCACACCGGCGGACTGCCAGAGCTAGCCCACCCCTGCCGCGCTGCGCGCGACCCCCTCAAGGGGGCGGTGCCTGAGGACCGGCAGAGCCGGATCCTCGGCACCCTCGATTGAGGTGGCTTCGCGCTGGTGCGGCGCCATCTGCAAGGGTGGCTTGCTGCCTTTGCAAATGGTCCCAAGGAATCTTTCATGAGCACACCGAATACCGTTCTCAACGTCAATGGCATCGAGGTCATCTACAACCACGTGATCCTGGTGCTCAAGGGCGTCTCGCTCAACGTGCCGGAGGGCAAGATTGCGGCCGTGCTGGGTGGCAATGGGGCGGGCAAGACGACCACCTTGCGCGCCATCTCCAACCTGCTCAAGGCCGAGCGCGGGGAAGTCACCAAGGGCAGCATCGAGCTGCGTGGCGAACGCATCGAGAACCTGACGCCGGCCGACCTGGTGCAGCGCGGCGTGGTGCAGGTGATGGAGGGGCGCCACTGTTTTGCCCACCTCACCATCGAGGAGAACCTGCTTACCGGCTCGTACACCCGCAAGGACAAGGGCGAGGTGGCGGCGAACCTGGAGAAGGTCTACACCTACTTCCCGCGCCTGAAGACGCGGCGCACCAGCCAGGCGGCCTACACCTCGGGTGGCGAGCAGCAGATGTGCGCGATCGGCCGCGCGCTCATGACCAACCCGAGCGTGATGCTGCTGGACGAGCCTTCGATGGGCCTGGCACCGCAGATCGTCGAGGAGGTGTTCGAGATCGTGAAGGACCTCAACCAGAAAGAGAAGGTCACCTTCCTGCTGGCCGAGCAGAACACCAACATGGCGCTGAAGTACGCCGACTACGGCTACATCATGGAGTCCGGACG
Source organism: Hydrogenophaga sp. (assembly GCF_051860785.1). Taxonomy (GTDB): domain Bacteria; phylum Pseudomonadota; class Gammaproteobacteria; order Burkholderiales; family Burkholderiaceae_C; genus Hydrogenophaga. Next base: position 1,846 of record NZ_JBIMLB010000036.1, read on the forward strand.
CATCGTGATGGACGGCGCGGCCAGCGATCTGCGCAACAACGAGGACGTCAAGGAGTTCTACCTGGGCATGGGCGGCGGCGAGCGCAAGAGCTTCAAGGATGTGAAAAGCTACAAGCGGCGCAAACGCTGGCTCGCCTGACCCCCCTCACCTCCTTACGCCAGACATTGCCATGAACGAATTCTTCGACGCCCTGGAAACCCGAAAACCGGAACAACGCGAGGCCGAGCAGATGGCCGCACTGGCTGCGCAGGTGGCCCACGCCCAGCGACATTCGACCGCGTTTGCAGAGATCCTGCGCGGCGTGGACGCGGCTTCGGTCGCCGGCCGCGCGGCGCTCGCCCGCCTGCCCGTCACGCGCAAGAGCGAGCTGCTGGAGCGGCAGAGGGCGCAGCGCGCCAGCGACCCGTTTGGTGGGTTTTCCAGCCTGGTGCGGGGGCCGCAGATGACGCGCATCTTTGCTTCGCCGGGACCGATCTACGAACCCGAGGGCACCACACGCGACTACTGGCGCGCCGGCCGCGCGCTGTTTGCCGCCGGCTTTCGGTCCGGCGAACTGGTGCACAACGCGTTCAGTTACCACATGACCCCCGGCGCGTTCATCCTGGAGTCTGGCGCACACGCGGTGGGCTGCACGGTGTTCCCGGCCGGCACCGGGCAGACCGAACAACAATTGCAGGTCATCAGCGAACTGCGTCCCGACGCTTACACCGGCACGCCCAGTTTCCTGCGCATCCTGCTGGAAAAGGCCACCGAGGCCGGGGTGGACGTCTCCAGCATCCGCAAGGCTTCGGTGGGCGGCGAGGCGTGTCCACCCAGCCTCACGGCCTGGTTTGCCGAGCGTGGCGTGGCGGTGTACCAGACCTACGCCACCGCCGACCTGGGCCTGGTCGCCTACGAAACCACTGCTCGTGAAGGGCTGGTGGTGGACGAAGGCGTGATCGTGGAGATCGTGCGCCCCGGCACCGGCGATCCGGTGGCCGAAGGCGAGGTGGGCGAGCTGGTGGTGACCACGCTGAACCCGGCCTACCCGCTGATCCGCTTCGGCACCGGCGACCTCTCGGCTGTGCTGCCCGGTCCCTGCCCGAGCGGACGCACCGCACCGCGCATCAAGGGCTGGATGGGCCGCGCCGACCAGACCACCAAGGTGCGCGGCATGTTCGTGCACGCCTCGCAGGTGGCCGACATTGCCCGGCGCTTCCCGCAGGTGCGCAAGGCGCGGCTGGTGGTGAGTGGCGAGATGGCCAACGACCAGATGTGCCTGCAGGTCGAGGCCAGCGAAACGCAGGATGACCTGGCCGAACGCATCGAGTCCGCCGTGCGCGACGTCACCAAGCTGCGGGCGCAGGTCCAACTGGTGCAGCCGGGCAGCCTGCCCAACGACGGCAAGGTCATCGAGGACGCCCGCAGCTACCAGTGAGGAGGATCGAGGGTTTTCCCCCCTGGAGGGCTAAGTAATTACCGCGATTTCCGACTCGCGGACAGGGGCTAACATCCAGCGGTTGATCAACCCTTGGAGCCTCAGATGAAGAAAATCCTCGCACTTGCAGCCCTCACCGCTGCCGTGTCCACCGGCGCCTTTGCGCAGGCTTTCCCCAGCAAGCCCATCACCTTCGTGGTGCCCTTCGCCGCGGGCGGCCCGACCGATCTGGTGGCCCGCCGTCTGGCCGAAGCCATGCGCAAGCCCCTGGGCGGCGCCAACATCGTGGTGGAAAACGCAGCCGGTGCCGGCGGCACCATCGCAGGCACCAAAGTGGCGCGCGCGCCCGCCGACGGCTACACACTCCTGGTCTGGCACATCGGCATGGCCGCCACCACCAGCCTGTACCGCAAGCAGACCTTCAAGCCCCTGGAAGACTTCGAGTTCCTCGGCATCATCAACGACGTGCCCATGACGCTGCTGGGTTCGCCCAAGCTGCCCGCCAACACCTACCGCGACTTCGAAGCCTACATCCGCACCAACGGCGGCAAGCTCAACCTGGCGCACGCCGGCCTGGGTTCGGCCTCGCACATCTGCGGCCTGATGTGGCAGTCGGCCGTGAAGCTGGACAAGTCCATGACCACCATCGCTTACCGCGGCACGGGCCCGGCCATGAACGACCTGCTAGGCGGTCAGGTCGACGTGATGTGCGACCAGACCACCAACACCACCGGCCAGATCGAAGCCGGCCGCGTGAAGGCCTTCGCCGTGACGACCGCCAAGCCGCTGACCAACCACAAGCTGCTCAAGGACTACCCGTCGCTTCAGGAAATGGGCCTCAAAGGCTTCAACCTCACCATCTGGCACGGCCTGTATGCGCCCAAGGGCACGCCGGCCGACGTGACCAAGAAGCTCAACGATGCATTGCTGGTGGCCCTGAAGGACCCTGAGTTCATCAAGAGCCAGGAAGAGCTGGGCGCCATCGTGGCCACCGACAACCGCATCACCCCGGCGGGCCACAAGGCTTTCGTGGCCAGCGAAATCACCAAGCTCAAGACCGCGATCGACGCTGCCGGCCAGTTCGCAGACTGACTGTTGCCCCCTCTTGATCGCGATCCGGGTCATTGACTCGATCACGGAAATGCAGCCCGCTGATGCGGGCTGCATTGCTTTGAGTGGTTCGCATGGGGGGTTGAGTTCGGCGCGCTATGCGCTGGCGGTGCGGCCCTTGCTTTCAGTGTTCAACGATGCGGGCATCGGGCTCGACGATGCGGGCATTGCCGGCCTGGCTTTGCTGCAATCGCACGGGCTGGCGGCTTGCGCGGTGTCGCACACGAGTGCGCGCATCGGGCAGGCAGCCAGTACATTGAACGATGGCGTGGTCAGCTGCGCCAACGACGCGGCGCTGGCACTGGGCATCCGGCTCCAGCAACCCTTGCAGCCGCAGATCGACCACCTGAGCAGGAGACACACATGAAACTATCCCGTCGCACCGTCGTTGCCTTCAGCGTCGTGGCCACCGCTTTGCCTGGCCTGGTTGCCGCGCAGACCGCGTGGCCCACCAAGCCCGTGCGCATCGTGGTGCCCTTCGCGCCGGGCGGCACGACCGACATCCTGGCCCGCGTGCTGGCACCCGAGCTCAGCAAGGTGTACGGGCAGACCTTCGTGGTCGACAACCGCGCCGGCGCGGGTGGCAACATCGGGGCCGAAGTGGTGGCCAAGTCGCCCGCCGACGGGTACACACTCCTCATGGGCACGGTCGGCACCCACGGCATCAACAAGTCGCTGTACTCGAAGCTGCCTTACGACCCACAGAAAGAATTCGCACCAATCACCCTGGTGGCGGGCGTGCCCAACGTGATGGTGATGAACACCAAACGGGCGCAGGCGCTGGGTATCAACAGCGTGGCCGACTTCGTGAAGTACGCCAAGGCCAACCCGGGCAAGCTCAACATGGCCTCCAGTGGCAACGGCACGTCGATACATCTGGCCGGCGAACTGTTCAAATCGCGCACCGGCGTCTTCATGACACACATCCCGTACCGAGGTTCGGGCCCGGCCCTGGCCGACCTGTTGGCCGGCGCGGTGGATGTGATGTTCGACAACCTGCCCTCGGCCATGCCACACATCCAGTCTGGCAGCCTGAAGGCCTTCGCCGTGACCAGCGCGGTGCGCTCCGCCGCGTTGCCCGACGTGCCCACCGTGGCCGAGGCGGGCAACCTGCCCGGCTTCGAGGCCAGTTCCTGGTTCGGGCTTCTGGCCCCGGCGGGCACACCGCCCGATGTGGTCTCCCGCCTCCAGCAGGAATCGGCGAAGGCCCTGGGCCTGCCCGCAGTAAAGGAAAGGCTGCTTGCCCAGGGTGCGATTCCCAGCGGCAACACCCCTCAGGAATTCACGAAGTTGATCGACGATGAGATCACGAAGTGGGCGGCCGTGGTGAAGGCGTCGGGCGCCAGGGTGGACTGAGCCCGATCGACAGCTGGGGTGTTCGCGTCAAACGCCCCAGACGACTTCCACACCCGCTTTTTCTGCGCGCTGCAACATCTCGATGAATGGAGCAGCGCGCATGCGCAGGCTGACGGGATCGAACTCGGGTGTGGTCTCGCCCCGAGCCTGCGCTTCGTCTTTCTGACGATTGCGCGCCGTCTCCTCCTCGACCACCGCAGCGCGCAGCGCCTCCACCGCGCCCGCCATCTGCTCGGGCAGAATGACCCCGGGGCCGGAAGCATCCTTGCCGATGATCTGTAGAACTCGCTTGCCGTGTGGCTCCAGCATCACCAGTTCGCCCGTTTCGCGGGATTTGAATCGGTAGACAGACATGGTGGCCTCCTTTGTTGCGCGGATTGGATGGCTCACCATAGCACCGACGCCGTGCATTGCCCTGTAGGACATCGGCTCAACGACGGCGGCATTGGGGTTTACCCGGTTGGCTCTAGATATTTTATATCTAAACTAATTAGACATGAATACCTCCCACCCGGCTCTCAAGCGCATCCTGTGCATCGGCGGCGGGCCGGCCGGGCTGTATTTCGCCCTCCTCATGAAACGCCGGGACCCGACGCTGACCGTCACGGTGGTGGAGCGAAACCGTCCATTTGACACTTTCGGCTGGGGCGTGGTGCTGTCTGACCAGACGCTGGGCAACCTGCGCGTGGCCGACCCCGAGTCCGCCACGCTCATTGGCGAGGCCTTCAACCACTGGGACGACATCGACGTCTTCTTCAAAGGGCGCCAGGTTCGCTCGGGTGGTCACGGCTTCTGCGGCATTGGCCGCAAGCGGCTGCTCAACATCCTGCAGGAACGCTGCCTGGCGCTGGGCGTGAACCTGGTGTTCGAGACCGATGTGACCGACGACCAGGCCCTGGCCGCGCAATACCAGGCCGACCTGGTCGTTGCCAGCGACGGGCTCAACAGCCGCATCCGCACGCGCTACGCCGACACCTTCCAGCCCGACGTCGACACCCGCCAGTGCCGCTTCGTCTGGCTCGGCACGAAGAAAACCTTCGACGCCTTCACCTTCGCCTTCGTGCAGACCGAGCACGGCTGGTTTCAGGCTCACGCCTACAAGTTCGACGGCGAAACCTCCACCTTCATCGTGGAAACGCCCGAGGAGGTGTGGAAAGCGCACGGCATCGACCAGATGAGCCAGGAAGATGGCGTGGCGTTCTGCGAGAAGCTCTTCGCGCCTTATCTGGACGGCCATGCCCTCGTCGCCAATGCCGCGCACCTGCGCGGCTCGGCGATCTGGATCCGCTTCCCGCGCGTGATCTGCAACACCTGGGTGCACTGGCAAAACATTGCAGACCGCAACACCCCCATCGTGCTCATGGGCGACGCCGCCCACACCGCGCACTTCTCCATCGGCAGCGGCACCAAGCTGGCGCTGGAAGACGCGATCGACCTCGCCGACGAGTTCTCGCGCCACGAAAATGCGGACGTGGCCGCCGTGCTGCAGGGCTACGAGGCGCGCCGCAGCGTGGAGGTGCTCAAGATCCAGAACGCAGCGCGCAACTCCACCGAGTGGTTCGAGCACGTGGACCGCTACACCGGCATGGAGATCGAGCAGTTCGCCTACTCGCTGCTCACGCGCAGTCAGCGCATCAGCCACGAGAACCTGCGCCTGCGCGACGCGAAATGGCTGGAAGGCTACGAGGCCTGGCTGCAGAGTTACAGCCCCCACGCTCCACCGCTGCGCGGGTCGCTGCCCCCCGAGGGGGCTGATCCGGCTAGGGGCGGCCCGTCGCCGGATCGGATGGCAGCACATCCGACCCCACCGATGCTGCTGCCGCTCACGGTGCGCAGCCTCACGCTCAAGAACCGCATCGTGGTCTCGCCCATGGCGCAGTACAGCGCGGTCGACGGCGTGGTGGGCGACTTCCATCTGGTGCACCTGGGCGCGCGCGCTCTCGGCGGTGCCGCGCTGGTCATGGTGGAGATGACCAGCCCCACGCCCGAAGGCCGCATCACGCCCGGCTGCCCGGGCCTGTGGAATGACGCACAGCAGGCCGGCTTGCAGCGCATTGTCGATTTCGTGCACGGCAGCAGCAGCGCGAGCATCGGTCTGCAACTCGGCCACAGTGGCGCCAAGGGCTCCACGCAACTCGGCTGGGAACAGATCGACGAGCCCCTGGCGGATGGCAACTGGCCGCTGATCTCGGCCAGTGCGGTGCCGTATGGCGAGCAAAACCAGGTGCCCCGTGCGATGACCCGCGCCGACATGGACGCCATGACCGACGCTTTCGTGGCATCGACAAAGCGTGCAGCGGCTGCCGGCTTCGACTGGCTCGAACTGCACTGCGCGCACGGTTACCTGCTCTCGGCCTTCATCTGCCCGCTCACCAACCTGCGCACCGACGACTACGGCGGTTCGCTGGAGAACCGTTGCCGCTATCCGCTGGAGGTGTTTGCGGCGATGCGCGCCGTGTGGCCCGCGTACAGGCCGTTCAGCGTGCGCATTTCCGCGCACGACTGGGCGCCCGGTGGCAACACGCCCGACGACGCGGTGGAGATCGCGCGCCTCTTCAAGGCGGCTGGCTGCGACGTGATCGACGTGTCTTCCGGCCAGACCACCCGCCAGGCAAAACCGGTCTACGGTCGCATGTACCAGACGCCATTCGCCGACCGCGTGCGCAACGAAGCCGGCATTCTCACCATGGCGGTGGGCGCGATCAGCGAAGCCGACCACGCCAACAGCATCATCGCGGCCGGTCGCGCCGACCTCTGCGCGGTGGCGCGCCCACACCTCGCCGATCCGGCATGGACCTTGCACGAGGCGGCGAAACTTCAGACCCGCGCCATTGAATGGCCGCGCCCCTACGAGAGCGGACGCGACCAGCTTTACCGGGAAATTGCCCGCCAACAAGCGCTCAACGCCAGCTCGCCATGAACACTTCTACTCTCGACCTCGAAGCCCGCGCCCACAGCGAACATGCGCAGGAACTGCGCCTTTGGCTGCGCCTGCTCACCTGCTCGCAACTGATCGAGAAACGTGTGCGCGCCTGCCTGCGCGAACAGTTCGACACCACGCTGCCACGCTTCGACCTCATGGCCCAGCTCGAACGCCACCCCGAGGGCCTGAAGATGAAAGAGCTCTCGCACCGGTTGATGGTCACCGGCGGCAACGTCACCGGCATCACCGACCAGCTCGTCACCGAAGGCTTGGTGGAACGCATGGGGGTGGACGGCGACCGCCGTGCCTTCCGCGTGCGCCTGACCGTGCGGGGCCGTGCCAGTTTCGTTGCCATGGCGCAGCAGCACGAGCAGTGGATCGTCGAGGCTTTCGATGGCTTGAGCGCGCGTGACCTGGACAGCCTGCACAAGCTGCTCGGCAAAGTCAAACAGCACCAGACCCAGCTCAACCAGCGGATTGACGAATGAAACACCCCATCCCCGACCACAACCCGATGCGCGGACAGTTCGCGCCCTTGGCCGCGAAGGCACCCAGCCATTTCGCCCTGAGCGTGACCGACGGCGTGGCCACCGTCACGCTCAACCGCCCGGAACGCAAGAACCCGCTCACGTTCGATTCCTACGCCGAACTGCGCGACTGGTTCCTGGGCCTGCAGAAGGCCACCGACATCCGCGCCGTGGTGCTCACTGGCGCGGGCGACAACTTCTGCTCGGGCGGGGACGTGCACGAAATCATCGGCCCGCTCACGAAGATGACCATGCCCGAACTGCTGGCCTTCACGCGCATGACGGGCGCCCTCGTCAGCGCCATGCGCGCCTGCCCGCAGCCGATCGTGGCCGCCATCGACGGCGTGTGCGCAGGCGCCGGTGCCATGATGGCACTGGCTTCCGACCTGCGTCTGGGCACGCCGCAGACGAACACCGCCTTCCTGTTCACCCGCGTGGGCCTGGCAGGGGCCGACATGGGCGCTTGCGCGCTGCTGCCGCGCATGATCGGCCAGGGTCGCGCCAGCGAGCTGCTGTTCACCGGCCGCGCCATGAACGCGCAGGAGGGCCTCGCCTGGGGCTTCTTCAACGCGCTGCACGACAGCGCCGCACTGCTGCCCGCCGCGCACAAGCTCGCCGCGCAACTCGCCCAGGGTCCCACCTTCGCGCATGGCATGACCAAGACCATGCTGCACCAGGAGTGGGCGATGACGCTGGACCAGGCCATCGAGGCCGAAGCGCAGGCGCAGGCCATCTGCATGCAGACGCAGGACTTCAGGCGCGCTTATGAAGCATTCGCGGCCAAGCAGCGCCCGGTCTTCGAAGGCGATTGAAGGACAGCACACCATGGTCGCATTCGAACACCCGCACGGCATGCACCCGCCACAAACGCAGTGGGAACTGCCCTTCTTCGACGCGCACCACCGCGAGATGGCGCCGCGCCTGGCCGACTGGGCCGCGCAGCAGCGAGTGGACGAGACCGATGACCGCGCCGCCTGCAAGGACTGGGTGGCGCGCCTGGGGCGGGACGGCTGGCTGCGCTACTGCGTGAGCGCGGCTCACGGCGGTGCATTGCCCGCGCTCGATTCGCGCTCGCTCGTGATCCTGCGCGAGACGCTGGCCTTTCACTCCCCGCTGGCCGATTTCGCCTTCGCCATGCAGGGCCTGGGCAGCGGCGCCATCACGCTCGCGGGCACGCCCGAGCAGCAGGCCAAATACCTCAGTGCCGTGGCCACGGGCCGCAAGATCGCCGCCTTCGCGCTCAGTGAGCCCGACGCGGGTTCCGACGTGGCCGCCATGGCCACGCGCGCCACGCCGGCCGCGCAGGGCTGGACGCTCGACGGCGTCAAGACCTGGATCAGCAACGGCGACCTGGCCGACTTCTACGTGGTGTTCGCCAAGACCGATCCCGACGCTGGTGCACGCGGCATCAGCGCCTTCATCGTCGACGCCCGCGAACCCGGCCTGGACAGCCGCGAGCACATCCATGTGATGGCCCCGCATCCGCTGGCCACCTTGCGCTTCAACAGTTGCGGCCTCGGTGCCGACGCCCTGCTTGGCCCGCTGCACGGGGGTTTCAAGCTGGCCATGCAGACGCTGGACATCTTTCGCGCCTCTGTGGCCGCCGCCGCGCTGGGCATGGCGCGGCGTGCGCTGGCCGAAGCGGTGGCACACACGAAGCAGCGCAAGATGTTCGGGCAGACGCTGGCCGATTTTCAGCTCACGCAGGCGAAGCTGGGTGAGATGAGCGCACTCATCGACGCCGCCGCCCTGCTCACCTACCGTGCGGCCTGGCTGCGCGACTGCAGCGCCACCAGCGGCGCGGGCACACCGGCTTACACCGCCGCCGCCGCCAGCGCCAAACTGACCGCCACCGAGAACGCGCAGCGCGTGATCGACATGGCCTTGCAGATGTTCGGGGGGCGGGGCGTGCAGGTGGGCCAGAAAATCGAGAGCCTGTACCGGGACATCCGATCGCTGCGCATCTACGAAGGTGCCAGCGAAGTGCAGTTGCTCATCCTCGGCAAACAGACGCTGCGCGCGTGATTCTCGGGAGATGTCCATGAACAGCACCGTTCCCAGCGCCCAGCCCGATCGTTTCGTGCACGACCGCCTGCCGCCGCCCGAACAGTGGCCGGAGTTGCGCTTCGACCGACCCGAACTGCAACTGCCCGTGCAGGTCAACGCAGTGCAGGCCCTGTTCCAGCGCGCCCAACAGGCCGGTCATGCGGATCGCCCCTTTCTGCGCAGCGAAGATCGCACCCTGAGCTACGCGCAGGCGCAGTCGGAGGTGAATCGTATCGCCAACGTCCTCACGGTGGACCTGGGGCTGGTGCCCGGCAACCGCGTGCTGCTGCGCGGAGGCAACTCGGTGGCCATGGCACTGACGTGGCTGGCCACGGTGCAGGCCGGGCTGGTGGCCGTGGCCACCATGCCCCTGCTGCGCGCAAAAGAGCTCGCGGCCATCACCGCCAAGGCGCAGCCGTCGGTGGCGCTGTGCGACGTGCAGCTGCAGGACGAACTCAAGACCGCGCTCGCCGCCGATCCCGCCACGGCGGGCATGAAGCTGCTGGTGTTCAACACCGGTGCCCCCGATGTGCCGAATTCGCTGGAGAAGATGGCGGCGCGCCAGTGCGAACACAGCACGCCCTGCCCCACCGCCGCCACCGATGTCGCGCTGCTGGCCTTCACCTCCGGCACCACCGGCACGCCCAAGGCTGCTGTGCACACGCACCGAGACGTGCTCGCCGCCTGCGAGACCTGGCCACGCCACGTGCTGCGTGCCACGCCCGACGACATCGTCATGGGCTCACCGCCGCTGGCCTTCACCTTCGGCCTCGGCGGGCTGCTGGTCTTTCCCATGTGGGCCGGGGCCTCGGTCTACTTCCCCTCCATTCCCTATACGCCCGAGGCCATGGTGCAGCTCATCGGCCGCGTGGGTGCCACCATCTGCTACACCGCGCCCACGTTCTACCGGCAGATGGCCGCGTTCGCGCAGCAGCACGGCATCGGCAAGCTGCGCATCAGCGTGAGCGCGGGCGAGGGCCTGCCAGACGCCACACGCCAGCTCTGGAAGCAGGCCACCGGGCTGGAGATGCTCGACGGCATTGGCGCCACCGAGATGTTCCACATCTTCATCTCCTCGCCACCCGAATCGGTGCGACGCGGCGCCATCGGCCAGGTGGTGCCGGGCTACGAGGCCCGAGTGGTGGGGGAAGACGGCCAGGAACTGCCGCGTGGCCAGGTGGGCAAGCTTGCCGTGATCGGCCCCACCGGCTGCAAGTACCTCGACGAACCGCGCCAGACGCAGTATGTGAAGGCCGGCTGGAACTACCCCGGCGATGCCTTCAGCCAGGACGCCGATGGCTACTTTTTCTACCAGGCCCGCACCGATGACATGATCATCACCGCCGGCTACAACGTGGCCGGCCCCGAGGTGGAAGCGGCCCTGCTGCTGCACCCCGCAGTGGCCGAATGCGGCGTGGTCGGCCGACCCGACGAGGAGCGCGGCCAGGTCGTGCTCGCCTATGTGGTGCTCAAACCCGGCGAGGCCGCTGGCGCACCGCTGGTGAAGGTGCTGCAGGAACACGTCAAGCAGTCGCTGGCGCCTTACAAATACCCGCGCGAGGTCGTCTTCGTGGCGCAGCTTCCGCGCACCGAAACCGGCAAGCTGCAGCGCTTTGCGCTGCGCCAGCAGGCCACGCAAAACCCTTCCAGGAATCCCACCCCATGATGAAACACCTGCACCCGCCCGGCTGGGCCGCGCCGAAGGGCTACGCCAACGGCATCGCCGCGCGAGGCACTCACGTGTTCGTGGGGGGCCAGATCGGCTGGAACGGCTCCCAGGTGTTCGAGAGCGACGATTTCATCGCGCAGACGCGGCAGGCCCTGCTCAATGTGCGTGAGGTGCTGGCCTGCGCCGATGCGGCGCCCCAGCACATGGTGCGCATGACCTGGTACATCGTCGACCGTGTCGAATACAACGCGCGCCTGCGTGAGCTCGGCGAGGTCTACCGCGAGGTGATGGGCAGGAACTTCCCGGCCATGACCTGCGTGGAAGTCAGCGCCCTCGTGGAAGCTCGGGCGAAAGTGGAGATCGAAGTCACCGCCGTGGTGCCCGACGATCCCGGAACTTAAGCGCACGCGAGGTGCTCCCACGGCTTTTGCAAACACCGCATGAGCCGCATCCCACACGCCGACCCCGCATCGACGCAGCGCCGTCGCTGGCTCGCGGGTGCCGCGCTGTGGGCCAGTCTGCCAGGCATGGGCCTGGCGCAAGCCCCCAGCCCCATCGTCACGCGACGCATCCCCTCCACCGGCGAAGCCGTGCCCGTGGTCGGCCTGGGCACCTGGATCACCTTCAACGTGGGACAGGACCCCATGGCCCGCGAGTCCTGTGCCCGAGTGGTGCGCGCCTTCTTCGAATCGGGCGGCCGCATGATCGACAGTTCGCCCATGTACGGTTCTTCGCAACCCACCATCGGTCACGCGCTGGCGCAGCTGGGCATGCCGTCCACCCTGTTCTCGGCCGAGAAGGTGTGGGTGGGCGACGTGGCACGCGGCGCCGCGCAGATGGAGACCTCGCGCGCCCACTGGGGCGTGACCCGCTTCGATCTGATGCAGGTGCACAACCTGCTGTCGTGGCGCGAGCACCTGCCCCGCCTGCTGGACATGAAGGCCGCAGGGCGGCTGAGGTACGTCGGCATCAGCACCTCCGAAGGCAGGCGCCACGCAGAACTGGAAAACATCATGCGCACGCAGTCCATCGATTTCGTGCAACTCACCTACAACCTGCTGGACCGCGAGGTGGAGCAGCGCCTGTTGCCGCTGGCCCAGGAGCGGCGCATCGCCGTCATTGTCAACCGGCCGTTTCGCGAAGGCGCCCTGCTGGAGCAACTGCGCCGCCACCCGTTGCCCGGGTGGGCGCGCGAGATCGATTGCGATGGCTGGGCACAGGTGGCGCTCAAGTTCGCGGTCTCTCATCCGGCCGTGACCTGCGCCATTCCTGCCACCAGCCAGGTGGCCCACGTCAGGCAGAACATGGGGGCCGCACTCGGCCGCATGCCCGACCCGGCACTGCGCGAGCGCATGGCGCGCGAGGTGTCGGCCCTATGACCTCCTCGATGGCAAGAGGTGCCCAGTGAGCGAATGGTGGACCTACCGCCCTTCCGACCTGCTGATGTTTGCGCCGCGCACCTACTGGCGCCTGTTCGAACTGCACAACGAAGCGTTGTGGCCCGCACCGTGGCTGACCGCGCTGGTCGGGCTCTTCATGGCCGGTGCATTGTGGCGAGGCCGAATCAACGCGGTGCGTCTGGGTCTGTGCCTGCTGGCCGCGTGCTGGGCACTGGTGGCGTGGGCTTTCCTGTGGCAGCGCTTTGCGCCCATCAACAGCGCAGCGAGCAGCTTCGCCATGGCCTTCGCGTTGCAGGCGGGTGCACTGCTGGCGCTGTCCCTGATGGGCGGCATTCGCGTCGCGAATGGTGCGGCTCGTCAAACAACGGGGCCGGCCCTGCTGGCGTGGGCGGTGCTGGTGCATCCCTTCCTGGCGGTCTTGTCGGGCAGGCCTTGGGCTCAAGCGGAGTTCTTTGGCCTGGCGCCCGATCCCACGGCCATCGGCACACTGGGCGTGCTGCTCTGCCTGACATCGGGGCGCCAGGCTGCGCGCTGCCTGCTCGGTGCGTTGTGGACCATTGCGTGCCTGTGGTGTGCGGTCAGCGCGGCCACGCTGTGGACCATGGGCTCCGCTCAGGGCTGGGTACCGGCGCTGGGCGCGGTGCTTGCGGTGACCGTGGCGTTGCGCCAGCGCGCTTGACGGTAACGCCCTACCAGAGCGCCGAGTCGCGCATGTCCTGCAGCCGGCGCCGGTGGCGCTGGCGGTAGCGTCGCATCGCCAGACCAGCAAGCACGCTCAGCACCACCCCCAGCAGCAGCCATTCGCCCATGGAAAGAGACCGGCCGAGACCGGTTTCGGCGAGCCAGGACAGGCCCAGGAGGCAAACGGCCCAAGCGAGGGCAAACAGGATCAGGGAGCGCGACATGATTTCATTCTCGCATCCCTGACGACCCGCCACCGCATCCAGTCACTACACTGGCGGGCTGCCAGAACACGCCTGCCTGCCTTCCATGGACATCCTCACCTTCACCGTGGTGACCTTCGCGGTCATCGTTTTCCTCAACACGAAAGACCAGAAACGGCGCATTGCGCTGCTCGGCCAGCACCTCGGCCACTACCGCATCGAGGCGTTGATGGAAGAACTCGCCCAGGGCTACCTGCGCGCCCTGGGTGAGGAAGACCCGCAGCGCCGCGAGCAGATCTGGAGCCTGTTGGCGGCCTCCGAGAACGCCATTGCCGATCAGTTCAAGCGATTCGCTTCGGAGTTTTCACGCGTTGACGAGCCTGCCGCGCGCGTGAGCCGGATCGCCCTGCCCTGGGCAGCTCAGGTATTTCCCAACGCCGCGTTCGATCTGCGTGAGGCCTTTCGTATCCACGCGCAAGGCATCGCAGACGCCGTGGCCAATGAAGCGCAGCGCGCTCCACGCGACAAGGCCTTCACGCTGTCGGCCGAGATGTTCCTGATGCAGCACACCTGCCACTGGTTCTGCCGCTCCCGCACCGTGGCTTCTGCCCGTCTGCTCAAGCGCCATCAGGTCAGCCATGCGCAGGTGCTGGCCGCCGTGTCGCCGGCCACGCGGCGCGCCTACACCGAATTGACGGGCATCTGATCAGACCGGCCCCAGGGGCAGCGCGGTCTTGTACCGCACCTGCTTGAGCGCGAAGCTCGAGCGGATCTTTTCCACCTGGGCAATGGGAGAGAGTTGCTCCAGGATGAAGCGCTCCAGCGCGGGCATGTCGGGCACGGCCACGCGCAGCAGGTAGTCGGCGTCGCCCGTCATGAGGTAGCACTCCATCACCTCGTCGCGGATGCCGATGCGAGCCTCGAACTCCTCCAGCGCCTCGCGGTTCTGCTGTTTCAGGCTGATCGAGATGAACACGTTGAGGTGCAACCCGAGTTGCTTCGCATCGAGCAGCGCCACGTACTGGCGGATCAGCCCGCGCGACTCCAGCGCGCGCACCCTCGCCAGGCAGGGCGAGGGCGAGAGGTGCACACGCCGGGCCAACTCCACGTTGGACAGGCTGGCGTCGCGCTGGAGCTCTTCCAGAATCCGGAGATCGGTTGCATCCAAGGTATTCGTGCTGTCTGGCTTCATATTCACGGCATTTTATGCCTCATGAATTGAACTTCTTCGCCGGTATCGACAGCACTTGCCTGGCCAGTGAGCCTACAGTGTCCGGTCCAGGAGCCCCGACCATGAACGACGTTTCGAAGCAGTTGCATTTCATCGAACCCGCATCCGTCGATCCCGACCCCGGCGAAACGGCGGAGTGGCGCGAAGCGCTGTTGTCTTTGGCATTCAGCCAGGGCCCGGCGCGCGCGCGGCAGATTCTCGATGAGCTGGCTCGCCTGGCGCGCCAGCAGCGCATCGGCTGGCAGCCCGAGCTCAACACGCCTTACGTGAACACCATCGCGGTGGAAGACCAGCCCGCTTTTCCAGGCGACCTGGCGGTGGAAGAGCGCCTGGCCTCGCTCATGCGCTGGAACGCGCTGGCCATGGTGGTGCGCGCCAACCAGGCGTATGGCGAACTCGGCGGCCACATCGCCAGCTACGCCAGCGCGGCCGACCTGTTCGAAACCGGCTTCAACCATTTCTTCCGCGCGGGTCGCCAGGGCGATCTCGTCTTCTTCCAGCCCCACAGCGCACCCGGCGTGTACGCACGGGCGTTCCTCGAAGGCCACCTGAGCGAAGCCGATCTGCTGCACTACCGCCAGGAGATCACAGCCCCGGCCGGGGGCGCGCGCGGCCTTTCCAGCTACCCGCACCCGTGGCTCATGCCGGACTTCTGGCAGTTCCCCACCGGATCCATGGGCATCGGGCCCATCAGCTCGATCTACCACGCGCGCTTCATGCGCTACCTCACGCACCGCAACCTGCAGAACTGCGAGGGCAGAAAAGTGTGGGGCGTGTTCGGCGATGGCGAGATGGACGAACCCGAAAGCATGTGCGCACTCACGCTGGCCGCGCGCGAGAAGCTCGACAACCTGGTGTGGGTGGTCAACTGCAACCTGCAGCGCCTGGACGGACCGGTGCGCGGCAACGGCCGCATCATCGACGAGCTGGAAAAACTCTTCGCCGGCGCCGGCTGGAACGTGATCAAGCTGGTGTGGGGCAGCGACTGGGACGGCCTGTTCGCGCGCGACACCACCGGTGCGCTGGTGCGCGCCTTCGCTCACACGGTGGACGGCCAGATGCAGACCTTCGCCGCGAAGGATGGCCGCTTCAACCGCGACAACTTCTTCGGCCAGAACGAAGAGCTCGCGCGCCTCGCGCAGGGCATGACCGACGAGCAGATCGACCGGCTCAAGCGCGGAGGCCACGACCTCGTGAAGATCCACGCCGCCTATGCCGCCGCAGCGGCCCACACCGGCCAGCCCACGGTGATCCTGGCGCACACCAAAAAGGGCTATGGCATGGGCAGTGCCGGTCAGGGCCGCATGACCACGCACAGCCAGAAGAAGTTCGAGGGCGCCGACCTGATCGAATTCCGCAACCGCTTCAGCCTGCCGCTGACCGACGAACAGGCCACGGGCCTGGAGTTCTTCAAGCCCGCCGACGACAGCGCGGAGATGCGCTACCTGCGCGAGCACCGCGAGCGGCTCGGCGGCGCCCTGCCGCGTCGCGAGACCGCGTGCGCGGTGGTGCCCGTGCCCGCGATCGATACCTATGCCACCTTCGCGCTGAAGGCCGATGGCAAGGAGATGAGCACCACCATGGCCTTCGTGCGCATGCTCGGCGGCCTGCTCAAGGATGCACAACTCGGCCCACGCATCGTGCCCATCGTGGCCGACGAAGCGCGCACCTTCGGCATGGCCAACCTGTTCAAGCAGGTCGGCATCTACAGCAGCGTGGGCCAGCGCTACGCGCCGGAAGACATCGGCTCGGTGCTGAGCTACCGCGAGGCGCTGGACGGCCAGATCCTGGAAGAAGGCATCAGCGAAGCGGGCGCCATTGCGAGCTGGACGGCCGCGGCCACCAGCTACAGCGTGCATGGCCTGGCGATGCTGCCGTTCTACATCTACTACTCCATGTTCGGCTTCCAGCGCGTGGGCGACGCCATCTGGGCCGCCGCCGACCAGCGCGCGCGCGGCTTCCTGCTGGGCGCCACGTCGGGTCGCACCACGCTGGGCGGCGAAGGTCTGCAGCACCAGGACGGCAGCAGCCACCTGGTGGCCGCGACCATTCCGAACTGCAAAGCCTACGACCCGGCGTTCGCAGGCGAACTCGCGGTGATCGTCGATGCCGGCATGCGCGAGATGCTGGTCGAGCAACAAGACGTGTTCTATTACGTCACCCTCATGAACGAGAACTACGCCCAGCCAGACCTGCCCGAAGGTGTGGCCACGGACGTGCTCAAGGGCGGCTACCGCTTCGGCCAGTTCGGCCCGGAGGGCGCCACAGAACGCGTCACCCTGCTGGGCTCGGGCGCGATCTTCACCGAAGTGCTCAAGGCCGCAGTGCAACTGGCCGACGATGGGGTCGGTGTGGACGTGTTCAGCATCACCAGCTGGAGCGAACTCGCGCGCGACGGTGTGGCACACGCCGCCGATGCGCACCTCACGCGCCTGCTGGCCCAGAGCACCGGCCCGGTGGTGGCGGCCACCGACTACGTGCGCGGCGTGCCCGAGAGCGTGCGCGCCTTCGTCCCCGAAGGCCGCGCGTTCCACACGTTGGGCACCGACGGCTTCGGCCGCAGCGACACGCGTGCCGCCCTGCGCGCGCACTTCCAGGTCGACGCCGACAGCATCGTTCGGCAGGCAAAGGCAGCCCTGGCGCGCGCCTAGTCGGCTCCGTTCATCATGCCGAGCACAAACACCGCGTTGGGGCGACCTGCATCGGCCGCCTGCTCGAGCAAGGCGGTGGCTCGGGCTGGATCGCGCGGCACCTGCGGACCATAGGTGGCGGGCCCGTGCATCAGCATGTAGCCGGCGCGCTCGGCCGCTTCGGCATTGCCGGCGGCTGCGAGCTGCTGGTAGAGCTTCAACGAATGCTGGAACTGGCCCCGGTGGTAAGCCTGGTGGGCCAGTTCGATGGCGGTGGCTTCAGCGCTGGCGGCGCCGGTGAACGCGAGACACAGGGCCGCGATGAGTGCGGCATGGGGACGACGGAAGTGAGACATGCGAGTTTTCCTGGAAAACAGGGAGAGGTTCAGTTCATCAACGGCGCCAGCGCGCCCTGGATGCGTTGCCATTGGTCTGGCGTGGTCATGCCGATGAGCGACTGCCGAAAGCGCGGCGCCTTCACGCCGCACACGATGTATTGCCAGCGGTAGGCATCGAGCAGGCCCGACTGCACGCGCTCGGCCTGCGCGGCGGTGAAGGTGTCGGGGCTGGTGCGCAGGAAGTAGCTGGCATCGGCTGTGGCCTGCTGTTGCAGGATGCCGTCGATGGCGCCCACCAGCTTGATCAGATCGTCCACGGCGGCGTCGCGCTGTCGGGGCGTGAGGCGCGCGTTCTCGCGCTCCCATTCCAGTTCGTCGAGCACCGCGTGCTGCGACTCCTCTTTCCAGTGGAACAGGAACACGTCCTTGTAGAGGTCCGAGAGTCCACCGGCAGGCTCGATGCTTTCGCGGTAGTGCACCTGGGTGAAGAGCTCGATGTGGCAGGTGAGCGCGAGCACCGCCCAGGTGGCACACTCCAGCACCTGCGAGGCCACCGCGTTCGGCGTGGGCAGGAATTCGTAGCCATCGGCCATGCCATCGGCGGCCAGGCGCTCGATGCGGCGGAACAGCTCCTGGTGCTTGAGCTCTTCGTCCGAGAAGCGCACCAGCGCCTCCAGCGCCACCTGATCACCGAACCAGTGGTCGCGGCTGCAAGAGAGCATCTGGATGCCGATGAAACGTTCGACCAGGCCGAACATGTTGGCGTAGGTGCGCCCCTGCACCTGGCTCAGGCGCACCTGCTCGGCGGGCGAGAGGAATTCCAGCCGACCGATGCGCGAGAGGCCCTCGGGCAGGAACGGTCTGGAGAAGTCGAAGCGCCGCGCACGGATCACGTCTCGGTCGATGTCCCAACGCACGCGCTTGGAGGTTTCGATGCAACGGGCGTAGCGCTCGGTATGGATGGTGGTCGGGCTCATTCTTTTCAGCTCCATGGTTTCAGGGGTCAGGTTCAATCGATGAAGACGGGTTGGAAGGCCGGGGCGCGCGCCTCGTCGAGCGCGGCCACGATGTCGAGCAGGCGCTCTTCGGCGGCGCGCCATCCGGCCTCGAAGAGCTCGGGCATGGCCGAGGTTTCCCACAGACCGACGTGGCGGTCCAGGTCAAGCTCGATGGCGATCACCTTCTGCCCGCGTGCCTCTGCGGCATCGGTGCGCGCCTGCATGAGGTTGTTGATCAGCGTGGTACTGGTTTGCGCCACCAGACGAGAGAGCCGGTCGACGCGGCGCGGCATGCTGCCGTGAAAGCCGAGCGAAATCACCACACTCGCATCGCTCGCGGCCGAAATCGGCAGGGGATCGGAGAGCACGCCGTCCACCAGCCGGCGCCCATCGATCTCCACGCTGGGAAACAGAATGGGAACCGCCATGCTGGCGCGCAGCGCATCCACCAGGCGGCCCTGCGAGAGCACCACGGGCAACCCCGTGGCCGCCTCGGTGGCAACCACGCGCAGCGGTGTGGGCAGCTGTTCGAGCCGCGCGTCGCCAAACGCGCGCGTGATGCGCTGGGTGATCAGGCGGTCGTCGCGCAGCGCAAAGCCCGCGCCGAAGCCCGCCAGCTTGGGTGCGATGAGCTGCAGGTAGGCACGCCAGCGGCGCTGCTGCGTGAGTTCGGCCGACCACAGCGTGGTGGCCATGCTCACCGCACTCTGGCCGTGCATGCCCTTGGCCACCTGCGCACCAAACAGCGCGCCCGAGCTGCAACCGACGATCAGGTCGGGGCGGATGCCTTCGCGCGCCAGCCTGTCGGCGATGCCCAGGGCCGCGATGCTGCGCACGCCCCCGCTGCCCAGCACAAAGGCGAGCTGGGCGCGCGGTGCGCCCGGGAATGAACGTGGTGTGTGCTGCATGGCTTCAGTCCACAAGAAAGGCCGTGATCCTGCGGATCACTTCCGGGTGGCGCACCACGCGGTGGTGGCCCAGGCCACGCGTGGCCTTGAGCTGCGCGGTCTGCAATGCGGTGGTCATCGCCAGACCGTGCTCGAAGGGAATCTCGTCGTCGTTCTCGTCGTGCACCACCAGCGCGGGCCGATCCGCCTGCCGAAGCATCTCGGTCACCGACATGCGGTCCCAGTCAAGGCGACCGCCATAACGCAGCGTGAGCAGCTCGCGCGTGCGCCGCGAAACCTCGGGCGTGAGGCCTGCGTGCCGCGCGAACATCTCCAGGAACCAGTTGCAGTCGTTGAAGGAGCTCACCAACACCAGCCGCGAAGCGGTCATGCCCCAATCGCGCGCGGCGTACATCGCCATCGCAGCGCCGAAGGAGTGGCCGATCACGGCGTGCAACGGGCCTGCGTCTCGCGCCACGACGGCCACGGCGTTGGCGTAAGCCACCATGTCGGTCGAGCGGCCTGTCGACTGCCCGTGAGCCGGTGCATCGAAAGCGATCACTCTGAACCCCGCGTTCAGCAGCGGCTGGACCAGGCGTCCGAGATGCGTGGCATTCGCCCCCCAGCCGTGCACCAGCAGAACCGCCGGCCCCTGACCCCATTCGTACACCGCAAGCGCTTCTGCCCCAGTGGGCAGTCGGCGTGTTCTGGTGTGTTCACGAATGGCCGCGGGCCAGCGACCTGGCGCGCTGCGCGGTGGCGTGGCGAGTTGGCGAAAGGCGAGCTGGGCTGCGAGCGCCGGCGAAAAGTGGCACAGCCAGCGGTAGATGCGGCGCATCGAAGACGAAGCGCGCGTATCGGCAAACCGCCCCACGCGCGTTGGCTTCAGGCAGGCTGCCACGGTGGTGGTGTGGGGAGATTCGAGATCGGGTGAGAACTGGTGTCTCATGAAAGGATTCCTTGGCATCGACCCGTGCACACGGCGTGTGTGGGGTGATGAGGAATCTACCGATGGGCACCGTGCGCGACCATGTGAAATTGGTCATGGAATGGCTACAGGCTTTGCAGTGCCGAGAGCAGTTGCGCACCCGACACCGGTTTGATCAAAAGCGGCAGGTCATGGCGCGACGCGGCCTCGCGCAGGGCCGCATGTGTTTCACCACTGATGAGCAACACCTTCTTGCCCAATTCACGCAGATTCAGGGCCAACGCCACACCCGACGCCGCGTGAGGCAGGCGCACATCGCAGATGGCCACCTGGCCGAACGCCGCCTGAGCCATCGCCGCATCAGCGGTCTCCACGTGCAGCACCTGCAGGCCCCAGCTCGCGAGTTGATCGCGCGTGGCCTCGGCCACCAGCGCATCGTCCTCGACCAGCAGCACACGCTTCATGTTGAAGACGGGGTTGGGCAAGGCCGACCCCAGGAGCGGCATGCGTGTGCCAGGCATGGTGAGCGCTCGTGTCTGTGTGGGAGTCGCATCTGGCGGCCGAAGCGCCCGCGGCAGCAGGACGGTCATGCAGGTACCGCGCCCCAGGGCGGAACGCACGGCAATGTCGCCATTCATCAACAAGGTCAGGCGCCGCGCAATCGCCAGCCCGAGTCCCAGGCCTTGTCGGCGGTCGCGTGCTTCGTTGTGCATCTGAACAAACTCCTCGAAGACGCGCGCCTGCGCGTCGGTTGCAATGCCCATGCCTGCGTCGCGCACCTGCAAGCGCCAGCGCGAACCGCCGGGACGCAGAGTGACGAGTACCGTGGTGCCCACAGGTGAAAACTTGATGGCGTTGTCCATCAGGTTGGAGATCACACGCACCAGCATCAGGCCATCGGCCAGCGCAAAGGCGTCGGGTCGCACCAGGGTGACGATGCGCACGCCAGCCGCCTCCGCCACTGCGCTGTGCTGTCGTACCAGGCTGTCCACGAGTGGTGCGATTTCGGTGGGTCGCAGTTCGGCCTGAACCGCACCGGAGTCCATGCGTGTGAGATCCAGCACTTGCGCGAGCAGGTCGTCCAGCGCGCGCCAGGATTGCGTGATGCCTTCGACGGCGCGTTGTGCGGCGGCGTCCTGTGCGTGTGCTGCCAGGTTGGCCAGCGGCGTGAGGTACAGGCCGATGGCGTGCACTGGCTGCCGCAGGTCGTGACTCACCGCAGCGAAGAATCGCGACTTCGCCATGCCGAGGGCCGCAACGGTGTCGGCCGCTGCCTCGGCGCGTCGCCGATGTTCCACCTGGCGCATGACGCCGATCTCCTGCGCGCGAGAGAGGAACACCATCGTAGTGGTCATGAGCAAGCCGCCCACGCCCATCATGGCCAGCAGCGCGTTGCCACCCAGGCCATCAACGATGAGTCGGATGGAAGTGGGCAACACCGCCAGGCACAGGGCGATGGTGGTGCGAACGGCGTCCCCCGTGAGGCGCACCGCGATCAACGTGGCGTTGCCGAGCAAATAACTCATCAACACCGCCAGGATCGGCACGTTGTCCGGCAGATAGAGAAAGTAGCAGGAGCTGCCCACGAAAGACATCAACACCCACATGTAGATGCGGTAGACGCGCTGTCGATGTGCCTTGGACCGCGCACGGAACGTGGGGCGGTTCACATGCCACCAGCGCAGCACACCCATGCTGGCGATGATCGAGAACCACGCCGCCGGCTGCTGCCAGGGCATCGCGGTGGCAAACATGAGGAAGCACAGCAACTCGCAGGCACGCAGCGCCCAGAGCGAGGCCACGGTGTGGGCACTGTCTTCAGGGTCGGGTTGCTCGTTCCGAGGAGCGCTCACAGGATGTCGGCGTCGAGCTGCGCCGCCTGCGTGCGATTGGACACCTGCAGCGCCTTGAAGATCTCGCTCATGTGGTTCTTCACGGTGCCCTCGCTGATACCCAGCGTGCGTGCAATCAATTTGTTGCTCATGCCCTGGCGCAACAACTGACGCACCTCTTCCATGCGCGGCGTGAGCATCACCTCCGGCCGTCGCACCTCGGGCGATCGGTGCATGAAGGGAAGCTTGCGGCCTTCCAGCGCGGCGTCGATGGCCGCGCCGATCTGCTCCGAGGGCGCACTCTTGGGCACAAAGGCACACACGCTGGCGATGTCCAGCGTGCGACGCACCACGTCGGGCGAGGTCAGCGCTGAAATGACCACCAGCGGCAGACCCGGGTGCCGGTGCGCCAGCTCGGCCAGGCGAAAGCCGCGTTCCATACCCGGCATGTTCAAGTCCACCAGCGCCAGACGGGCCGCGGGGTGCGCCGCGGCCGCACGCAACAGGGCATCGCCATCGACCACCTCAAGGCAATGCGCATCTCCCAGCCAAGCGGCGACCAGGCCGCGCATGCCGTCGCGCACGAGTGCATGGTCGTCCGCGATCAGGACGGTGAGGGGGGCTTCTTTGGACACCCCCACATCTTCGACAGCGGTCGCCAGACGGTCTTCGCAGACAGCGCAAAGCGGATGGGCAATCAGCGCGAATTCGTAAGCATTCGTTTAACGTAACTATTCACGCGAACTTGTTCGTTTTTATGGAATATTCGATACTCTCCTGCGCGAATGGCATCCGGGCGCTGACGTTGACTGGCCGCCACGCCGCAAAAAGCAAGAGGAAACAGCCATGGTCATGGAGTGGTCCACCGAGAGCGCGCCCCCGGCGCAGCGCTTCGATCAGTGGCGCGAGGCGTGCCGCGAACATGTGTATGCGCTGACCCCGAAGCGCCACACACGAGGCCCGTTCAAGGGTGCCATCACGCGGCGGCAATTGGGCTCTCTGGACGTGACCGACATCGTGTGCGAGGGCCACCTGGTGCAGCGCCGCGACCAGGACATTGGGGAACGCCCAAGCGACACCTACTACGTCTATCTGCAGCAACGCGGTCGCGCATGGTTTGAACAGCAGGGCCAGCGCTGCGTGGCCGAGCCCGGTGACATCGTGATCGCCGATCCCAACATCGCGTTCAGCACCGGCACCGACGGTACATTTGACTTCCGCCTGTGGCGGATTGAGCGAGCGAGTCTGCGAGCCTCGCTTGCCCCGCACTCGGGCGAACTGACCATGCGAAGGATCGGCCGCGAGCAGGCAAATCGCGCGCTCATCACGAGCTGGCTTGACGCCCTGTTGCACCACCATGCCGGCCTGTCATCCACGAGCCTCGAGCTAGCCTGCGGAACACTGTGTTCGCTGGTAGGCCAGGCCCTGAACACGACCATCGGCCTCCCCGAGCCCGCGCGGCTGGCGCGCCGCCGCGCGCTGCTGCAGCGGGTCATGCGACAGGTGGAGCTGCGCTCGTCTGACATGGAGCTCACGCCCGAGCGTGTGGCCCGCGAGTTCGGACTGTCGCTGCGCACGCTGCACCAACTGTTCGAACTCTCGGAACACAGCTTCCACGAATTCCTCACGCACACCCGGCTTGCCCATGCGCACGCGTTGCTGTGCGCCCCCTCCACGCAGCACATCGGTACGGCCGAGATCGGATTTGCCGCGGGCTTTCGTGAGACATCGACCTTTTACCGGCGCTTCAGGCAGCGGTACGGTGACACACCCGGCGCCATGCGCAAGGGCATCGCCACCATGGCTCCACATGAAAAGCCAGTCTTCCCATAGACGTCGCTTGCCTGCCGTACGAGAAGGCCCAGAAAGCCCAAACCCCCAGGCACCTGGAGGTACGAGGGGGTTTGGGGGGCTGTATTAAGAGCCTGACGATGACCTACTTTCACACGGGAACCCGCACTATCATCGGCGCAAAGGCGTTTCACTGTCCTGTTCGGGATGGGAAGGAGTGGGACCACCTTGCTATGGTCGTCAGGCATAACTGGTTGACCGGGCTGTGCGGGTGGCACGGCCTGGTCGAATTCATAGAGCTTCGAATCAGCTGGTTTTTGATTGCTGCCAACGTCATGGGGGCAACCAGGTTGCGTGCCATGAGGGCATAACATGACTTTTCAGTCGGATGACATTTGACTCTGATGGTTTTCATCAAAGTTATAGGGTCAAGCCGCACGAGCAATTAGTACTGGTTAGCTTAACGCATTGCTGCGCTTCCACACCCAGCCTATCAACGTCCTGGTCTTGAACGACTCTTTAGGGGGCTCAAGG
>NZ_JBIMLB010000037.1:0-25756 GCF_051860785.1 Hydrogenophaga sp.
ATCCGACTTCGATGTCGACATCCGAAATCCATCGACTCAGCTCACGCTGCGGCGGGGGTTGTGCAGACCTTCCCTAGACCATTCTTATCAATTAACAGTGTCACAGGTACAGCAAACGCTCCTAGCACCGCGAGGGAGCGGCCTTTTGGATCGAAGTATTCTTGCAGCGTTTTGATCCCTGTCTCTCGATAGAACGGCCTTACTACAGCGGGATCACCATCGATCGAAAGCGCCAGGACTTCGAAAGCCGAGCCGCCTCGCTTTGCGTTCAAGCGGTCCAGCGAAGGCATTTCTTCTCGGCAAGGCGGACACCAAGTGGCCCAGATGTTGAGCAGTACCGTGCGACCGCGGAAATCGGCAAGGGTCAGCATCTTGCCCGCTTCATCTTCGAAGGACAGCATTGGCAATTCTCGCGGGCTTTTCCAACGCAGGAATTTCTGACCGCCAATGTTCCGCGTCATACTCGCTTCACCCTCCTTTAAGGTGGAGACTCCTAAGCCGTAGTAGCGACTCCCGACAACCGCGCCCGCGATGACGCCAAGCAGGGCCGCAGTAGTGAACAGAGTTCTTGAGGACTTTTTTTTAACCATCGTTGTGTTCTAGGCGCTATCGCGGGGCTGGTTGTCCATCTTGAGCCCGACGTGCCCTATCAAGGCTTTCCGCTATAGCCTGACCTACTTCGGAATCGGGCGGCAGTTGACCACGTAGCCGTTGCCAGCGCGCAATCGCAACCGCGTAGTCAGCGCGCTCGAACGCCGCGGATCCTGCAAGAGCCAGTGCTAAAGGGTGTGTAGGGTCCAGCTTCAGCGCGCGCTCTAGCAATTCAGTGGGTTCGCCCGCGAAGTCGCCGTCCCGGCTTATCGCTAACGTCTCAGCGTGCTCAGTCAACAGTTGCGGGTCACTCTCCACCACCGCGCCAGCTCGCGCAAATGCGTCTGCAGCATCCTTATGACGTCCGAACACGCGAAGCGAACGCGCCAGCATCGCCCAGCCATTTTGATCGTCGGGATTTTGTCGTAACTTTTGTTCGAGCGACGCCACCATTACCTCTACATCAGCACGCGTGAGCTCCAAGCCGGACTTGACCGGCGACGGCGCGGCGGGAGCGCCGAGCGCGCCATACACGGCAAACGAGGCCAGCGGAAGTAGAACAGCGAACATGACTGCCGTGCGCTTGCTGCCCGAGTCAGCGGTACTAGTCGTCGACTCATCTCGCGACTCGGCAAGTACACGTTTTTGCAGTTCCTGCTTCGCCAGTTCTTGATCTGCGACCGGCAACAGCCCGCTGGCCACATCGCGCTCGAGTTCTGTCCATTGGTCGCGAAGTACTGCGATGTTCAAGTTTTTGCGTTCAATAGGCGATGCCCTGCGCGCTCGCCAAAGCACTGGGGCAAGCAACAGAACGACAAACACGGCAAGTCCGATC
Organism: Hydrogenophaga sp.; assembly: GCF_051860785.1. Classification (GTDB taxonomy): domain Bacteria; phylum Pseudomonadota; class Gammaproteobacteria; order Burkholderiales; family Burkholderiaceae_C; genus Hydrogenophaga. The sequence continues at coordinate 1,427 of NZ_JBIMLB010000037.1, forward strand.
GCACTGGCAAAAAAAATGTAGTTCAAATTCATGGTTCGACATCCCGGTTGTTTGTCAGTAGTCCTTCGGCTCGGCGTCGGTCCTCGTTGCTCAACGGCAAGTCGTCCACGTTGCTGCTGCGCCTGCGCAGATATTGCAGAAGTGCAATCAGACTGACGACGAGCAAGACTGCCGGCCCAAACCACAATAGAAGCGTTGTAGCCTTTACTGGAGGACGGTAGCGGACGAAATCACCATAGCGATCAACCATGTAGGCAAGGATCTCCTCGTCGTTCTTGCCGCTTTCAATTTGCTCGCGTATCTGGCGTCGCAGGTCGACAGCCAAATCCGCGCGAGACGCGGCAATCGATTCGTTCTGGCAGACCAAGCAACGCAGTTCGGTGCTGATCTCGGCCATCCGTCGCTCGGTCTCCGGGTTCTGGGCCATTGGCACGGCGGTCCCGGCCCAGGCAGTGGCAAACGCACAGCAAATTGCTGCAAAAAGCCATCGCTTCACTTTTGCAGCTCTCTAATGAGGGGGATAAGTTTGTCTCGCATTGCTTCTGGTGTTATCGGACCGATGTACTTGAAGCGAATGATTCCCGCTTTATCGATAACAAAGGTTTCTGGTACGCCGTACACGCCATAGTCGATGCCTACACGCCCCTGACTATCAGAGACGGATAGTAGGTAGGGGTTCCCATGTCGGCGCAGCCATTCGAGCGCATCTTTGCGCGGATCTTTATAGTTCAACCCAACGATGGGCACCAGTCCGCTCTTTGCCAGATCGACAAACACCGGATGCTCCTGCAGGCAGGCGACACACCACGACGCCCACACATTTAGCAGCCACACTTTGCCGCGCATACTCTCCGGAGAAGAAGTGAGGTCGGGGTAGTCGAGCTGCGGCAACGAGAAGGCTGGTGCGGCTTTGCCGATTAGCGGAGAGGGGACTTCGCCGGGCTTGAGCGTGAGACCAACACCAAGGAGCGAGAGCAGCGCGACAAAACCGACCAGCAGCCACATGAACCGGTTCACGGCGCCACCTCACCAGCAAGAGGGCTGACTCGCATACGCAGTTTCAGTCGGTAGCGTCGATCGCTCACCGCAAGCAGCCCACCCAACGACATCAGCAGGCATCCCCCCCAAATCCAGCTGACAAATGGTTTGTAGTGCGCCCGCACGCTCCACGCTCCGCCCTCCAGAGGCTCCCCAAGCGACACGTAGAGGTCACGCAGCGCATTGGTATCGATTGCTGCTTCCGTCGTCGGCATCGAGGAGGCAGCATAGGTCCGCTTCTCCGGATGAAGCATGCCGAGAGTGACTCCGCCTCGGGAGAGTTCAACAGCGGCCACGGTCGCGGCATAGTTGATGCCGCTGGCCTGACGCACTTCGAGTAGCTTGAAATCGTACCCTCCCACATTTACTGAGTCACCAGGGCTCATGCGTACATCTTGCTCAGCCTCGTACCCCATCACCACGGTAACCCCGGCCACAAATACACCAATGCCTAGGTGTGCCACATGCATCCCAAACCAACTGCTCGACTGCTTGGCGAGCCCACTGCGCTTTGCGGACTCAAAGAACGCGACAGCGACGCTCGCAACGATCCAGCCAGCCAGCCCCAGTCCCAATCCAATCAGGGGTGACCAGCGGCCTAGCAAGAAAGGCGCGCCAAATCCGCTCAACAGGGCCACGAGTCCGGGAACTCGCAACCGCATCAACATGCCGCTGATGTCTGCGGCCTTCCACTTAGCCAAAGGACCCACAGCAATGAGCAGTAGTGCCGGCACCATTAACGGGACGAAGACCGTATTGAAATATGGCGGACCCACCGACAGCTTGCCAAAGCCGAGCGCATCGACAATTAGCGGGTAAAGCGTCCCAAGAAGCACGGATGCAGCGGCAACTGTTAGAAGCACGTTATTGATCAGCAACAGTGATTCGCGCGATACAAGACCGAAGCGCCCACCTAAACCAACCTTAGGCGCGCGCAGTGCGAACAAAAACAGTGACGTTCCCACCACCAGTGCCAGCAGCATCAAGATGAACACGCCGCGGCGTGGGTCGGTTGCAAACGCATGCACTGAGGTCAGTACGCCCGAGCGTACGAGGAAAGCACCCAACAGCGAAAGCGAAAACGTGCATATTGCGAGCAAGGCCGTCCAGTTCTTGAAAGCGCCCCGCTTTTCAGTGACCGCGAGCGAATGAATCAGCGCCGTCCCGACGAGCCATGGGATGAAGGAAGAGTTTTCGACCGGGTCCCAGAACCACCATCCGCCCCATCCAAGTTCGTAATACGCCCACCAACTACCCAAGGCAATTCCGAGCGTGAGAAAGACCCAGGCAGCCGTTCCCCAGGGCCGAGACCACCTAGCCCAAGCAGCATCCAGCCTTCCGGCTAGCAGCGCGGCGATAGCAAACGCGAATACTACCGAGAAGCCGACATATCCCATGTACAGCAACGGCGGATGGAAGATCAGTCCAGGGTCCTGCAGCAAAGGATTTAAATCTCGGCCTTCCAGAGCGGCTGGCACAAGCCGCTCAAACGGATTCGATGTGAGCAAGATAAAGAGCAGAAAGCCGGCAGATATGAGACCGAGTACGCCCAGCACGCGCGCGACCATCTCATCCGGAAGTTGCCTCGAGAGAATACTCACCGCAAAAGCCCAACCGGTCTGCATGAGCATCCACAGCAACAAGGACCCTTCATGACCACCCCATACCGCAGCTATGCGATAGACGAGAGGAAGTTGGCTATTCGAATTTTGCGCGACGTAGGCGACCGAGAAATCCTTGGTGACAAATGCCCATGTCAGAGAGGCAAAGCTGATGAGGATGAGCATGAACTGCACGCGCGCTGCTGGGCGCGCGAACGCTATCCAAGCTGCTTTTCCCCGCATTGCGCCCACCAGCGACAACCCGCCTTGGGCAAGCGCAACAAACAAGGTAAGGATCAGTGAAAAATGGCCGAGTTCTGGAATCATGATGGCTACCGCTTGTTCGCGTCGTTAGGCTTCTTTGCCTGGTCCAGTGCATGCTGCGCTTCTGGAGGCATGTAGTTTTCGTCATGCTTGGCCAGCACCTCATCGGCTCGGAACACGCCATCGCCGCCAAGCTTTCCTTGCGCCACAACACCTTTCCCTTCGCGGAAGAGGTCCGGCAAGATTCCGGTATAGGTGACCGTCATGTCCTTGGCCGTGTCGGTGACTATGAAGTGCACGGTCAGACCGTCACTTTGACGCCGCATACTTTCAGCTTTCACCATGCCGCCGATGCGAAACGTCCGGCCTTCGGGGGCGTCGCCAGCTTTGACTTGAGTGGGCGTATAGAAGAACACCAAGTTGCTTTGAATTGCATTGAGAACCAATGCGGCGGCGATGCCCAGGGCAGCGAGTCCACCGGCTATAAGCAATCCTCGCTTATGACGATTTTTCATTCAATAATTCCTGTTCTAAAGCAGATTCACCTTGAAGTTGAGTGAGCGCTGCCCGGCGCCGTCGGTGGATAAAGAATGTCTCCAGGATCAAGCACTTGGCCGTAACGGCAAGCGAACCCCACACATACAAACCGTATCCACCCATCGCGAAAAATTCGCTTGGACTATTCCAGCTCATCGCTGCTCCTCTATCAACTCTTTCAACCACCCCGCGTGCCGTTCGCGCTCAAGAACAATGCAGCGCGCACGGGCCAGCGTCGCGGCCGCGGTGTACGTCCAGCACGCCAAAACCATGAGCAGCATGCCGGCCAACATCGTGGTCGCCATCGAAGGTGCTTTGGTCAGCGACACCGACGCACCTTGGTGCAGGGTGTTCCACCATTGGACAGAAAAGTAAATGATCGGGACGTTAACAACGCCGACCAGCGCAAGCACGGCGCCGGCCTTATCCGCGCGGCGTGGATCGTCTATCGACGATTGCAGCGCTATGAAGCCCAGGTAGAGAAACAACAGAATGAGCTCTGAGGTCAGCCGTGCGTCCCACACCCACCACGTACCCCACATGGGCTTGCCCCATAGAGCGCCCGTCCAGAGGGACAGGAATGTGAACATTGCGCCGGTCGGCGCCAGGGCCGAGGCCATCATCCCGGCCATTCGGCTGTTGAAAGCCAATCCCACTCCCGCCCAGCCTGCCATGACCAGATAGATGAACATCGACATCCATGAAACTGGCACGTGCACAAAGATGATGCGGTACCCCTCACCCTGTTGGGCGTCGGTTGGTGCGATAAAAAATCCCACATACAGGCCGGCCACTGCTAAGGCTGCGGCAACAATGGAAAACCAGGGAATCAAAATTCCCGCCAATGGGTAAAAGGTACGCGGTGAGGCGAACCTAAACCAGTAACCTGCTCGTTCAATCATTCGTTACTCCAACGCAATCCGTAGCGCCGCCGTGGTTGCCCACGGCGCAAAAAACGCGGCCACCATGAGCACCGCCGCCAACAACGACAAGTGCGCGGCCGCCGATAGCCCCGCCGCCTGCGCTTCCACAGCACCAGCACCAAAAATCAGCACCGGCACATACAACGGCAGCACCAACAAGGAGGCAAGCGCACCGCCACTTCGCAGCCCCAAGGTCAGAGATGCACCGATCGCGCCGACCAGACTGAGGACCGGTGTGCCGAGCGCCAGGGCGGCTGCAAGCGTTGCTATGGATGGCAGTGGCAAATCGAACTGCAGTGCCAACAGTGGGGCGAGCAACGTTATTGGCAAGCCCGCCAGCAGCCAATGCGAGAGCAACTTTCCCACTACCAGAACGCCGAGTGGAACCGGCGACAATGCCATCTGTTCAAGTGTTCCATCTGCAAGATCTTGCTCAAACAATCGCCCAAGCGAAAGCATGGCTGCCAGCAATGCCGCGACCCACAAAACCCCCGGGCCGATCTTGCGCAATATGCCGAAGTCTGGGCCGATGCCGAGCGGGAAGAGGCTGACAACGATGATGAAGAAAAACAGCGTAGTCAGCAGGTCTGATTTGCGCCGCATGGACAAACGCAAGTCCCTTCGCACAACTCCCCCAAGCGCACGCCAAAGCGAAATCTCGGTCATAGGTCCAAGCGTGCAGTTCGGAAGGATTTTGCAACCGAGATCTCTTGATGACTGGTCAAAACCACAAGGCCGCCGCCGCTCAAATGGCCATCGATTAATTCGGAAAGCCAGTCAACTGTGCGTGTATCAAGTCCCGCAAGTGGCTCGTCAAGCATCCATATCGATACGCGCTCACACAACAAGCGTGCCAGACCGACCCTGCGTCTTTGCCCTTGCGAAAGTGCGCGGGCAGGCAGGTTCAATCGACCAGCCAATCCGACTTCGCGCAGCGCTGCACGTGCGGACTCTGTCGTAATGGGCTTTCCAGCGATCGTTGATGCTGTCAGCAGGTTCTCTTCGGCCGTTAAATCGTCCTTTAACCCAGCCAAGTGACCGCAGTAAGTAAGCGTGCGACGGTACTCGGCACCAAGCGCTTTAATCTGTACGCCGTTCCAACGAACCTCGCCAGCAGCAGGCGGACTCAGGCCAGCCAAGACGCGCAACAAGCTTGTTTTGCCGCTACCGTTTTCACCGTGCACCCAAAGACCAGTTCCCGCCTCCACTTGGAAGTTTTGGCTTTTGAACATTAACCGGTTGCCGCGCTCGCATGCGAGGTTTTCGACTTCCAACAGCGCGATTGCGCGCGAAGCAGGCAAGCTGCTATCAGACAACGCTGGATCACCGCTCATCCTTTACTCCGTTCGTTGATCTGTGCCAGCAACGCCCGCAGATCTTGTGCTATCGCTTCTGGACCATGCTCGTCACTGAAAAACAATCGAATCCGACCTCCCGGGTCGAATACGAAAATTCCACCGTTGTGATCGACCGTGTAGAACCCATCTGCGTTTGGCTTCTGGCGCTCAGCGAAGATCTTGAATTCTTTGGCGATGGTGGCAGTCGTCACTTCATCGCCGTACAAACCGAGGAAGGTTGGATGGAAGGCGGGAACATACTGACGAAGAATGTCAGGCGTATCGCGTTTGGGGTCGAGCGTGATGAGAAGTACTTGAAGCCGTTCTCCGTCTTTGCCCAAAGCGTCCTTGGTCGCCGCCAACTTTGCCATCGTCGTAGGACATACATCTGGGCAGTTCAAATATCCAAAGAAGACAGCTACGGCCTTTCCACGGAAATCCGCCAGCGTCCTAAGCTGACCGTTGTGATCAGTCAGCCGAAAGTCATTGCCCCAAGCCGCGCCTGTGATGTCCACGGCGTTAAAAGTGGGTTGAGAGACGTCCTTGCCTCTACATCCAGAAAGCAAAATTGTGACAGTGACCACAAAGACTGCTGTCAGAGCAATCGCGCTTCTGCCTGTTTCATGATGCCGATTGTTCAAATCCTGCTCCTCAACGCTTTCTTCAGCTATGTGCGGGTTGCCGCGGACATCCGGGGCTATTTCGAGTAGCTCGTGGTGGAAATGCTCGATCCTGGAGGGGGTAGCGCTTCCAGCAATCCCGGAATTTGCGAGCACCTTTTTGCAAACGCGCCATTCCTGCCGTCGTGATCGGCGCGAGCTTGCCTAGCCAAAAACAGCTTCTAAGCTGTTCAGCCGCACCAATTACTTTGGGAGGGTCAGGGCTGTACTAGACTGCGGCCACCGGCAGCCCTTTGCACGGCGGCCGAAAATTAGACGCGCTGTCGAAGCCACTGCGGCCTGTATGGCCGAGCGTCAATGGTCGATAGGATATGACCAGAAAGCAACGCCGAGGGAGCAGCGCTGGGGGGAAACCAGAAAAGCAGGCTTTGAGAGGATGCAGCGGAATTGCATTGTCCTGAGCAATGGCCGTCACAGTCTTGGACCGACTTTACTGCGTCCGTCGTCGTTTCATTCGGCCCCTCGTCGACAGAAAAAGCAAGCGGTTCGGAACATCCGCTGCAGACCTCGATACTCAAGGGTTGCATTTGCTGGCAATAGTTGTCCATCGCCGCCCATGTCATTTGGAGCGGAAAGACAAAGAAAGCAAGCAAAAGGAGCAGCCTATTCATACCTAGTCCAATACTTCATGCGCCCGTTGATCACTACGGACTCACACCGTGTTCACATGGTTTCGCATAGCGGCTCTCTGCTCCAATCAACAAACTGCACTCCTGTAGCACCGCGTATACGACTATGTTCAACTTGAATTTTAGTCGCTCGAGAGACGAAGCAGAAGTCACCTGCTTCAAGCCGTGTTGCCGGCCACCCAAGTCCCACAAGCGAGCGCGTGACACCGCCGAAAAGTGGGACACCGCATTCATCGCGCCTTCTTGGCCAGCGCGATCAGATGGTCGGCGACGTCCAGGGAGCGTGAGTTCGAGCCGGCCTGGGATCCAGATGTGAGCCATTTGCCATCCACGCCAAGCGAAGGCGTGCCTTCGATTTTGTAGCCGCCGGCCAATGCGGTTGCCTGCTTGACCTTGCCGGCGACTCCGAAGGAGCTCATCGTCTCCACGAGGCGTTTGCCATCGGCGCCGTTCTTCGCGGCGAAGGAGGCGATGTCCGCATGCGTTACCAGTCGTTGTCTCTCAGCATGGATGGCCTGGAACACCTTCCCATGCAGTTGCTCTACAAGGCCCATCGCCTCCAGGGCAAAGTAGAGCTGCTGATGGATCACAAAGTCTTCGCGGAAGGCGACCGGGATGCGGCGGAAAAGGACGTCTCGCGGCAACTTCTTCAACCAGGCCTCTAGCGCAGGCTCGAATGCACTGCAGTGCGAACAGCTGTAGGCGAAGAACTCAAGCACCTCTACTTGTTTCGAGTCCTTGGTCGGTTGGTGGGGAGAAACCTCCACGTAGTGCCGGCCCGGGACGAACTGTTCCTGAGCGCGCGAAGGGGTGAGGACGGTGAGGCTCAACGGAAGCGCAAGGCTACAGAAAACGCGTCTTTTGATCATGATGAAAAACGGAAGAAAAGAATGGTCTCGCTCAGCGTTCGGAACGCAGCTGGTCGATGAATTGATGAAGTTCGGCGAAGTCCGCTTTTCCTACAAAGCGCTCGACGATCTCCCCTCGCTTGTTCACGAGTGACGATGTTGGGGTGACATTCACGCCGCTCCAGGCCTTGGCAACCGCGCCGGTATCGTCGATGGCCACTGGAAACGGCAGCGGCTCTCCGCGCAGATGCCTCGGACTACTTTCGACAGATTGATGTCTTGTGCTGTGTCCACGCTAAAAATTTCAGCTCGCCCCAACTCACCGGGACTCATTTGCTGCGGCGGAGTTTTCGGCACTCAAGAGCGTCTGGAGCACCAGCGCAACCGCCCCGCCCACGATGGCCATGTCGGCAATGTTGAAGGCCGGCCAGTGCCAGCCGCGCAGGTGGAAGTCGAGGTAGTCGATGACGTGCCCGCGTACGGCGCGGTCGAATCCGTTGCTCAAAGCCCCGCCCAGGATGAGACAGTAAGAAAGGCATTCAAGTTTGCGCAGCGGACGCAACAGTAGCCAGACCAACCACGCCGACACCGCGAGGGCGATTGCGAGGAAGAACCATCGCTGCCAGCCGCCCGCGCCCGCGAGGAAACTGAACGCAGCGCCGGGATTGAGAACGTGCACCAGGTTGAAAAATGATGTGACCTCACGTGACCACCCCAATGGAGTCGTCATGTCGATGTCGGACTTGGCGGCCTGGTCGGCAGCGAATACGATGATCGCGAGTGCATACCACTGGGCATTGCGAAAAGGAAGGTTCATCTACTTTTTCTCGGCTTCAGAAGCTCTCTCGGAGTTACGTTCGGCGGCTGAAGTGCGCCAAAAAACAAGAATTCGTCGTGCCGCCCACAGCTTGCCTGTTGAGTCAGGCCGTCTTGCGTTTCAGCAGGCGCAGCCCGTTGAAAACGACCAGCATGCTCGCCCCCATGTCCGCGAACACGGCCATCCACATCGTGGCTTGTCCTGTGAACGTCAGTACGAGGAACACCGCCTTGATGCCCAGGGCCAGAACGATGTTCTGCGTGAGGATCGCCGCGGTGGTGCGCGAGAGCCGGATGAAGGTGGGGATCTTGCGCAGGTCGTCGTCCATCAGGGCAACGTCGGCCGTTTCGATGGCGGTGTCGGTGCCAGCCGCGCCCATGGCGAAGCCGATGTCGGCCCGCGCGAGTGCGGGCGAGTCATTGATGCCGTCGCCGACCATGCCCACCTGGCCTTCACCGCCAATCAGTCCCTCGATGGTCTTGAGCTTGTCCTCGGGCAGTTGGTCGCCCCGTGCTTCAGTGATCCCGACCTGCGCTGCGATGGCGGCGGCCGTGTGCTGGTTGTCGCCGGTCAGCATCAAAGTGCGCACACCGAGGGCCTGCAGGTCGGCCACCGCCTCACGGCTCGTTTCCTTGACGGTGTCGGCCACGGCGAAGATGCCGAGCACGCCTGCTTCATCCATGAGCAGAATTGCAGTCTTGCCCTGGCGCTCGAGGGCCTCCAGTCGCGATTGAAGCGCCACTTCGCTGAGGCCCAGCTCCTTCGCCAGCCTGTGGTTTCCCATGTTCAGCATGCGCCCGGCGATGCGGCCGCGAACGCCGCGGCCAGGCAACGCCGCGAAGTCGTCCACTTCTTGCAGCGCAACGCTGTCCCGGTTCGCCTTGCGAGCGATCGCTTGCGAGACCGGATGGTCCGAGCGGTCGGCCAGGCTGGCGGCCCAGACGGCAACCTCCTGCGCGTTGCCGAGCAGCGGTACGAAGTCGGTCTGTTCAGGCTTGCCGTGGGTGAGCGTGCCGGTCTTGTCCAGAGCCAGCGCCTTCAGCTTGCGCCCTCCTTCCAGGTAGACGCCGCCCTTGATCAGGATGCCGCGTCTGGCGGCAGCCGCCAGGCCGCTGACGATGGTGACCGGCGTGGAGATGACCAGGGCGCAGGGGCACGCAATCACCAGCAGCACGAGGGCCTTGTAGATCCAGTCGAACCAGACGCCGCCAAAGGCGAGCGGCGGAACCACCGCCACCAGCACGGCCACCGCGAACACAGCCGGCGTGTAGACCCGGGCGAACTGGTCGACGAAACGCTGCGTGGGCGCGCGGCTGCCCTGCGCCGATTCCACGGCATGGATGATGCGCGCGAGCGTTGAGTCGTTGGCGCCCGCGGTCACCTCGTACTCGAAGGAGCCGGTCTCGTTGATGGTGCCCGCGAACACCTGGTCACCTTCGGCCTTCTCGACGGGGAGGCTTTCGCCGGTGATGGGCGCCTGATTGATGGCCGAACGGCCCGCAATGATCAAGCCGTCCAGCGCAATGCGCTCTCCAGGTCGCACCCGGACCACCGCGCCCTTGAACGCTTCCTTGGCTGGGACTTCCCTCCATGAGCCGTCGGCTTGCTGAACAGTCGCGGTCTCCGGCGCCAGGTCCATCAGGCCGCGAATGGCGTTGCGTGCCCGGTCGAGTGACTTGGCCTCGATTACCTCGGCCAGCGCAAAAAGGAACATGACCATGGCCGCTTCGGGCCAATGGCCGATCGCCATTCCGCCCGTGACCGCAATGGACATCAAGGCATTCATGTTCAGATTGAGGTTCTTCAGCGCAATCCAGCCCTTCTTGTAGGTGCTGAGGCCGCCAGTGACGATGGACACCAGGGCCAGGACAACCACGGCCCAGTGATTGCCGTCGTTGACCCAGTACACGCCCTCGGCGAGCAAGGCCGCGATGCCGGAGACAGCCATCGGCAACCAATTGGTCCTCTGCGCGGGTGCGTGGGGGTCGTGCAGCTCGTCGTTCTTCTGTACCTCGGCTTCCATGCCCAGCGACTCGATCGCTTCGACCACGGGCTTGATTGCGTCAGGCGCATGGCGGACGGTAAGCGTGCGCTGCACCAGATTGAAGTCTAGGCCCTGTACGCCCGGCATGCCTTGTAACTTGCCGCGGATCAGGCCCTCTTCGGTAGGGCAGTCCATCTTGGCGATGCGCAGGACCGTGGAGACCTCCTGGTGGTCTTGCCGCTCGACCCTCATCCCGATGGAAGCGAGCGCCTTCTCGATGGGCTCCGTGGAAGGCAGGGTGTGCTGGACGCCCAGCACCCGCTGCATCAGGTTGAAGTCGAGCGCGGTAACGCCCGGCTCCTTGCCGAGGCGGTTGCGGATCAGCGCTTCTTCCGTCGGGCAATCCATGTTGTCGATTCGGTAGGTCACGCGCTCGCCGGCTGACGTGATGGGAGCCGGTACGGGCGCCTGTGGCTGTGTGGTCGGGGGTGCGATGGCAGCCAAAGCTGCCGCCGGCCCGGGGCCACTGGCCGTCAGCACTGCGGCAGCGCGGGCAGCCTGTGCCTTCATGCCGACCGAGCTCAGCGCCTGCTCCAAGGCATCGGGCGAAACCCTGTTGTGCGTAACGGTCAGCTTGCGCTGCGCAAGGTCAAACTCCAGCCGCTCGACGCCGGGCATGCCCTCCAGCGTGCGCCGCACCAGCGCCTCCTCGTTGCGGCAATCCATGTTGCTCACATGGAAGACGGTGGTTTCGTCGCTTGGCTTGTCCTTGGCGCAGCTCGTCTGTTGGCCATTGCTGGCGGAGCAGCCGCAGGAATTGGAAAGGTCGTTGTTCATAGGCATGGTTCAACTTTGGCAGGGTTTTCCCCGCATGCACATAATTTGACAACCTCTAGCTGGTATAGAGTCAAGGCTTTTACGGAGATCGACCATGATGCAAATCGGTGAACTCGCTAAAAGGGCGGCCTGCCTGGTGCAGACAGTGCGCTTCTACGAGACAGAGGGTTTGCTTCCCGAACCCGCGCGAAGCGAGGGCAACTTCAGGCTGTATGACGACGTGCACTTACAGCGTCTGATCTTCATCCGCCGCTGCCGCGCCAAGGACATGGCGCTGGATGAGATCCGCCAGTTGTTGAGTTTTCGCGACCGGCCGGCGCTGGACTGCGGCGACGTCAACGCCTTGGTGGATTCCCATATCGCCCAGGTGCGGGCCAAGATCAAAGACCTGCGTGAGCTGGAGCGCGAGCTGATAGACCTGCGCCGCTCGTGCGACAGCGCCCGCACCGCGCGCGAATGCGGGATTCTCAACCGCTTGGCCGAGCCCGCCTGAGGCCCAAACGGCGCGCTACGGGAAGGGAACGGCCGGCTGGGCCCGCTTGTGGGCCGTGCGGTGGAACGCCTGCAGGATGACTTTTGCTGCGGCTGGGTCGACATCCTTTCCCTCGAGAAAATCGTCAATGGCGTCGTAGCTGACGCCGAGCGCCGCCTCGTCGGGCCTTAACGGCTGCATGGATTCGAGGTCTGCGGTGGCGACCTTGTGCGCCAAACGCTCGTCACCCCCGAGAGCCAGTGCCAAGGCCCGGACACGCCGCTTGGTGAGGCCGCCCAGCGGACTCAGGTCGAATCCGCCGTCGCCGAACTTGGTGAAAAAGCCCATGACCGCCTCCGCAGCGTGGTCGGTACCGACCACCAGGCCGCCCGTGGCGCCTGCCACGGCGTACTGGGCGATCATGCGCTGGCGCGCCTTGATGTTGCCGAGCACGAAGTCTTCCTGCCAATGGTCATTGAACCTGAGCCCGCCGGCTACGAGCTGGTGCAGCACGGCGTCGGCCGCCGGCTTGATGTCCATGGCAAGCGTCTCGTCCGCATCGATGAATTCGACGGCTCGCTGCGCCTCGGCCTGATCCGCCTGCACGCCATAAGGCAGGCGCATCGCGATGAACCGGATCGGCAGTCCCGCCGAGCGCAGCTGTTGCGCCGCCAGTTGGCAGAGGCGCCCGGCCACAGTGGAGTCCACGCCGCCGCTGATCCCGAGTACCAGAGACGTCGCGGCTGCCGCGCGTGCGTATTCGACCAGGAACTGAATGCGCCTGTTGATCTCCGCCGATGCATCGAACTGCCGGGTTACGCCGAGCTCGGCGGCAATGCGGCTCTGTTCTTCCATCATGAAGCTGATGTTATCGGCGCTGGAAAGTTATGGGGTCCAGCTCCGACGGCCATGTGCCGTGTTCCAGTACGCCAAAGCGGCCAGTCCCGACGTTTTGTGGCGGAGTGCGGCCGAGGGCATGGCCGATAGGCACCAACGCGAGCCGTACCGCTTGGGCCAGGACTTCCGAGGTATTGCGGGTCCTCCAGGCCAAACCCAGCATGGCCGCGTGGCTGCGCAGGTGCAGGCTGAGATAGGGCTGCGCCACGATATGGCCGAGTTCATGGGCGCGCCACGCGCTGCTCAGGTCGCCGGCGGCCTCGCAAGAAGCTGCCGCCCTGGTTTCACGCAGGAAAGCCGCGCGGGCCAGCGCGTAGGCACCGGAGGCGGCATTTGCTGCCGGCGCCAGCGCCCGAAATGGGTACGCCAGCTGCGCGCCGTACTCCATCGGAAAGTCCACCTCTTTGAGTCCCACTTCGTTGGCGCCCAGCTTGTGCCTGGGCAACCGGAAGGTGCCGAACAGGTGATCCCACACCATCCAGAACTCGCCGAAGTTGACCTGGGCATCTTCGTACTCGCGCTTGTGGTGCCAGCGGTGGACCTCAGCCGCACCGATCAAAAAGCGGAGCGGTCCGATTCGGTAGTCCAGGTTGCAGTGCTGGAACGCCAGGTGCACGGCGAGCAGCCCGAGCCATGCTCCGACGGCCAGGGCCGGTGCGCCCATCAGCACCACGGCAATCAAGCCGGGCGCGGCCATCATCCCGGCATGCAGGGGATGCCGGCGCTCACCGTTGAGCCAATAGAGGCGTTCGGAGCTGTGGTGGATCGCGTGGAATCGCCAAAGCCACGCCACACGGTGACTCAACCAATGGACGCTGTAGAGGCTGAGATCGAGCACCATGCCGACGGCAAGGGCCTGCGCCCAAAGCGGCCACTGATCGGGCCACCAGATCCCGGCGGACCACACGGGTGCCAGGGCTGCGACCACGCCGTGGACGGCAAGCAGCACCATCAGGTTCACGACAGCGTGGATCGCATCGCACACGCTGTCCCGATGGTCATGGCGCCAGGCTGCGTGGAATGGCAGCCTTCGCTCCAGCAGCGCGATCACCGCGAGCGCCGCGGCTACGGTGAGTGGCACCGTCGGGAAATACGGCCAGCCGCCAGCCAGACCCCCGAAAAGTACCAGGGCCGTGGCGCCTACAACCAGAGGGTAGCTGCCGTACCGGATGACGGCATCAAAAAACGGAGTTTCTTTCGTTTTCATTTTCAGTCCTAAAAAGGGTCCGGCAGAAATTGGAAACCCTCTAGTCGCGGTAGAGTCAACTGGACCTGCGTAGAGACCCCGGGTCAGCCCGGGCTGCTGGCAGTCCGCGCGTGGAATGCACCTATAGTCCGCCCCGACGGTGCGCATCCCGCCACCGCAATGCTGCACCTGTTCCATGTTCACGCGCCTTGCATCTCACGCTGCCAACTTCCTCACGTTGCTGATCCTGCTCGCAGGCGGGGCAGCATCGGCCCAGTCCAGCGGCAAGAGCGTGGTGGTAACTGAACGCACCCGCGCCGAACTGCTGGCCCACGCGCCAGAGGGCATCGAACCGGGCAAGACCGTCTGGGTTGGCCTGCAGCTTGCGCACCAGCCCGAGTGGCATTCCTATTGGAAGAACTCTGGCGATTCCGGGCTTCCCACCAGGCTGGAATGGAAGCTGCCCTCCGGTGTCATGGCGGGCGAAATCGCATGGCCTGCGCCCCGAAAGTTTCTGCTCGGCACGCTCGTCAACTATGGCTACGAGCACACGGTGCTGCTGCCGGTTCCACTGACCATCACGCCAGAATTCAATCCGTCGCTGCTGGCCGACGCCCTGGACATCAAGCTCAAGGCGAGCTGGCTGGTTTGCCGCGAATTGTGCATTCCTGAGGAGGGTGAGTTCTCTCTTTCGATTTCCGCCAAGAGCACGACGGCCTCGCACGGTCCCGCGTTCGAGGCAAGCTTTGCGGCGCAGCCTAAACCGCTGGCGGGCCAAGCAAGCGCTACGATCGAAGGCGCTGCGTTGCGCTTGCGGGTCAGCGGATTGCCGGCGGACCTCAAGGGCAAACCACTGGAGTTCTTTCCCGAGACTGCCGAGGTGATCGAGACTTCGGCCAAATGGAGCCAGGCATGGGATGGGGGAACTTGGACGGCGCAGGTGCCGCTTTCGCCACACCGCAGCCAGAGTCCGCAGGTCATGCCTATAGTGCTGACACAGGAGAACGACCGCTGGAGCATCGACGCGCGAGTGCAAGGCACATGGCCTGCCGTGGCGGCACCGGCAACGCTATCGCCGGCCTTGCAGGAAGCCCTGCGCAACAACGCGGCCGCGGCTGCGGCGAAGTCGGGCGCAGGGTTGACGTTGGCGGCCGCTTTGCTGGGCGCGCTGCTGGGCGGATTGATCCTGAACCTGATGCCCTGTGTCTTCCCGGTGCTGGCGATCAAGGTGGTCGGCTTTGCCCAGCATGCTGGCGATCAGAGGGCCCGACGCATCGATGGCGCCGCGTACTCCGCCGGGGTCATTGCTTCGTTTGCGGCGCTGGGCTTGCTGGTCGTCGCGCTGCGCAGTGCCGGGCAGCAGCTCGGGTGGGGGTTCCAGTTGCAGATTCCCGGAGTGGTCGCCTCACTGGCCGTGTTGTTCACCTTGATCGGTCTGAATCTGGCAGGCGTGTTCGAGTTTCGCCAGTTCGTTCCCTCCCGCGTGGCATCGCTGCAAAGCAACCATCCCGTCCTGAACTCCTTTCTGTCCGGCGTGCTGGCCGTTGTGGTGGCGTCGCCCTGCACAGCTCCGTTTATGGGCGCGGCGTTGGGATTCGCGATCGGGCTGCCAGCAACGCAGGCCCTGCTGATCTTTGCGACGCTTGGACTCGGCATGGCCTTGCCGTATTTCGTCGCCAGTTGGATCCCGGCCGTTGCGCGCGTGCTACCGAAGTCTGGCGAGTGGATGGTGACTTTTCGGAAGCTGATGGCGTACCCGATGTTTGCGGCGGTGGCGTGGCTTCTGTGGGTGTTGGGGCAGCAAAGCGGGATCGATGCGGTGAGCGCGCTGCTGGTGCTTCTCGTCGCCATCAGCATGCTGGCGTGGGGTCTCGGCTTGTCGGGGCGTGCACGATTGATCGTCGGCATGATCGCGGTTGCCTGGACGGCGGGGTTCGCCTGGCTGCTGGCCGCGCAGATCGGCACCGGGCGGCCCGAGCGCGTTGTTGCGGCAAAGGAAGACATCTGGCAAGCGTGGGAGCCGGGCCGCGTGGAGCAACTGCTGGCCGGCGGGCGACCGGTGTTTGTCGATTTCACAGCCGCATGGTGCGTCACGTGCCAGTACAACAAGAAGACGGTGCTGCAGGATACGCAGGTGCTGGCCGACTTCGCCGCCAGGGATGTCGCCCTGCTGCGCGCCGATTGGACCCTCCGCGACCCGGCAATCACTGCTGCTTTGGCGGCGCTCGGCCGCAACGGCGTACCGCTGTATGTGCTCTACACCCGCAACGCTGCTCCGCGCGTGCTTTCGGAAATCCTGAGCCCGACGGAACTGCGGGCAGCACTTTCAACGGTGCCTGCGGCGGCTTCCGCAATTGACCGGGCGCCGCTGAGGCGTCCTGCGGTTGCGCCGTAGCATTTTCGCTACATCACACATTGACCCTTCAGTCGCTTCGGGCCCGATGATCTTAGAAATTTGAAAGAGCAACTCATGGCTGAAACTGACGATGACGACGAGTTCGGGCTGGATGCGAGCAACGCGGCAGACCGCAAGATCCTGCGAACAGTGCTGCTCATCAACCTGGGACAGGCCGCCGCCAGCATCGGCCTTGGCGTGTGGGCTGCCTCTACTGCGCTGATGGGCGCCGGTTTGGACAACCTCGCCGACGCGTCGGTCTATGCGGTCAGCATGTACGCCGTGGGTCGGGCGGCGCTGGTCAAGGTCCGCGCGGCGCGCTTGTCGGGGTTCTTGCTCATTGGGCTTGCCGTGCTACTGCTTGTGGAAGTCCTGCGCCGCTTTGCTGGCGGCGAGGAGCCAGTGGGCCCAGCGATGATGGCCGTGGCCGCGGCGAACGCAGCTTTGAACCTTGTGTGCCTAAGGTTGCTGCGACGGCATCGTGGGGAAGACGTGAACTTCAAGGCATCCGCGATCTTCACGAGCAACGACTCCATCGTCAATGGAGCCATCGTGCTTTCAGGGGCGTTGGTCATGTGGCTGGGATCAAACATCCCAGACCTCATCCTGGGGGTCGTGGTGGCGGGGATCGCGGCGAATGGCGGTAAGGAGATCTTGGAAGAAGCGTCCAAGACAACACGAGTTGAGGCCACCCAGGACACCCGATGAGAGGGTCTTGCAGGTGCAACAAGGAGTACGCAAATGAATGGGCACAATGAAAGCACGATCGAGGAAGGCGGCACGAATGTCTATGCAGACCTGGGTTACACCAACGCTGCAGAAATGCAGCGTAAATCCCAGCTCGCGGGCGAGATCGCCCGTGCGATCAAGGCACGTCGTCTGACACAAGAAGGTGCTGCAACGCTGTTGGGCATCGATCAATCCAAGGTCTCGCGCATCACGCGCGGCCAGTTCCGCGGTGACAGCGAAGCCAAGCTGCTGGAGCTGGTGGCCAAGCTGGGACACGACGTGAAGATCGTGGTCGGCCCGGTGCGGCGGCGCGCCGGCAAGATCGAGCTGCAATTTGCCTGAGTTCGCCCTGCGGCGAGAGGAGCGTTCCAAAGTCCGAGGCGATGGTTGCGGCAAAAATACATCGGCTGGCGACATTCCTCCTGAGTGAGTAACGGCCCTGACGACCGCGATATGACCCGTCTTGCTCAATACATCGAGGCAGCCGAGAGCGACAACACGCGCCGGAGCTACGCTTCGGCCATCCGCCATTTTGAGATTGAGTGGAAAGGTTTGCTGCCTTCCACGGCGGACGCGATTGCCCGCTACCTGGCCGACCACGCGGCTACCCTGGCCATCAACACCCTACGCCAGCGGCTGGCGGCGCTGTCTCGCTGGCACACCGACCAAGGCTTCCCCGATCCCACCAAATCGGCCTTGGCGCGCCAGGTCCTCAAGGGCATTCGCTCCGTTCACACGGTGCCAGAAAAGCGCGCCCGCCCACTCGAACTGGCCGTGCTTCAGCAAGTCGATCAATGGCTCGATAGCGCCATCAGCCATGCGCAGCGGTCCGGCGACCAGCAAGCCTTGTTGCGCCACACGCGCGACCGCAGCCTGATGCTGCTGGGATTTTGGCGCGGCTTTCGCTCCGACGAACTGGTCAACCTGCGCGTTGAGAACACCGAGGTCACACCGGGCCAGGGCATGGCCTGCTACCTGGGCCGCAGCAAAGGCGACAGGCAACTGCAGGGCCGTTTTTTCAAATGCCCGGCCCTGTCCCGCTTATGCCCCGTGACGGCCTTCAATGCCTGGGCCAGCCTCGCTGGATTGACCGAGGGCCCAGTGTTCCGCAAGATTGATCGCTGGGGCCATGTTGCCGAGGAGAGTCTGCACGCCAACAGCCTGATCCCCTTGCTGCGCAGCCTGTTCGCCCAAGCTGGCGTTGAGTCGCCCGAGGAATACAGCAGCCACTCCATGCGCCGCGGCTTTGCCGGCTGGGCTCGCGCCAGCGGCTGGGACATCAAGGAGCTGATGGAATACGTCGGCTGGAAGGATGTCAAATCGGCCATGCGCTACCTGGATACGTCGGATTCCAGCCTGCAAGCCCGGTTCGAGCAGGGCCTGCCTGCGTTGGCACCGGCCGTTCAGCAGCCACCGCCTGCGTTGCTTTTGCGGACAGAGCCGGCGGGCGTTCCCCGTCCGCCGGCCGAAGGAACAACGCCCGTGGCGGTCCTGCGCGTCACGATGGTGCTGGCCCGCTTTAGCAAGCAGTCGCGCGGCCTGGCCCGCGGCCACCGGCTGATCGAGCAGACCTGTTTTGAGCGTTTTTCCATGCAACGCCTGAATGCCGAGGGCACACTCTACGAGTTGAGCATTCCTTACCTGTCCCGCGACTCGCTGGACGAGGTGATCGCCACGCTGCTCGATGACATGTACCGCGTCGCCGAGGACAACCAGTGCCTGCTGGAAACCTCGTTTCACGAACCCGCCACCGATTCACACTGGGATTGAGGCGATGGGTAGACAGGCAACCAAGCGGGGTCGTCGCCGCAAATGACCACGCTCCATGAGACGGCCTATCCCAGCCTGAAGCCCGATCCGACACCCCGTGAGTTGGCGGAGCTTTACACGCCGACCGAAGATGAACAACGCCTGGCTGCCGGCATCGGCAAGCGCGCCCTGCCGCGCATGGCGGCGCTGATCCACCTGAAGGTCTTCCAGCGTCTGGGTTATTTCATCCCCTTGGCCGAGGTGCCCCCGGCGATCCGAGAGCACATTGCGCAGCAGGTGGGTGCGGCTCGGCCGCCCCTGGCAGCGGACCTCAAGCGCTTCGAGGCCTCGGGCTCGCGCATGGCGCTTTTCGCGGCTTTGCGCCGGCACTTGAATGTCAAACCCTTGAACTCGGCGGGCCACGCCTGGCTGGAGGTCGTGGCCAACACGGCGGCCGAGACCAAACACGCGGTGGCCGACATCATCAACGTGATGCTGGAGGAGTTGGTCCACCATCGCTACGAGTTGCCGGCCTTCTCGACGCTGGACCGGATGGCGTTTCGTGCCCGGGAAAAGAGCAACAGCCGGTACTTCTCCGCGATCACCCGTCAGTTGACGGCTCATACCAAGGCCCTGATCGACGGCTTGCTTAAAACCGCCACGGGTGAGTCGGCTTCGCCCTGGCAAATGCTCAAGCGCGAACCCAAGCGGCCGACCAACAAGGAAACGCGCACCTACATTCAGCACATCCGGCGCCTGCAATACCTGGTGGAGCAGCTTCCCAAGCCCGACGTGCCGGTGCCCAAGCTCAAGCAGTTCCGGCACCTGGCGCGCGCCCTCGATGCGGCAGAGATGGCCCAACTCAAGCCGCAAAAGCGCTACGCCCTGGCGGTGATCTTCATCCGGGCGCAGCATGCTCAGTCTCTGGACGATGCCGCGGACCTGTTCATTCGCCTCATGCAGAACCTGGAAAACAATGCCAGGCAGAAGTTGCTCTCCTTCCAGCAGGAGCGGGTCCAGAAAACCGACATGCTGGTCGGTCAGCTCAAAGACATCCTGGGCGCCTACCAATTGGAGGGGACGGATAGCCAGCGCGTTGAAGCCATCAGCACCACCCTCGTGGCCGAGGTGGACGAACTGCTGAACGAATGCGAGCAGCACCTGGCCTACGCCGGCCGCAACCACCTGCCTTTCCTGCTGCAGCCCTACAAGATGGTCCGGGCCCAGTTGCTCAACTGCATTGGCATCGCCTCGCCCAAAGCCAGCAGCGAGGACCACGTGGTGGAGCGGCTGATTGAGGCCCTTTACAAGCTGCGTGACAACCGCGCGGACATCGTATTGCTGGACATGCTGGGCCTGAGTGAAGACAAGGACCTTCGATGGATGTCCGCCCAGTGGAAGAGGCTGGTGCTGGTCCGGCCATCAGGCAAGGGCCGGGCAGAGGCTGTTCATCGCCGATATTTTGAGCTGGCGGTCATGCATGCGGTCAAGGACGACCTGAAGTCGGGCGATCTCTTCATCAAGTACGGCGAGCGCTATGACGACTACCGCGAGCAGCTGGTCGATGACGAAACCTTTGAAAAGGAGGTCGGCGACTATGGCCAGGTCACCGGCATCGAGACAGATCCCGGCACCTTTGTGACGATGCTCAAATCCGCCATGGCTCAGCGGGCTCGGGACATCGACGCCGCTTTCCCGGAAAACGCCCATGCCGAGATCGTCGATGGCCGCCTGATTCTGCGCAAACCGCCGCGCTCCGAAATCGTCGAGGCCGCCGCGCGGATCGACGCCATGATCACCGAACGGATGCAAGCGGCCAGCATCGTGGATGTCATGATCGACACCGAACGCTGGCTCGACCTGCACAAGCTGTTCCGGCCGTTGGCCGGGACGGACAGCCGCCTTGCGGACCTGCGCATGCGCGTCATCACGACGCTGTTTTGCTACGGCTGCAACCTCGGGCCGGTGCAGACCGCCAAATCCATCAAAGGGCTGAGCCGCCGCCAGATTTCCTGGCTGAACCTGAAATACGTCAGCGAGGACCTGCTGGACAAGGCCATTGTCAAGGTGATCAATGCGTACAACAAGTTTGAACTGCCAGGCTACTGGGGCACCGGCAAGCACGCGTCGGCGGACGGTACGAAGTGGAATCTTTACGAGCAGAACTTGCTGTCCGAGCACCATATCCGCTATGGCGGGTACGGTGGCATCGGCTACTACCATGTGTCCGACAAGTTCATCGCGCTGTTCAGCCATTTCATTTCCTGCGGGACCTATGAAGGCATCCACATCCTGGACGGGCTGATGACCAACGAGTCCGATATTCGGCCCGACACGATCCATGGAGACACGCAGGCCCAGAGTTACCCGGTCTTCGCGCTGGCCCACTTGCTGGGCATCCAGCTCATGCCGCGCATCCGGGGTATCCAGGACCTCAAATTCCATCGCCCAGAGCCGGGCAATGCTTACCGGAACATCAATGCCCTGTTCAGCGACGTGATCGACTGGCGGCTGATTGAACTGCATTTGCCGGCGATGCTGCGGGTGGCGGTTTCCATCAAGACCGGCAAGATCACGCCGTCGGCCATCCTGCGCCGGCTGGGCACCTACAGCCGCAAGAACAAGCTGTATTTCGCGTTTGTGGAACTCGGCAAGGTCATCCGGACCATGTTCCTGCTGAGCTACATCGGCGATGTCGGTCTGCGCAAGGTGATCCATGCCGAAACCAACAAGAGCGAGCAATTCAATGGCTTTGCCGGCTGGTCCTTCCTCGGGGGAGAGGGGATCATTGCCGAGAACATCCGGCACGAGCAGCGCAAGGTGATCAAGTACAACCACCTCGTAGCCAACATGATCATCTTGCACAACGTGGTGGGCATGACGCGGGTTCTGCAGGAGCTTCGAGATGAGGGCTCCGAGATCACGCTGGAGATTCTGGGGGGCCTGGCGCCGTTTCGCACGGCGCACATCAATCGGTTTGGGGACTACACGCTGGACTTCAAAAGGAAGATCGGCCCTTTGAATTTCGATGCCACCATAATTCCAATGGAATCATAGGCTTAAGGTCGTTTCTGCGGTTTTTTACATGAATCCCTGCCGACCCTCGTGTAGGCCTGGATCTCCTGCATAAACGCGGCCGGGATGCCCACGCGGGCTTCTGGCGGCAGGGTGCTGGCGTCCTGCTGGCGCAGGGGAGCGGCGCGCCCGGCGCTCAGCACAGGCTTCCAAGCGAGCGATTCCTGCACCGCCTCATGCATGCGGCGCAGGTCGACCAGGCGGGTCGGCTCGGCCGCGTCGTTGAGGAAGGGCTCCATCTCCGGCCACTCAGCCAGCGTTTCTTCGGCTGCGATGGGGTTGGCGCGCAGGAGCCACACCGGGGCGCTGGAGGTGACTTTGAGCTTGCTCCGCGTCTCGCTGACCGCGTGGCGCGTGACCCAGCCCCAGCAGGCGCCGATGGCTGTGCCGCGTGCGTCGGGCGTGGCAGAGCCAATGCGCGATCCGTACGGAGCCCGGTCTTCCTCGCGCGCAGCGGTGTACAGGGCGAAGCGGGCCTTGCCAGTTCGAGAAAACCGCAGCGGCTGGACGCCCAGCTCGTTCGAGAGCGCGCGCGCCTTCTCAAGCAGTTCTTCTCCCAGTCGCTGGCTGGGGTACATGAGGGTCAGGATGGCATTGACTGCCGGCGTGTCGCCTACCTGCGGCGCGTCGGCGCCACCATGGTCGGCCCGCCACGTGGCGATGGCGTTGTCGATGGCCTGGTCCACGGTGGCCACGCTCAGCACCTGGGCCTGCAGGGCGGCCTCACGCAGGTAGGCGCGCAGGCTGGCCTGTTCGTCTCGCTCGTGCTCCAGCACCGTCTGCACGTAGCGCAGGGTGCGCAACCAGCTGATGTCGGCGCTTCGGTTGGTGCGGCTGTGCAGGTAGTGGCTCACATCCTCCAGCTGCACGGTGTCCAGGCACAGGAACCAGGTGTCCATTTCGGTGGGGGCTTTGGGGCCGTCGAGCCATGCGGTGGCCAGCACCTGCCGATGATCTGGATTGCGCATCGGAATCTGGACCTTGTGAAAGCCCCCGCTGGCGCGCGCCACGAACTGGCTGGGCACTCCCGTTTCGATGGGCTTGAGTTTTCGGATGTTGGTGCCGGCGCCCTGCACCGCCTTGAGCTGGTTGCCCGGCGCCACGGCCACACGCGAGCCGCTGCGCAGGTAGCTGTTGCGCTCGGCGATCCACTCCATCACCGGGGCGCGCGAGCCCTCGCCCAGCAAGGCGTGCTCCTCATCGTCGTGGACGAACTGGAAGTATTGGCGCTGGAAGTCGAGGCTGAGCATGCGCATGGCCTGCTCGCGCGGGTAGAAGTCGCCGAAGAGGCGCTCCCGGTGGTCGAGCCCGCACAGCAGGATGAGCAGGCGGGTGTAGTGCAGGTTGGTGCTCTCCCAATCGGCGTTGGCCTTGCCGAAGCGAACATCGTGCAGGCCGATGGTGGATCCGTCGAGCCCCTCGAAGTGGCCCCGGACCTCGTGCGCCGCAGGGAACAGGCGCTCCGCTGCCTCGTGCGAGGGTTCATCTGAATACACCGCATGCACGTTCTGGCCGTTGCGCACCAGCAGGAACACCGCCTTGTTGGCGATGTCGTTCATCAGGCGGTCGTACCAGTGCATGTTCGCGCTGTAGCGGATCTGCCGGCGCGTCACAGCCATGGTGACCACGCAGCGCGGGGCTGGCAGCACCTGGTCGAGCAGCGCATCGTTTTCGCGCAAGGCGGTGAAGAAGCGCTCGGCGGAGCGCCAGTCGAACTCAACGCCCGCGTCAGCCCAGATGGCCAATTCCTCGTCCATGTAGCGTTTTGATTGCAGGAGCGTCAGGCGCTCACGGCTGGGCGCGTCGTTGCCTTGGCGCACCTGCACCACGTCCACGCCCTCACCGGTGTACAGGCGCAGGGTCTGGATGCCCTCCTGCAGGCTCTTAACGTGGGCAATGACCTTGTGCGCACTGGCCAGGGCGACTTTCTGCTGCTCGGTGTAGAAAGGTGTGAGGCGCTCCAACTCGCGCCCGATCTCTTTGGCGCGGGCGCTGATCCAGTTGCTCAGAGCCTCACCGCGCGCGATGTGGCGTCCGGCTTCCAGCGTGAGTTCGTACACCCCATCCGGGCTGATGCCCTCGTGCAGGATGTCGCTCACCGAGTTGGACAGGGTCATCTGGCGCAGCGCGATCGGGTTGCCCTTCTCGGCGGAACGGCGGGCCGCGCGGCGGTGGATGCGGCGCAGATCGGCTTCGCGCTTCTCGCGCTCTTGCACCTGCGCCTGCACGCGGGAAATCTGCTGCTGCTCGTACAGCTGTTGATTCATCAGCACAACTGAGCCAGTGATCACGTCGAATATTGAGCCACTGGGTTGATGGGTTTTCTGGCTAC
>NZ_JBIMLB010000038.1:0-19203 GCF_051860785.1 Hydrogenophaga sp.
TTGCATGCGCAATCTCGCACGCTGCGGCACCGTTCACGATCGACCGGAATCAGTGTTCACGATCTCCGGAATACGCAGTGACGGAAGACTGAGCGCTGGCAGCGCCTGCAAAAGCGCCCAGAACGGCCAAAGCAACTAGCGATTTTTTCATGTGATTTCCTTGGAGTGGTTTAACGGGTATGGGTATCTGTGAACGAACTCGATCTTAGGCACTGCGCTTGGTCAATCACAGGGTTATCCCCTACAAATTGATGAAAAGCCGTCAAATCGTTGCAGTGCAACAACATGCGATTTGATGCACCCATTGAGCAAAATCCATACCAGTCACCACCACCTTTTCAATTGAGCACCCATGAAAAAAAGCCCACCGCTTTCGCGGTGGGCTTTGATTTCTGGCTCGAAGCTGGCGTCAGCCAGCGTCGTGCTTAGAAGGCGTGGCGAACGCCGACTTCGAAACCGGTGGAGGTACCACCAGCGGTCACAGGAGCTGCGACGGGGTGCGTAGCACCGACCACGCTCTTGGTGCCGCCATTCTTGTTGGAAACGCGAGCGAACGTGCCGTACAGAGCGGTGCGCTTGGACAGGTTGTAGTCGTAACCCACGGCGATCTGGTTGGCGTCCTGGTCGCCGGCTGCAGCGTTGTAGTCAGAGCGAACGTAGGAAGCCTTGATGTTGCCAGCGCCCAGCGGAGCGACCAAGCCGATCAGGTAGTGGTTGACCTTGGCGGCGCCGAACTTGCCTTGGGTGTACTGAGCCATCGGCTTGATGAAACCGAAGTCATAGGCAACACCGAAGTTGGTGCGCTTGAACGAATCGGTCGCGACGGTGGAACCTTCCGAAGCGGTGGCCAGAGCGGCGCTCAGAGGACCCGCAGCGTACGTCAGACGGACGCCAGCGTACTCATTGGCTGCGTTGGCGGCCGTGGTTTCCTTGAAAGCGTACTGGACTTGCGCACCGAAACCACCCAGGTTGGGGGTGAAGTAAGCGATGGTGTTGTCTGCGCGAACCAACGTCGAAGCGCCGCTACCCAGGGCGGTGAAGGTGTTGATCGAGCTGCCCACGCCATTGGTGCCGAACGGATCGTACACAGTGTGGTTCCAGAAGGTCGGGGTGTAGTCACGGCCCAGACGAACTTCACCGAAACCACCCATCAGGCTCACGGTGCTGCGGCGCTGGAAGTTCAAAGCGGTACCACCGGTGTCGGGGTTGATCGCGCCTTCGAGCCAGAAGCCAGCGCTCATGCCACCACCGAGGTCTTCCACGCCACGGAAACCGAGGCGGCTGGATGCGATGCCGTCCTGGCTCAGGGTGGTGAGGTTGTCGCCGCCTTGACGGACGTTGCGGACGTTCAGGTCAACGATACCGAACAGCGTGACGGAGGACTGGGCAAAAGCGGCGCCGGAGGCGGCCACGGCTGCCAGTGCAATCAGGGTCTTTTTCATTGAGGGTTTCTCCAAGGTTGAGTAAAGAGGCCGAAGGTCTTGAGCCGTCGAGCCAACCTCCATTGAGGAAGCTGCGGTCATTGCACCAGAAGGGCTCCGTGCTTGCAAAAGTTTCGAAGCACAAAGGAACAATTCGTCGTCCGCTAACAACGATTTCCCGTTTTGGTGCAGTACAAATACGAACAAGGTACTAAATGCACCGTGTTGACGCATTTTCGAGCCCGGAGGCAAATTCCAGTGAATTGCCGTCGCACGTTCAGCCTTGAAGAACCCCAAAATCGCATGCGCTACAGTGCCCTTTTGACCCGCGCACAGGACCGCACATGGATGCCTTGCTGAATGCCGCCGACTCGGCATTGAGAACTTTGTTCGTCACGCCCCGCGCCTCGCGCGAATGCCCCACCCTGCCCGAGCAGACGCCCGCGCCCACCCTGACCGAAGAGGAACGCAAGCTCTCAGGCGCCCTGATGCGCGTGAACCATGTCGGCGAGGTGTGCGCGCAAGCGCTGTACACGGCGCAGGCTCTCGCCGCTCGCTGGCCCCGTGATGGTCGGCCGCCCCGCGAGGCGCTGGCCCGGCAACTGGAAATGGCGGGCCGAGAGGAAACCGATCACCTTGCGTGGACCCAGGTCCGTCTGGATGAACTGGGTGCAAAGCCCTCCCTCCTCAATCCCCTCTGGTATGCAGGCGCTTTCGGGCTCGGGCTGCTGGCGGGCCGCATGGGCCCGGGCGTGAGCCTGGGCTTCGTGGTCGAAACCGAACGCCAGGTGGAGGCCCACCTCGCCAGCCACATGGACCGGTTGCCGGCAGGCGACCAGGCTTCACGGGCCATCGTGGCCCAGATGAAGGACGATGAAGCGCGCCACGCGCGCGATGCCCAGCACGCTGGGGGCGTCGAACTGCCCGCCCCGGTGAAAGGTCTCATGCGTGCGGCCGCCAGGGTAATGACCACCGTGGCGCATCGGATTTGAGATTCAGGCTTCCAGCAGGTCGAAGCTGGTGGTGATCTCGGCGGTCTTGCCCAGCATGATGCTGGCAGAGCAGTACTTTTCGTGGCTCATGGCAATGGCCCGTTCCACCGCGCTCGCCGGAATGCCCTTGCCACTGACCGTGAAGTGCATGTGGATTTTGGTGAACACCTTGGGGTCGACCGGCGCGCGCTCGGTCACCAGCTTGACGCTGCAGCCGCGCACGTCGTGACGCCCGCGCTTGAGGATGAGCACCACGTCGTAAGCGGTGCAGCCACCGGTGCCAGCCAGCACCGTTTCCATCGGGCGCGCCGCGAGGTTGGCCCCGCCGTTGGCCGGCTTGTCGGTATCGGGGGCGCCATCCATGGCGATCACGTGCCCGCTTCCGGTTTCAGCCACAAAGCCCATGTGGGATCGGGTGCCAGCGGCGCCGGTCCAGGTGACGGTGCATTCCATGTCGGTCCAGTCGTGAGGAATTGAACGGTATTGGGCCCAGCGCTCTAAAAAAGATAGAAAAGCAACAGTGGATGTTGCAATGCAGCAAGGGATCGATATACTGGCGGCATTGTATTGAAGGTTGTCTCCTCTACCCTCCACGGGTGGATTCAAGCCCGGACCGGTTCTGCCAGTCCGGGCTTTTTTTGCGCCGTTCGAGCCGCTGGCTATGATCGACTTCGATGAACACCCTGCCAGCTCGCTCCCAAAAGGCTTCCAAAGCTCCCAGCCTTTCGCCGCTCACCACCATGGGGCCGGCCGACTACCTCAAGAAAATCCTGACTGCACGCGTTTACGACGTGGCGGTGGAATCTGCGCTGGAGCCCGCCAGCGACCTGAGCCGCAGGTTGCACAACAAGGTGCTGCTCAAGCGCGAGGACCAGCAGCCCGTGTTCAGCTTCAAGCTGCGCGGGGCCTACAACAAGATGGCACACCTGAGTGCTGAGCAGTTGAAGAAGGGCGTGATCTGCGCTTCGGCAGGCAACCACGCGCAAGGTGTGGCACTGGGGGCGCGCAAGCTCGGCACCCGGGCAGTGATCGTGATGCCCACGACCACGCCGCAGGTGAAGGTCGATGCGGTGCGTGGCTTCGGTGGTGAAGTGGTGCTGCACGGCGACAGCTATTCCGATGCCTACACCCACGCCGTGCAACTGCAGGTGAAGCAGGGACTGACCTTCGTGCATCCGTTCGATGACCCGGACGTGATCGCCGGCCAGGGCACCATCGCGATGGAGATCCTGCGCCAGTTGCAGAGCCTGGGCTCGGACCATCTGGACGCAGTGTTTGTGGCCATCGGCGGTGGCGGCTTGATCTCCGGCGTGGCCAACTACATCAAGGCTGTGCGGCCGGAGATCAAGGTCATCGGCGTGCAGATGAACGACTCGGACGCCATGTTGCGTTCGGTGAAGGATGGCACCCGTGTCACGCTCGCAGACGTCGGGCTGTTCGCCGACGGCACCGCCGTCAAGCTGGTGGGCGAAGAGACCTTCCGCATCGCCAGCGCGCTGGTGGATGAGTTCATCACCGTGGACACGGATGCCGTTTGCGCAGCCATCAAGGACGTGTTCGTGGACACCCGAAGCATCGTCGAGCCTTCGGGTGCGCTGGCGGTGGCCGCGATCAAGCAGTACGTGGCCACCCACAAGACGCGTGGCGAGACCTACGCCGCCATCCTGTGTGGCGCCAACATGAACTTCGATCGCCTGCGTTTCGTGGCCGAGCGCGCAGAGGTGGGCGAGGAACGCGAGGCCTTGTTCGCCGTGACGATTCCAGAGGAACGCGGCAGCTTCCGGCGCTTCTGCGAAGTCATTGGAGAACTGCCGGGTGGCGCGCGCAACGTGACCGAGTTCAACTACCGCATTCACGACGGCAGCGAGGCCCATGTGTTCGTCGGCCTGACCACGCACGGCAGAGGCGAATCCACGCGAATCGCCACCAACCTCATCAAGCATGGTTTCGAGACGCTGGACCTCACCCACGACGAACTGGCCAAGGAACACATCCGCCACATGGTGGGCGGCCATTCACCGCTTGCACAAGATGAACGACTGCTGCGCTTCATCTTTCCCGAGCGTCCCGGCGCCCTGCTGAAGTTCCTCAGCCTGATGCGCCCGGGCTGGAACATCAGCCTTTTCCACTACCGCAACCAGGGTGCCGACTACGGCCGCATCCTGGTGGGCTTGCAGGTGCCCACAAAGGACCACAAGGCCTTTGACAAATTCCTCGAGACGCTGGGCTATCCGTACGTGGAAGAAACCGCGAATCCGGTGTACCGCCTTTTCCTGAAGAGCTGAACCGAAGAACCCACGATTGCACCATGGCCCTGGATCCCGTATTCACCCCAATGAACCAACGGCGCGCACCGGAGTTGCCCGCCGATCTCAAGCTGCCGAAGGTGTTCTCTTCCGCGGATACGCTGCTGGACCATTCCGTCAAGCTGCGTCTTGCACCAGAAGGTCTGCCCGAGCACGCGCTGGGCCGCATGGAAGATCTGGTGCTCCAGCTTGCACGGATCCAGAACAGTGGTCCGCAGCCGTTCGATCTGCTCAGCTTCGACTCGCCGCAACTGATCGTGTTCGCGGGTGACCATGGCATCTCCGACGAAGGCATGTCTGCACTGGAACAGAGCATGACGGTCGAGCACGTGCTGCAATTGCTCATGGGGCTGGCGCCCGTCAATGCGCTGGCGACCATGAACGGCTTCGACCTCTCGGTGGTGGATGCGGGCGTGGCCACGCACATCAACCTGCCCGACGCCGCGCGCACCAGGGCACCGCTGCTGTTGCGCAAGATCGGCTACGGCACGCGCAATCTGCTGCTGGGCCCGGCGATGTCGCAAGCGCAAGTGGTGGCGGCGCTGCATGCGGGCATGGATGTGGTGCGTCACTTGCCTGGCAACGTGGTTGCGATCGGCGACGTGGGCGTGGCCAACATGGTCAGCGCGTCCCTGTTGCTCTCGCGTCTGTGCGGAGTGCCGCTGGCCGATGCCTGCGTACGCGATGATTTCCAGATGCCGGGGCTGGACGACAGCGCCCACCTTGCGCGCATCGAAAAGCTTTCCACGGCAGCCTCGCGCCATCGCAAGGCCTTGGGGCCGCTCGATGCGCTGGCCGCGCTCGGTGGTTTCGAGATTGCGATGATGACCGGCGCCATGCTGCAGGCAGCCAGCGAGCGGCGCGTGGTGCTGGTCGACGGGTACGTGTCCGGGGCCGCCGCTCTGGTGGCGCGAGGACTTTGCCCGGAGGTGGCGGACTACCTGGTGTATGCGCACCGCACCGCCGACACCGGCCACCGACTCATGCTCATCCACCTGCAGGCCCAGCCGCTGCTGGACATGAGCTTGCGCGTGAACCAAGGCACTGGAGCAATGATGGCCTGGCCGCTCCTGCGGGCAGCACAGTGTCTGCTGGAACGCTGAAGCCCCGTCGTCGTCGGGCCGAGAGCAGTCAGGACGGGGTGGCGGGCGGTTCGGGAACCGACAGCTCCATCGAGGTCGGCGCATCCAGCGAAGGGCCCAGGCGCACGGTGCGGCGCGTCACCGCCTGCAGCACGAGCCCGCCATCGAGCGCAGCACCCACGCGGTAGGGACGCGGTGGCTGGCTGTCCACGGCAATGAGCGCAGCGCCGCCATCGGTTCCCGTGGCCACCACACCCAGCAACACATACCGCGCCGGTGCACCAGCCGCCGGTGCTGCGCCGACCGCAGCCACTGGCACCGCGCCCAAGGTGCGGGCCACGGCCAACGGGTCCGGTGGTGCAGGGGCCAGGGCCACGGTGGCCACTGGCGTCACCGCCGAACGGCCCAGGAATTGCAACACCCAGTAACCGGCGCTCAGGCCCGCCGCAAGCCACAACAGCGCTGCCACCAGCGCCGGCACTCGACGCGAGGCGCTTTGCTGGAGGGCGGCAGGGCTTTCCATGAGAAACCCCGAGTGACCGAATGACGGTGCCTTGTTCATGCGCGCATTATGATCGACCGCCAGCATTCCACAGCCCATCTGCCACCGACGGAGCCGGTCCCTCGGCCACCTGTCGGCCCACGTTGGCGGGAGACCCCTTTGAATCACCTCACCCCCTTTTCTTCGCCCCTCGCAGCCACGGTAGCCAGACCCTGGCGCACCCTCCAACGCGGCTTCACCCTGATCGAGCTCATGGTGGTGCTGGTCATCATCGGCGTGCTGGCCGCGTTGATCGTGCCCAATGTGCTGGACCGCGCCGACGATGCACGCGTGACCGCCGCCAGGACGGACGTCAACAACATCATGCAGGCGCTCAAGCTGTACCGACTGGACAACCAGCGCTACCCAACGGGCGAACAAGGGCTCAATGCCCTGGTGAACAAGCCCACCGCAGGTCCCGCAGCCGCCAACTGGCGGCGCTACCTCGACAAACTCCCATCGGACCCTTGGGGCCGTCCGTACCAGTACTTGAATCCGGGCCTTCATGGCGAAGTGGATGTCTTGTCACTGGGTGCAGACGGTCAAGCCGGCGGAGAAGCCAAGGACGCCGACATCGGCAGTTGGCAGTAGGCATGAATCCACCACGCTCCACCGCTGCGAGGGGCTTCACCTTGCTGGAGCTCATGGTGGTGGTATCGCTCGTGGCATTGGCCACAGTCGCGGTGACGTTTGCGATTCGCGACGACGGCGGCACGCGGCTGGAGCGCGAGGGGCTGCGGCTTTCGGCCATGCTGGAATCGGCGCGGGCGCAGTCGCGCACCAGTGGGTTGCCCGTGGTCTGGCGCCTGCTGCCACAAGGCTTTGAATTCGTGGGCCTGCCCACGGCGCGCGACGGGCGGGCACTACCGGGCTCACTGGCCGGTGCGCGCGCCTGGCTGAGTCCGGACACGCAGGCCGTCGTGCTGCAACCGCCAGGCTCGCAGGTGCTGGTGCTGGGCCCTGAACCATTGATCGCGGCGCAGCGGCTCGAGTTGATGCAAGGCGATCGCCGCCTGACCCTGGCCACCGATGGCCTGGCGCCTTTCACCGTTCTGACCGCCGTGCCATGAAACGAACCAGGGGCTTCACCCTTATCGAAATTCTGGTCGCCCTGGCGGTGGTCGCCATCACGCTCACCGCTGGCCTTCAGGCGACCGGCGCGCTCACCCGGGCCTCGGCACGCCAGAGCGATCAGTGGCTCGCCCAGCTTTGCGCCGAGAACGAGCTCACCCGGCTGCGCTTGCAGCGACAGTTGCCGGGCATCGGCGACAGCGAGTACGCCTGCATCCAGGCGGGTCGCGAGATGCGCGTGCGAATCGCCGTGGCGCCCACACCGAACCCCAATTTCCGCCGGGTGGATGCGGTGGTCGAGGGGGTGGTGGAGGCCGACACCGTCCGCCTGCTGAGCCTGTCAACCATCCTGGGTCGCTTCTGAACATGCAAGCCAGTCGCCGTCATGCACGCGGGTTCACGCTCATCGAGCTGCTGGTGGCGATCGTCGTGATGTCCATGCTCGCGCTGCTGAGCTGGCGTTCACTCGACGGCATGTCGCGCACGCAGACCATCACCCAGGAACGCGCTGACGGGCTGTTGCGCGTGCAGGCGTCGCTGGGCCAGTGGGTGGCCGATCTTGACGCTGCCATCGACACTGGCGAGGTGGCCGCGCTGGATTTCAACGGCCAGGTGCTGCGCATGACGCGCCGTGACAGCGGCGAAACCGGGCTGGACAGCCGCGGCATCCGCGTGGTGGCCTGGGCACGCCAGGGAAGCGCGAGTGGCGGCCAGTGGATGCGCTGGCAATCGGGGCCGTTGCTCAGGCGCGACGAGCTCGCGCGAGCGTGGCAGCGTGCCGGTGAATGGGGCCGGGGATCGGTGCCATCGCAGACGGGCAGCACCAGCACCGAAAGCGCCATCGCCCTCATCGGCATTGAGCAGTGGCAGATCTTCTACCACCGGGGAGAGACCTGGGGCAACCCGCTCTCGTCCGTCGGCAACGAGGGTGGCACCAGCACCGAACTGCCGGGCATCGGCAACCTGCCCAACGGCGTGCGACTGGAACTGGTGTTGAGCCCGGGGCAGGGCCTGAGTGGCGGAATCGTGCGGGATTGGGTAAGACCCACACTGGAAGCGGGCAGGGTCGGCGGATGAACAAGCCCCCACGCTCCACCGCTGCGCGGGTCGCTGCCCCCCGAGGGGGCTGGCCTTGCTTGGGGCGGCCCGGCGCTGCGGCCTCCCTGACCCCCCGCTCCACCGCTGCGCGTCCCACACAACGCGGCGCAGCATTGCTGCTGGCGATGCTCACGGTCACGCTGGTGGCCACGCTGGCATCGGCGGCGTTGTGGCAGCAGTGGCGGGCGAGCGAGGTGGAACAGGCCGATCGGCAGCGGGTGCAGGCGGGCTGGATTCTCACCGGCGCGCTGGACTGGGCCCGCCTGATCCTTCGCGAGGACGCGCGCAGCAACCAGAGCAGCGGCAGCGGCGACCATTTCGGCGAGCCCTGGGCCATGCCACTGGAGGAAGCCCGGCTTTCCAGCTTTCTCGCCGCCGACAAGAACAACAACGCCGACGACAACGCGCTTCAGGCCTTCTTGTCGGGCGAGGTGATCGACCTTCAGTCGCGCATGAACTTCACGAACCTGGTACGCACGGTCGGCACCGGTGCGGCGACCAAGATCGAGATTTCGGAAATCGACCTGCGCGCCTTCAGCAGGCTCTACCAGCAACTCGGCCTGCCCGAAGCCGAGCTCAACGCCGCCGCCCGGGAACTGCAGGCCACCACCCACCTGGCCCTGAACGATCCCATGCCGTCGCGCACCGCCCTGCTGCCGCGCAAGTTCGCGCAACTCGCCTGGCTGGGCGTGAGCCGCTCCAGTCTGGTCGCCCTGGAACCGTATGTCACGGTGCTGCCGACCCGGACTTCGCTCAACCTGAACACCGCCAGCGCCCAGGCCATCTTTGCCAGCGTGCCCGGCATGGACCTCGCTCAGGCACGTCAGTTGGTGAACGCCCGCGAGAGTCGGCCTTTCAAGAGCCTGGCCGACGTGGGCAACGTCCTTCCCACCCTGACGGGTCAACTGTCTGATCTATACCACGGTGTGCGCAGCGCACATTTCGAGGTGCGCGGCCGCCTGCGGCTGGACAACACCATCATCGAAGAGCGCTCGCTGGTCGTGAGAAACAACCTCGACGTGCGCATCTACTGGCGCGAGCGCTTCTCACGCCCTTAGCGGCACGGCGGGGCGCCGTCCGTGTGCTCCCGGACACCATCTCCCCGGATTTGCTGCGCATTGACACCTGGCCTATCTAGAATGGCTGTCCACCCTCCGATGCCCACCCCTTCGTGCTGATCGTCACCCCAACGGATTTCTCTGCCGCACCGCCTGCGGGGCCGGCGGCCCTGTTCGACTGGGCCACCTCGGCCAATGGCCAGCAGGTCGCTGACCACGGTCAGGGCTCGGCGTCCTTGCTGCCGCGCGACGACGACGTCGTGCTGGTGCTGCCCCCGCGCGCCGTGTCGTGGCACCGCGTGGCCTTGCCCAAAGTGGCAGCGGCGCGCCTGCGTGCAGCGCTGGACGGCCTGCTTGAAGACCGGGTGCTGACCGACACGGCCGATCTGCACTTCGCCCTGGAACCCGGTGGCCGTTCCGGTCAGACGGTCTGGGTGGCTGCCTGCCAGCGCGCCTGGCTGCGCGGCTGGCTGCAGGCGCTGGAATCGGCCGGGCGACCGGTCTCACGCATCGTGCCGGCGCTCTGGCCACTGGTCGAATACGAGACGGTCAACGCCTCGTCCGGCGCCTCTCGCAGCTTCGCCCTCGAAGTTCCTGCCACCATCCACTGGGCTCACCACGAGGGTGAACAGGCCTGGCTGGGCAGCGCCAGCCTGCTGGGCGTGAGCTGCATGCCGCTGCGCGAACCGGCTGCCGGCATGGCGGGCGGTGCCACCGCCAACGCGGTGGTCACGGCGCTCATGCCCCCGGGGTCCGACCTGCCCGGTGACCCCGGTGATTTCGACGTCTGGCTCGCCGATCCCGGTGTGGCCGAACTGGCCGAACGCGTGCTGCAGCAGCGCTTTGAACTCGTCGCTCGCCCCGCCTGGCTGCTGCGCTGCGCCCAGTCCGACTGGAACCT
This sequence comes from Hydrogenophaga sp., assembly GCF_051860785.1. GTDB lineage: Bacteria > Pseudomonadota > Gammaproteobacteria > Burkholderiales > Burkholderiaceae_C > Hydrogenophaga. Next base: position 10,471 of record NZ_JBIMLB010000038.1, read on the forward strand.
GGCGCAGTTCGACCTGAGCCTTTCAGCGGGTGCGCGGCGCAGTCAGCGCCTGCGCCGCACGCTGCGGCAGTGGCGCAGTGCGCCCGCCTGGCGTCCGGCGCGCTGGGGTCTGGCCGCGTTGGTGGCTGCCCAGTTGCTCGGGCTTAACGCGGCGGCCTGGCATGAGCGCAGCCAGCTCGCGGCCAAGCAGGCTGCCGTGCAGCAGACATTGCAAGGCAGTTTTCCGCAGATCACCCTGGTGCTGGACGCCCCGGTGCAGATGCAGCGTGAGCTGGCCAGACTCCAGCAGGCCAGCGGCGCGCTCACCCCGGGCGACCTCGAAGCCTTGCTCGCCGCGATCGACCAGGCCTCCGGCGGCGAGACTCTGGTACCTGCCAGCATCGAGTACACGCAGGGCGAGGGCCGCTTCAAGGGCTGGCGCGCCAGCGAGGACCAGTTGCGTGCGCTGCAGCAGTCGCTCGAACGCAGTGGCTGGCGCGTGCGCTTCGACGGTCAGGAAATCGCCCTGCGACCACCGGAACCCTGAGCCATGGCCCTGACCCCCAACCCCAACGCCTTCAAACGCCTGAGCGCCACGGTGTCGACCACGCTGGCCCGGCTGGCTCCGCGCGAGCGGCGCGCGGTGATCATTGCCGCCTGGGTGCTCGGCCTGGGTCTGGTCTGGTGGCTGGCCGTGGCCCCGGCGCTGGACACCCTGTTCCAGGCCAGCGCCCGCCATGCCCGCCTGGATGCCCAGCTCGGTCAGATGCAACGCATGGCCTCCGCCGCCGAAGCCCTGCGCGGCCAGAACACCGCCGTTCCGCCCAGCCGCGACGAGGTGCTGCGCACCCTGGAGGTGGCCACCAACAGCCTGGGCGGCACGGCGCAGCTCTCGGTGCTCGGCGACCGCGCCACCGTCACCCTGCGCAACACCCAGCCCGACATGCTGGCCCAGTGGCTCTCGCAAGTCCGCATCAATGCCCGCCTCATCCCGGTGCAGTCGCAGCTCACTCGCGATCCCGGCAATCCTGGCTGGAGCGGCACCGTGGTGCTCTCCGGCCCCAGCCTGGGGCAGGGGTCATGAGCACCCACCTGGCCGTCCCGAAGGGTGCTCGCGCCGCAGTGCGAAGCACGGAGGTAGGCCTGTGACTTCGCGCCTGGCCTGGATCGGCGGGCTCGTGGGCCTGCTGACGGCGTTGATCTTTTTCGCGCCTGCGCGCTGGCTGGCCGACCGCGTGGGCTCGGCCACCAGTGGCCAGTTGCAATTGGTGAATGCGCGTGGTTCCGTCTGGAACGGACAGGCCGACCTGGTGTTCACCGGTGGCGACGGCAGTCGCACCCAGACCGCCCTGCCCCAGGGCCTGCAATGGCAACTGCGGCCAACCCTGTCGTCGGCTTCGCCTGCCGTTTCGCTGCGACTCACGGCACCTTGCTGCACCCCGCAGCCCATGGCCATGACGCTGGTGCCCCGCCTGGGTGGCGCGGAACTGCGCATGGCCGGCAACAGCAGCCACTGGCCCGCCGAATTGCTCACCGGCCTGGGCACCCCCTGGAACACCTTGCGCATGGAAGGCCAGCTCGTGTTGCAGACCCCCGGTCTCACGCTTCGGTTCGACAAGGGCCGAGCCACCTTGCAGGGTGAAGCGGCGGTCGAGGCGGTGGATCTGGTTTCGCGCCTGTCCACGCTGCGCCCGCTGGGCAGCTACCGCATGAGCCTGCGCGCCGATGCCGGAGGCAACACCACCACCCTCGATCTGGCCACGCTGCGCGGCGCGCTGCAATTGCAGGGCTCGGGTCAGTGGGTGGGGGGTCGACTGCGCTTCCAGGGTGTGGCCGAAGCCGCGCCCGACAGCGAGGCCGCACTGGCCAACCTGCTCAACATCGTGGGCCGCCGGCAAGGCGCCCGATCCCTGCTGACGATCGGTTGACACACACCGGCTGACAACTGAACGCTTTGTTACTCACGAACTCGAGATACGATCGCCTCATGAAACCGAACCCCACCCGTGTCGCCCCAGCCCGGCCGAAACGGCCCGCTGCGTTGGCGCAGGGCGGCCTGACTGTCCTGGCGCTGGCTCTGCTGCTCATCGCCGGCAATGGCGGCCTGCCGTCGGCTCACGCACAGACGCGTGAGCCCGTCACGCTGAACTTCGTCGGTGCCGAGATCGAATCGGTCGCGCGCACCATGGCCGCCATCACCGGGCGCAACGTGGTGGTCGACCCGCGCGTCAAGGGCACCATCAACCTCGCGACCGAACGTCCCGTCACGCCCACCGCCGCACTCAACCAGTTTGCGGCGGTGCTGCGCCTGCAGGGCTTCTCTCTGGTGGACACCGGCGGGCTCTACAAGATCGTGCCCGAGGCCGATGCCAAGTTACAGGGCAATGTGGTGAGCGCGGGTCGGGTATCGGCACTGCCCGCCTCCAATACCGTGGTCACGCAGATCTTCCGCCTGAACCACGAGTCGGCCAACAACCTCGTGCCGGTGCTGCGCCCGCTGATCGGGCCCAACAACACCATCAACGTCAACCCGGGCAACAACTCGCTGGTCATCACCGACTACGCGGACAACCTGCAACGCATCGGTCGCATCATTGCAGCGCTTGATGTGGCGGGAGCGACCGATGTGGAGGTGATTCCCCTTCAGCACGCGGTGGCGGTGGACCTCGCAGCCCTGGTGCAAAGACTGATCGACCCGGCGGTGACCGGCGGTGGAGCGCAGGCCGATGCCTCCTACAGGACCACGCTCGTGGCCGAACCGCGCAGCAACAGCCTGGTGCTGCGCGCGGCCAACCCGGCGCGCTCGGCCCTGGTGCGCGCACTTGTGACCAAGCTGGACCAGCCCTCGTCGGAAAACGTCAGCGGCAACATCCATGTGGTCTACCTCAAGAACGCCGATGCGACCGCGCTGGCGGCCACGCTGCGCGCGGCCATGGCCGGCGAAGCTGGTGGCTCGTTGGGCAGCAGCGCCGGCATGACCAGCAGCCCAGCCCGGCTCACGGCAGCCCCCGCCGGTGCTGCTGTTGTCGGCGCCTCCCCCAGCTCCAGTCCAGTGTCGGCCAGTGCGCAGCCCTCCACGGGCGGCCAGATCCAGGCTGACCCGGCCACCAACTCGCTCATCATCACGGCGCCCGAGCCGCAATACCGCCAGTTGCGTGCCGTGATCGACCAGCTCGACTCGCGCCGTGCCCAGGTCTATGTGGAAAGCCTGATCGCCGAGGTGAATGCCGACCGGGCCGCCGAGTTCGGCATCCAGTGGCAAGGCGCCATCGGCAACTCGGGCGACCGGGTGATCGGCCTGCTGGGCACCAACTTTGGCGAGGGCGGCCGCAACATCCTCAACCTCGCCCAGGGCAACACCGCGCCCGCACCGGGCCTGAACTTCGGCGCCGCGCGTCGAACGAATGGTGTCTACGTGCTGGGCTTTCTTGCCCGCTTCCTGCAGCAGAACGGCGAGGGCAACATCCTCTCGACCCCCAACCTGCTCACGCTGGACAATGAGGAAGCGAAGATCGTGATCGGCCAGAACGTGCCTTTCGTCACCGGCCAGTTCACCAACACCGGTGCGAACAACGGCTCGGTCAACCCGTTCCAGACCATCGAGCGCAAGGACGTGGGCCTGACTCTGCGTGTGAAGCCGCAGATCAGCGAGAACGGCACCATCAAGATGACCATCTACCAGGAGGTCAGCAGCGTGCAGGCCTCTTCCATCAACTCGGCCACCGGCCTCATCACCAACAAGCGCACCATCGAGTCCACCGTGCTGGTTGACGATGGCGCCATCGTGGTGCTGGGTGGCCTGCTGCAGGACGAATACGCCGGCAACCAGGACAAGGTACCCGGCCTGGGCGACGTGCCTGTCTTCGGCAACCTGTTCCGCAGCGAAACGCGCTCGCGCCGCAAGACCAACCTGATGGTGTTCCTGCGGCCGGTGGTGATGCGCGATGCCCGTGAAACCAGCAACCTCGCCCTGGATCGGTACGAGCTCATGCGTTCGGTGCAAACCGATTCGCAACCGGTGCGCAGCGGCGTCCTGGGCGTGAACGAAGCGCCGGTGATGCCGCCGCAGGCGCCTCCCAGCACGCCCGTGCCGCCGCTCGGAAGCACCCCGCCCGTGCGTTCACTGGCCGACCCGAACACGACGCCACCTGTGAGACCGCCGCCCCAGCAAGGCACCACGCCCAACTGAGGTCACGGCCGTGAAGTACCCGCTGCCCTACGCCTTCGCCCGCGAACACCACTGGCTGCTGGAAGATGACGGCACCACCCAGACCTTGCTGGGGAGCAGCACGCCCGCTGCCGACACCGCCGCACGCACGCGCCGTCTCTCGGCGTTGACCGAAATCCTGCGCAACCACGCAGTGCGCGAAATCCACTGGGAAGAAGGCGAGACGCTCAAGCAGCGCATCAGCGCCGCCTACGCACAGGGCGAATCGAGCGCGGCCGCCGTGGTGAGCGAGGTGCAGGGAGAGGCCGATCTCAGCCGCATGATGCAGGAGCTGCCGGCCATCGAGGATTTGCTCGAAACGGCCGACGACGCGCCCATCATCCGCATGCTCAACGCCTTGCTGACTCAGGCCGCGCGCGACGGTGCCAGCGACATCCACATCGAGCCCTACGAACGCCATTCCAGCGTGCGCTTTCGCGTGGACGGCACGCTGCGCGAAGTGGTGCAACCCAACCGCGCGCTGCACGCCGCGCTGATCTCGCGCCTGAAGATCATGGCCGAGCTCGACATTTCCGAGAAGCGCCTGCCGCAGGACGGCCGCATTTCGCTGCGCATCGGCACGCGGGCGGTCGATGTGCGCGTGTCCACCCTGCCCAGCGCGCACGGCGAACGCGCGGTGCTGCGCCTGCTCGACAAGAGCGAGAGCAAGCTGAGCCTGGAAGCGGTGGGCATGCAGGGCGATGTGCTGGATCGTTTTCGGCAGCTCATCGGCCAGCCACACGGCATCATCCTGGTCACCGGCCCTACCGGTTCGGGCAAGACCACCACCTTGTACGCGGCCCTGCAGCGGCTGGACGCGAACGCGCAGAACATCATGACGGTCGAAGACCCGATCGAGTACGAGTTGCCCGGCGTCGGCCAGACGCAGGTGAATGCCCGCATCGACCTCGACTTCGCCAAGGCCTTGCGCGCCATCCTGCGGCAGGACCCCGACGTGATCATGATCGGCGAGATCCGCGATTTCGAGACCGCGCAGATCGCCATTCAGGCTTCGCTCACCGGCCACCTGGTGCTGGCCACGCTGCACACCAATGACGCCCCCAGCGCCGTGACGCGCCTGACCGACATGGGGGTCGAGCCTTTCCTGCTGAGCTCCTCGCTGCTGGGCGTGCTGGCGCAGCGCCTGGTGCGCCGCCTGTGCGTGCACTGCCGTCGCCAGGACGACAAGGGCCACTGGCACCCGGTGGGTTGCGAACACTGCAACCAGAGCGGCTACAAGGGCCGCACCGGCATCTACGAATTGATGGTGGCCGACGACAAGATCCGCTCGCTGATTCACAACCGGGCCGCCGAGAGCAAGGTCTTCGTGGCCGCCGAAGCCGCGGGCTTGCGCTCCATGCGCGCGGACGGGCAGCGGCTGATCGAAGCCGGCATCACCTCGCCTGAAGAGGTGATGTCTGTGACCCGTGACTGAGCCACGATGCCCGCCTACACCTTCGAAGCCCTCGACGCGCAGGGCGCCACCCAGAAAGGCCTGATCGACGCCGACACGGCGCGCGCCGCTCGCAGCATGCTGCGAGCCCGCGCGCTCGTGCCGTTGCTGGTGGAACCGGCCACCGCGGCATCCAGCGGCGAGAAATCGGGCGGGCTCAACGTCACGCTCTGGGGCGGTCGGGTATTCGGTGCCACCGCACTGGCGGTGTGGACGCGCCAGCTCGCCGGCCTGGTGAGTGCCGGCCTGCCGCTCGAACGCGCGCTCACCGCCTTGACTGAAGAGGCAGAGGACAACAAACAGCGCAACCTCATGGCCTCGTTGCGGTCCGAGGTCAACAGCGGTTCGCCCTTTGCCCGCGCGCTCTCGCAGCATCCGCGGGAATTCTCACCCATCTACACCGGCGTGATCGCCGCCGGCGAGCAGAGTGGCCTGCTGGGCACGGTGCTCGATCGACTCGCCGACGACCTGGAAGCGCGCGAGGCGCTGAAGAACAAGATCGTGGCCGCTTCCCTCTACCCCGCCATCGTCACGCTGGTGGCGGTCGTGATCGTGGTGTTTCTCGTGTCCTACGTGGTGCCCCAGGTGGCCAACGTGTTCGCCGGCAGCAAGCGCGCCCTGCCCTTCCTGACCGTGGTCATGCTCGACCTGAGCGCCTTCGTGCGCAACTACGGCTGGTTCATGCTGGCCGCACTGGTGCTGGGCGCCATCGGCGTGGTGCTGGCGCGGCGCAACGAAAGCCTGCGCCTGCGCATGGATGCCGCCTGGCTGGGCCTGCCGCTCGTGGGCCGGTTGGCGCGCGGCTACAACGCAGCGCGTTTCGCCGCCACCCTGTCCATGTTGGCGGCGGCGGGCGTGCCCATCCTGCGCGCGCTGCAGACCGCCGCCGAGACCCTGGGCAACCAGGCCATGCGCGCGGACGCGCTCGACGCCCTGGTGCTGGTGCGCGAAGGTGCGCCGCTGGCTTCGGCGCTGGGCAGCAAGAAGCGCTTTCCGCCGCTGGTGTCCATGTTCGCGCGCCTGGGTGAGCAGACCGGCCAGCTGCCTGCCATGCTCGACCGCGCCGCCGCTCAACTGGGTGCCGAGGTGCAGCGCCGCGCCATGCACATGGCCACCATCCTGGAGCCCCTGCTCATCGTGGGCATGGGCCTGGTGGTGATGCTGATCGTGCTGGCGGTGCTCATGCCCATCATCCAGCTCAACCAGCTCGTGACCTGAACATGGGTGTCACGCTCGAAGGCAAGCTGGTCGTTGCCATCTCCTCGCGCGCGCTGTTCGATTTCGAGGAAGAGAACCGGGTCTTCGAAACCGGTGACGACCGGGCCTACATGAAGCTGCAGCTGGACCGCCTGGACCAGCCTGCCCTGCCGGGCGTGGCGTTCTCGCTGGTGCACAAGCTGCTCGCCTTCAACGATGCGAACGCGCAGCGCGTGGAGGTGGTGATCCTCTCGCGCAACGACCCGGTGTCGGGCATGCGGGTGTTCCGCTCGGCGCAGCACTATGGCCTGCCGATCCAGCGCGGCAGCTTCACCCGGGGCCAGCCGCCCTGGCGCTACCTGCGCCCCCTGCGCGCCAACCTGTTCCTCTCCACCCACCTGGCCGACGTGCGCGCCGCGCTCGAAGCCGGCGTGCCGGCCGCGCAGGCCTACCCGCAGTCGGTGCACGCGGGCGATGCCCACCCGCACGAGGTGCGCATTGCCTTCGACGGTGACGCCGTGTTGTTCTCCGACGAAGCCGAGCGCGTGTACCAGGCCCAGGGCCTCTCGGCCTTCCAGGCGCACGAGGCCACCAACGCCAGCCTGCCGCTGGCCGGGGGCCCATTCAAGCCGCTGCTGGAAGCCCTGCACCGACTGCAGAGCGAGGGCACGCCGCTGATGCGCGTGCGCACGGCTCTCGTCACCGCGCGCAGTGCGCCCGCCCACGAACGCGCGATCCGCACGCTGATGAACTGGAACATCGAGGTGGATGAAGCCATGTTCCTCGGCGGCCTGCCCAAGGGCGAGTTCCTGCGCGAGTTCGAGCCCGACTTCTTCTTCGACGACCAGACCGGCCACATCGAGTCGGCTGCGCTGCACGTGCCTGCCGGGCATGTGGCCAGTGGCGTGAGCAACGAAGCCTAAGCCTGACCTCAGGTAGCGGGGCGATGGACCCGCTACGATGCGCCATTCCCGAAGGGCACCGTTCCTGCCCCGGGCAACCCAGGGTCTCTCATCCATGACGACATCCGCACCCCGCCCACCCTCCCTGTGGCCCACGCTCAAGGGCATTGGCGCTTTCGCCATGCCGTACTTCAAGTCCGACGAAAAATGGCGCGCGCGCGGGTTGCTGCTCGCTGTGGTGCTGCTCAACCTGGGCACGGTGTACATGCTGGTGCAGATCAACGAGTGGTATCGCGTGTTCTACGACGCCCTGCAGGCCAAGGACCAGCCGGTCTTCTGGCAGCAGATCGGGCGCTTCGGCTGGCTGGCGCTGATCTACATCGTGCTCGCGGTGTACAAGTTCTATCTCACGCAGATCCTGCAGCTGCGCTGGCGCGTGTGGCTGACGGACCACTACATGGGTCGCTGGCTGGCGAACAAGGCGTTCTACCGCATGGAGCTTGCACGCTACACCGCCAACGAGCATGGCACGCCCGACAACCCGGACCAGCGCATCCAGGAAGATCTGAACCTGTTCACTTCCTACACCGTGTCGCTGTCGATGGGCATGTTCAACGCGCTCATCACACTGGTGAGTTTCATCGGCATCCTCTGGACGCTCAGTGGCTCGCTGAGCTTTACCGCACCCGATTTCCTGGGCGGTGGGCAATGGGAAATCATGGGCTACATGGTCTGGGCTGCGGTGCTGTATTGCGCGGTGGGCAGCGCCATCGCGCACTGGATCGGTCGGCCACAGGTGCGCCTGAACTTCCAGCAGCAGATGCTGGAAGCCAACTTCCGCCACCACCTGGTGCGCGTGCGCGAGTACAGCGAATCCATTGCGCTGGACGGGGGCGAGCGCGTGGAACGCCGCCACCTTGTTGATTCATCAGCACAACTGAGCCAGTGATCACGTCGAATATTGAGCCACTGGGTTGATGGGTTTTCTGGCTACT
>NZ_JBIMLB010000039.1:0-14752 GCF_051860785.1 Hydrogenophaga sp.
TGTGCGGGCGTGATCTCCATGCCCAATATTGTCCAGCGCAAACGACACGATCGGTATTAGTGTTAACACGCCCTAGTTCCGTCGTCACGCGGCCTCGCTCGAGGAAGTTCTTGCAAGACTTTGCTGGATGTTGCACCTAACATGCAGAAAGTCAACAGCCAACATCCAGCGATCTGCTGGCCGATTGATGTGAATCAATCGTAAGCAGCGAGGAAACAAATGTTGGCTGCCGCCGCGATGGTGCTCCCCAAGTCGTCAATCTGTAGCCATGTGAAGGGGAAGTCCATGAACGAGATTGCGCGAGTCGGGGTGGATCTGGCTAAGCGGGTTATCTAGGTGCATGCGGTGGATGCGCGCGTGGTGGTTGCCAAGGCGCTGGCCGCTGACAAGTTTGCGGCCCGGTGCGCGCAGTTGCCTCCCGGCTGCCTGGTGGCCCTGGAGGCCTGCGGCGGTGCGCATCACTGGGCACGCAAGCTGCGCGGCTATGGGCTGGATGCGCGGCTGATCGCAGGCCACTTCGTCACGCCCTACCGCATGGCCGGCAAGGGACGCAAGAACGATTCGGCCGATGGGCAACCCGCCCGCACATGCGCTTCGTGCCGGTGAAGACGCCGGCGCAGACGCTGCTGACCACCCATCAGCTGCGCAAACCTCCCGATTCACTCACGCAGCTGATTCCTGCTTGCCTAGGGACGACCATGTAAGCCGCAGATGGTCGGAGTCCTTTGCGACCAGCACCTACGTGAGCAGCCCGGAGGTGGGGATGCCCTTGGCGATGATCTCCGCCGGGACTGGCGCCTGGGTCAGCGTTCGGCACCTGTGCGCAGGTCCACTTGCCGCGGATGTGGCACTCTACCGTGAATACGCCCGGTGTGTTGTCCAGCTTCTCGCTGATGCGCTTGAGCGCACAGCCGCACGCGCAGCGAGTGTTCTCGGGCTCGTGGTGGCAGTCCACGCGCGGCAGGTCCGCCGGCAAGGCGGTGCGCTTAGGCATCGCGCCAGGCGTAGCCGGCGGCTTCTTCTTGCCCAGCAGTTCCTGGAGCTGCGCCTCAGCCGCGGCAAGGTCGGCGTCCAGAGCCTCGTCGAACAGCGCGCGTTGTTCGGCATCGAGCTGCTCGCTCTTCTTGCCGAACTTCAGGCGTCGCAGCTGGGCGATCTCGAACGAGAGCTTCGCCGTAGGCGCTGACATGGGCGAAAAGCATCCGAGCATCACCCCCCAGGATGGCTCTCATCTCGATACAGAGGTGAATCCTCCGCACTATTCGGCTCCCTACGAAGATATGGACTGATCACATCGGTAGGGAGAAAGCATGAACTTACGCCATCTTCGCTGCTTCATCGCCGTAGCCGAGGAACTGCACTTCGGCCGGGCTGCTCGACGGCTGCACATCGAACAGTCTCCACTGTCGCGCACGATCCGCCAGATGGAGGCGGATTTAGGGGTGCCGCTGCTCAACCGCTTGCCACGCAGTGTTCGTCTCACACCGGCGGGACAGGTCTTCCTCGAAGAAGCCCGGCGCGTACTGCTGGCCTTCGAGCAAGCGCAGACCAAGGCACGCGCCGCAGCGAACCAGCGGAACACGCTGCGCATCGCACTATCTGGTGACATGGGGCAGGCCCGCTTGTCGGCGTTGCTTGCGCTTTGCCGCGAGGAGGCACCACAGGTCGGCATTCGGATATTTGAAACGCCACTGGCGCAGTTGGTGACTGGACTGCGCAACGACTTGTATGACGCAGGTTTTGCATTGGCTGGTGAAATGGACGCCGGCATCGTCGCCATGCCGGTGTGGCGAGACCCGCTGGTGGTGGCTTTGCCCGCCAGGCATCCGCTGCTGGCTTTCAAGGAAGTGCCGCTGGAGGAAGTGGCGAGCTATCCGCTGGTGCTGTGCGATCCCCAGGTCTGCGAAGGTTGCAGCCGGCAGCGCGAACGGCTGCTCCGCACGGTGGATGCGCAGCCGACGGTAGCCGAGTACGTCAAGACCCATTCCCTGATGCTGGCCCTCGTGGCCGCCGGCTACGGCGTGGGCTTTTCGAGCGCGGCGCATCTGGCGGGTTGCCATCAGGCCGATGTCGTCGTGCGGCCGCTGGCCGACGAGACCGCTTCGCTGACGACCTATCTACTGCGACCCGAAGGCGAAATCATGGAGCCGCTGCGGCAGTTCATCGACCGCGTGGAGCGTGTCGGACGCCCGCAAGGCACCGATCAACGCCCGATGTGACGCGGGGATTTTGGACGGTACGATTCCCTTTCGGTCTGGACCTTGACCCGCATTGCATCGGCGGCCGACCTTTTGCGTCACGGGCATGGATGGCGAATCGGGCCTATCCACCCGGCATCAAGCAAGGCACCTTCAAGCTGTCGAGGTCACAGCAGTGACGCAGAACGCATGAGCCCTTGCTGGATGCAAACCGGCTCAGCCGGAAGTCGCATTGGCGCTTTACCCCGCCCGTATTCCTACGAAAACTTTGCCCTGGTTTTCCGGTAAAGCGCGGCATCCCTTCCTGATCGAACTTGGATGCGCGGCTTTTCAGACCGTTGCGCCGGTAACAAGATTTTTCGCAGGTGCATTATGGTTGAGGTGTAGCGGGCACCGCAAGGAGGTTTGCCCCCTGCGTAACGCTCGGCGACATCGCCGCACCCAACGTCCACCACGATGCCGACCGGCTCGCGCTTTATCGGGTTCTTTGGGCAATCGCTGCGCCCATGTGGGCCGCGCGCGCTTGCCATGTGTCGATCCGACGATGGGAAGAGCGCGTTATGCCGAAATCGAGCAGCCACGCCTTTGGCGCAAAGACGTACTACCGACCGATCGAGGCGGCCGTCCGCTGGTGCGGTCTCCTGCGCTTCGAGCAGCGTATTCTGGAAGCGCTGGAGCAGCGTGCCATGCCGGAGCCCGGCGAATTCCCGCGCTGGCCGCTGCTGCGCCTGTATGCCGAGCGCATCTTCGACGCGCTGACGCATGGCGAATTGCCCGGTGGCAAGGCCGGCATCGTGCTGGACTCGCAGCGGCCGGCGCTCGACGACCCCGAGTTGACCGTGCGCCACGTGGACTTGAAAGCGTGGATGTCGCAGTTCTACCCCGGCGATCGGCCGGGGTTTTTGTTTGACGGCATCGAACGCGCGGTGCATCCGGCGGTGAGCGTGGACACGCTCAACATTCTGCTGGCCGATCGCGAAGCAGCGAAGTCGCAACTTGCCGAACTTGCCCTGGTGCATGAAACGCTGCGCACCGCGCACGAAGCACTGGCGAAGGAACATGCCACGCGCGCGGCCAACGACGAACAGGCGCGCGAGCCTGGCCTGCGCAGCGAGACGACTTACCTCAACATCATCGGCGGACTGCTGACGCTGCTGCTGGGCAATTCGCCGTCAGGCGCGGCCTATTCGTCGTTCCGCAGCATGGATGCCGTGGTCAGCGCGCTGATCGCACACCATGAGGGGCGGCCGGGTCTCAGCGAGCGGACGCTGTGGAGCAAGCTCGCGCAGGCGCGGCGCCACCTGGAGGCGTCGCGCTGACGACGCGGCCAGCATGATGCCGATGCGGCGCACTGCAATTGCAGTCGCTGCTTCTGCAATTGCAGTGATTTCGGCGACCGCGGTGTATTGAATACGAGGCACTTTCCGAACAGCGCCAGTGAGCGTCAAGGAGTGTCTCTCATGTCTTCGCAGACCACCGCGCCGGCAGTGCCGGCCGAGCACCGCATCCTGCGTCGCGCCGAAGTCGAGGCCAAAACCGGCTTCAAGCGCGCGCACATCTACAGCCTGATGAAAGAAGGCAAGTTCCCCAAGGCGCTGCGCTTGGGCGTGCGCGCCGTGGGCTGGGACTCGGCGGAGGTCGAGCAGTGGATCGCCGATCGCCTCGATGAGCGCGCCTGACGCTTTTCCTCGGTACATGCCATTCAACCGGGAGAGGCCCATGCAGGTGGTGTCCATCATTTCGACCAAGGGCGGCGTCGGCAAGACCACGACGGCGGCCAACCTGGGCGGCTTCGCAGCCGACACCGGGCTGCGCGTGCTGCTGCTGGACCTGGACGTGCAGCCCACGCTGTCGAGCTACTTCACGCTGGCCGAGCGCGCGCCGGCCGGCATCTACGAGATGCTGGCCTACAACGAGCAGCGCGCCGAGCAACTGGTGTCGCGCACCGCGATCGAGCGGCTTGACCTGGTGCTCTCGAACGACGACCGCGGCGAGCTGAACACGCTGCTGCTGCACGCGCCCGATGGCAGATTGCGGCTGCGCCACCTGCTGCCCACGCTGGCGCCGCACTACGACCTGCTGCTGATCGACACCCAGGGCGCGCGCAGCGTGCTGCTGGAGATGGCGGTGCTGGCCTCGAACTTGGCGCTTTCGCCGGTGACGCCGGAAATCCTCGCGGCGCGCGAGCTGCGGCGCGGCACGCTGCAACTCATCGAGGACATCGCGCCGTACCGCCACCTCGGCATCGAGCCGCCGCCGCTGCACCTGCTCATCAACCGCGTGCATCCGGTGTCGTCGAATGCGCGGCTGATCCAGCAGGCGCTGCGTCAGGTATTCCAGGAGCAGCCTGGCGTGCGCGTGCTGGACACCGACGTGCCGGCGATTGAAGCCTATCAGCGCGCCGCGACGCGCGGACTGCCGGTGCATCGGGTGGAATACCGCCAGCCGGCGGGCCGCACGGCACCTGCCGCATTGGAGACCATGCGCGCGCTGGCCGGCGAGCTGTTCCCGGCGTGGCAGGAGCGCTTTGCGCTCGTCACCGGCCGAGGCGACGCGGGAGGGGCCGGCCATGGCCAGCGCACATGACCTGGCCCGCGGCCACAAGCGGCTGCGAGGGCTGATCGAGTTCGCCCTGGGAGAAGGTTGGAAGGTGGTGCGCACCCGCGGCGGGCACCTGCTGTTCACGAAGCAAGGCTGCGCGCCGATCTACACCAGCTCGACGGCGAGCGACCACCGCGCCGAGCGCAACGCCCGTGCGCAGCTTCGCCGCGCCGACCGACAGGCGGCCCAGGGTGTTGCAGCATCTCAGGAGAATGGCCGTGGCTGACCTGACGCCGCAGGACATGGCCGCCAATCTGCTGGCCTCGGGCTTCGAGCGCAACGGCCCTTCGGTCGCGGCCCTGAGCGACCCCATCGCCGACACGCCGATGGTGGTGACGCTGGACCAGTTGCGCCCCTACGACCACGACCCGCGCGTGACGCGCAACCCGGCCTACGAGGACATCAAGGCCTCGATCCGCGAACGCGGGCTCGATGCGCCGCCCGCGATCACGCGCCGGCCCGGCGAACCGCACTACATCATCCGCAACGGCGGCAACACGCGCCTGGCGATCCTGCGCGAGCTGTGGAGCGAGACGAAAGACGAACGGTTCTTCCGCATCCCCTGCCTGTTCCGCCCGTGGCCGCAGCGCGGCGAAGTGGTGATGCTGACCGGGCACCTGGCCGAGAACGAGTTGCGCGGCGGGCTCAGCTTCATCGAGCGGGCCTTGGGCGTGGAGAAGGCGCGCGAGTTCTACGAGCAGGAAATGGGGCGGGACAGCGGCCAGCCGCTGTCGCAGAGCGAGCTGGCGCGGCGGCTTACGGCCGATGGCTTCCCGCTGCCGCAGTCGCACATCAGCCGCATGCAGGACGCCGTGCACTACCTGCTCCCGGCGATCCCCACGCTGCTGTACGGCGGGCTCGGCCGGCATCAGGTGGAACGGCTCGCGGTGCTGCGCAAGGCCTGCGAACGCACCTGGGAGCGGCGTGCCCTGAGGCGCAACCTGTCGATGGACTTCGCTACGCTGTTCCAGGACGTGCTGGCGCAGTTCGACACGCAGCCCGACAACTTCTCACCGCAGCGGGTGCAGGACGAGCTGGTCGGCCAGATGGCCGAGCTGCTGGAAGCGGACTACGACACGCTGAGCCTGGAAATCGACGACAGCGAGAGCCGGCAGCGCGCATTGACCAGCGATCCTGCGCCGCTGCAGGCGGCAAGACCTGCGGTGCCGGCCGGGCCACCGCGACCACCGTCACCGCCTTCGCTGCCGCCCGGCCCCTCGGTGCAGTCGTCGGAGCCTGGCCCTGGCCAGGCTGCGCAGGCCGGTTCCACGCCGGCCGCCAGCGACAAGGGCATGCAGCAGGATGACGAACGCCTGCAGGGTCACATCGTGTCCCCGGCCCCGACCACCGAACGCCTGCAATCCATCCAGCGCATGGTGGCCGATCAGATGGGCGACAAGCTGCCCGACTTCGAGGCCGACGCGCTGCGCGCGATCCCTGTGCAGGCGGGCGGGCTCTACCCCATCTCGGATGTCTGGTACATCGAGCCCGGCCTGGATGTGCCGGATCGGCTGCGGGTGCACATCGCGCAGTTCGCGCGCGAGATCGCCGAGGAAGCCGACGTGGCCGGGCAGGTCGAACCCAGCGAAGGCGGCATGGGCTTCGTCTGCGTGGCGCCCCCGGCGGTGCGCGCATTGCCTCCGTTCGCGTGTGCGGTGCTGACCTTGCTGCATGCGCTGTGCGCCGCGCCCCGACCCGCCCCCGGCTTCGATGGCGCCCGGCTGGCCGACGACCTGGCGGCCTTGCTGCATGGCGGCGGCGCATATCCGCGCCTGAGCGATGCCGGGCTGGTAAAGCTGTTCCGGCTGCTGCGCATGGCGCGCCGGCTGCTGGATCTGGAGACCGGCGCGGCCTCCAGCAACCCCGGCCACGGCGCCTGAGCAGAGGCCATCATGTCGGCACCGCATCCGCTCAACCAGGCCGTCATCGCACAGGCGCTGCACGACCTGCGCAATGGGCAACTGCGGCGCTGCAAGGCGATGGGCTTCGGCGAGGAGGAGCTGGACGCGCTCAAGCACCCCGAACTCGTGAGCATGCTGGTGAACGCCACGGTGTCGTGGTGTTCGGTGTCGGTGAACCGCGATGTGCTGAAGCGGCTGCTGAGCCAAGTGCACGACGTGGAGCGAGAGATCGCGACGGTCGACCGCATGCTGCGCCTGGGCGCCAGCACGGAGATGGTCAGCCGCTTCTACGGGCTTACGCACCAGGAGGTGGCCCTGCGCCGCGACATCCTCGGCCTGCCCAAGCGCAAGGGGCGGCATCCGGTGCTGGACGAGGCGCAGGACACGGCGCTGTGGAAGCAGTGGAAGGCCGGCGTCATGGAGCGCGGCATCGCGCTGGACGATGAGGTGGCGATGCTGACGCTGACCATGGACCTGGCCGAGACCTTGAACCTGCCGATGTCGGTGATCTGGTCGGCGATACGCAACTGGATCGACCAGGGGCTGGTGTAGGCCATGGCGACCGGCGGCGCACCCCGGCGCGATGGCCCCGTGGCGCTGTCGGCACTGTTCGACGACGCGCTGCGGGAACTGGTGCCACGGGCACCACCGACACCGCCAGCCCCGCGCGGCGCTGCTGCTGCATCGCCGGCCGCGCCGGTCAGCGACGGCTTCCTCTACAGCGGCAACCGGCACGAGAGCGTGCCGCGTGCGCTGTTCCTCGACCGGCGCCTGACGCCGCTGGAGCGCAACGCCTGGCAGGTGCTCCGCCTGCAGCTCCAGAGCGACGGCGTGACGGCGTTCCCGACCTACGACCAGCTTCGCCCCTACCTCGCCTCGATGCCCTGCGCGGCGCAGGCCTCGCACGAGACCGTGGCGCGCGCCTTGACGCTGCTGCGGCTGACGCGCTGGCTGAGCCTGGTGCGACGGCGCCGCGACCCGAAGACCGGGCGCATCCTGAGCAACCTCTACATGCTGCACGACGAACCGCTGACACCCTTCGAGGCGATGCAGCTCGACCCCGACTACCTCGGCCTGGTCGGCCAGGCGCTGACCCATGCGGCGAAGGCGGTGCAGATCGTCGGCATGAACACCCTGCGCGAGATCGCCGAAGACCCGATGCTCAACGGCCGCACGCTGCCCACGCGGCTGCAGGTGCTGGCACAGCGCATGGCGCGCAACGAATGGGCGGACGCGAGTTATCCACAAGCGCCTGTGGATCACGAATCCGAAGAAGGCCAGGACGGCCTGCTTCGGAATCTCGAAGGCCCGTCTTCGGAATCCGAAGCAGGGCTGAAATCCGCGCCAGACGGCTCACTTCGGAATCCGAAGGAGGACCGTACTGTACGTATGGATCGTATAAATCAAGTACGTACAGTACCGCGCGCGAAGTCGTTGCAGCACCTGCGCCTGCCCGAGCGCCTGCTGCGCTTGAAGGACGAGCAGCAAAGCGGCGCGATGGTGGCCTTGCAGCAGGTGGACGAGTCGCTGCGGCAGGCGGTGTTGGACGAATGGGATGCGCGCTGCCGCAACAGCGCGGTACGCAACCCGGCCGGCTATCTGTTCGGCATCATCCAGAAGGCGATCCGCGGCGAGTTCAAGGCCTGGGCCGGCGAAGGCGGTTCGCCATCGACGCCGCCTGCGCCGCCGCCACGGCCAGCCGCACCTGCACCGTCTGCACCGCCACCGCCCGCGCCGAACGGCCCTGGCCGCGAGGCAGCGCGGGCCTACCTGGCGAAACTGCGTTCAACCCTGGGCGATTCCTGAGCAGCTATCCCCAGGGGATAGCTGGGACACGAAGCCTTCCAGGCATCGGCTTCGGTTCTGTCATGCGTCGCACGGTCGCAGCCCGGCGCGGACCTATCCCCTGGGGATAGACGGAACACGCGACCTTCCGGGGCGACAACCGGGAGCGCACCCGCTGCGGTTTGTTGACTGACGCCCTTCCGGGCGATGCCGATGCTGGCGGCTCGTTCCCGTACCGCGAGTCGTCACCATGGCCAATGAATCCCAGCCGCCCCTGCAGTTGAATCTCGGATCGCTGCGCAGCGCGATGTCGCTGACGCTGCACACCCACCACGCTTCACGCATCTGGCATGGCCGAGCGCCTGCCGAGGGCCGGCCCGGGATCATCGGCCTGAACGGATACATCAGCGTGATGAACAAGATGAAGCGCGGCGCCGAGCAGGACGATCCCTACTCGGATTTCTGGATGCTGCGCATCGAGGACAAGCTGACGCAGACCAAGGACAGCTTGCAGGCGCTGCGTGAGCAGGTGGACCAGGCGCTGGCCGACGTGCCGCCCGCGCTGTCGCTGGGCGAGAACATGAACGTGCAGCCCGTGAAGCTGCCGCTGTTCGTCAATGCGCAGCTCGGCTTCATGGCGGTGTACCTGCTGGCCGACTACGACGACCTGGCCCGCAAGCTGATCCTCGCCCACCACACCGCGCTGATCGACCGCAGCACGCTGGAACGCTGGCTCAACGACGGCGCGCATGCGCTGCGCAGCCTGTTCTCGCTGGCACAGCAGTACCGCTACTCCGGCGCGACGCGCGACGACTTCGCCTCGAAGAACGCGGTGGCGCGGGCGGCGCTGGAGAAGTTCGGCGAGTTGCCGCAGGACGTGCTCGAAGGCACGCGCCGCTCGCGCTTTTCGCCACCGATCGCACGGCGGTCGGGCAAGCCTGGTACAGCCGCGGATGCCGCACCCAGCGCTGGCGCAGCCGACGTGGCGGACGACGACCACGACCATGACGGCGAAGGCACGAAGGCATGACAGCATCGTCTTCCACCGGCCAACCGGCGCGCTTCCTGCCGCTGGAACAGGCGGACTTCCAGCGCCTGGAACACGGCTCCTACCTAAAAGGCCTTTTACAGCCTTTTAAAGGTAAGGGGAGTCTGGAGGCCTGGGCCAACCAGTGCACGGCGCTGCGCGACGACTTAATCGCGCTGGCGCAGCGGCGCGTGCTGCAACAGGCGCGGGCCTACCCCTTCTCGCTGCTCGACGTGCAACTGGCCCAGCAGACCACTGGCGCAGGCACGACCTTCCTGCGCTGGCGCAACCACGACCGTTCTTCCATGGGCGTGGCGCTGTGGGAATCGCTGCTCGACCGCCCGGCGACGCCGGCCTCGCTGATCGACGACCTGTACGCGATGGAGCTGCAGCGCATCGCTTTGAACATGCAGATCAGCCTCCTTCACACGCTGGGCCGCCAGGCCCAGGAGTGCGCCAGCAAGGCCGCGCAGGCCGAAGCGGCTTACCTGCGACGTGTCCACGGGCATGCCGCGTCGGTTCCATCCACCACCCCCAAGGAGTCTCCATGAGCACGCACTTCGTCGGCGAGGGCAACATCGGTTCCGCGCCGGACTATCGCGAATTCCCTAACGGCAACGACGAGCCGCGCCGGCTGCTGCGCCTGAACGTCTACTTCGACAACCCGATCCCAAAGAAGGACGGTGAATTCGAGGACCGCGGCGGCTTCTGGGCGCCGGTGGAGCTGTGGCACCGCGACGCCGACCACTGGAAAGACCTGTACCAGAAGGGCATGCGCGTGCTGGTAGAAGGCCGCACGGTGAAGGACGAGTGGGAGGACGCCGACGACAACGAGCGCACGACCTTCAAGATCGAGGCCCGCCGCATCGGCATTCTGCCGTACCGCATCCAGGCCGTGACCCTCAGCGCCAGGACGCTGGAACCCGAGGCCGCAGTACCGCCGCCGAAGGAGACCAAGGGGACGAAGGCGTCGAAGGAAACCAAGGCCAAGGGCTGATTCCCCGCAGGGGGCGGCTGTAGCAACCGTCAGACGCCCGCCATGCACCAGCTATCCCCAGGGGATAGCTCCAGGGTGTTCCACCGGGTTCCAGCCGCCCTCCCGAAACGACGCTCCCGCTGCGCCAGCCGTTGCGGCTTCGCGCATGCCGCTGCGGCAACGCATCGCCTGCCGATCACAAAGCGGTGTCTGCGCCAATCGGCTTCCTTGCTGCCGTCATCCGCTGGCCCGGCCAAGCTGGGGCCATCCGATGACCGCACACTTCCAAGGAGGCTTCATGCGCGTGTTCCTGTGCGAGAAGCCGTCCCAGGGCAAGGACATCGCCCGTGTGCTGGGCGCCGGCCAACGCGGCAACGGCTGCTACAGCGGTGCGGGTGTCGTCGTGACCTGGTGCATCGGTCATCTGGTCGAAGCGGTTCCGCCCGAAGGCTACGGCGAGCAGTACAAGCGCTGGGGCATCGAGCAACTGCCTATTCTTCCCGAGCGTTGGCGTGTCGAGCCCAAGGCGGCGACCGCGGCGCAGTTCAAGGTCGTGCAGCAGCTCGTCGCCAAGGCGGGCGAACTGGTGATCGCGACCGACGCCGACCGCGAGGGCGAGATGATTGCCCGCGAGATCATCGAGCTGTGCGGCTACCGCGGCCCGATCCAGCGCCTGTGGCTGTCGGCGCTCAACGATGCGTCGATCCGCAAGGCCCTGGGCACGCTCAAGCCGTCCGCCGAGACACTGCCGCTGTACTTCTCCGCGCTCGCCCGATCGCGTGCCGACTGGCTGATCGGGATGAACCTGAGCCGCCTGTTCACGCTGCTGGGCCGCCAGGCCGGCTACAACGGCGTGCTGTCGGTCGGGCGCGTGCAGACGCCGACGCTCAAGCTGGTCGTGGACCGTGATCGCGAGATCGCACGCTTCGTCTCGGTGCCGTTCTGGGCCATCGAGGTCGCGCTCTCGCATGCAGGCCAGTCCTTCGTTGCAAGCTGGACGCCGCCACAGGGCAGCACCGACGACGCCGGCCGCTGCTTGCAGCAGCCGGTGGCGCAGCAGGCCGCCGAACGCCTGCGCGCGGCCGGCACCGCCCAGGTGCTGTCGGTAGAGACCGAGCGCGTGCGCGAAGGCCCGCCGCTGCCGTTCGACCTCGGCACCTTGCAGGAAGTGTGTTCCAAGCAGTTGGGCCTCGACGTGCAGGAGACGCTGGACATTGCCCAGGCGCTGTACGAGACGTACAAGGCAACGACCTATCCGCGCTCGGATTCGGGCTACCTGCCCGAGAGCATGCTGGCCGAGGTGCCGGCCGTCCTCGACAGCCTGGTCAAGACCGATCCCGGTCTGCGGCCGCTGATCGACCGCCTGGACCGCCAGCAGCGTTCGCGGGCCTGGAATGACGGCAAGGTCACGGCGCACCACGGCATCATTCCGACGTTGGAGCCGGCCAATCTCTCGGCGATGAGCGACAAGGAGCTGGCCGTCTACCGGCTGATCCGCGCCCATTACCTCGCGCAGTTCCTGCCGCACCACGAGTTCGACCGGACGGTGCCGCAGCTCACGTGCGGCGGGCAGTCGCTGGTGGCGGTCGGCAAGCAGATCGCGGTGGCCGGATGGCGCCAGGTGCTGGCGGCGCCTGAGCCCGAGGACGGTGACGGTGACGGTGACGGTGAGGATGCACAGCGCGGACAGGTGTTGCCGGCGCTGCAGGCAGGTGCCGCCTGCCAGGTCGGCCAGGTCGAACTGAAGGCGTTGAAGACGCTGCCGTCCAAGCCCTACACGCAAGGCGAGCTGGTCAAGGCCATGAAGGGCGTCGCAAAGCTCGTGACCGACCCGCGCCTGAAGCAGAAGCTCAAGGACACCACGGGCATTGGCACCGAGGCCACGCGCGCCAACATCATCAGCGGGCTGCTGGCCCGCGGTTATCTGTTGAAGAGGGGTCGGTCCATCCGCGCGTCGGATGCCGCCTTCACGCTGATCGACGCCGTGCCTGCGGCCATCGCCGACCCGGGCACCACGGCGGTGTGGGAGCAGGCGCTGGACATGATCGAGGTCGGCCAGATGACGCTGGACACCTTCATCGCCAAGCAATCGAGCTGGGTCGCCCAGCTCGTGCAGCAGTACCGCGGCGCCACGCTGAACCTCAAACTGCCGCCCGCACCGAGCTGCCCGCAGTGCGGCGCACCGATGCGCCAGCGCAGCGGCAGGAGCGGCGCGTTCTGGTCTTGCAGCCGCTACCCGGACTGCAAGGGCACGCAGCCGGTCGAAGATACCGGAGCAGGCAAGCGCGGCGCATCCAGCCGTGCATCAGGCCCACCGCGTCGGCGCCCCAGGGCGAACTGACGCCCCCATCTCCCTCTGCCACGCCGGCTGCTGCCGACGGCGGGGCAAACCTCCCGCGCCTCGCGGGACTCCCCAGCGCGCGTTCCCTTCTGCAACGGTGTGCGCGTCCTGCACGGGCCGATCACGGCTGGCAGGGCGAGAAGGTCATTGTTCCATCGAATCGCGCTCGCCGCGATTCCGCTGATCGACGTGCTTCCGTCCATCCGCGAGCGGTCTCCTGACGCCTTGGCCCGCAAGGCTGCGAGGTGTCAGGAGACCGTTTGCGGTCGACGGTATTCGGTGCCGGTGCCCGCCGGCGGAACAACGGGTTCCCTTTGTGTGTGGATACACGCCAGAGGATGCCGGCCCCAGCCACGAAACGGGCCGGGTGAGATTGCTGACGCAGCGAATGGCTTTGACGATGGCCTGGCCTGCTTGCAGCCCACAGGTGGATTGATTTCTCTCCAGCCGAAGCCTTGCGAGGCTTCGGCGCCTTTGTCGTGGGCGAACGGAATCGTGCATCGCTGCTCTTGCCAGCGCTCGGCCCAAACTGGACGGCGTTCGGTTCCGTTTGATCAGCGACGGAGTGCCGCCGCGCTTTCATTCTTCCCGCATGTGTCGCTGACGGTCGTCAGCACCATGCCCTGGCAGCCCCGGTCCTCAAGGCTGCAACGCGGTTCGCCGCGTTGACCGATCTAGTCCGCTTCGCACCGACCACCGCGGACGCGCGTCGCCACGACGCGGGTGCTTTTCATGTTCAACCCTTCGGGAGGTATCCGCTCCCGTCAGGGCGTGGTGCTCCCGGTCTTCAACCAACAGGAGAAAACCATGTCCCTTGCGCTCGCATCGGCACCTTTGAGTGCTGAACAGGCCCGAGCCGAATCCATCGGCTACCAGGCCCTGGCCTGCGTCGGCAAGCGCCTGCCCCTGCAAGTGCTGTGCAGCGCAGCCGGCCACTACATCGGCACCGCCGATGCGGACGGCCCGGTCTCGCGGGAGTCGGTCAGCTACTTCCGCTCGCACCACGCCGCCGAGCACGCCCTGCAAACGGGCCGCTGGCAGCAGCGCCTCCACCCGTGATGTCCAACCACCAGGAGCCCATGTCATGAACCGTGCCCTGCCTCAAGAGGTACTTGATCAGATCGAGCTGGAACACCAGCACTTCGCCGCCGCGCCCCAAGCCTTCTTCGAGGCGTGGAAACGCGGCGTCGACATCGCCGGAGCCGAATGGTTCGGCGACGGCACCCGCGAAGGCCTGCAGCGTGCCACCACCAAGTGGGATCTGCGGCCGAAGCTGCTGATGCTCAACGATGCCCTCGGCGTCCTGAGCAGCGGCCAGCGGATGTTCCTGTCCGCGATGGTGAGCTTCTACAACGCCCGCGAGGGCGGTGCGATGCTCAAGCGTTGCGGCTTCGAGGGTCTGTCCGACCTGGGCGGCCTCGACCTGGAACGGCGCAAGGTCGTCGCCGACCTGACGCTGAACTACAACGGCTGGTGAGCCGCGCTGCGGCCTGCCGACGTTCTTCTTTTCTTCCCACCCCACGAGGGACATGCGTCCCTGCATGGGGCCATGTCCCTCCTTTTCTTGAAAGGAGTGATTCATGTCCCCTGACTTTTCCATCGGTCTGCTCGTGACCGACGACGACATCGATGCGGTCATCCTTGAAGGCTGGCCGGCCGACGTGCGCAAGCCGCGCATCGTGGTGCTCGACTACGCCGGCAATGATGTGCCCGACGAGTATGTGCTGCATGTCAGCAGCGGAACCCCGAATACCGGATTGACCGGGCGCGAGGTGTTCCCGGTCGAGTACGGACCCGACTGCCGCTACCCATCGCCCGCTGAAGTCCTTTCGGTGCTCGATGCACCTAAGGCTACGCTGAACAAGTAGCCGATTTGAGCGATCCGCTGCCCAATGGGTCGCTGACGCGGGGAAGCCTCGCGGT
>NZ_JBIMLB010000040.1:0-13249 GCF_051860785.1 Hydrogenophaga sp.
GTGGTCGCCGTTTCATCTGCAACACTCCTTCCGCCTGCGCGGTGGTTAGTGTGTTGCATCGACCGGTTGAATCCGCCCTGCGTAGCAGTCATAGAGTCCTGGAGGTTGAACGGCAGCAATAGGTGGCCGAATTGAATGCAAATCGTTGATGAGTTTGGGATGGAAATCGGTGGAGGACTTGTTGTGCGAACGCCTAGTGGGTTTGCTCCAAAATACTCACCCGGGTGCCCACTTGGCTTCCGGGCAATGGTCGCCACTGCCAATGAAACGCAACAGCCCTACTCTGTTAATCGCAACACCAGTCAACGACTTCCTTCTCAAAGGAAACGCAACAGTAGCCTGGTGCACTTAAATCGATGTTGTACGCCTTGGACAGCGATGTGCCACCCTTGAAAGTGAGGTCGGCCGCAAACGGCGATTCAAACAAGACGCCGAGTGTCCAGACGACCCACAGGTCCTTTTCCAGCAGATGGGCTGGCCTGCCCGTCTTCGCCCGGGCCTGCTCCAGAACTTCGTTCTGGTCCTCCTTGCTCAAGTCGAAGTAGCGCTCAGCCACGCAGCGTCTCTTCGCCGATGGCCCTGGCCATCCAGGAGGGCAACGCCGCCCGGGACGCTGCCAGTGCTTGCCACTCGGCGGGCGGCAGCGTGCGATGCAGGGTGCTCAGCGATTCGCTCACGTGAGAGGGCCCCATCCAGGCCAGGGCGCGCACGGCGGAGCCGGCCGGACCTGGCCCGAGCGCCAGCATCCAGCGCGGTGCGTGTTTCACCATGATCTCTGAGCGACCGAGCTTGAGATGGCGGGTGCGGCCCGAGGTCAGGTACACCTCGCGAATCGGCACCTGTTGGGTCAGCCCCAGTGCATTGGCCGCATTGGCTCCGTGAGGCGACACGACCTCGCCATGTTGGGCGGCCAAGGCTTGGACCACTTTTTCAGGTGAGGGCGCACGCGTTCCGAACCGGCTCGACACAGGCATGACGTAGGTGCCCCGAGCCACACGCAGCAGCTTTCCCTCTTTTGTGAGGCGAGACAAAGCCTGATCGACCGCATCGCGGCTTCCCATGTGCAGAAACTCCTTGGGCGACAACACGCCTCCCTCGGGCAGGGACTTTGCGTGAAGGAGGATGAACTCAGGGAGCGTAACCATATTGAAACCAGTTTATCAGAAATACAGGTTAGTTTCTGACATCAAGAATATCGTTCGTTGTCCTGAAAGCTGCTTGCGTTTCGGTGGGCCGTGAAGCGACGGGGGTGCTTTGGATGCTGGCCAACCCACCCTTGGCGGCTTTGATCGGGCTGCGCAGCCGCCCCAGTGCCAGCCCAGTCACTGCGGCAGAGACCTGCTCATCAAGCGCCTCCGACCAAAACTCCCTTGCCCACGATGGAGATGATGTTCACGGCTTCGTTGCCGCAATGGCTGCAAGCAAATGTCTGATCCGGCAATGGGATACTTTGGCAATATTCGCAGCCCAAGGTTGGACCCCATCGAAATTGCGCCCATGACACCTGTTGAAGGATTGCGTCCGTGAGTGGACCGCTGTGAACCACGCCACCCTCGTCACGCTCCGGGACCGCCACCCCGCCTGGAGGTTGCTGGCCTCGCCGCATGCGCCGCTGGTTGCCAACTTCCTGCACCGGGTCTTCGTGGCGCCGAACGAGCGCGTCATCAGCGAGGCCGACCTGGCCGAGGCACTGGAGGACGAACTTTTTGTCTTGCGCGAGCAACTCGGATCCGAGACCTATCCCAAAGGTGCTTCGGAGTACCTCAACGACTGGGCTGCTGCCGACAAGGGCTGGCTGAGAAAGTTCTACAAGCCCGGTACCGACGAGGCGCAATTCGACCTGACACCGGCCACCGAGAAAGCCATCGCATGGTTGGGGTCGCTCACGGAACGGGCATTCGTGGGAACCGAGTCACGCCTGCTGACGCTGTTTGCGCTGCTGGAGCAGATCAGCGCTGGCACCGAGACCGATCCGATCAAACGAGTCGACGACCTGCGCAAGAGGCGAGATGAGCTCGATGTGGAGATCGCCCGCGTTCTGGCCGGCGATGCGCCCGCGCTGGACGACACAGCGGTCAAGGACCGCTTCCAGCAATTTCAACAGCTCGCCCGAGAACTGCTGTCCGATTTCCGCGAGGTGGAGCACAACTTTCGCCTGCTCGATCGCAAGGTGCGCGAGAAGATTGCTCTCTGGGAAGGCTCCAAAGGAGCGCTGCTCGACGAGATCATGGGCGAGCGCGATGCGATTGGCGACTCGGACCAAGGCCGCAGTTTCCGCGCCTTCTGGGACTTTCTCATGTCCAGCAGCCGTCAGGAGGAACTCTCCGCGAGGTTGGATCAGATACTGGCGCTGCCGGTCGTGGCTGCGTTGAAACCCGAACCGCGCACTCGCCGCGTGCACCATGACTGGCTAGAAGCCGGGGAACACACGCAGCGCACCGTGGCTCAGTTGTCGCAACAGCTGCGCCGCTTTCTGGACGACCGGGCCTTTCTGGAGAATCGGCGCATCCTCGACTTGCTGCACGGCATTGAGAGCAAGGCGCTGGCCCTGCGGACTGCTCCCCCCACCGTTGGCTTGATGACGATCGATGCGATGGGGGCAGAGGTTGAGCTGCCACTGGAGCGACCCATGTTCACGCTGAGTGTGAAGCCGCGTCTCGCTGATCTCGCGCTGGAGGTGGACCCAGCAGAAGACGACATCAGCACCGATCGATTGTTCGACCAGATCGTTGTGGACAAGGCGCGCCTGCGTGCAACGGTCCAGCAAGCGCTTCGAGTACGGGCGCAGATCACGTTGCGTGAGTTGATCAACGACGAGCCACTACAACAAGGGCTGGCTGAATTGGTGGCCTATCTGGAGTTGGCCCACGACGGTGACGTCGTTGGCGGTGGCGCAGCATCCGTGGATGGCTTGCGTGCTGTTGTTGACGAAACTGTTGAAGAACCCATCCAGTGGAGGGCGAGCAATCCAATGGGTGAACCGGTGACGCGTGAGGCGCGTCTGCCCCGTGTGATCTTCACGCGATGACGTCCGTCGACGTGGCTTGAAAGGGAGAAGAACATGACTGAATCGCTGCACGAGAGCCCGTCGGTGGGTGCTCCACTGGTCACTTTGCCGACTGTGCCCGAGTTGACGCAACTGATGGTGCACCTGCTCAAGGGCGTGCTCTACCGTGAGGATGATGAGCGGTTGTGGGCGAGCCTCTTTCGTTTGCAGGCGCGGGTGCGAGAACAAGCAGCGGTGCTGCTGCTCGACCTGGTTCTTGATGAAGCCGAGGGTTACGCGTTTCTCAAGAGCCGCCCCGACCCAGACGAGTCGGAGGGCGTACCTCGGTTGCCCCGGCTCGTCGCGCGGCGCCCCCTGTCCTACCCGGTGAGCTTGATGCTGGCCTTGCTGCGAAAGCGCATGGCAGAGTTCGACGCCGGAGGAGGCGACACCCGCCTGGTTCTATCGCGCGACGAGATGTCCGAGCTGATGCGGGTGTTCTTGCCTGACGGGACGAACGAAGCTCGGCTTATCGATCAAGTGGACGCAACCATCACGAAGGTGGTCGATCTGGGCTTTCTGCGTCGGCTCAAACCTGCAGCCGGCAGCGGGCTGGACAGGGGAAACTACGAAGTGCGGCGCATTCTGAGAGCCTTTGTCGACGCGCAGTGGCTGGCCGACTTCGACGCGCGGTTGGAGGTTTACCGCACGGCGCTGGCCAGCGCTGTCCCTGGCAAGCCCCAGACTGAAAGGTTGGCCGATGCTTGAGTCGCCTTCGCTGTCACTGGATTTTGTGGACGACAACACCCGGGTAGGGTTTCGCTTGCATCAACTGGAGGTGCTCAACTGGGGCACCTTCGACAAGCGAGTATGGCGATACAACCTTGAAGGTCGCAACGGCCTGCTCACTGGCGATATTGGTTCGGGCAAGTCCACATTGGTCGATGCCATCACCACGTTACTGGTGCCTGCGCACCGCGTGGCCTACAACAAGGCTGCAGGAGCGGATGCTCGCGAGCGCAGCCTGCGCTCCTACGTGCTTGGTCACTACAAGAGCGAGCGCAACGAGGTCACCGGTAGCGCCCGACCCGTGGCGCTGCGTGATGCGTCAAGCTATTCGGTCATCCTCGGCGTCTTCCGCAACGAGGGTTACGACCAGGCGGTGACCCTGGCCCAAGTGTTCTGGTTGAAGGATCCTCAAGGCCAACCTGCTCGCTTGTTCGTGGCGACCGAGCGGCCGATGAGCATCGCTGAGGACTTTGCCCACTTCGGCAGCGACATCACCGCATTGCGCAAGAAGCTGCGCGCCTCGGGCTGTGAGTTGTTCGACAGCTTTCCGCCTTACTGCGCCTGGTTCCGTCGTCGCTTCGGTATTGAGCACGAACAGGCATTGGAGTTGTTTCACCAGACGGTCTCGATGAAATCGGTGGGCAACCTCACCGACTTCGTGCGCAGCCACATGCTGGAGCCGTTTGATGTGGGCAGCCGCATCGAGGCCTTGATCCGCCACTTTGACGACCTGGACCGCGCCCATCAAGCGGTGCTCAAGACCAAACGACAGGTTGAGCTGCTGACACCCCTGGTCGAGGACGGGCGTCGCCACAGTGCCTTGGTCTCGGAAATCCAGGGCTGGCGCGATGGGCGAGACGCGCTGCACCCGTATTTCGCAGGACTCAAGGTGGAGCTGTTGGATCGGCGGCTGGAGCTGCTTGAAGAGGACGCCTCCCGGTTTGATGTCCAACTCGAACGTTTGGGGGCCCAGCGCGAAGCCGAGCGAACGGAGATCGCGAAGCTGGAGCGCAACTTGCGCGAGAACGGCGGCAACCGGCTGGAGGAGCTGGCCGCCGATATTCGCCGCCTTGAGCACGAAAAAGCCCAGCGTCAGCAGAAGGCCGATCGCCACAGCACCTTGCTTGCGCGCATTGACGAGGCCTCGCCAATCGACGAGGCAACATTTCTCGATCAGCAACAAGCCATCGCTTCTCGCGCGGAAGGCTTGCGTGAACGCATCGCAGACTTGGACAACCGCGAGCGCGAGGAGGATTTTGCGTTTCGCAAGGGACGTGAAGAACACACAGCCTTGTCCGAGGAGATCGACAGCCTTCAGCGGCGCAGGAGCAATATTGATGCTGCCCAGGTTCGCATCCGTGATGCGTTGTGCGCCGCACTCTCGATTGACGAAGGCGACCTGTCTTTCGCGGGTGAGCTGATCCAGGTGCGCGAGGATGAGCGTGAGTGGGAGGGTGCAGCGGAGCGGTTGTTGCGAGGCTTCGGCGTCGCGTTGCTGGTGCCGGACGCGCACTACAAGGCTGTTGCGGAATGGGTGGACAGGCAGCACCTGGGCGCGCGCCTGGTGTATTTCCATGTGCGACCGAAGAAGCCTGGACAGGGTGCCAGCCTTCATCCGCAGTCGCTGGTAAGAAAGCTCGTCGTTAAACCCGATTCGCCGCACTACGAGTGGCTGGAGCAGGAACTTCGCAATCGTTTTGATGTGGCCTGTTGCGATTCGGGGGAGCAGTTTCGCCGCGAGACCCGTGCCATCACGCGTTCGGGGCAGATCAAGGATCCGTCAGGCCGCCACGAGAAGGACGATCGCAGCCGCATCGACGACCGCAGCCGCTACGTGCTGGGCTGGAGCAACGCTGACAAGTTGCGGGCCTTGCGTGACCAGCGCGAGCGCCTGGAAGACAAGCTGGCCACACTGGGCAAGCGCATGGGTGAGATCCGCGATGCACGCTCGGAGCTGAATGGCCGACTGGAGACGCTGGCCCGTTTGGAGGAGTTCTCGCGCTTCGCAGACATCGACTGGATGAGCTTGGCACGCGAGATCGCGTCTCTCGCTGAGGAGCGCGCGCGACTTGAAGCTGCATCGGACACCCTGCAGGAGCTGGGACGGCAGTTGAAGGACATGCAGGGCAAATTTACCGAAACCGAGGCCAAGCACAGTGAAGCGTTGGGCAAGCGTGGCGAAGTGAGAGCCAAGCACACCGCGGCCGAAGATTTGCGGAGTTTGTCCAGTGCAGCCTGTGATGCCATGCCGCTCGATGGCCCCCAGGTTGATCGATTGAACGCCTGGCGAGTTCAAGCACTCGGCGAGCATCAGCTCTCGGTGGAGTCCTGCGACAACCGTGAGCAGGACATGCGTCGATGGCTGCAGGAGCGCATCGACGCGGAGGACAAGCGCCTGGCCCGACTGACCGAGCGCATTGTGAACGCCATGCGCGGCTTCAAGGACGAGTTCAAGGCAGAAACGGTCGAGATGGATGTGAGTCTGGCAGCGCTGCTCGAGTACGAACGCATGCTTGATGGCTTGAAGAGCGATGATCTGCCGCGGTTTGAAGCCCGTTTCAAGGAGCTCCTCAACGTCAACACCATCAATGAAATCGCCAACTTCAACGCCCAACTTGCCCGCGAGCGGGAGACGATCAGGGAGCGCGTTGACCTGATCAATCGATCGCTTCAGGTGATCGACTACAACCCCGGTCGCTTCATCGTGCTGGTGGCGCAGCCCAGTCCTGATGCGGAGAGCCGTGACTTCCAGCAGGATCTGCGTGCCTGTACCGAGGGTGCTCTCACGGGCTCATCTGATGAGCAGTATTCGGAGGCCAAGTTCTTGCAGGTCAAAGGCATCATTGACCGATTTCGTGGGCGAGAGGGACTGTCGGATGCCGACCGGCGCTGGACCGCCAAGGTGACCGACGTGCGCAACGGATTCTTGTTTTCTGCAAGTGAGCGTTGGCGTGCTGATGGCGTGGAGCACGAACACTATTCCGACTCCGGTGGTAAGTCCGGTGGGCAGAAGGAGAAGCTCGCTTACACCGTGCTGGCCGCAAGCCTGGCCTACCAGTTCGGGCTGGAGTGGGGCGCCGTGCGTTCGCGGTCGTTTCGCTTCGTCGTTATCGACGAGGCGTTTGGGCGCGGCTCTGACGAGTCGGCGCAGTACGGGCTTCGCTTGTTCCAGCAACTCAATCTGCAACTTCTGATCGTCACACCGCTGCAAAAGATCCACATCATCGAACCTTTCGTGGCAAGCGTTGGTTTCGTCCACAACGAAGGAGGGCGGGATTCCAAGTTGCGCTGCCTGTCGATTGAAGAATATCGCGCGCAGAAGGCGGAAGCTCAGGCAGCAAACCAGATTGCAGGAAGTGCTGCGACCGGAGCCGCTGGAGGCACAGCGACATGAACTGGACGACGCCCTCAGACCTTCGCGCCCAGGTTCAACGTTTGTGGGAACGTGGAGATTTGCTGCGATCTTCGGTTTCGAGCTCTCGAATTTGGCCCGTTCGCCTGTCGCTGAAGGTGCCCAGCGCTGGCGATCTCTCTGATCGCTTCGAGGCCGTGCGGGACTGGTTGAGCGCGTTGTCCGCCACCCCTCATGTGCGGATTGAGTGGCGAGATTGGAACCATCGGGTACAGGGAACCCAGCGTCTGCCGTCTGCCGTTTGGATCGACACACTTCAGTCGGCGTTGGCTTTGATCGGCAAAACCAGTCAGGCACAACGCTTCGAGGCGATGTGGCAACGGACCGCGATCGCGCAACCCCGGCTGCTGGATTGGATGTCCCGGCGTCCGCTGCAGGCGCTGGATCTGATCGATCGGTGGGATCGCCTCTTGGCGGTTGTTGATTGGCTGCAGGCCTATCCTCGTCCCGGCGTCTACCTGCGGCAGGTGGACGCGCTCGGGGTGGACAGCAAATTCATCGAGGCCCACCGGGGGGTGTTGACCGAGCTGTTGGACTTGGCGCTGCCGCCCGAGGTGATCGACAACTGTGCGAGCGGGACATCGCAGTTCGCCCGCCGTTTTGGCTTCCTGGACAAGCCGGTGCGGATTCGTTTCCGATTGCTCGATCCAACCCTGCCCAGCTTGTCGGGTTGCCAGGGGTTGCCGGATATCACGCTGGACGCTTCGAGCTTCGCTGCGCTCGCGCTACCCGTTGATCACGTATTCATCACCGAGAACGAGACCAATTTCCTTGCCTTCCCGCCAGTGGCGAGAGCGATCGTCGTGTTTGGCGCGGGCTACGGCTGGGAACCGTTGGCGCGCGCTGCATGGCTACACCGAAGCCACTTGTACTACTGGGGTGACATCGATACCCATGGCTTTGCCATCCTTCATCAGTTGCGTGGCTACTTTCCCCACGCATCGTCTTTCCTCATGGACCGCCAGACGCTGCTCGCACATCGCTTGCAATGGGGCGATGAGACTGAGCCTGCACGCCACGAGCTGTCGAGCCTGACGGTTGAGGAGGCTGCGGTTTATGACGAACTGCGCTTCGATCGCATCCAACCCAAGTTGAGATTGGAGCAGGAGAGGATCGGATTTGGGTGGTTCGCAGCTCAACTCGGCCGCATGTCCTCAGAGTTGCAGAGAACGACGTCACAGCTCTTTGGAGGCTGATGCTCATCACGATGACGCGGCTTTTTTAGCCGATTTGGGGTGGCAGGGTTTTGGCTATGCCGTCCATGGCGCACTGCTGAATCGAATGGTTTGGCCGGCGATCACCGAAGAGAAAATCTGTTCTGGGTCTCTTGACTCCGGTGCTTTGTTTGAGATTCTGAAGAGAGGAAGCCGAGTGCGCCTCCTCTCACAACCCAACCAAAGTGATTGACCCATGAAAAATGTTCTTCCCTGCCGCTTCGGCCTGGCCACACTAAGCGTCGCAGTTGTGCTGAGTGCGTGTGGCGCCGGATCGAACGGTTACCCCTCCTCAGAGGACGTCAAGGCGTGGCATACCAGGACGGCCAGTAATGGCTATTTCAAGCTGCAGACCGTTGAGATCACGGACCTGGACTGCACAAACCCATCCAGGAAGGAGATGGACCAACTGTCCCGTGCGGCTGCCTTCATGGGTTCAAAGGCTGAAGAGGCGATCAAAGGGGCTGTCAAATGCAGCTACACAGTCAACGCCTCGTTCAGCGGCGTTGACAAGCCGTTTCTCAAGACCCCAGGTTATGAGGTGAATGGGCTCAAGCTCACGAGTCAAGGGTTCATGCGTGTGCCCAAGGGCGACAGCTACGAGTGGCAGGGCAGCACCCGCCGTCTGCCGAAGACGCCGGGATGAACCGATGTCGTTCGACGTTGGATCAAAAAAACTTTCGTGGCAGCTGCAAGTTGCCTAGAATTCAAACCAAGGCGCCCGCCGTACTTGCACGCGAGTAGAAACAGGTACTCCACACATCGTCATTGATTTCCCTTTTGGGCCTCGTCGTCGGGGACTTAAACGCGTGCGTCTGACCCGACTCGTCGAGGTTAACCAAAGGAAAAATCATGTCCTTGAGAGAGCTTGCGCACCTTGCGCAGCAAACCCTTCAGACCCATGCGGGCGGCCCTGTCAAACGCAGCCATGTGCACGAACTCCTTGCTGCTGCGTTTGGACATCGATCATGGGCTGCGTTTCGAGCTACTGCGGTGCTGGCCGACGCGGGGGTTGGTGAAGGGCCGTCCGACGCATCGCCCCAGGTGATCGGTCGAGCGGTTCAATTGGGCTACCACCAGCAGGCCGCGGCTGGGATAGCGCGGTCGTTTCTGGTCTTCATCGCTGAGCACCAACTCTCCTCTGTCTCCTGGTCTACGTTGGGTGCCGGGCTGGCGCTTCCGGTTGTTGCTGAGGGCGACGACCAGGACGATGAGAACGATGACTACGAGGAATTCGAGGAGGTCAGGCTGGCAGCCCCTGCGCAGCCGACGGGTGCTGCACTTGAGCAGCTCAAGCGCTCACCCATGCTGAAGTCCAGCGTGGAGGAGGCGGCCGAGTCTGCCAACCCGCATGCGCACTTTCTCCTGGCCGCGCTCTACCGCTGCCGCACCCCCAATCCCTACCTGTATGAGGAGTCACTCAAAGGCCGGGTGCTCAATGCTGCCGAACGTGGCTGGGTTGAGGACTACCTCCGCCTGGAACCCCAGCACCGAAAATACGAGGCGCATCTGAAAGCGGCAGCGCTGGGTGGTGTTCGAGCGGCGGCACTGGAGTACGGAACCCACTTCGAGAGTCGTGATTTCATCGCGCTGGCCGAGCGGCTCAACGGAGACGTCGACGCGTCCATGATGGCGCGGGTCGCGACAACGCCAGAGGCACGTGCATCTTGGCTGCGTCTGGCTGCCCAGCAAGGTGTTCGTTCGGCACTGGAGGAACTTGCGCATCAAGGCGACGCTTGGGCACAGGAGCGCTTTGCGGAGCAGGGCGATATCCACTGGCTGCGGATGGCCGCAGAGGGAGCGATCGAGATCGGTGATGCGCTGCGCGCGTGGACCTGGCAGTATCTGGCGCTCGAACATGGGGTCGATCTCACCCGATCAACCATGGCGGCGTACCACGACGGTGGTCAGCAGGATGGGCAGTTCTACGACAGCGACTTCGGAGGGGCAATGTACGTCGACGGTAGCGAAGGATTGGCGCTGCCCGCATTGAGTCGCGCTGATCACCGAACGGCCAAGGCTGAGGCGAAGCTGATTTTTCGCAAGTTTTCGTAGCTCGGACCTGGTGCCGGCGAATTGGGGGCGATCTATTGGATCGCTCCCAATTTTCAGTAGAGGCTTAGGTGATGGGGGGCTTTCCACCGACGGCCATGTCATGTTGTCAGCAACTCGGACAGCGAGGGCTGTTGAGAATTCTGATGGAGCTTGCTCGAGAGTGGCCTGGCGAGCTGTGCTTGGTGTGGTCGGCCTAAAATCTGTCCTGAGGACAGATTTTAGGCCGACCACGTGTACATTGCAAACATACAATATTGCGATCGAATGCCAAGTACAGTAAAATTAACGTCCTTAGGACGTTAATTTTACTGTACTTGCTTACCAGATCAGAATTTTCAGCTGCCGCCGTCGCTCCTGCAGAGGGCATTGCAGACCGATTGGCGACGTGGGAGCGGCCAGTCGTCACCGACTATGAGCTGGGCGTTCTGCTGTGCGCAACGCGTCCGGAGGCGGACGCCACCATCGAGCAGGGCTTGTACAAGGCCATCGTGGACCGGTTGAGTTCCTTTCGCCTGATCGCGCCAGCCAAGGACTTCAAGCCCGGTGCCGTCTTCCAATTGTTTGGCCGCCCCAAGCCCTCGGCCATGGAGGTCGCGTGTGCGGTGGATCCATTTGCCTGTGTTTCCCACCTTAGTGCGATGGAGTTTCACGGTCTCACGGATCGCTTCTCCAAGATCCTCTACCTGACGACCCCCCCAAACAAGGAGTGGAGAGAGCAGGCTCAAGAGAGGATGGCCAGGGATCTCGGCCAACACATGGCGGTGCACCGCGCAGCCAGGCTGCCGATGTTGCGGTACTTGGGCTTCGAGCGTGTTGAGGGTGTGCGTGTCGAGTTGATGCGGCGCTCCAGCCGCGGGGCATTCAAGGCCATCAAGTCTCCCGCGATCAGGGTCGCCATGGTCGGGAGGGTGTTTCTGGACATGGTGCGTGAGCCCTACAACTGCGGGGGCATGCAGCACGTGGTGGATGCCTACCGCGAGTACGGCTCACAGTACCTGTCCCTCATCCTGGAGGAGATCGATCGCCACGGGAAACCCATCGAGAAGGTGCGGGCTGGCTACGTGCTTGAAGAGGTTTGCAAGATCGAACATCCTCGCATCGACGGTTGGAAGGACTTTGCACAGCGCGGGGGCTCGCGCATGCTGGATCCTCAGGGCGAATACGCCCCGACGTTCTCTGAGACCTGGAAGCTGTCGATCAATGTGCCTTCGTTGTTGACCGATGGCCGCGACGGGGAAGGGCAGGCTGGAGAAGGCTTGGCCGGGGAGGGCACTTGAGGCCGTTGAATGAGGTGGACATGGAGGCCTGGGTGCAGCAGGCTCCCGACAAACCCCAAAGAGGTTTTCGGGAGGCGGTGCACATCATCCTGGAGAGCATCGGGCGCTCCCAGCACCTGCAGGCCAGGATGGTGATGAAGGGTGGCCTGTTGATGGCCATTCGCTACGACAGTTCGCGCTACACCCGCGACATCGACTTCTCCACCACCGCGCCCTATGTCGCCGTGGAGGCGCAAGAACTGGTCGCCGATCTGGAGCAGCACCTGGCGGCCGCCGCAGACCGCTTGCCCTATGGGACAGCGTGCCGTGTGCAGTCCAGCAAGATCGAGCCCAGGGGCGAGAACAAGACCCACCAGACGCTGGCGCTGAAGATCGGCTACGCCGACATGGGCAGCGAGAGTGCGATGAAACGCCTTCTTGCTCGCAACTCCGCTCAGGTGGTGGAAATCGACTACAGCTACAACGAGGTTGTCTTCGGGGTGGAGGTGCTGCAGCTCGATGGCGGCACCACCATCCAGAGTTACAGCCTGCACAACATCGTCGCCGAGAAGCTGCGCTCCTTGCTGCAGCAGCCGGTGCGAAGGCGCAACCGTCGCCAGGATGTCTACGACGTCTGTCTGCTGCTGGACTCGTCCGACTTGGCCAGGGAACTGGGAGGGCAGGAGCTGGCGAGCATCCACCACATGCTGGTGGACTCGTGCCGCTCCAAGGGGATCGAGCCGGGTCCTCTGTCGATGGACGACGAGGAGGTTGTGCGCATGGCACGGCAAGGTTACGAGGGGCTCAAGGACGATGTCGCGGGCGAGTTCCCGGACTTTGAAGAGGCCATGGCCCGGGTGCAGGGGCTGTACCGCTCACTGCCGTGGCAGTAGGTAACCCGGCGAACGTTTCTGTTGTGTGGTCGATGGTGTTGAAAACACCGATTATCGATACCAAGCAGGTAAAGCCGAGATTGGGTACTCGGACGATTTAGGCCAGCCGCTCTCGTTCATAGCCCCATTGCTGTGGGACCGTTGTGCAGCGGTTGCTGCCGTTCGAGTTTTCAACGTGAATGCCCTTGGCGTGCCGGATTGCGATCACTCCTATTCATGCATCGTGGTAATGCGCAGAGACAGGTTTCAGGCGCGCAGTTGACATTGCTAGAGAGTTGACAACAGCGTGCAGAGATCTGCAAGCTCGACGAGCAAGACTGCAGCAGCATCAAGCATGGTGCGATCAATCACCTGGGCGTGTCGCCAGCGTTGATGGCTTACCGCGAGCACAAGGCCATGCTGGGCAAGACTTAGGCCGGCGAGAAGTTCCCGGCGGTTGTGATGATGGGGGCTGGCTGGATGGTGGTCCCCGACATCAAACCAGGCAAGTGATGGTGAGTGGCTGACCCGCCCTGGGTCAGCCACTCAGTCGGGATCGCTGTTTGCAGGTGATCCCGTCCTTTTTGTCAGTTGGCGCAACAGCGCTGTGGCCAACCAGCCATCACTTTGATCCACCCGAAGCCTTGGCCACGTAGGCCGCCAGG
>NZ_JBIMLB010000041.1:0-12375 GCF_051860785.1 Hydrogenophaga sp.
ACGCCCATAGAGTGGATGCCAGCGATAGAAGACTTCAACTTCTTGCCCGACATGGGCAGAATGACCCGGCGATTGCGGCTGGTGTGCGCGAGGTGGTGTTCAAGACCGATGCGGTCGAGGCTTTCTGCGAGATCGTTGCGAGGCTCGTTCAGCGGTGAACCGCCAGGACGGCGGCGAGCAAGTCGCTGTCCACATTGCCGCCGCACAAGGTGGTGCCCACCACCTGACCCTTGAGCTCGGTGCGCTCGCGCCAGGCGGCCGCAAAACTTGCGGCACCCGCGCCTTCGGCCACGTTGTGCGTGTCGGCAAACAGCATGCGCATGGCCTGCGCCACCTCGTCGTCGCTCACCTGCACGATGCGTTCCAGGTGCGGCGACAGCACATCGAGCGCGGCGGCGTCCGCCACGCGGCAGGCCATGCCGTCGGCCAGCACGGTGGTGACCGGGGCTTCCACCACGCGACCCGCCGCGAGCGAATCGGCGTAGGTGGTGGCGTGCGTGCTCACCACGCCCACCACGCGCACGCGGTGGCGCAGCGCCAGCTTGGCCGCGATGGCCGAGCATGCGCCTGAGCCCTGGCCGATGGGCACGTAGACCACGTCCAGGGTGGGCACGGCGCGCAGGAATTCCCACCAGTAGGTGCTCACGCCGCGCAGCAGGTCGGCGTGGAAGCTGGGCACCATGTGCGCGCCGCGCTCGGCAGCCAGTCGGATGGCGTGTTCGCGGCTGGCCTGGAAGTCGTCGCCGTGCTCGATCAGTGTGGCGCCGAGGGCTCGCATGGCGGCGTTCTTCTCCACCGAATTGCCTCGTGGCACGACGATCGTGCAGCCCACGCCATGCGACCGCGCGGCCCAGGCAATGCTCTGGCCGTGGTTGCCGCGCGTGGCGCTCATCACTTCCTTCGGCATGTCGCCACGCTGGCGCAACTGGTCGAAGTACGTGAGGCCTCCACGGATCTTGAACGCGCCCACCGGCGTGTGGTTCTCGTGCTTGACCCAGCAGTCGGTGCCCAGGCGCTGGCTCAACGTGGCCCAGCGGTACTGCGGGGTGGGCGCGAACTCTCGGTACACCACCCGCGCAGCGGCTTCAATGTCGGCCAGGGTGGGCAGGTGTTCACTCATACGGCCGGCCATCCTTGTGGTGGAAGCGCCAGCGGTGTCCGTTGAGCTCGGCCTCGATGTCGTCATCCGGGTAGAACGCGGTGTCGCCGCGCGTGCGGTCGCCCACCTCCAGGTAGACCACCTCCTCGGCGCTTTCGTTGATCAGGCGGTGGCCATTGCCGCTGCCGGCCTTGAATCCGGCGCAATCACCGGGGGCGAGGACGCGGCGCCCTTCGTTCGTGTGCAGGGTGGGGTGGCCCTGCAGCACGTAGATGAACTCGTCCTGCAGCGAATGCGAATGGCGCAGTGAGGAGACGGCTCCGGGTTCGAGTCGCGTGAGGTTGACGCCGAAGTTGGTGAGACCGAACAGGTCACCCAGTGGCCGTTTCTGCCGGCCCGCCATGCGCGAGGCAAAGGGCTCGGGGTAGTTCGACGGTTTGGTGCGCAGCGGTGCATCGGCTGCCCGAAGGGCGACCGGCTTCACAGCGCCACCTGTCCATTGATGCAGGTCACCGAACCGCCGCCCACCCAGATGGTTTCGCTGCCCTCGCTTTCGATGTGCACGCGCCCGGCGCGACCCATGGCCGTGCCTTGCGCCGCCACATAGCGCTCGGGTGCCAGGCCGGCACCGATCAGCCATTGGGCCAGCGCGGCGTTGAGACTGCCGGTCACCGGGTCTTCGGCCAGGCCCTGGTGGCCGCGAAAGAAAGCGCGCACCTCGAAGGCGGTGTCTGCACCGGATTCCTGCGGTGCCACCAGGCCAATTTCCATCTCGCCCAGCAAGGCGGCGTCGACCCGCACCGACAGCACCTGTTCGGCCGAGCGCAGCATCACCGCGCGCCAGGGCGGCCCGTTCTCGCACCAGGCGTGGGCCAGTACGTCGCTGCGCGCCAGGCCCAGGCCACGAGCGATGAGCGCCACGTCGGCTTCGTCCAGCGGCCCGCTTCTTCGCAATGGGGGCGCGGCAAAAGCAAGCCGATTGCCGTCGCGCCGGATGCGCACGAGACCCACCCCACATTCCTGTACCACGTATTCAGCGCGCGGCTGGCCGCCGGCCTCCAGCCACGCATGGCAGCTGCCAAGCGTGGGATGACCGGCGAACGGCAGTTCGCGGCCCGGGCAGAAGATGCGCACTCGATAGTCCGCACCGCCAGCGCGCCCTTCGTCGGTGGGTGGCAGCAGGAAGGTGCACTCAGAGAGGTTGGTCCAGTCGGTGAAGCGCTGCATCTCCTCGGTGCTCAGGTCGCCGCCGTCCAGTACCACAGCGAGCGGGTTGCCGAAGTAGGGCGTGTTGGTGAACACGTCGACTTGCTTGAAGGGGCGTTGGCGCATGGGGTTTCTCCGGTCAGGACAAAGGGAGGTCGAGCACGCCACGGCTCGCAGGCATGGCGAGCCAGCGGGCGTACCAGCGTTCGAGGTGGGGCCAGCTCGGGCGCGGCTGCGGCAGACCCCACCAGCGGTGCACCTCGCAGGCGATCGGGATGTCGGCCATGGTGAGGGCATCACCGACCATGAAGGGCTGCTTTGCAAGGTGCGCGTCGAGCAGGGCGAACAGCGGCTCCGTGGCCGCGACCGACTGCGCAATCAGCTGCGCATCGCGCCGTTCGGCGGGGGTGCGAATCCACTGCACGAAGGCCAGTCCGCCGGCGCGGTTCAACGTGGTCTGCTGCCAGTCCATCCAGCGCTCCGCGTCGAAACGCTGTTGCAAGTCCGCTGGGTAGAACCGGTTTTCCTTCGCGCACAGATAGCGCACGATGGTGTTGGACTCCCAGAGCGTGAAGTCGCCGTCCCGCAGCAGCGGCACCAGACCATTGGGGTTGAGCGCCCGGTAGTCGGGTGTGTCGACCACACCGTAGGCCATGCCGGCATCGCTGCGCGGCAGATCGAGTTCGAGCACCTGCGCGCAGAGCACGACCTTGCGCACATTGATCGAGCTCAGGCGTCCCCACAGGTGCAGCATGTTCAGCCCTGCCGCTGTTCGCGGATGGTGTGGGCCAGCGCCGCGATGCCGGTGCGGATCTGGTCGACGGTGGCTGTGACGAAGCTCAGGCGCAGCGTGCGTGCATCGGCGTGGTCGGCGTAGAACGCAGCCCCCGGCACGAAGGCCACGCCCTGATCCACCGCCTTGGGCAGCAGCTCGACGGCGTTCATGCCCTCGGGCAGACGCACCCAGAGGAACATGCCGCCATCGGGCTTGTTCCAGCGCACGTCCATACCCGCCATCTCGCGTTCCAGGCATTCGAGCATCGCCTCGCACTGGCTCTTGTAGAGCGCGCGGATGGTGGGTACGTGGCGTTCCAGAAAACCGTCCTTGAGCACCTCGGACACCATGCGCTGGTTGAAGCTGGGGCTGTGCAGGTCGGCCGCCTGCTTGGCCTGCAGGAGTTTGGGGTAGACGTTCGCGGGCGCCACCATGAAACCCAGTCGCAGACCGGGTGCCAGGATCTTGGAGAACGAGCCCAGGTAGATGCTGCCTTCGGGGTTGAGCGCGGTCAGCGGAGTGGGGGGCGGGTTGTCGAACCAGAGGTCGCCATAGGGGTTGTCTTCCACCAGCGGCAGCCCGGCGCGCGCCGCCGCGCTCACCAGGGCCTGGCGCCGTTGCAGCCCCATGCTGCGACCCGTGGGGTTCTGGAAGTTGGGCAGCACGTACAGGAAGCGCGGCGCGCGCGCGGGATCCTTTCCGATCTGCTGTTCCAGCGCGTCCACGTCCACGCCTTCGGCGTCGCTGGCCACGCCTTCGATCACCGGCTCCATGGGCGTGAAGGCCTGCAGCGCGCCGAGGTAGGTGGGCGTTTCCACCAGCAGACGGCTGCCGGCGTCGATCAGCACCTTGGCGATCAGGTCCAGGCCCTGCTGCGAACCGGTGGTGATCAGCACCTGCCCCGGATCCACCGACCATGGCAGGCTGGCCGCGACCCATTCGCGCAAGGGGCCATAGCCCTCGCTGGCGGCGTATTGCAGTGCCGCGCGACCGTCTTCGCGCAGCACGCGATCACAGGCCTCGCGCATCGCGTCCACCGGAAAAGTGGCGGGAGAGGGCAGGCCACCGGCGAAGCTGATGATGCCGGGCCGCTCGGTGACCTTGAGGATCTCGCGGATCACGGAAGGGTTCATGCGCTCGGCGCGGCGTGCCAGCGTCCAGCCGGTGGGATTTTTCAGGTCGTCGGGTTTCAAGGTTTTCTCCGTTTCTTCAGATCAGCAGGGGCGTCAGTCTGTCACGGTGGTGCGCACGGGCATGCGCTTGCCCACGAACACCGTGGCAACCACCGCCAACGCAAAGCCCAGCGTCACGAGATCAAGACGCTCGCCCAGCAGGGGCACCGCGAACAGCATGCCCAGGAAAGGTTGCACGAGTTGCACCTGGCTCACCCGCACAGTGCCACCCAGCGCCAGGCCTCGGTACCAGGCAAAGAAGCCCAGCCACATGGAGAACACCGCGGTGTAGGCGAATCCCCACCAGGCCGACGTGTTCAAGGCATGGGTGGGCCAGGTGAACAAGGTGATGGGCAGCGTGAGCGGCAGCGCGATGACCAGCGCCCAGCAGATCACGTGCTCGGCGCGCAGGCGCTGTGAGAGCTGCGCACCGTAGCCATAGCCCACGGCCGCGCAGGCCATGGCTGCCAGCAGCAGGGCGTCGGCCGGGTGCAACGAGAGACCACTCTGCCCCGAGCGCAAGACCGCAAAGCCCACCACCAGTGCACTGCCGAGCACCGCGCACCACCAGAAACCCATGGAGGGCCGCTGCCGGTGCAGCAGCGCCCCCACGGCGGCGGTGGCCAGGGGCAGCACGCCCACGATGACGGCGGCATGCACGGCTTCCACATACCGCATGGCCACCGAGGTGAACAGCGGAAAGCCGAACACCACGCCGGCGGCCGTCAAGAGCAGTGGCACAAGGTGTTCGCGAGCAGGCCAGGGCGCACGCGTGATCACCAGAAAACCGATCGACAGCACGGCGGCGACCACGGCGCGACCCAGCGCCACGAACACGCCCGACATCTGCGGCGCCTCCAGCGTGCCGACAGCCAGGCGGGTCATGGGCAGCGTGAGGGCGAAGATGGTCACACCGATCAGGCCGAGCAATAACCCCTTGTTGGTGGCGGTGTTCATACGGTGAGCATCCAGAGTGCAGTGGCTACCAGCACCAGGGCCAGCACGCGGTTGAACCACGCGAGCCGCTGGCCTTGCGAGAGCCATTGGCGCAGCATCGAGCCCATCACCGCGTAGGTGAAGTTGCTCGTGAAGGCAAAGAACACCATCACCACGCAAATGAGCGCGAGGCGTTCGCCGGGGTTGGGAGCGGGCTGGCCGGCGGCGTTCACCACCCAGCCGGCGGTGAGCGCCAGGCCCAGCATCCAGGCTTTGATGTTCAGGAACTGCAAGCCCACACCTTGAAGGAAGGTGACGTTCAACCGCGAGGCGTCGACCTCGGTCATGCGCGCTGCGCCGGCGAGCTTCCAGGCCAGCCACAACATGTAGGCCACGCCGAGCAGCTTCACGCCCCAGCGCAACGCTGGCACGCCCTGCACCAGTGCACCCAGACCCAGTCCGCACGCCAGCATGAGCAAGGTCCAGCCGGTGGGCACTGCCACGCAGAACTTCAGCGCGCCGCGCAATCCCAGGTTGGCCGCAAGCGCGGTCGACAGCGTGGTGTTCGGCCCCGGCGAAAAGCTCATGGCGGTGCAGAACAGCAGCAGGGCGGTGAGCTCGGTCGGGCTCATGGGCATCGTGGACAGCGGGTGGTTGTTGGCAGACGGAATTCAATGTAATCTTTGGATCCAGTACACGACCAGTACAGTTAGACAGCGCAGTTGCGGTGCTGTATTGGTCAACTTGTCAGTACAGGATCAGCCTCAA
The DNA here is from genome assembly GCF_051860785.1 of Hydrogenophaga sp. Taxonomy (GTDB): domain Bacteria; phylum Pseudomonadota; class Gammaproteobacteria; order Burkholderiales; family Burkholderiaceae_C; genus Hydrogenophaga. The sequence goes on from NZ_JBIMLB010000041.1 coordinate 5,957, forward strand.
GGGTGCCTCAGCATGTTGATGAAGACCTCCGCACAATCCCTGACCGACCAGTTGGCGGCGCGTTTTGCAGAGCGTGTGCGCAACCGTCTGCTGGCGCCCGGTGCCCGGCTGCCATCGGTGCGCCAGTGCGCGCAGCAGCATGGCGTGAGTCCTTCCACCGTGGTCGCGGCCTACGACCAGTTGCTGGCGCAGGGTCTGGTGGAAGCGCGCAAGAACCGGGGCTTCTTCGTGCGGGAGATGGCACCGGTCCGTGCCCACGGTGCACCGGCCGAAGTCCCACGCGTGACCACCGCACTGGGTGCAGGCGCCGCGCAAAGTGTGGCGGCGCGCAGCAGTGCCTTGCCCGTGAATGCCACCGCGTTGATCCGCGGCATGTTTCACAAGGTCAGCCACAAGCCGCAGCCCGGCATGGGCGTGTTTCCGCCCGAATGGCTGGAGTCCACCTTCATGCCCGCGGCGGTGCGCAAGGTCACGGGCACGCGTGCCTTGCAGGAGTTTTCCCTGCAATACGGGGAGCCGCTGGGCGATGGCAGCCTGCGCCGCCTGTTGGCGCAGAAGCTGGCCACGCTCAACATCCAGACCAGCGCCGATCACCTCATCACCACCGTGGGAGCCACCCACGCGCTGGATATCGTCAGCCGCACGCTGTTGCGCGCGGGGGACCCGGTGATGGTGGAGGAACCCGGCTGGGCGGTGGAGTTCGCCCGCCTGGCCGCGCTGGGCATGCGCATCCTGCCGGTGCCGCGAGGCCCGGACGGTCCCGACCTGGAGGTGATGGCGCGCTACTGCGAAGCACATCAGCCCAAGCTGTATGTGAGTGTGAGCGTGTTCCACAACCCCACGGGCTACTGCCTCTCGCCCGGCAGTGCGCACCGCTTGCTGCAGCTTGCGAACCAGCACAACTTCCACATCGTCGAGGACGACACCTACAGCCACATCGCGCCCGAACACGCCACGCGCCTGACCGCGCTCGATGGCCTGCAGCGCACCATCTACGTGAGTGGATTCGCCAAGATCCTGGCGCCCAACTGGCGCATCGGCTACATGGCCGCGCCGCCGCATCTGGTGGAAGCCCTGCTCGACACCAAGCTCCTCACCACCCTGACCACGCCTGCCCTGCTGGAGAAGGCGCTGGCCCTGTGCATCGAACAGGGCCAGTTGCGCCGACACGCCGAGCGCATCCGGACGCGGCTTGACGCGGCGCGCGCGCGCAGCGTCAAGCTCGCGCTGGCGGCAGGCTGCCGGTTCGCGGCCGAACCGGTCGGTTTGTTCGGGTGGGTCGATACCGGGGTGGATACTGATGCGCTGGCCCAGCGCATGCTGGATGAGGGTTATCTGATTGCGCCCGGCGCCTTGTTTCACGCGGCGCGTGCGCCCAGCACATTGATGCGCATCAACTTTGCCACCACGCAGGACGCGGCGTTCTGGCGCGTGTTCACGCGACTGAAAGCCGGCGCCTGAAGGTCAGCCTCAGTGCCGCGTGTCGAAGAGGTCGCGGTTTTCGGGGCTGAGGAGCTCGGCCAACGCCAGATCGATTTGCCGCGCCTCGACCTGCAGCAAGGGCAGGGCGCGCGCATAAAGATGCCAGTCGCCCGAGCGCGCTGCCAACTCCAGGCCTTTGGCCAGGCGCGCACCGCGCTCGGCCGTCATGCTGCCCAAAGAGCCTTTGAGTCCATGAGCGTGTGCGATCGCAGCCATGGCGTCGCGCGTTTCCAGGGCTCGCTGCAACTCGATCTGGCGCGAAGCCAGGTCCGAACGCATGACCTGCGCCAGTTGCCGCAGCGTGTCTTCGTCGCCGTCCAGGCGACGCAGCAGCTTCTCCACATCCAGCGCTTCCAGGTGACTGGCTTCGCGCACCGGCTTGTCCAGGATCTCGGGCATGGGTGAAAGCGGCGTCAGATCCCCGGGCACGGTCGACGCCTCCGCGGGCGCTTCCTCGATCTGCAGCACGCGGTCCATTTCCTTGATCAGCGCCTGCGGGCTGACCGGCTTGGCGGTGTAGCCATCCATGCCGGATGCCAGGCAAGCCTCGCGATCGCCCGCCATGGCATTGGCAGTCACGGCCACGATGGGCGTGCGCGGCAGCCTGCGGCGCGCCTCGATCTCGCGGATATCCCGCGTGGCTTGCATGCCGCTCATGCCTGGCATCTGCACATCCATGAGGATCAGGTCGATGCCGCCCTGCTCCCATTGCGCTATCGCCTGCACGCCTCCACGCGCCACGCGCACCGTGCATCCCATGCGCAGCAGCAGCTGACGCATCATCAATTCATTGACTGGGTGGTCTTCCGCCAGCAGCACCACCAGGCCGACATAGCGCGGTCCCGCCTGCACCATGCCCAGCAACTCGGCCGAGGCGCTCAACGGGCTGGGTTCCTGTGTGCGCGCTTCGCGCAGCGGCAGCGTGAGCGTGAAGGTGCTGCCTTGCCCCAGCTCGCTCTCGAGCGCGATGTCACCACCCATGAGGCGTGCGAGCCCGGCGCAGATGGTCAGACCCAGGCCACTGCCGCCATAGCGGCGCGCGGTGGACGCGTCCGCCTGTGTGAACGCATCGAAGATGTTGTCCTGATGCTTGCGTGCAATGCCCACGCCGGTGTCGCGCACCTGCAGTTGCCATTGCTGTGGAGCGTCGCCCCTGGCTTCGGGCAGGCTGGCGCGGACCTCGACGCGTCCGCCCTTGGGGGTGAACTTGATGGCGTTGGAGAGCAGGTTGCTCAGCACCTGGCGCAAGCGGCCCGTATCGCCCAGCACCCATTGCGGCAGGGCCTCGGGCAATACGAGCTGGAAGTCCATGGGCTTGGCGCGGGCCTGCTCGGCGTAGGGTGCGCAGGCGTCTTCGATGGCCTGGCGCAGATCGAAGCGTGCGTGCTCGATCTCGAGCTTGCCGGCCTCGATGCGCGAGAGATCGAGAATGTCGTTGAGCAGTTGCAGCAGCGAGTGCGCCGAACTGTCCATCAGATCCAGCCAACCGGTCTGCTCGGCGTTCAGCGGCGAATCCATCAGCATGCGCGTGAGGCCCATGAGCGCGTTCAACGGCGTGCGCACCTCGTGGCTGATGTTGGCGAGAAATTCGCTTTTGGCCCGGCTGGCCTGCTCCGCCAGTTCGCGCGCACGCTCACTGTCCTGTTCGATGCGCTTGCGCTCACCGATGTCGGACAGCGTGCCCATCAGCCGCAATGGTTTTCCTTTGCTGTCGTGTTCGGCCACCATGCCGTGTGTTTCCACCCAGAGCCAGCCATTGGCGGTGCGCACACGGTGCTGAGCCACGGCACGCTGGATGCGGCCTTCGAGCAGCGCCATCATTTGCACTCGCAGTGGTTCGAGGTCTTCCGGATGCAGCCGCGCGCGCATGTCGGCCACCTCCCAGTAGCCGTCGGCCCCGATGTCACCCAGCAGTTCGCCCCAGCGGGCGGTGAGGAACACCTGGGTGGCGGGCAGTTGCCAGTCCCACAAGGCCAGGCCGGTCGCATCCACCGCGAGTTGCAGACGGTCGCGGGCTTCATCCAGCGCTTCTTCGGCCAGCAAGCGGCTGTTGGCCTCTCGGTGCACCGAATTGCGCAAGCGATCAAGCTCGCGATTCTGCTGTTCCAGTTCGCCCAGCAGCTTTTGCGTGCGCTCGCGCTCCTGCTGAAGCTCGTTCAGCGTGCGTTGCAGGTCAAAAGCGAGACGATCGGGCGTCATGGGCAGTATTGTGGGGTGTAGGAATGGCGTTGTGCCCATGCCGGGCCTCAAACGCCGCCGAGAGCCTCCAGTCGCTCCAGGGCCTGAAGCCACTCTTCTTCAATTTCGGCATGCCGCTGGCCAAGTTGAGCTGCCCGGGCCGGATCCTTGTGAAAAAGTTGACCGCCGGCCAGGTCCTTGTCGATCAACGCCTGCTCGGCTTCCAGGGCGGCAATGCGTTCGGGAAGCGCGTCATATTCGCGCTGCTCCTTGTAGCTGAGCTTTTTTCTCGGGCTGGGGGAAGGCTGCTTGGTCACCTCGTTGGCCAATGCAGACGGCGGCTTGGGCGCTGCGACGGCTTCTGCAGCCTCCCGATCCGATTGCAACTGGGCCGCGCGCGCCGACTGCGTCAGCCAGTCCTGCACGTCACCCACGTACTCACGCCAGCGGCCGTCGCCCTCGAACACCAGCGTACTGGTGACCACATTGTCGAGAAAGCGCCGATCGTGGCTGACCAGGAACACCGTGCCTTCGTACTGTTGCAGCAGATCTTCGAGAAGTTCCAGGGTGTCAATGTCCAGATCGTTGGTGGGTTCGTCGAGCACCAGCACGTTGGCCGGCCTGGCGAAAAGTCGTGCCAGCAACAGCCGGTTTCGCTCGCCACCTGAAAGGGTGCGCACCGGCGCGTTGGCTCGAGCCGGAGAAAACAGGAAGTCCGCCAGGTAACTCTTCACATGGGTGCGCTTGGCGCCGATCTCGATCCACTCGCTGCCCGGGCTGATGAAATCCTCCAGCGTCGCGTCCAGGTTGAGCTGCTCGCGCATCTGGTCGAAATAGGCCACGCTGAGCTTGCTGCCCTGCTTGACCGTGCCACTGTCGGGCACGAGCTCGCCCAGGATGATCTTGAGCAGGGTGGTTTTGCCGGCCCCATTGGGACCGATCAGGCCGATCTTGTCGCCGCGCAGGATGGTGGCCGAAAAATCCCGCACCACGGTGCGCAGTCCGCCGCCGGAGGTGGGAAACGCCTTGTTCACGCGCTCGAGCTCGGCCACGATCTTGCCGCTGGCATTGCCGCTCGCCACTTCCAGCTTCACGCTGCCCACGGCGTCGCGGCGCTGCGCACGCTGTTCCCGCAGGCGCTCCAGGCGGGTGATGCGCCCCTGCGCACGTGTGCGGCGCGCCTCCACACCTTTGCGGATCCAAACCTCTTCCTGCGCCAGCAACTTGTCGGCCCGCGCGCTGATCACCGCCTCCTGTGCCAACTGCTCTTCCTTGAGCACCTGATACCGCGCGAAATTGCCCGGGTAGCTCAGCAGGCGGCCGCGATCCAGTTCCACCATGCGCGTGGCCACCCGGTCCAGGAAAGCGCGGTCATGGCTGATGGTCACGACGCTGCCCTTGTATTCAAGCAGCAAGTCTTCCAGCCAGGTAATGCTGTCCAGATCCAGGTGGTTGGTCGGCTCATCTAGCAACAACACTTCTGGCCGACTTACCAGCGCCTGCGCCAGCGCCACTCGCTTCTTGTTGCCTCCTGACAGATCCCCCACCCGCACATCGCCCTCCAGATGCAGGCGGTGCAGGGTTTCCTCTACGCGTTGCTCCCAGTTCCAGGCGTCCAGCGCTTCGATTCGGTTTTGCAGCGCATCCAGATCCAGGCCATCCGCGCCGCTCAGGTACAGGTCGCGCGCCGAGCGCGCATCGGCCAGACCCACGCTCGCCGCCTCGAACACGGTGGAATCAATATTCAGCAAGGGCTCCTGTGCCACATACGTCACCCGCAGGCCGGCCTGCATCTGCAACGTGCCGTCGTCTGGCTTCTCCAGTGACGCCAGAATGCGAAGCAGGGACGACTTCCCCGTGCCATTGCGCCCGATGAGGCCAACGCGTTCCTGCGCCTCCAGCGCGAAGTCGGTGTGATCGAGCAGGGCCACATGGCCATAAGCCAGCTGCGCGTCCTGAAGAGTGATAAGTGCCATGCTGTGCCTGAGACCAAAAGACGCGCGATTATCCCAGCCACGAGTGCTGCCAGGACCGTGCACACACACCCATGCCAACGCGGCTCACGCGCAGCCATTTTTTTGCATGACCTTTGACCGAGGCGCAAAAACTGTCGTATACTGCAAGGCTTCGCTGCTCGCTACGAAGTCCTCACGGACTGTCTCAAGCAGGTGGCGAAGTTGATCGGGTAGGCTGGTCAAAAAAGCGAGTGGAAACCCTCATTTTTTTGACAACATGCCAAAAACTGTGTCATAATCTAAGGCTCCGCTGATCGCAGCGGGGTTGGGCAGATAGGGTGGCTTGAAGGCTGCTGATCTGCGGGATCATTAAAAACATACAGCCGATAAGCGTGGGCGTTTGAAGGCGATTGCGAAAACGGACCCGAAAGGGTCCAGGTCGCAAGACTTTAAACGCTCATGAGAATAGAAGTGAAGTTCACTTCAATTCCGTTTTTATGAGTAATTTCAAGATCGAACTAAAGAGTTTGATCCTGGCTCAGATTGAACGCTGGCGGCATGCTTTACACATGCAAGTCGAACGGTAACAGGCCGCAAGGTGCTGACGAGTGGCGAACGGGTGAGTAATGCATCGGAACGTGCCCAGTCGTGGGGGATAACGCAGCGAAAGCTGCGCTAATACCGCATACGATCTGTGGATGAAAGCGGGGGACCGTAAGGCCTCGCGCGATTGGAGCGGCCGATGTCAGATTAGGTAGTTGGTGGGGTAAAGGCTCACCAAGCCGACGATCTGTAGCTGGTCTG
>NZ_JBIMLB010000042.1:0-10624 GCF_051860785.1 Hydrogenophaga sp.
AATCCCTGTTCACGATAAATCGGAATCGGTGTTCACGATCTGCCGGAATCACCGTTCACGGTCGTCCGGAATACCCATCCGGACTTTTCAAAACTAGAGGTACGGTTGCTTTCCGGCAAGCCCGAAGGGGCGCAAGGAGAAGCAATGAAGAGATCGAGATTTTCAGAGGAGCAGATCGCGTACGCGCTGCGATTGGCTGAGTCAGGCACACCGGTGGTCGACGTGTGTCGCCAGATCGGCGTGTCCGAAGCGACGTACTACACATGGAAGAAGAAGTTCGGGGACCTGGGCGTGAGCGAGCTCAAGCGCCTGAAGATGCTTGAGGACGAGAACGCCAGGCTCAAGCGCATCGTGGCCGATCTGACGCTGGACAAACAGATCCTGCAGGAGGTCGTCCGAAAAAAGCTTTAAAGGCTGTCAAGCGGCGTGAGCTGGCGGCCTGGATGCAGGAGCGCTTCAAGGTGAATGTGCGCAGGTCGTGCCGGCTGGCGCTGCTGCGACCATCGGTCTGGTACGCAGAGAGCGAGGCACGCGATCAGAGTGCGCTGCGCCTGCGCATCCGGGAGATCGCGATGGACCGTCCACGATTCGGTTACCTGCGCGTGTTGGTCATGCTCAAGCGTGAGGGCTGGGAAATCGGCAAGAAGCGCGTCTATCGCCTGTACCGGCTGGAAGGACTGCAGTTGCGCATGAAGGTCAAACGTCGCAAGCGCATCAGCCTGCAGCGTGGTCGGCCAATGCCCGCCACAGGGCCGAATCAGCACTGGAGCATGGACTTCGTGCACGATCAGATGCTCGATGGACGGGCATTTCGGGTGCTCACGGTGATCGATCAGTGGAGTCGCGAGAGTGTGTCTCTAGAGGCCAACTTCCGGCTCACTGGCCGGTGCGTCGGCAAGGCTCTGGACGAGGCTGCGCTGCAGCGGGGATGGCCCAAAGCAATCACGGTGGACAACGGCACGGAATTCACATCCAAGGCACTCGATGAATGGGCCTGGCGCCGCGGTGTGAAGCTCGACTACACGCGGCCTGGAAAGCCCACGGATAACGGGCTCATCGAGTCATTCAACGGTCGGTTGCGCGATGAGTTCCTGAACGTCAACGAGTTCATTACGATGCAGGATGCGCGTGAGAAATTGAAGGCTTGGCAGCATGACTACAACCATCACCGTCCGCATGGCTCACTCGGCCACCTGACCCCGAGTGAGTTCGTCAGAAAGAGGTCAGATCAACAGCTGGAAAGCCGTCCAACTCCAATTTAGAAGTGACCGGATATGGGGGAGACGTCAGTGTCTGTTGCTAGCGAAGAAGAAGAGGACCGGATCTTCGAGGCATCTTTGACGCCGTTCGAGCGGCAAGACTTGTTGCTCGGAATTGTCCCAAGCAGCAAGCATGCGTATTTCGGGCTTCTTGGACATCAAGTTCGACATCGTTGACACCGTGTTCGGCACCGCAGTCAGCGAGCTTCTTTCACCTTCCTAGAGAACTCCCAGCGGGCCTTGGATTGTTGACAACTCACTGGTTGGGCTGAGTGGTGTCCTTGATCCTGCCAGGCGCCGCAGGCTTGCCTGCACCACGTCGCTGTCCGCCCCAACTTGCTCTGCCTTCCCAGGTGCAAATCCAGGCCTCTGCTCTGGCCGTGGCAGGGGTGAGCAGGTGCACTGATCCTCCAATGGCCTGCGCCACATCTACCCCTTTGTCCCCGTACATGACCTGGAGCAGAGCGGGCAGCAGACGGACTTCACCCTTGCGACCATCAGCCTCCAGCTGTTGCGACAGAGCAGGCCGGCGCTCCTTCAACCAGCTGCCAAGTCCTGATGGCGGCACCATGACCGCCAAGCTGAACTCGGACTCGTGAAACTGCCATTCCTCGGCGCTCACCAGGCGGCTCAGTTCCTTCTCAAAAGCGGGTCGCAACCGCTGTACCTGTTTGTGGGTGGCCACGGCGCAAAGTGGAGCACCTTCCCTGTCCCGAGACGTGGAGTTGGTGGAATGGTTCTCGCACACGCCGCGCGAGCGCTGCGGCAGCCAGCAGTACCGACAGAATGCGTAGAGCGGCGTAGCGACTTCTTGTGCGCCCACGTGTGGATGTGCCTTGGGCAGACCGAGCACGTCAGCCATCCGCGCGAATGACGCCAATTCCAGGTGAGCAGGAAACTCAACCTCGCGCGGTGGTCGAGTGGTGTGCCGCACGAAGATGCTCACAACAGCTGCGCTTGCCCCGAGCTGCTTGTCAGTGCCACCACTGGCGGTAGCAAGGTTCGCGTAGAGGATCCAGAGGCTATCCCAACTGGTCTGCCCCCGTAGATCAAATAGTGACTTGTGCACGTCCGGCAAGAGCGGCAGCAAGCGTTCGCGCAGCAGGCCGATGACCATGGCTGGGTTCACGGCCTCCTCGCCGAAGGATGTGTAGCCATCGAGCAGAACGTCCAGGAAAGCTCGGGGCATGGGCGGCGGCACTGCGTCGTCGAGGTACAGCGGCATTTCAAGTGTCCAGATAGCCCAGTAGTTTGGCGTGCACGACTTTCGTACGATGGCCGATCCCCGCATTCGGCGTGCCGAACCAAGTGTCGAGCTTGCCGTGTTGGCGCCTCAAACGTTCCTTTCGGCGACGTGGACACTTGTTTCGGCAACGTGGACGGGGATATCGACCACGCGCGCAACGTCGGTGGCGTCGCGCCGTCATATCAACAGCAACCAGGAGCCTCACCGAGCAAAAAAACTACACGTCCAGAAACGAAAAAGCCCGAGTTGCAGCTCAGGCTTTTTGTCCGGCCGAGGCCAGCAAGATTTGGAAAGATCTAGTGGTGTGGAGTATCGGTCGCAGCGTTCGGCACGTCAAGTGCTGGGCGTGCTGGGCAAACTCGTCCTTGCAGCGCGTCCTCCCGCGCTGGGCAAGAAGTGAGTCCATGCGCATTCCAATTCACCTGCAGCGGGAAATCGCCCGCTTGCACTATTACGATCCCAACAGTTCTGACCGCGCCATCGCCGGCACCGTGGGCATGTCGCCTTCCACGATCGGCAGCTTCCGCCGAATGCTTCGAAAGCAGGCGCACGAATGGTCAGCGATAGCGCCGCTTGACGACGATCAGTGGCGAGACACCCTGGGCACGCACGACCGCTCCATTGCGCAGCGGAAACCTCTGCCCGACTGGCAGTGGGTGCACACGGAAATGCAACGCCCCGATGCGACCATGGAGCAGCTGTGGCGCGAGTGGAGGGAAACATGCCCCGAGGGGGTGGCCTACACCCAGTTCGCGGTCGGATACCGGGCCTGGAGAAAGAATCTTCACGTTGTCATGCGACGAGTACACCGGCCAGGTGACAAGTTGTTCGTGGACTTTGCTGGTAGGACCGTGGAGATCAGAGACCCTGCAGGCGGCCCCTCTCGGTTCGCACAAATCTTCATCGCGGTGCTCGGCTACTCCAACTACACCTTTGTGCACGCCGTCCCCACCCAGACAACAGGTGACTGGGTGCAGTGCCACGTCGAGTGCTTTGAGTTCTTGGAGGGGGCGCCGTGCTGGGTGGTCAGTGACAACCTCAAAGCCGCTGTCTGGCGCCGCAGCCGCGATGAGTTGGTTATCAACCCGACCTACCGCGACTGCCTCCACCACTACGACACGGCTCCTGCGCCCGCCAGGCCAAGGCGCCCAAAGGACAAGTCCAAAGCAGAGGTGGGAGTGCAGATCGCGCAGCGATGGATACTGTTCAAACTGCGTGATCGGGTGTTCTTCAGCATCGACGAACTCAACAAGGAGCTGCGCCGGTTGAACCACGAGCTCAACGATCATCCGTTCAAGAAACTGCCAGGCTGTCGGCGCAGCAGGTTTGAAAGCGATGAACGCGCCACGCTCAAGCCGCTTGTGCAAAAGCGCTTCGAGTTGTGCGACTGGCGCTATCAAGTCCGCGTGGGCAATGACCACCACGTAGAGTGCCTGCGCTGCTTCTACTCGGTGCCTTCCCAGTTGGCTGGAGAGCGCGTCGATCTGCGCATCACCGCGTCCATGGTGGAGGTGTTTCGAGGTGGCCGCCGGGTAGCGTTGCACGCGCTGCTCACTGAGCCGGGCAACAGCACCACGCAGCCTGAACACCGGCCTGTGGCCCACCAGCGGGTTCTGGAAGGCGAGCCCAAGGCGCTGATGCAATGGGCCACGGCGGTGGGCGTCAGTGCTCGGGAAATGATCGGCTACCACCTCAACGAGCGGCGCGATCCCGCAAATGGCATGCGCGCTGCCCGACGCATGCGAGATCTGGCGCGGGACCACGGCGAGGATCGCTTCGAGTCCGTCTGCCGCTACGCACTCCCGCTGAACATCACTTCGCTGCGCAGCATCACTTCGATCCTGACCAACCAGGCGGACCTGCGGCTCCGTCCAGCCACGCCACCGCCCCGCATGGAGCACGACAACCTGCGCGGCGCCCAATACTTCGGAGACTAAACATGAGCACCCATACCCAGAACTTGAGCAAGTTGCGCGAACTGCGCCTGAACGCCATGGCGACAGCCTATGAACTCCAGCAAGAGCAGGCAAAGCTGCAACATCTTGCGTTTGACGATCGCTTTGGTTTGCTTCTTGAGTCGGAAGTCTCCACCCGGAATTCCCGCAAGCTCAACCGCCTCGTGAAATCGGCCGACTTTCCGGAAATTGCCGCATTTGAAGACTATGACGCGCGTGCAAGTCGAGGGCTGGACAAGGCGTTGATGTCAACGTTGGCCAATTGCAGCTGGATCACGCGAAAGCAGAACCTCATGATCCTCGGGCCCACGGGTGTGGGTAAAACCTGGCTGGCGTCGGCGTTCGGCCACCAGGCCTGTCGGCTGGGCATGACCGTGGCCTTCTACGTGGCCAACGACCTCTTCACCAGCATCGGTCAAGCGGTGCTCGATGCCTCGCTGCCAAAACTCAAAACGGCCCTCTACAAACCCAACCTGCTGATCCTTGATGACTTTGGAATCGGGGAAATGTCCCCAACCGCAGCGCAGGTCTTGCTCGATGTTGCCGACCGGCGCATGCGCACGGGATCTCTGCTTCTGACCAGTCAGTACCCCGCGGACACTTGGCACGGTTTCTTCCCAGATCCAACCGTCGCGGATGCGGTTCTTGATCGCGTGGTGCATCAAGCTCATCGGGTCCAGCTGAAGGGCGAATCGATGCGCAAAATCAGAGGGCGAGCTGCTCTGAATCCTGGCTGATAAGGTCGCGCTTTCCTGGCCTGCGTTACCTTGTAATGGGGCGGCCTTTCCTACAGCCCCATGTACGGCTGGCGATCCCATCTTGATGGGTAGCTGTTCCCCAGCTCCAAGGCTAGACTTCAGGAATCGGCCACAACCGGTCCTTCGGGAAGTGCCGGAGAATCCTCTCTCCGAAACAGGTAATTTGGGCTTTCACTTAAAGAGGCGCGCTCAATCTTCAGCGTGACTTAGCCACAAGCAGACGTTCGTGAAGGAACCCGAGATGAAGGAGCTCACCCAGGGGGTGGTCGAGGGGGCGGGCCGACAAGCGCGGCTCGACCGACCGACCTTTGATCCTGAACTGCGCGCAGGCTTGGCGATCGTGGGCGGAATGTTCCCGCCGACTGTGACCAGCGACCTGATCGACTTCATGCGGGTGTCGTACGCAGGGCCGCCTCTCGAAACGCTGATCGGCGGGCGAAACATCCGCTGCGAGGAACGCGTCTTCGAGGGTTACGAGGGTCACCCTCTCAAGGCGTCTGTCTTCCGTCACCAGCGCGCCTCCGGGCAGCGTCCCGGTGTGCTTTTCGTGCATTCCGGGGGTCTGATGTTCGGCGATCGGTTCAGTGGGTTGGACCGGATGATCGATTTCGTCGAACAGCTCGGCGTCGTGCTCGTGTCGATCGAGTACCGCCTGGCGCCAGAGTATCGCGACCCTTATCCGCGGGAAGATGTGTACGCGGCGCTGGAATGGATGGCATTGCATGCGGAGTCGCTCGGCGTGCGCCTCGATCGCCTGCTGATCGCGGGCGCCAGCGCAGGGGGAGGTTTGGCGGCCGGTGCAGCCCTCGCGGCGCGCGATAGGGGCGGTCCCCGCCTGTGCGGTCAGCTGCTCGACTATCCCATGCTGGACGACCGCGGCATCACGAAGTCCACGCTTCAGTTCGATGGCATCGGCGTCTGGGATCGCGTGAGCAACGAGACTGGCTGGGGCGCGCTGCTTGGCGAAGCGCGCGGTGGTCCGGATGTGTCGCCGTATGCCGCTCCGGCTCGTGCAACTGAGCTTTGCGACCTGCCGCCCGCGTTTCTCGACGTCGGTAGCGCCGAGATATTTCGCGACGAAACCGTGGCCTATGCGGACGCCCTGTGGAATGCCGGCGGGCAGGCCGAGCTTCACGTGTGGCCGGGTGGGTTCCATGCGTTCGACATCTTTGCGCCGCATACCGCACTGTCACGTGGAATGATCGCCACGCGCAGTGCATGGATGTCGCGCGTGTTGGCCGATTGAGGAATGTATGCAGGAACTGCTGGCTCGACTGAAGGCCCTTGACCCCAACGCCAGCCTGGCGTTGAGGATCATCGCGTGCTTCGACGAATTGGTTCGAGGTGGCGTCAACATCCAGGGGCTGCTCGGGGCAGCAGCCTCGCTTTCGGGCTGTGTAGCGGGGTTCGCCGGGCATCAATCAGAGCGCACGCTCCGCGTCGCGCCGGACGGGCAGACCCTGAAGGGAAGCGCCTCAGCGCCGCGAGAAGGCTCCCTGGCAGCAAACGGCATGACAGTGTGGCTGGAGCGGGAGGGGCCAGCCCATGTAAACGATGCGATGATCCTCGAGCGCCTCGCACTTGCGCTGGCCATCCGCAGCGGGCACCAGGCGGACGATCCACTGCGTCGGCTCGGCGATCTGCTCGACGCCAACGTTGCCGTGGAGCATCGCCACGCGACGGCTGCCAAACTCGGATTGGCGCCGCACTTGAAGTACCGCGTTGCCACCTTGCCGCTCTTCGCGACATGGAAGCAACACCGCGACCTGCTGGAAGACGTTGTCCACACCCGCTACGGTCCGCTGCACGTGTGCGTACTGCGCGCCGAGGTGAAACACATCGACGCCAGCCCCTGCGGGATCGGGGTGGCGGCGGGGATCGACGACCTCCACCGATCGCTGGCGACAGCACTCGTGAGCTTGCGCCTGTGCGCTGTTCCAGAAGTACCAGTCGTCGTCGCAGACGACTATGGCGGTCTGATCGATCTGCTCGCCCAGTGCTCTGTCGATCGACCGTTGCTCGATGTCGAGGAACTCGAAGGCGTCATGCAGCATCCGTGGGCCGTCCGAACTCTGGATGCGCTGCTTCGCTCCGCGTCTATCCGTGACGCATCTCGCATTGCCGGTGTCCACCACAGCACAATGCAGGCGAGACTGGAGACCATTCGCGACTTGCTGTCGTTCGACCCACTCGACGGAATCGGCCGAACCCGCGTCGGCCTCGCCTTCCTCGCCTGGCGCGTTCGGCATTCGTCGGCGCTGGACATGCCACCGCCCACCAGTCGCTAGTCTCAACCGCCAAATGGCGGGATTCGGTCCCTCCAGGCGCGCCGGTCGGCGGTTACTGGCCACCCGGTGTGTTGCTATCTTCTCGTTGCCACACTTCGCCGCCGGAGACGCGTTGGGCGGGGTCATCGCACCGACCTCACGCCGACGTTCCGCGCTCCGGCACTTGGCCTGTGGCGGTGGTTCAACAACACGGAGACAAGAATGACCGAACTGACGAAAGCAATCGACGCCGTTCTCGATGGCGTGACGACAGGCACACCCCGCGTGCCCGGGGTATCGGCGGCGGTGACCGACCGCCGCGGCACGATCTACGAAGGCGCGCGCGGTGTCCGCAACACCGGAACCGGCGAGTCGTTTGAACCCGACACCGTGTGCGCGATATTTTCGACCACCAAGGCCATCGCAGGAACGGCTTGCTTGCAACTGGTGGAAGAGGGGCTTCTCGACCTCGACGCGCCTGCGAAGGAGTACGCGACCCAACTTGCCGACATCATGGTCATCGAGGGCTTCGGTAACGACGGGCAACCCAGGCTGCGCCCACCGAAGCGCGACATCACGACGCGTCACCTGCTCACACACACAGCCGGCTTCAGCTACGACTTCTTCAACGAGACGTACACCCGCCTCGCCAACGAACAGGGCCAGCCCTGGGTGGTCGACGCATCTTGGAAGTCGATCAAGACGCCACTTCTGTTTGATCCGGGCGAGCAGTGGTCCTATGGGAGCAACATCGATTGGGCCGGCATGGTGCTCGAGGGCATTACGGGCAAGCGGCTCGGCGAGGTCATGCAATCGAGGGTTCTCGGTCCGCTCGGGATGACTGACACCGCCTTCACGATGACCCCTTCCATGCAGTCCCGGCAAGCAACGATTCACGCGCGCGAGGATCGCGATGGTTCGCTCGTTCCGCTCAACGGGGTGACCTTGCCGCAGGATCCGGAGGTCCACATGGGCGGGCACGGCCTCTACGGGACCGCGTCGGACTATGTGAAGTTCATCCGCATGTGGCTCAACGACGGACGCAGCGACAGCGGAGAGCAGATCCTGCGACCGGAAACCGTCGAGATGGCATCCCGCAATCATTTGCCTAAGGGCATGCACGTGAAGATGCTGCCCGGGGTCGATGCGACCAAGACGGCTGCGTCCATCCTGCCCGTGTCGAGGCCACGGCTGTCCAATGACGCCGAGTTCTTCCCCGGCATGCCCAAGACCTGGGCACTCACGTTCATGATCAACGAGGAAGAAGCACCCACGGGTCGGCCGGCTGGTGCCCTCTCATGGGCGGGCCTCGCTAACCTGTACTACTGGATCGATCGCGCGAACGGCATCGGCGGGTATTGGGCGACCCAGATCTTCCCGTTCGCCGATCCGACCTCGGTAGCGGGCTTCCTTGAGATGGAAAAGGCAACCTATCAACACGCAAAGCCTCGCGCCCGATGAGAGGCACAAGGCCGCACCGCTTGAGGCAGCAACCGGGATCATCGCGGTCTCGTTGCTGATCGGCTGTGAAGTCGGGCCGTTCGACATCCGGCGCGCGGGTGAGTGTCGGCTTTCGACCGAACGGACCGTCCGGCGGGGTAGATTGCACGGGAGTTGATCGGAAGCCGTCCGCGAGTTGGGTCCATCCACCAGCGAAGGTCTTCTTCGGGCCCGTTGCTGCCCTTCGTCGAGCGTAGTTGAACGTCGATAGTGCAGCGCTTGCCGTCGGTCGTGCACGGGAGCTGGGTTCACAGTGCATTGCGCGAAGCTGTCATCGGCTCACCCATCAGCACGGCGGCATCAATGACAGGTATCAAGGTGGCTGCAGTCATCCGTAAGCGCGCGGCCATCCCATGGCTCGCGTTGGTCGGCCTCAGCGCCAGTTCGCCAAATCTATCGCGGCCTGCAATGCTGAACTTGGCCCCTCAAGAACCCGAAGGCATCAACTCATTGAGCAGTCGCTTGTCCGCCGCGTAGCAGTTGCACGCTGCTTGCTGCAGACCCAGCCGATCGAGCACAGTGAGCTCACCGCGGTGATATTCAATCAGTCCACGCCGCTGGAATTCGCTGGCTGCCCCGCTCACTCCCACGCGCCGTACGCCCAGCATCTGCGCGATGAAGTCCTGGGTCACATGAAACCGGTCGGCGTGGGAGCGATCCTGGCTCATGAGCAACCAGCGCGCCAGCCGCTCGCTTATCGTGTGAAAGCGCTGGCAGGCTGTGGCAAGTGATTGCTGATGCAGGCGGACCATCAAAGAGCCTTGCACCAGTTCTCGCAGCTCGGGCATGGTGGCTATGGTCTTGCGCAACACATGCGCTTCCAGGCGCCAGCAATTGCCAGCGCCTTGCACCACGGCTCTCCAGGGCGTCTTGGCCACTCCGAGCACCAATTCCGCCCCTAGCATGGACTCGGGTCCGATCATGCCCACCGCCAACGGCGGGTGCGTCTCGATGTCAATCACCAGCGCAATGAAGCCGGAACGTGGAAAGTACGCGTGGCTCAGTGGCGCCCCATGCTCGATCAGGTCGGACAATGCCACCAGCTCGAACCGGGTACACAGCGCAAGAAAACGCTTGCGCAACGCTTTCGGAAGACGCTCAATGAGGTGGTTCTCTGCGTTGTCCATGGGAAGCCCTGGTACACGAGAAAACCCCTCTCGGAGCGAACCCGCAAGGTTCGCAAGACAGGATGTCTTGCATTCCCTTGTCGACTGTAGACCTGTTCGATTGACTGTTCTGTCTGGAACCGAACAAATACTCAAATCAAACACACTGGTAGCTTTGAGGGAGGGCGCAGTTCCAAGGCTTTGCGTATGAGACCTCTGACGGTGAAACTCACCGTCGGCCAAATCTAAAGTGAGATGGCCTGGATTCGCTGCTAGCGGTGTGGCAGCAGCTCACCGATCTGACTGGCGCGCTGCATGGGCAGGCGTGCCATCACGTCGCGCAGGTAGACATACGGGTCGTGCCCGTTCATGCGCGCTGACTGGATCAGGCTCATCGCCGCTGCCGCCCGCTGGCCCGCGCGCAAGCTGCCAGCGAACAGCCAGTTGCTTCTGCCAATGGCAATCGCCGGGTCATTCTGCCCATGTCGGGCAAGAAGTTGAAGTCTTCTATCGCTGGCATCCACTCTATGGGC
>NZ_JBIMLB010000043.1:0-912 GCF_051860785.1 Hydrogenophaga sp.
AGCGGGTCCATCCACTTCAGGCTCTCGATGCCCGAGACGTCACCGCCCTGCAGGATGCGGTCGATCAGCAGCGAGGCCTTGTCGTCGCCCAGGGCGCGCTTGAGCACCGAGCGCACGTAGTTGTCGGTATCGGACACCAGCAGGCTCTGTGACGAGGCCTCGGTGGTGAACTTCTGCATCACCTGGTCGACGCGGTCGTGCGAGACCGCCCGCGTCTTGGCGATGGTTTCGCCCAGCTTCTGCACTTCCTTGGGCGAGAGGTGCTTGAACACCTCGGCCGCTTCCTCTTCGCCCAGCGACATGAGGAAAATCGCCGCGTCCTGGATGCCTGTGTCTTCCATGATCGTGTTCCTTGTCTATGCGAGGCAAGTGATTCCAGGGGTACCGAGGAACCGGCTTTGCCGGGCCTCAGGCGCCGTCCCCCTCCCGCCGAAGGCGAGAGAGGGGGAAGACGCGAAGCGGCGCAGGGGGTGGTTCATGTTCAGGCCGGCGCTTCGCCATTGACCCAGCCCTTGACGATGTTGGCGACTGCCGCGGGATTTTCCATCGCGAGTCGTTTGGCATCGGCCAGGCGCTGTACCTCAGGCGTGGGTTCGTTGTTCGCGCCTGGCATGGGCAGGCCCGGGCGCTCTGGCGCTTCGTTGAGCACCGCGCTCAGCGGCTGCAGGGGCTGGTTGGGCCGGCCGGCCACCGGCGTCTTGATCAGCTTCAGACCGGGACGCACCAGGCCCATGAGCACCAGCAGGCCCATACCCACCATGCCCAGCGGCCAGGCCAGGCTGCGCAGCAGGTCCTGGTTGCCGGACTGTTGCCACCACGCCGGCTCGCTCACCTCGCTGCTGGTGCTGCGTTCCACGTTGAAGGCGGCGTTCACCACGTTGACCGAATCACCGCGGTCGCGGCTGAAGCCGA
>NZ_JBIMLB010000044.1:0-881 GCF_051860785.1 Hydrogenophaga sp.
AGCATGAGGCCCTGGGAGAAGCCATCCACCAGGCGCTGCAATGTGATCTCGGGCTGCTGCAGCGCACTGTGGTCAAAGGTGAGCTGGTTGCGCAGGGCGGTGCGCAGTTGTTCGAAGCCCATGGGTGCCAGGGCCAGCAGCGCTACGGCCCCACCGCCGAGCACCGCGAGGTTCGACAAGTCCTTGGAACGCGCGACCTGGCCATCATCGCGGGCCTTTTTCAGGCGCTGCGCGGTGGCGGGTAGGTTCTTGTCCTGACTGGAAGATTCCATGGCTCGGTTTCATTCGATCGATGAAACCGATTCTGGAAGTTGGGGCGGAAAACTAAAGGGGAATAAGACGGGGTGCGGGGGCCCTTTTCCGGGCTGCACCTCGCGCTGCTCGCGGACCTTGGGCACCCTGTTCCGCGAATGTCCTCCGGCGGCGGGAGGCCGCCTCCCCCTTTATTTCGCTCCACAGAGCGCCCAAGGTCCGCGAGCCTGGAGAGGTTTCTGGCGTTCTTCGGCTTCTTTAGAAGCCCATGCTCGCGAGCAGGTCGTCGACCTGCTTCTGATCGCTCACCACATCGGTGCGGCCTTCCGGGCTGACCACCGGGCCGGCCAGTTCGAAGGCGTGGTCCTGTCCCGGCTGGCCCGAGGGGGCCGACTGCAGAAGCAGGCTCAGCAGTTGTTCCTCGATCGTGCCGGCCAGATGCACCACGCGGGCAATCACCTGGCCCGTGAGGTCGTGGAAATCCTGCGCCATCATGATGTCGGTGAGGCGCGCATCGGTCTTCTCGCTCGTGGCCACCATCTCCTGTGACCATTCCAGCAACTCCGGCATGGCGCGTGCCAGACCCGGCACGCGGGTGATCGTGGCGCTCAGCTGGCGCCCGCGTTCGG
>NZ_JBIMLB010000045.1:0-824 GCF_051860785.1 Hydrogenophaga sp.
ACTAGGGCGTGTTAACACTAATACCGATCGTGTCGTTTGCGCTGGACAATATTGGGCATGGAGATCACGCCCGCACAATTCGCCACCATTGAGCACTGCCTACCCAAGCAGCGTGGCAACGTCAGCCTGAGCAACCTGCAGGTGGTCAATGCGATCCTCTATGTGGCCGAGCATGGCTGCAAGTGGCGCGGACTGCCCAAGCGCTTTGGCAACTGGCACACGATTTACACGCGCATGAACCGCTGGACCAAAGCCGGCGTCCTGGATCGCATGTTTGAGGAGTTACAGCGTGCACAGGTCGTGCGAATCAAGATCGAAGCGGTCTCTCTGGACTCCACAAGCATCAAGGTCCACCCCGACGGTACGGGGGCACTAAAAAAAACGGCCCACAAGCCATCGGCAAGTCCCGAGGCGGATGGAACACCAAGATTCATATGGTTGCCGCGGATGCTCGAACGGCCGTGACGTTCTGCCTCTCGCCTGGGCAAGCGCACGACGCTCCTGAAGGTCGGCGCCTGCTGAGCAGGCTTGGGCCGACCAGCAGGCCGGTGCATTTGTTGATGGACCGCGCCTACGAGGGCAATGAGACACGGCAATTGGCACTGGATCTGGGTTTCATTCCGGTGGTACCACCAGTAAAGACGCGGATTGAACCTTGGGAGTACGACCGCGAGATGTACAAGCGTCGCAATGAGGTCGAGCGCTTGTTCCGTCGGCTCAAAGGCTATCGGCGCATCTTCTCGCGATTCGAGAAACTCGACCTCATGTTCCTAGGCTTCATCAGCTTCGTGCTCGTCGCTGATGGTCTGCGGTTGTGTTAACAG
>NZ_JBIMLB010000046.1:0-253 GCF_051860785.1 Hydrogenophaga sp.
CGGTGAACAGCTCGACATGGGCGAGATGAGCGATGTCGTGGATCGGTTCGGGCGTCATGGCGACCTCGGGTTCAGTCAAAAAGCGTCACGGCAGGATCAGTCGCTAGGCAAAAAATCGGACGAGCCCCGTGGCCAGGACCGGACAGGCGAAAACGAGTCCCAGGCGCACAAGGTCCGCCGCGACATAGGGCAGGACGCCGCGATACGTCTCGTTGATCGGAATACCGCGCGCGATCGAACTGATGACGAAGAC
>NZ_JBIMLB010000046.1:263-764 GCF_051860785.1 Hydrogenophaga sp.
TCGGTGGTGCAGTGAGCCCGATGCCAACGACGATGAGCACAAGGATGCCGAACCAGATGGCGACCTCGTCGGGTGGAAAGCCGAAATCCAGCGCTTGCACGAGCGGGAAGAAGACCGGCAGCGTCAGGATGATCATGGCGAGTTCGTCCATCACCGCGCCGAGCAGGATGTAGCTTGCCAGCAGCATCGCCAGCACGAGCGGTGGTGATAGTCCCAGTCCGGCGATCCATTCGGCGAGATTGGTCGGCATCTGCGTCAGCGCCAGGATCATCGCCGAGGTCTCCGCCGTGATCCGCAGGCTGCGCGTGATCGCGGGGCGATCGAGCTTGCGGGTGGCGACACCGGTCAGCAGCATGGCGATGGCGCCGACGGAGGCGCCCTCCGTCGGGGTGAACAGCCCGCCATAGATGCCGCCCAGCACGACGACCGCCACCGTTACGGCCGGCCAGACTGCGAGCAGGGCCGGCAGGCGTTCGCGCCAGGGCATGCGCGGCAGGACCG
>NZ_JBIMLB010000047.1:0-672 GCF_051860785.1 Hydrogenophaga sp.
ACTTGTCGACCTTGATGTCCTCGGGGAGTTGCACGAGTTCATCGACGACGGCGGCCGACCAGCTGTCCTTCTCGAGGAGCTTGGCGCCGTTGCCGGGCAGCTCGCCGCCGATGCCGATGCCCTGGCCGTCCCGGTTGAACACGTAGAGCGTCGTCGGCGGCAGATTCTTGCGGTCGGGGCGGTTGCCCCAGTTGAGCCAGATCACCGGCACCTTGGCGCTGCGCAGCACCGGCAGGAGTGCCTGCAACGGCCCGATCGGCGCCCGCTCGGGCGACAGGTCCGCACCAAGCCAGTCGACCCAGCCGCCGGGGGCGCAGAAATCGTTCTGCATGTCGACGACGATGATCGCCGAGCGCGCCAGGTCGACGGTGATCGCCTGCGGCTCGGCGGCGATGGTCGCCTTTCGCGGCGCCGCCGCTTCCATCGACAGGTCGACGTGGACGGGATCGACCGTCCAGGCATAGGCGCCATCGCCCAGCCGGGCCGCCGCCGGTGCGGCGTCCGCCGCAGGGCTCAGAGTTACTGCTGTCGCACTGGACATGTCGGTCTCCTCTGTTTGGAGCCGACGGCAGCAAGCGGCGTGCCAGCCCCGGCAGCCCCGACGGTCCCGGCTACCCGACCGGCATCCGTCGTCGGGCGTCGAGGCCGCCGGTGTCGTAGTCGTACTGGCAG
>NZ_JBIMLB010000048.1:0-586 GCF_051860785.1 Hydrogenophaga sp.
GTCAGGTTTTTTCCGAGAACCAGATCTCAATGTTTTCAAGCACTTAACGAAGTGGGGCACTATGAACAAGCCATTGCAATGGGCCGGATCTGGTTCTCGATCCAGTTGTTGTCCACGGGCAGTTGCCCGTCATCCGCGAACCGGGTCAACGCCTCCCAGCGCCGCAAGCTGTAGTCCAGCGCCTTCGCACTTGCTGAGCCCTCGGGCACCTTCTGGCGTTGCAGCACCATCCACTGGTGCAGGGCATCGAGCAGCGGTTTCGTTTGTTGTTGCCGGATGGCCTGGCGCTGATCGGTCGCAAGCTCCTTGACCTCACGCTCGATCTCGTAGACCCGACCGAACTGCTGCAGTGCGAACTCGGCGATCTGGCTCTGGTTGGCTGCGTGCAGATCGAAGAACTTGCGCCGCGCGTGCGCCAGGCAACCGACCTCGGTCACGCCACTGGCGATCAAGGCCTTGTAGCCGCTGAAGTCGTCACAGGTGAGGCTGCCTCTCCAGTCACCCAGGAAGCGCCGGGCGTGTTCGCCCGAGCGTGATTCGCAGAAGTCGTAGACGACCACCTTGGTGTTCTCGAAGGCGCCCGTTG
>NZ_JBIMLB010000049.1:0-564 GCF_051860785.1 Hydrogenophaga sp.
TCCACCCCAGCGGCTCTCCACGACTTGCTGCCGTGTGTGACCTGGTGGCGTTTGAGGGCCGAGCGATCAACTCCCTTTGCTTCCAGCTCCTGGTAAAGCTCCTCCTTCTTCGGGATCGCACCGAGCTTGCCGATGAGGTCACAGAACTTGCGGATGTTGGTCAGCTTGTTCTGGATCGTTGAAGCACTGTGACCCAACTCGTTCGCCCAGTACACGACCAATGCCATGGCATGGCTGCGCCCGATCTGATCAATGCGCTGAATGGGCATCCTGACTTTGCGCAGATCC
This sequence comes from Hydrogenophaga sp., assembly GCF_051860785.1. Lineage (GTDB taxonomy): Bacteria > Pseudomonadota > Gammaproteobacteria > Burkholderiales > Burkholderiaceae_C > Hydrogenophaga. Next base: position 289 of record NZ_JBIMLB010000049.1, read on the forward strand.
TGAATTGCGTTCTTCAGCGTGCGGCCGAACGAAGTCTCTGTCCGATGGGAGACTTGGCGCACGCGCCCGTTCGATGCCTGCAAGTCCAGATCGTGCAGAAATCGCGTCATCTGCCGCAAGGGGTCGTTGGGGTGGGCATTGATGGCTTCTTGCGCCCGCCCTGCGGCACTGCCCGGACCGCCTCGGGTCAGCGACTCCGCACGCGACTTTGCTCGGAACTTCTTTCCCGGCCCGTTGCTGTCTTTGTCCTTCATCTTTCTCGCTCCATGGGTTACT
>NZ_JBIMLB010000050.1:0-539 GCF_051860785.1 Hydrogenophaga sp.
GAAGGCCGCGCCCGCGAGGATCAGCGCCATCATGCAATAGAGGCGCGTCGCGCCCAGCAGCGCTTCCTTGAAGCTGTGCCAGGACAACGAGCCCTGCACGCCCGAGATCACCATCGCGCCCACCACGCCCACGGCCGCGGCCTCGGTGGCCGTGGCGATGCCCGCGTAGATCGAACCCAGCACCGCGGCGATCAGCAGCGCCACCGGGATCAGCGACATCGAGGCCTTGAGCTTCTCGACGAAGGGCAGCCTGGCGTCCGCGGGCGGCACGCGCTCGGGATGGCGCAGGGCCCAGAACGCGATGTAGCCCGAGAACAGCAGCGCCAGCAGGATGCCCGGCACGATGCCCGCGATGAACAGCCGCGCGATCGACACGTCGGCGCTGACGCCGTAGACGATCATGATGATCGACGGCGGGATCAGCAGGCCCAGCGTGCCGGCGCCGGCCAGCGTGCCGATCACCATGTCGTCGGGATAGCCGCGGCGCTTGAGCTCGGGCAGGCTCATCTTGCCGATGGTGGCGCAGGTCGCCGCGCTCG
>NZ_JBIMLB010000051.1:0-538 GCF_051860785.1 Hydrogenophaga sp.
TGTAGTCTTCCCCGGTGCGATCTTCTCCTTCACTATGCTGTAAGTATCTTGCTCGATGATTCGAAACGGAATTTGCCGCTCGGTGAAGTACCTCGGAAGCACATCCTCGGGGAACCCTGGCTGCTTTTGGTCGAGATTTACAGCAATCACGTCAAACTTGATGGGAGCCACGCTCTTGAAGTAAAGCAGCGTGTCCAACATCGTGTAGGAGTCAGCCCCACCCGACATGCAAGCCATGATCAGGTCGCCATCCTGAATCATCGTGAAGTCTTTGATTGCTCGACCTGTATGACGCCGGATTTTTTTCTGGGCACCTTGAGCGGAGTTCGACAATTCGGGCGTCTCGCGCTTCAAAAACGCCCCACTCGCCACACCGGTGGCCTGCGAATGGGAGCTGACAATGGAATCCAAATTGTTCATAGAGAAGTTCTTCCTAGGATTGGAATTGTCCTCGATGCGAGCTAGGGCCTGTTAACACAACCGCAGACCATCAGCGACGAGCACGAAGCTGATGAAGCCTAGGAACATGAGGTCGAGT
>NZ_JBIMLB010000052.1:0-535 GCF_051860785.1 Hydrogenophaga sp.
CTCGACCTCATGTTCCTAGGCTTCATCAGCTTCGTGCTCGTCGCTGATGGTCTGCGGTTGTGTTAACAGACCCTAGTGCACCATCTATCTGCATCCCATGATGGGTGTCTATGAGCCGCTTATGCGTCGCCCCTGTGGGGGGCCTCACAGAGGGACGGTACGGGGCCATCGATCAAGACGCCTCGCCATCGGCTGGGCTACCAGTTGATCGCTCGTCTCGGGCAGTGCCTGCTGCGGTAGACCGAGTAGAAAGCTACTCTTGTGGCAAAACAAGACTACTCGATCGCGATAGTGTTCTGGAACCGATCTAGAGTGTCGTCACGATCAAAAAGGAGATCGCCAGGTTCATCAGCAGACGCAATTCCTTCGAAATTCTGGAAGTCGAAGAGCTTGCGATCCAATAAGTGCGACGGGACAACATTGGACATCGCAGACATCATGCTGCGCAGCCGCTGTGGATGGTCTCGATCCCACTGCTCTAGCAGCGCTTTCATCGCTTGGCGTTGGAGATTTGGCTGCGAGCCGCAGAGGTTGC
>NZ_JBIMLB010000053.1:0-528 GCF_051860785.1 Hydrogenophaga sp.
GCGAGTCCGGACGCACGCCCCGGGGGCGCGCCGGGCGAGGCCGGCTCGGGTGCGACCCATGGTTCGGGGGGCTGACTCACCCGATCAGCTTGCCCCAGGAGCCTGCCGGACGGGTCCACCCAGCTGAGGAGCGACCCAAGCAGCCGAGCGAGGAGCGACCCGGACGATCTCGGACGCGCCCGTGGGCACCGGCCAGCGTGCTGACGACCGGTGCCCGCGGGTCCTGGAGGCGACGAGGGGAATCGAACCCCTGTGCAAGGCTTTGCAGGCCTCTGCCTCACCACTCGGCCACGTCGCCAGAATGCGTCAGTGTAGTGGGAAAACGGCGATGGCCCCGACAGCGTCGGGGCCATACGTGGAGCGGACGACCGGGTTCGAACCGGCGACCTCAACCTTGGCAAGGTTGCGCTCTACCAACTGAGCTACGTCCGCAGGAGTCGGTCATGGTAGCAGAGGCACCCCACCGCACAAGTTGGGACGGCCCCCTCAGAACGCCGACGGAGCCCCTTGCTCGGTGGCACCGGGATG
>NZ_JBIMLB010000054.1:0-512 GCF_051860785.1 Hydrogenophaga sp.
TCGTGTCTCTGGTGTCTCGATACATGCAAACCTCGCGCCACCTCTCAACTTGTTCAGCGTAGCCTTAAGGCCGCTTCGGGTAACAAGCTGCGATGCTTCAACGATTGCCGTGGGCGAATGTAGACGATAGCCGCTGAGCATTGCCCAGTGGTTGGGTCATTGCCTCTCTCTTTTTGGATTTCCTCCAACGACTGGGCCGGTGCGGCAGGATGAGAAGACGTCACGGTCGTTACGGTAGGTTGACGCCTGCGTCGAGGTCAGTCCAAGGATTGAGTGATAAAGGTTGTCGTGCGACAGCTGGTCCCTACGCGAAACCAGACAGTTTGCGTCGATCCCCAGTCGGTCCTGGGTGGCCTTTGGCAGCCATGCCATGAAGGGGACCTGCTTCTGGACCGTGGGCGCGAAGCTGTACGGCATACCGTGCAGAAATACGCCCTTCTCACCCAGCGACTCGCCGTGGTCAGAAACGAAAATCATCGACGAGTCGATCCGATCAGCCTGACTTTGCAATG